>NZ_CANMKV010000173.1 GCF_947498635.1 uncultured Microbulbifer sp. | reverse complement strand
GGACGATGTCTTAAGCGACTTGGCTTCTCTGCAATGTGCCATTCCACATCTTTAGACTTCAGTTCTTCGCGCTTTTCTGCCCCGGTGTAACCAGAATCACCCCAGACTCGCTTTTCTTCGCCATGCAGCAATTGACCTGTTGCAGTAATGTCATGCTCATTAGCGGCTGTTGTATCGATACTATGTATGAGCCCGAGAGTGTCAT
>NZ_CANMKV010000172.1 GCF_947498635.1 uncultured Microbulbifer sp. | reverse complement strand
CGATGGGCACTCTCGGCACAGTAGGGGCTGCAACGACCAAGCTCGCGAGAGATGGTCTTATTGGATCTATGGAGGCGTTGTGCAATGGCTCGAGCTGAATAGCTCTGCCCATTAAGGGCCTCCGTTCTTTTAAGGTCAGCTGGTTGGTACGGGTTCCCATGAGGTTCCTGGCTTGTTTGTGTGGAAGCTTACTAGCCTACAGCCAGCTG
>NZ_CANMKV010000171.1 GCF_947498635.1 uncultured Microbulbifer sp. | reverse complement strand
TGAGCGCCGGGCTCTAACTGCGGGACGCGTATTTTACACATCCTGGTCGCTGAATCAAGTGTTTTTTTCAGCTTTTTTCTCGGCGATCCGTGTGACTCAAAGAGCTTTCCGAATCCCTGCAAGGCCGTTTCCGTCCTTGCTTGAGTGGCGTGCATTATAGCGGCCTCTCGGTGCTTGGCAAGCTCTTTTTTGAAGTAATTTTCTTAAGAAA
>NZ_CANMKV010000170.1 GCF_947498635.1 uncultured Microbulbifer sp. | reverse complement strand
GTGGAAACCTGGATTGAAGGCATCGCCGCGAGTATGGGCAGTGTGATCGCTCTCGCCGGGGATACCGTCCATATTGCCGAAAACGCCTATTACATGGTGCACAACCCCAGTGCCGTGGCCAGAGGTGACGAGCGCGCCTTGGAAAAAACCAAGAGCCTGCTGGCCAAAGTCAAAACCACCATGATTGGTTTGTACGCCTCGCGCACCGGAATGTCT
>NZ_CANMKV010000169.1 GCF_947498635.1 uncultured Microbulbifer sp. | reverse complement strand
CAAAAGACGGACACTCTCTTAAGCGATAAACTACGCAGCAGAGGTGCCCTATGACACGATCAAGTAAATCAACCAAATCCACTCGTAAAAAATACTCAGAGGAATATAGAAAAGATGCCCTAGCACTGGCGGTCAAAGTTGGTGTAAGCGTTGCCGCTAAACAGCTTGGGTTACATCCTTCCCAGATTTACGGATGGCGAAGCAAGGCTAAGTTACA
>NZ_CANMKV010000168.1 GCF_947498635.1 uncultured Microbulbifer sp. | reverse complement strand
GCCACAGTTTTTCTAAGCCCAAGCATAGATATTCAGAATTTCACGTCCCCTTAACTATAAAGCAGAAAGAAATAGCCACCGGAACTAGCGCCAGCAACGCTGCTGGCACCTTTCTCTAATCTATGGGTGTCCAGAAAATTAACTAGCCAGCTATAGCTCGGCATATATTTCCCAGCCCGAAACCGATTTATTTACGATCGATTATCACATTTCGGCTGACG
>NZ_CANMKV010000167.1 GCF_947498635.1 uncultured Microbulbifer sp. | reverse complement strand
TTACGCCACCACCCAGTACGATGAGAATGGTTTAGCCACCGACGAAGTTATCCGCAGCCGCAACACCTTCCTCGGTGGCGGCCAGACGGTGGACACCACCATCACCAACGCCTACCCGGAAGATGGTGGCGCCGCCACGGTGACCACGCTGCACAACACCTACGAAAAGTGGGATAGCTACAAAACCAAGTCGGTGGTAATCAGCGCCGACAACAAAGACCTGCA
>NZ_CANMKV010000166.1 GCF_947498635.1 uncultured Microbulbifer sp. | reverse complement strand
ATTGGTCACTGGGAAGGCGATACTGTTTATGGTCAAGATGGCTATCTGGTGACACTGGTTGAACGAGTCTCCAAATTATTGCTCACTCGTAGAGTCCCAAATAAGAGCAAGAAAACAGTGGGTCGGGCAATAAAGCAGATGCTGAAGCCATATCAGGCCATCTGTAAAACCATCACCTTCGATAATGGCGGAGAATTCGCAGGTCATCAATCGATCGCGCAGAAGCTAGGATG
>NZ_CANMKV010000165.1 GCF_947498635.1 uncultured Microbulbifer sp. | reverse complement strand
GTATCGATTCATCATTCCGCAAGCACCCACACATATTGCTTGATCGAATTTTTAAACAACTCAGTTGAGCGCCGGGCCCTAACTGCGGGACGCGTATTCTACACATCCTGGTCGCTGAATCAAGTGTTTTTTTTCAGCTTTTTTCTCGGCGATCCGTGTGACTCAAAGAGCTTTCCGAATCCCTGCAAGGCCGTTTCCGCCCTTGCTTGAGTGGCGTGCATTATAGCGGCCTCTCGG
>NZ_CANMKV010000164.1 GCF_947498635.1 uncultured Microbulbifer sp. | reverse complement strand
GTTAGCTGTTCAACAATTTACCGCTGGATCCGTCGACTTAACTGGAGGTCACGTCTGCCAAGGAAAGCCAAACCTTATCGTAAACGGGCAAGTTCTGAGGCCGGCGTAAAGCTTATTCCAGAGCGCATAGATATTGATGAAAGGCCTGCGATTGTCGATGAAAACACTGAGATTGGTCACTGGGAAGGCGATACTGTTTATGGTCAAGATGGCTATCTGGTGACACTGGTTGAACGAGTCTCCAAATT
>NZ_CANMKV010000163.1 GCF_947498635.1 uncultured Microbulbifer sp. | reverse complement strand
GCATTGTCCACATCAAAACTGGTATCACTGGCGATAATGCTGGAATCGAAACCGTTCTGGGCGTAATAGGTGAGCCCTTCGTAAACCACATCGCGGTCGAGCGTGGCGGCACCGAACTGGCGGCCGTCGCTTAGGGTGATTTTTAATAATTTACAGGTGGTGGTGACGCCGCTGTCCAAATGGGCCTGTAAAGCTGGGGGAATCTGTCTCACAGGCGAATCTCCAGCAGGTCCACATTGCCATTGAGTACC
>NZ_CANMKV010000162.1 GCF_947498635.1 uncultured Microbulbifer sp. | reverse complement strand
AGCACAAAGTCTTTATCGGTGACCGTAGGTGGCTCGGTGCCATCACTCCAGCCCACCGCCCATTTCATATTGTCCACCGTGTCATCCTGGGACAGTTCATGCAGGCGTTTATGGACCGCATTTTTCGGATTAATTTTAAGACCCACCGACGCCTGCCCCGGTGTACGCAGGCCCCGTTTGAACTTTTTATCCAAGTCTTCCAGGGAAGTATCATCCAGCTGATCCGCCGGGTTACCGCCGGGGTTAAAAGAATT
>NZ_CANMKV010000161.1 GCF_947498635.1 uncultured Microbulbifer sp. | reverse complement strand
GGTCTTGATGAGCAGATGATTCGAGAGTACATCAAGAATCAAGAGGTTGAAGAACGCCGGCAAGAGCAGATGCAACTTGCGGGGTTGTAAATAGCCCCCTTTGGGGGCTTTCACCATACCACCTGCTATGCGGGTGGTTGCTGATTTTCGCCGCTTGCTGGAGTTAAATCAGTTTGGAACAACTCCCTAGATTGCCAACATAAGTGACACACGTTTACCCACCAAAAATTCCAGTGGGCTCAAGTAATTTAACACCTTC
>NZ_CANMKV010000160.1 GCF_947498635.1 uncultured Microbulbifer sp. | reverse complement strand
TCCGGGATAAACACCGTATTCTTTACCGTGCGCACCTCACCAATATCGCCACCATCCAATAACAGCGCACCCATGGACAGATCGCGGTAATTGACCAGAAGCATGGCCCACTCCGCCCCATCCAACTCACCGCGTTCCGCCATTTCCACGGTGATGCCGGGCACGTCGGTACTGTACAGGGCGTAGCCCTCGGCATTGTCCACATCAAAACTGGTATCACTGGCGATAATGCTGGAATCGAAACCGTTCTGGGCGTAATA
>NZ_CANMKV010000159.1 GCF_947498635.1 uncultured Microbulbifer sp. | reverse complement strand
TTCAGCACCTTCACTATATTGCCGCGCTGGTCGTACTCGTACAGGGTGGTGTTGCCGCTGTTGTCGATCGACGCCACGTTCTCACCAAAGGCGTTGTAGCTGGCGTGGTGGGCGATCAAAGTCTCGTCGTTGGCGGCACCGGTCAGCTGCAGGGCGATATTGCGGATAGCCTCGCGGTTGTACATACCGGTCTGCGAGTAGAAGACGGAGGTATAGCTATCCCCCTTAGAGGAGACATTGCGGGTGTAGGTGTTGGTGGTGGC
>NZ_CANMKV010000158.1 GCF_947498635.1 uncultured Microbulbifer sp. | reverse complement strand
CAATGAAACGGATGTCTATTTCATTCACGAGTAACACGGCTAACAAGCGGCTGTTGTCACCCCTTCGGGGCTGGGACTGCCTTTCCGCTGCTTCGCAGCTCCAAGTCAGCCCCAAAGCCGGGCGTTAGATTTAAAAGATGTACTTTGATATGTAGCGTTCTTTAACCGCAGATGGACACTCAAACCCGCACCCGCGGGTTTTTTTATGCCCGAAATTCCTGGAGCACATGCCAATGACCCAACGCATCACCATCCGCGATGCCGCGCTAA
>NZ_CANMKV010000157.1 GCF_947498635.1 uncultured Microbulbifer sp. | reverse complement strand
CATCTCTTTTCAGTTACTGATAGTAAATTGAAAAGTAAACAGGAATAGTGGCCAGTTACCAAGACCGCATCGCATAAAAAAGATCAAAAAGCACCCAGCATCAACTGACCAACACTAGCTAGAAAGTAAAAGGCAAAAAATAAACCTCGATAATGATACAGCCAACAGCACTCCTGACGTCTGTAGACTCACAAGCAGATCAAAGCCATCACCCTCGTTAGCCCTTGTAGCTGGCAAAAGAAACTTTACAGTCGCGGCAGAAAAAGAATCCG
>NZ_CANMKV010000156.1 GCF_947498635.1 uncultured Microbulbifer sp. | reverse complement strand
TTTTGACTTTTAAGGGGTTTTCAAAAGGATATATAGCAGCGAAAATGCCGGGATATGATGCGGCTGCAATATATCCAATTATGTACGATAGCACCAATTATCGGTAACCTAATGTTCCTACAGGGTTTTCTTTAAATCGTTGCCGAAAGGAGTCTATGGATATAGTGGTGGGTGATATAATGCAGCTGCTTTTGAATACACTGTTGTACAAACCCGCTGCGCGGGAGTGGTGCCACTTTTAAATTATAAGAGGCATTTTAGAAAATGCATAACCGG
>NZ_CANMKV010000155.1 GCF_947498635.1 uncultured Microbulbifer sp. | reverse complement strand
CGAAGACATGTACTTTGCGCATGGATGCCTCAGTACATGTGGCCATTTAAAATATTTACTTTCTGTTTTTAAAAAAAGAATGGAATGCGGATGCCGTTTGGCAACGTTGGTGGTGTGGTTTTTTTGATTTTTTTCAGTATCACGGTTAATTGCTTTGCCATGCCGGATGTACAAAGAATTATTCAGCTAGAGTTGTTTTGGGCTCCTAGTGATTGTGATTCCGCATGATATCTTTAAATATTTCCTGCCGTTTATTTGTGTCCTGCATTCAACTCTGAA
>NZ_CANMKV010000154.1 GCF_947498635.1 uncultured Microbulbifer sp. | reverse complement strand
GCCATCTGTAAAACCATCACCTTCGATAATGGTGGAGAATTCGCAGGTCATCAATCGATTGCGCAGAAGCTAGGATGCAGAATATATTTTGCGAAACCTTACCACTCCTGGGAGCGTGGGCTGAACGAAAACACTAATGGTCTCTTGAGACGCTTCTTCCCGAAAGGAGTGGAAATTGGCAAGATACCAAAAAGCCGTATTGATGATGCAGTGTTTCGAATCAATACTCGCCCCAGGAAGGTGTTAAATTACTTGAGCCCACTGGAATTTTTGGTGGGTAA
>NZ_CANMKV010000153.1 GCF_947498635.1 uncultured Microbulbifer sp. | reverse complement strand
GCCGACACTTTCACCGTACTTTCTACAGCGAATCAAGTAGAAGTAGAAAGTATTACCTTCACCAATGTATCCAAGGTGCAGGCGGGCGCAGAGACCAATGATCCCGATAAGGGAGATAGCGTTAATGCAACAGATATCGATGTCTATCTGACGGGCAATGATAAAGAGTTGTCCAGCAACGGTATTCTCTTCCAACAAATCGAATCCGGCAATGTAACGGATACACACTTATTTGGTTCCGCGACGGCAAGTGACAGCGTCCTTGTTCTTGATATTAACGAG
>NZ_CANMKV010000152.1 GCF_947498635.1 uncultured Microbulbifer sp. | reverse complement strand
CCAATAAGACCATCTCTCGCGAGCTTGGTCGTTGCAGCCCCTACTGTGCCGAGAGTGCCCATCGTCAGGCACTGCAACGGCGGCACGGAGCTCTTAAGCACACCAAGCTCGACTTTGCCATGCAGGTACAAATCGACCTCCAGCTAAAAAATGCAAGCCCTGAACAAATCGCTGGGCGAATGCGGCTTGAACGGTGTACGAAAGCGGTTAGCTGTTCAACAATTTACCGCTGGATCCGTCGACTTAACTGGAGGTCACGTCTGCCAAGGAAAGCCAAACCTTA
>NZ_CANMKV010000151.1 GCF_947498635.1 uncultured Microbulbifer sp. | reverse complement strand
CGGACATAAACGGTTGCGGTTAATTCCTGTTCGCCCTGCTTCCAGGTGATAGCGCGCTCCACCGGGGGGCCAGAAAAGGCGCCCTGCTCTTGTAGGGATTCGATGGTTAATTCCATGATTGCATAACCTTAAGTGGAAGCTTTAACGGTCCAGGCCGAACCGCCGCTGCGCTGGATCGACATTTCACCGGTGACCAAACTGTTCTGCTGGAAATCAAAGGGGAAGTCGGCCACATAGCCCTCGAAGGTGAACCAAGTGCGGCTATCCGGCAGCACAAAGTCTTTATCGGT
>NZ_CANMKV010000150.1 GCF_947498635.1 uncultured Microbulbifer sp. | reverse complement strand
AGTCACCGTCGACAGCATGGTGTTCGCCAACCTCACCAGCATCACGGCCGGCGGCAGTGCCGACAGTGTCAGTGGCGGTACTAACCACGGCTGGGCCCTGACCGACCAAACCAATCAGGTGGTACACAACGGGGTCACCATTACCGGCGCCGAATCTCTGAGCGCTGGTAACGGTCGTCTGAGCAGCAGCGAGAATGACCGTTACGCGTTCAACGCCGACGCCGATCAAGTCACCGTCGACAGCATGGTGTTTGCCAACCTCACCAGTATTGCCGCCAGCGGCAGCGCCGA
>NZ_CANMKV010000149.1 GCF_947498635.1 uncultured Microbulbifer sp. | reverse complement strand
CTGCGGTTGCAGGCAATCCAGACCAAACCCATAGCCAAACCCAGGAAGCGCAAGCCATGACCACCTCCACCTCCACCACGCCAGCCGCAACCGCCGCGCCCGAGGTCACCCCAGAAATGAAAGCCCAGATTGCCGCCGATGCCAGGGCGCAATTTGCCGCCGACGAAAAGCAACGCAAAGACACGATCAAAGCCGTGTTTAAAGGCTTCGAAGCCCACAGCACCGTGATGCAAACCTGTCTGGATGATATGGACTGCAGCGCCGAAAAAGCCAAAGACCAGCTGCTCACCGCGCTCGGCAGCCAAACCCCA
>NZ_CANMKV010000148.1 GCF_947498635.1 uncultured Microbulbifer sp. | reverse complement strand
GGCGATATTGGTGAGGTGCGCACGGTAAAGAATACGGTGTTTATCCCGGAATTACTCAGCTACGCCATGCGCCTGCGGCAGAGTATCGGCCATGTGGATTCCATCACCTGTCGCGCGATATTTGGAACCGATGCGGATTCGCAGACCGGCTGCGGCGTAAACGCGGAACCCCTGTGGCAGCCCGCCACCGTGACCGCCGTCTCTGGGGATGAGCCCAAAGTCACCTATAAGGTCAGCAATATTGCCAGCCTACCCACCGCGGCCAAACGCTGGCGAGTGCGCTGGGTGAGTGGCGATAACGTCTCCGCGCGCCTCTAT
>NZ_CANMKV010000147.1 GCF_947498635.1 uncultured Microbulbifer sp. | reverse complement strand
GAAGGTGTTAAATTACTTGAGCCCACTGGAATTTTTGGTGGGTAAACGTGTGTCACTTATGTTGGCAATCTAGGGTTAAAGTATGACGAAGGCGTAAAGATGTTGCCTGTAGCAGGGAATAGTATATATAAATTTTCTGATTAGCTATTACGAAGAGTACAAAGAGCTGAGCATTTGAAATTCACAATGCTTTACTTTCCTCAAGGAAGTAGGGAAAGGGAAACTCTCATCGCGAAGCTTTTTGTCGTATCGGCCTTACTCACCCTGCTAACCGGATGTAAGGAAGAAGCACTCACAGCCACGGTGCGTACCGGAGACACC
>NZ_CANMKV010000146.1 GCF_947498635.1 uncultured Microbulbifer sp. | reverse complement strand
TCAGTGAGCTAGACGAACTCTGGCACGAGCTGGTGCTGAATGGCATCGGCGGCTGCACCATCGCCGAGGCTCAGCAGCGGCTCAGCTATGAGGAGGTCCAGCGCTGGGCGCTCTACCGTAAAAAACGCGGCTCCCTGCATCCGGGAATGCGAATCGAAAGATCCTCGGCGCTACTCGCCACCCTCTACGCCAATACCCACAAAGGTAAAGGCAACCCCGTAAAAATTACCGACTTTATGCCCCACGAGGAAGAGCCAGAGCTGTCGCTGCAACAGGCGATGAAGAGCTGGCACTAGGGGCCAGTGGATAGCTATGTCTAAAAAAAGCCTGGGCACATTAAGCGTTGATC
>NZ_CANMKV010000145.1 GCF_947498635.1 uncultured Microbulbifer sp. | reverse complement strand
TTCGCCCTCTACGACAGCGCCGGCAACCGGGTACTGGAAGTGGACCGCCTCGGCTATGTCACCGAGTATCGTTACGATGGTCTCGGCCAGATCACCGCGCAGACCCGCTACGCCGACGCCCTTAACTTTAGCGGCCTCGGCGCCCCTAAAGCGGCGGATGGCAGTGAGGCGCGCCACGCCTGGCTCGACAACCTCTACACGAGTAACCGCGCCGCCCTGGTGGCGAATATCGCCAGCGGCGACGAGCGCACCACCGAATATGTCTACAGCGGCCGCGGACTGCTGCTGGAAGAGCGCATCAAAGGGGAATCCTTCGCGCGCATCAGCAACTCCGGCACCGCCCTCAATGTCAGCCG
>NZ_CANMKV010000144.1 GCF_947498635.1 uncultured Microbulbifer sp. | reverse complement strand
CGATGGTAGTGTGGGGTTTCCCCATGTGAGAGTAGGTCATCGTCAGGCTTATATTCCGAAAGGGCCACCCAATAGGGCGGCCCTTTTTTTATGTCTGAAAAAAATAATCAACAAAAAGCCAAGAAGAAAAACAAAAGAGAAAGACAGAGACTAAAAAGCGCAAAGCGTAGAAAATAAAAACGAATAAACAAATAGAACAAACGATGCCATGAAAATAGAACGTCTAATTTAGATTTTTATAGATATTTTTTAAGAAAAACTATTCATAAAATAAATAAATTTATAAATAAAAACCCCTAAAGCACGCAAATAATTTTGCCCACGATGTTCAGTCCGCGCGGTTTAACCCGACAAAAATA
>NZ_CANMKV010000143.1 GCF_947498635.1 uncultured Microbulbifer sp. | reverse complement strand
GCACCTTTTATCGGCGGTGCCGCCCTGCCGGTGCGCGCGATTACCGACTACGAGCGCGGCGGTATTGCCCTGCAAGACCCCAGTCGAGGGCTGAACATTCAGACCTGGCGCGCACGGGTATTGGAAGATGGAAAGGCCATAGTGCTGGATGCTCAGCAGGTGAGGGCGAGTACTGTGATTACCGGGGTTAATATCACAGAGGTGAGTTTGGCCTTCGACCAGAATATGCGCCTGGTCATCGCCTATGTAGAGAGCGGCACCGCCAAGCTCTACTGGTATGACAGCAGTCAGGATGCCCAGGTAACCACCAGCTGGCCGGGGTTTATTACTCCCAGGGTTTCCCTGGACGATAAGCGCCAATTACA
>NZ_CANMKV010000142.1 GCF_947498635.1 uncultured Microbulbifer sp. | reverse complement strand
GCGGGAAACCGGGTTCGAACCGGCGACCTCAACCTTGGCAAGGTTGCGCTCTACCAACTGAGCTATTCCCGCAATTTGACCCGGCAGCACTGCTGCCGGGTCGTATTGGCATCCCCAAGGGGAGTCGAACCCCTGTTACCGCCGTGAAAGGGCGGTGTCCTAGGCCTCTAGACGATGGGGACAGAAACTTGCACTTCGGCCTAATGGCCCGGTGCTGCCATGCTGTCCATGGCAATACCACTGATTTCTCGGTGGCAATGCTTTCCGAGTTGACTAGAGATCATCTCAAAAAGCAAAAATTTGGAGCGGGAAACCGGGTTCGAACCGGCGACCTCAACCTTGGCAAGGTTGCGCTCTACCAACTGAGCTATTCCCGC
>NZ_CANMKV010000141.1 GCF_947498635.1 uncultured Microbulbifer sp. | reverse complement strand
CGTCTCAAGAACTCTTTAGGCTTTAACCGAAGTTGCTTGCGTCGCTGGTCACGGTGATCAAAATAACGAAACTCCAGCCCCTTATGATCCACATTTAATATCTGCTTTGGTTTCAGTGGCCCACCTTTGATATAGCGTGAAAAATACAGCAGTACACCTTGACCATGCTCATATCGTTCCTGAATACGAACCGACCATTCTTTGCGATAGCAAGCTTTAAAGAGGATATCAAATTGGCCAATTGACCAACTGGGAGGGAGCTTAAGTAATCCAGCACGATATTGTTCTAATAACAGCGCTTGAAATTTCCCCCTATAAAGGCTCTTAACCACTCGCACAGGTAATAAGTATTCACCTGTTTCTTTCCAGTTTTCTCTTAAAGTCAA
>NZ_CANMKV010000140.1 GCF_947498635.1 uncultured Microbulbifer sp. | reverse complement strand
TGGCTATCTCAGCCCTGAGGCGTTTGAGGAACAACTAGTCGCTTAGTGGTGTGTCCGTCGTTGGTGGGTAGGATCAAGTGGGTGCGCCAACCGGGTTACCACTGCAGCAAGGGCTGTGTTTTATACACATCATTTAACCCCAGTTAAAACCTCCGCTGCCTCCATATAATGAAGCAGTTTAGTGTATCCCTGCCAAACAGTTTTAACCCCTGGCTCACCATCCCCTTTACGCCCCAGAAAACCTCCTAGACCTGCCAACATGCGAGTTATCGCCCTCATACTTGGAGGTTCGTTGGGTGGGGTAGTTTTATCTCGCATTATCCATATCATACGCCACTCTTTTTCAGAGTAGACTTTCGTACACGATGTATCAGGAAGCGTTCGTGCTCGT
>NZ_CANMKV010000139.1 GCF_947498635.1 uncultured Microbulbifer sp. | reverse complement strand
TTTAAGGCCCCACCAAACGTATCCGCTGCCGCTTCCGCAGCGCCGCCAAATTGTTTTTCCAGCTCTTCCAGGATCAGCCCTTGCGCCTCGGCCGTGCGACCGGATTCCACCAGGGCTTCGATGGTACTTTTTTGCGCATCGGTAAATTGGATGCCGGTGCGGCTGAGGGCAGAAATACCCTTTATCGGATCATTCAGCGCTTTGCCCAGCTGAACTGCCGAAGAACGCAGATCCGTGCCCATGGCCACGGACATATCCAAAATTGCCGGGGTGGCTCGTTTAAACACCTCGCCTTGGATATTGGTAAAAGTGAGCAGCAGCGCTTCCATCTCCATCACGGCTTCATCACCAAAAGTGGTGAGCTGCTGCATGGTGCCGGCCAGGTTTTGCAGTTCTTCCGAGGAAAG
>NZ_CANMKV010000138.1 GCF_947498635.1 uncultured Microbulbifer sp. | reverse complement strand
TGTGCCGAGCTGATTTGACTCCAGCAAGTGGCGAAAATTAAGAATCGTTGTCTCATCGGGAATTGGGCCATTCAAAGTCAATCCTGCAAAATTACGCATAGATTCAATTTCGTATAGCGCATCTTCCATAGCTGGATCGCTGAGGTTGTAAAACAACTGCATGCAATGAATACGCAGCATGACCTTCAATGGGTAAGGCTCTCGGCCACGCTTGCCGCGTGGATAACAAGGGGCTATTCGAGCTTCCAGTCGCCGCCAAGGAATGAGGGCATTCATCTGAGAAAGAAACTTCTCTCGACGAGTTTTACGGCGCTTCAGATTGTATTCTGCTTCGGCAAAGGTGACTTGGTGCATGATCTATCGTAGCCTTGACGGATAACTGAATACTACCAAATTGGCTCGGAATTATTCAGAGGTTCC
>NZ_CANMKV010000137.1 GCF_947498635.1 uncultured Microbulbifer sp. | reverse complement strand
ATCCTCGCTTGCTTAAAGTCCTCAACTGCAAGATCGGTCAGCAGCATCCATTCAATACCTTTTTTGCCTTCTGGTGGGCTTAATTCCTTAGCAAAAACTGCGTAGATAGAAAGAGGTCGTTTTGATTTTCCTTTTCCCTGTAATCTTACTTCTGCAATGGATACACTGACCTTAGCTTCCCTTTCTGGCTCCCCATTCCTTTTGGGGATACCTACTGAGTATTTTCCGATGGACTTCTGTTTGGTCAAATAGTCCCAAAGTAAAGTCTTATCTTCTCCTTCGATCTCTAAACTACGATTAGCCTTGGCTCGAACAATATAGCTTGCACGTCGCTGTTCATTTTGATCTTCAGCTAATTGAAACCACTCATGAATATCCCCCTCTCTATCCGCGATACTCACAATCGTGGTTTCAGGGCAGCGCTCTTGTATCTCAC
>NZ_CANMKV010000136.1 GCF_947498635.1 uncultured Microbulbifer sp. | reverse complement strand
TTGCTGCCAGCATGCGTCGACAGGGCCTACGAGCTAAAGCCGCCAAGAGATATAAAGCCACAACCTACTCAAAACATGGTCTGCCAGTGGCCCCAAATCTGCTCGAGCAGAACTTCAATGCTGAAGCGCCGAATCAGAAATGGGTCGGGGATATTACCTACCTACGAACAGAAGAGGGTTGGTTATATCTAGCTGTAGTGATAGACCTCTATAGTCGGCTGGTTATTGGTTGGGCGATGTCGGAAACGATGGCGGCTAGATTGGTCTGTGACGCCCTTCAAATGGCTCTATGGCGACGTAAGAAACCGACGAATGTTATCGTACATACTGACAGGGGAAGCCAGTATTGCTCTAAAGATTATCAATCTTTAATTACAGCGTATGATCTGCGGTGCAGCATGAGCGCCAAAGGTAATTGCTATGATAACGCTTGTGCAGAAAC
>NZ_CANMKV010000135.1 GCF_947498635.1 uncultured Microbulbifer sp. | reverse complement strand
AGCCAGCTATAGCTCGGCATATATTTCCCAGCCCGAAACCGATTTATTTACGATCGATTATCACATTTCGGCTGACGAGGGTAGATATGCTGCACGGTATAGTTTTTGTCACAGGGGCCTTAAGTAACCCTCTCATACAGGCTCTCTACTTGAGGAACCCTCCAACAATCAGCAGTTTTATACCTCAACAATCACTATGTGCTATCGCGGCACCCTTAGTGAGTACACACTATTAAGACTTGTTCTTTCATATCGACTACTATCTGACACCAATCAAGTCACATCGCAAATAGTGAAGCCTAAAGTGTAAAGTGCAATTAGCGAGCGCAGATAGCCGAATCACTAATGGGTCAACCCCTTCTTTGCACACGGATTCTTTTTCTGCCGCGACTGTAAAGTTTCTTTTGCCAGCTACAAGGGCTAACGAGGGTGATGGCTTTGATCTG
>NZ_CANMKV010000134.1 GCF_947498635.1 uncultured Microbulbifer sp. | reverse complement strand
GTGGCGTCGATCGACAACAGCGGCAACACCACCCTGTACGAGTACGACCAGCGCGGCAATATAGTGAAGGTGCTGAAGCCGGAAGCGGACGTCCACACCGAGCAGATGACCCAGTTCCGCGCCCACACCGCCACCGAATACGGCGTCAATGCCTTCGGCGAAGTGGTGATGGAGAAGGTGGGGGCCGAGGCCGCCGCCGGTGCCAGCAGTGCCACCCGCAGCGCGGTAAACAGCTACAACCTCCAGCACGAACAGCTGCGCCTGCAGGACTATGAGGCCGGCTTATTGATGGCCAGCCAAGACGGAGTAGGGGATTACGACACTCAGGTCTACGACCAAGCCGGCAATCTCAAGGGCAGCAGCCAGTTGGCGTACCGCGCTAACGAGCGCGGCAGCGGCACCAGTGCGCTCTACTACCAAGTGGCCTACCACTACGACGCCAACAACCAGCTGGTGCG
>NZ_CANMKV010000133.1 GCF_947498635.1 uncultured Microbulbifer sp. | reverse complement strand
ATGCCCTGTACGATGCGTTGGCTGGGATCGTTGTAATCCACCGGCAGAAAATCCGGTTCCAGGCATTCGAGGGTGTAAGGCACCGGGGTGCGGTGCTTTAGGCCGGGCACCGTGCCCTGCAAATGCCGCAGCAGGGTTTCGCCATCGCGCAGCCAGGTATTGCATAAAAGCCGCTGGGATTTGGCCCAGCTGAATTGCCGGGTACATTCCGGGCGCCGCGCCCACTCTTGATGAGCGTCATTCATTTGGCTGGCGAGACCTTCATGGATAGCGCCGTCCCAGGTCTTGGGTTGGAATTCCACATCAATACCGCGTGGGCCAACGATGTTGTTCACCAGGGTGGTGAGAATGCCAAAGGCAAAATCGTGGTTTTGCTCCAGGTGCCGCGCCTGGCCACGCAGGGTTTCTACATCCCCATCGGCCACCAGATCGCCGCTGCGATTATCTGCGGGGTTTTTTC
>NZ_CANMKV010000132.1 GCF_947498635.1 uncultured Microbulbifer sp. | reverse complement strand
TAACGCTAAGATAACCTGCGCTGCAGGCGGCAAAAAAATGACCTGGCATTGAATTTAGGCCGAACTAAAGAGGCCCATTCCTGCAGTGTCTGGTTCATCGCCATGTTGTACATTCCCGCCGGCACTATCTGGCCGAGCGGCCCCCTTTATAAAGGAAATTCCTTTTTTCGCCTTAGACCACACCCTGCTACTCAATTTTGTGGGTTCATGACACTGCCCACACTCTACCACCAGATCTTGGATTTGCAATCCAGACGGGAGTGGTTGATCTTTCATTAGACCCACCAGATTGCTACATAGATCGTGCTTTTTCTTGTTGCATCCAGCATATAATCCGTAACCACGGATCATGTGTTTACCTATCGGAGGTATGTGCTGCAATACACGTCTCAAGAACTCTTTAGGCTTTAACCGAAGTTGCTTGCGTCGCTGGTCACGGTGATCAAAATAACGAAACTCCAG
>NZ_CANMKV010000131.1 GCF_947498635.1 uncultured Microbulbifer sp. | reverse complement strand
TTTCTGCACAGAATCATCTGCCGGATCAATAAAATATAGGTTGGTGCCCTGAGCCAATTGAGACATAGGGATTCTCCAGTCGCTTAGTAGAAATTAAAGTCCGACGCGGAAGTGCGTCATTCAGTGGAATATTGGGCGCTGTAAGTCAGGCGCACCTCGCCCAAGGGGTGATCTTGATCCAGGGCGAAATCGGTTTGTGATAGCGCGAAAATCTCACAGACACCACCCAGGGTTCGACCCTGTAGGACACTCTCAATATCCTCAGTGGCCTGATCCAGCCGTTCATAGATATCCCCCCGGCTAAGCACCACCACCGACACGACAAGATCCAGCTGGCGGGTAGTACCCGAGAGCTCCTGTTCTGTTTGTTCCGTGGCAAAGCCCACAAAGATGGCCGGCAGCTTTTCCCGTTCAATGCCTTCCGTGCTGCCCGCTGAGGGGAAGTGGTAGCCGGAAAGGGTTTGCAGTTTGTTTAGCGCGGCATCGCGGAT
>NZ_CANMKV010000130.1 GCF_947498635.1 uncultured Microbulbifer sp. | reverse complement strand
CGCGGCTATGCACCAAAAGGAAAAACGCCCATTGTGAAGCTAAATGCAAAGCGTTGTTCACTCAATATGATATCCGCCATTACAAATCAAGGAACAGTACGCTTTCAAATTTACGAAGGAAGTATGAATGCTGACAGACTTATCGACTTTCTCAAGCGATTGATCAAAACAGCAGGCCGCAAAGTTTTCCTCATTCTAGACAACCTTAGGGTACATCACGCTCGAGTCGTTAAAGCTTGGCTGAAAGAGCACGATGATGAAATAGAAATCTTTTATTTGCCATCCTATTCACCTGAGCTGAATCCAGATGAGTATTTGAATTGCGATCTTAAAGGAGGCGTTCACAGTGGCATACCAGCGCGATCCAAGAAGAAGCTAAAAAGCAAAGTGCTTTCTCACATGAGAATGTTACAAAAGAAACCTGCGCGTGTAGCATCCTACTTCCGGCATGAATCGATTAAATATGCAGCATAATGGAACTATTTGTCCGCCGGGTTAATA
>NZ_CANMKV010000129.1 GCF_947498635.1 uncultured Microbulbifer sp. | reverse complement strand
AAGAAACCTGCGCGTGTAGCATCCTACTTCCGGCATGAATCGATTAAATATGCAGCATAATGGAACTATTTGTCCGCTGGGTTAATAATATGGATACTGAGGATCGATTTGGTCGAGCTGTAAGCCTTAGCACCGATGGCCGGACCCTAGCTGTGGGCGCTCCCAGTGAAGCCACAGGCATAAATGGCGATGAGAACGATAATAGCGCAAGTAATTCTGGCGCGGTGTATATTTTTGTACGCAATGAAGATGGCTGGCGACAAAAGGCTTACCTTAAAGCCAGCAACACTGATGCGGAAGATTCTTTTTGCAGTACGCTGCACCTTAGTCGCGATGACAAAAATTTGGCAGTATTAATCCGGCGATTCTATAGTTCTATATAATATCCAAATGGATATTATTGATGCAAGAAAATTACCCGCTTCTGCACAGGAAGAAAAACGCAGAACTGCCGTAAAGCTTTGGAAAAAATCAGAGTCTATAGCAGAAATCGCACGGACTCT
>NZ_CANMKV010000128.1 GCF_947498635.1 uncultured Microbulbifer sp. | reverse complement strand
ATTGATGCTGTACGGCGGCAAGCAGGTGCCCTTCCAGACTGCCGGTAACCGTAGCCAGTGCTTGGGGCGCCGGCTCAGTGGATTCAGCACCGAGGCTCAAGTCGCCGAAGGTTTTTGGCGTACCGAGGCCAGCGACTACTTCGAGAGTCACCACCTTATCGGCATCGAAGTAGCCCGGGGCGGATAAGGTCAACTCGGCGCTGCCACTGGCCAGTGTGGGGGCGGAAGCTGAAAGCGGGTCAACCAAGTCAATAGCCGCTAGCCAGTGGCCTGCGTTATCCAGCCGCTGCACTTCACTGGTGGGATCGGCATAAACCCGGAACACTTGGCGTACCCGTACGCTGTGCTCCGTATTAGCGGCATCAGTGAGGGAAGCGCTCAGTTGCTCGGCGCGCAGGATGGCACTGCCGCTGGTGTCTCCACTTTCCCTCAGGTCGTCGGCAGACAGGGAGACAATCACGGTGTCTCCGGTACGCACCGTGGCTGTGAGTGCTTCTTCCTTACATCC
>NZ_CANMKV010000127.1 GCF_947498635.1 uncultured Microbulbifer sp. | reverse complement strand
GACGGCTTCCGCTTTAATTTCTCCAACCAGCTGACCAATTTGGTCGGTACTCCTAACCAGCCCGGCAGCCAGATCACCCGTATTGGCGGCGACGGTGCTGGGACTCTATATACCTACGATGCCAGCCTACAGGTCTATATTTCCAGTGATGGTGCCGGTGCCCACGACCAGATAGTGTTCGATAGCGGCAACAACCAATGGGTATGGCGCGAGGGCTCCAGCCGCACCGAAGAGGTCTACGGCAATATCAATGGCCACTGGAAACTGGTGGCCCGTGTCGATGCGGAAGGCCGTCAGGTAGCCTTTGGCCACAACAGCAGTGGCCTGGTGAACAGTATTACCGACGCCGCCGGCCAGACCCTCGCGATCACCTATAGCGGTACCCGTGTGACCGCCGTCACCGTCAGCAGCGACGGCACCACCGAACAGCGTCTGCACTACAGCTACGATGCCAAGGGCCGCCTGCAGAAGGTCACCGTTGACCTATCTCCCGCAGACCGCAGTATCG
>NZ_CANMKV010000126.1 GCF_947498635.1 uncultured Microbulbifer sp. | reverse complement strand
CGAGAAGTACGAGTCTGGCTTACAGTGATTCGGCGCGAATCAATGAGACGACTTATGCTGCCGTTGGTGGGCAGAGCACTATCAATAAGCCTGGGCAGGTTGATACCAAAGAGATGGTAGTCAAATATAACTGGGCGATCACACATAGGAGTAGTGAGTTTTTATTTCATGATGGTGAGCATGATGTAGATGTATATCGTTATACGTATAAACAGCAGGTAAATGTAACTATTTCTAATTTTCCGTCAGTAACTGGGGCAACAATTACAGTTGATGGAGTGGAAAGGGAGATCACAGGTAATGGAACATTTACGTTTTCTGGAGGTTCAAGTGGCAGTTTAGGTAGTCAACCGCTCGGCAATAAATCAACAGTTGTCTCAATAGAGACGTTCGGTAATCGGTGGGGTAGTGCGGTTATCGCTCATAATGATGTAGGTCCCACCAAAACCTCCGATGAATACGTCCGTATTTTTAACCTCGACAGCTCTGCAAAAACAGTAGAATTCACAGCCGATGGCAA
>NZ_CANMKV010000125.1 GCF_947498635.1 uncultured Microbulbifer sp. | reverse complement strand
ATGCCCTGGATTAATCCCTCCCACGAAGCCAGCGCCGATGAAACCCTGCTGGAAAACGTGCTGGTCAGCCCGCAGCAGACCATTCGCCGCCGTGGCAAAAAGCCGGACGATGTGATTAAGCAAACCGCCGCCTGGCAGCAGAAATTAAAAGCCAACGGCATTACCACCCCAACTAAGCGCACTGCGGTCCCCGCAGAAAAAACTAATTCAGAATAGGAGACCGCTATGCCGAATAAATCCTGGTACAGCATGACCGCTGCCGCCAACAACAGCGAAGCCGATATTTATCTCTACGATTCCATCGGCTACTGGGACATGACCGCCAGAGACTTTGCCCGCGATCTCAAAGCCCTCGGGGATGTCAGCAAGATCAATCTGCACATCAACTGCCCCGGCGGCGATGTGTTCGACGGTACCGCCATTTACAACCTACTCAAAGATCACAAGGCCGAGGTGGAAACCTGGATTGAAGGCATCGCCGCGAGTATGGGCAGTGTGATCGCTCTCGCCGGGGATACCGTCCA
>NZ_CANMKV010000124.1 GCF_947498635.1 uncultured Microbulbifer sp. | reverse complement strand
CTGGATGTTTCCAGTCGAGCAGTACAAAACTGGATCAATGCTTATAAAGCAGGCGGCTTCAAAGCATTGTCTGCTAAAAAGCGTGGCCACCCGGAAGGCATGAACCGTAGGCTAACTGCAGAGCAAGAAAAAAACCTTCAAAAACAAATCACGGATGAACAGCCAGATCAACTCAAGCTTAGCTATGTGCTGTGGACACGTAAGGCTGTTATGGAGCTAATCGAACGCGAATGTGGCATAAAAATGCCAATTCGTACCGTCGGTGATTATCTGAAGCGATGGGGTTTTACCCCTCAGAAGCCAGCCAGGCGTGCCTATGAGCAAAACCCTAAAGCTGTTAAAAAATGGATGGAAGAGGACTACCCAGGCATTAAACAGCGTGCGAAACAGGAAGGCGCGGAGATCTACTGGGGCGACGAAACAGGCATACGCAGCGATTGCCAGCATGAGCGCGGCTATGCACCAAAAGGAAAAACGCCCATTGTGAAGCTAAATGCAAAGCGTTGTTCACTCAATATGATATCCGC
>NZ_CANMKV010000123.1 GCF_947498635.1 uncultured Microbulbifer sp. | reverse complement strand
CCTGTCTGGATGATATGGACTGCAGCGCCGAAAAAGCCAAAGACCAGCTGCTCACCGCGCTCGGCAGCCAAACCCCAACCCCCGTGCAAAGCTACAGCCTGGTAGTACAAGAGGGTGAGGGCATTAAACGCATAAAGGCTGATGCCGAAAACGCCATCGCCATGCGCGCTCTCGGAGAGAAACGCACCGAAGGCAATGAGCTCAGCGGCTACACCATGATGGAAATCGCCCGCATCCTGATGCAGGCCCACGGCCAGAACCTAGCGGGCCTGGATAAGATGGGCATCGTCGCCGCCGCCTTTACCCACGGCTCTGGAGACTTCGCCACGGTCCTCGGCAATATCGCCAATAAATCCATGCTCAAAGGTTACTCAGAAGCGGCAGAAGTCTTCCCGCAGTTTACCGCCACCGGCAACTTGAGCGATTTTAAGATCGCGACCCGCACCGACCTCGGCACCTTCCCCGCACTGCGCCAAGTGGCACCGGGGGCGGAATTTAAATATGTGAGCATCGGCGAGCGCGCCGAAACCGC
>NZ_CANMKV010000122.1 GCF_947498635.1 uncultured Microbulbifer sp. | reverse complement strand
GCTCTGCCCACCAACGGCAGCATAAGTCGTCTCATTGATTCGCGCCGAATCACTGTAAGCCAGACTCGTACTTCTCGAACTGCCTTGCTTCGACGAACGGTAACCGGCAGACAGCCAAAACTTGTTCACCTCCGGTAAATGCTCGAGACCAACCCCTTCTCCCGGCAGACCCACGCTGCCGCTCAGGCTGTCGGCGCCTTTGCTGTACAGATCCACCGCGTGTAATACCAGTCCCTCTGCACTCAGGAACGTCAGCGATACTGCTGCGGCGTTGCTGTTGAGCGCGATGTCCATACCATCGCGCCAGTTGTACTGGCTGTTATCCATCACCACCTGGCCGCTGGCGTTCTTCGCCAGCACTTTGACCTTGGTGTTGTTGCCGAACACACTGGCCACATCGCTGCTGTCGAGACTTAGGGTATTACCGTTCACCGACCAGTCCAGGCTCGGCATCACACTCAGCGGGTTGTTCTGCGCATCTTCCAGGGCGCTGTCCGCGGCGCTGTCATCCGCCTGCAGGAAGTCGCTGGTGATGTCGTAGTT
>NZ_CANMKV010000121.1 GCF_947498635.1 uncultured Microbulbifer sp. | reverse complement strand
TATCTTCCAGGGCAAATTCTTCTTTGCGAGCGGCAACCCCAATCACGTTGCCATTTTGTGCGTTGAGGGTGTCGGCGCTGGAGAAGGTAATACTGCTGCTGATCACCTGCTTATTATTCGTGGTCAGCTGCCAGTCGGCGCCATTCACTCCAGTCACGCTACCGCCACCGGCGCCAAGGTCTAATTCGCTGATGCCGGTGAAGGCCATGGCATTAGCGGTAATCTCATTCGCAGCGAGAATAGTGATGCTGTCGCTTTTTGTCGCGGAGCCAAATAAGCGCTTATCGGTGACATTGCCGGTTTCAATTTCTTTGAAGAGCATGCCGTTGGTGGACAACTCTTTATCATTGCCCGTCAGATACACATCGATATCCGTTGCGTTAACGATATCACTCTCACCTTTGTCACCAGTCGCGCCATCCGCTGCTACAACATCGACATTGGTGAAGGTAATACCTTCTACTGCTACCTGATTCGCTGTAGAAAGTACGGTGAAAGTGTCGGCGGCATCGGTACCAGTCAGGGTAATACCACTGTCGGCGTTCAC
>NZ_CANMKV010000120.1 GCF_947498635.1 uncultured Microbulbifer sp. | reverse complement strand
ACGGTGTCACCACTGAGGTCCACCACCGCAAAACGGTCCACACCGCTGGTGCCGGTAATCTCACCGGTATCGGTCACCCTTTCGATACCTTCAACGATGAGGGTGCCGGTTGTGCCGTTGGTGACCGCGGCACTCAATGATTGACTACCCAGCAGGTTGATGCCAGATACAGCGCTGGCCTGGACGGTGTCGGTGCCACTGGCGGCAACGATTTTTTCCATCGCGGCGAAGGTCATGGCATCGACGGTGACATCGCCATTACTGGCGAGTGAATAAGTATCGCTGCTATCGCCGTCGACATCTCCGTTGAGTGTGGCCAGACCACCGCTGAGCGCTTCGATACCGGTAATGGTGATGCCGCTATGGGTTACCTGGTTATCGGTCGCGGTCAGGCTCCAGTCGCTGCTGCTCAGAGTACTGACCAGGCTATCTGCCGGGTCGCTATCGGATCCGTTGTCGGTAATACGGTCGATACCGGTAAAGGTCATTTCGTTGACCCCTAGGGTGATATCGCCGTTATCTTCCAGGGCAAATTCTTCTTTGCGAGCGGCAACCCCAATCACGTTGCCATTTTGTGCGTTGAGGGTGTCGGCG
>NZ_CANMKV010000119.1 GCF_947498635.1 uncultured Microbulbifer sp. | reverse complement strand
GTTGTACAAACCCGCTGCGCGGGAGTGGTGCCACTTTTAAATTATAAGAGGCATTTTAGAAAATGCATAACCGGGTATTGCAAAATATATTTTCTACGTACAGTGGTTATTTATCTAAAACTGCGCAGCCGCTAAAAAATTTGAAGGCCATCTCATCAATACAAGAGTGCCGTACAAAAGCGATGGGAAGCAGTTATTATCGCTGTAAGCAGAACCATGTAACTGAACAGCATCATTCTTGCAGACACAGAAGCTGCCCCCTCTGTTCAGGTCGGAAACAGCTACAGTGGGTTGATCAGCAACGTCGTAAATTATTTGATACAGAGCATTTTCACGTGGTCTTTACTATACCTCATGAGTATCTGCCATTATGGCAATACAACGAAGAGAAGCTTACAGATATACTCTTTTTATCAAGTAAAGAAACTCTGTTTGAATTGATGGCGAGTAAGGACTACCACGGGGTAACTCCCGGGATGCTTATGGCTCTGCATACTTGGGGAAGACAGTTAACGTTACATCCTCATATACACTGCCTGATAACCGCTGGCGGTTTGACTTTAAGAGAAAACTGGAAAGAAACAGGTGAATACTTATTACCTGTGCGAGTGGTTAAGAGCCTTTATAGGGG
>NZ_CANMKV010000118.1 GCF_947498635.1 uncultured Microbulbifer sp. | reverse complement strand
CTACTCGACAACAGCCTATACACGAGTAAGCGCCCCTGAAGATCAGGTCAGGACAGTTTCTGTTTATCGGGAGCATAGTAATGTTATATCTACAAACTCTTCGACTAAATTAAAATCTGGAAGTTTCACCTCAAGAACAGCTGTATTATCAACAAGCTCCAATAATAGTAAAACTGATTTTGCATACTGGAAAATAGTTGTAACTGTTAAGCGAAATGATGGTTTGCTCCCTAGTGGATATGACGGTACCTTTTCATATACCTCAGACCTGAGGACTTGGGATGGAAGCGTTGATATAACAAAGTTCTATGGAAATAATTTGCCAGCTGGAAATTATACAATTCAAATTGATGCCGAGGAATGTCATAGACGTTATATTTATGAGAGAGAGTTGGGGGGGTGGATAAATATTGGCGCTCCGAATGCGAGAGTAACTTACTCTCAAGCTAAGGTGTACAATGTTGGCACTCGTATTGAATGGACAGATCCCACTTACGGCCAATCCAAGACCACAAAGTTTTATTATAAATCAACCTCCTCTTCTGGTTGGTCCTCTAGAAACTTTACCACTAGTGGACACACTAATACGGTAGCTTTTGATGACCCAAGTTCGGGTAATTACAATTTCCGAATTGATTACCGAAATGGTAATTA
>NZ_CANMKV010000117.1 GCF_947498635.1 uncultured Microbulbifer sp. | reverse complement strand
TGCATTCAACTCTGAAGTGCATCACCCTTTAGGTTGCTGCCTCAGCCGTATATTCTCCCAATATCTGACTAGGACTTTTATAGCCCAACGTTTTCCTGGGACGATTATTTAAGCGTTCAACAGCCACTTCTACTTCTTTTTGATTCACAAGCCTGAAGTCAGTATTTTTCGGAAAGTACTGGCGCAGCAGGCCGTTCGTATTCTCGTTTAGGCCTCTCTCCCAAGAGGCATACGGATGCGCAAAATAGACCTCAGCATTCAAAGCTTCACTAATCTTCTCATGCAGGGCGAATTCTTTGCCATTATCGGCGGTAATGGTATGTACTAAATGTTTATACGGCTCAAGTAGTGAGATCGTAGCCTGAGTGACCAACTCTGCCGTCTTGCGCTCAACCTGCTGAGAGAGAGTAAATTTGCTCTTACGGTCTACGATGGTGACCAAAGCACCACTATGGCCTTTACCTATAACGGTATCAATTTCCCAGTCTCCGATACGAGATTTATCATCGACAACCTGTGGTCGCTGTTCGATACTGATGGCATTCTTGATGTGTCCACGAGTGGACTTTCCGTTCGCGCGTTTATTGTAGGGTCTATCCCTACGCCGCAAGTTTTCGTATAGGGCTCCACCATGCTGTTTATCAGCCCAGACATGCAGATAAAT
>NZ_CANMKV010000116.1 GCF_947498635.1 uncultured Microbulbifer sp. | reverse complement strand
AACGAGCGCGGCAGCGGCACCAGTGCGCTCTACTACCAAGTGGCCTACCACTACGACGCCAACAACCAGCTGGTGCGGATGAACCGCTTCCAGGACAGTTCCCTGGCGATCGACTACGGCTACAGCGCCTCCAACCGTTACGACGAGTGGGACTACGACGAGTTCGGCAACCGCATCCGCCACCGCAATGCCCTCTACGGCGATACTAACTATGTTTTGTACGCTAGCTTTTTGGACAGTGGCAATGACAGCCCCAGGGGCAAGGTAGACCAGGAGACCTACCGCTACGACGGCATGGGCCGGGTACTGCAGTACAAGAGCTATAACGGCAAGATCACCGATTACGCCTACGCCTGGAGCGACGCGGTGAGTCGCAATGTACTGGCCGCCACCGGCCAGCAGGCCCAGGGCACCGCCGATGAAGTACAGCTGGGTGGCTATATCACTTCTATCGCCAAGTCCGGTATGGGCGGCGCCGTGGACACCGACTGGAACCAGTCCTCCCGCGAAGATGTCCTCAGCGACGCGGTCGACTACTTCGGCAAAGCCGTCTGGCACGACGACCTCGGCGGCCACCGTATCGAATACGCCTACAACTACGCCGGCTGGCTATCGCGCCAGACCGGCAATACCGCCCTGAGTGGCGACGGCACCTGGGAAGCGCGCAACAACCAGGATATTCGCTACAC
>NZ_CANMKV010000115.1 GCF_947498635.1 uncultured Microbulbifer sp. | reverse complement strand
GGCTCGGCGCCGCGCGGGGTAAATACCAGGGAATCGCCTCGGTTGACCGGATCAAAGAAAAACGCCTTGGCCAGTTCTTGAATATGTTCGAACGCGGGGGCATCGTTGCTGATCTGCATCCCCGAGACATACCCCTCCAGCAGGGTGGTATCGAATTTGCCAAACGGCAGGCCGGCGCGCTCGCAGATCTCTGCAACCACGGCATAGAGGGGATAGGGCATAGGAATTTATTCAGGGCTTTTAAGTAAAAACTGAAAACGGAGATTGCGGCTCATACCGATTTTGACCAGGCCGGGGCTGTTTACATTGCTGGCCAATAGATACTCAGTGCCATAACGGTCGCGCTGTTGGCGGTGATACAGATTGCCGTCTTTCAGGTAGGCGAAAATTACATCGCTTACAGAGGACTGTAATTGGCGCTTATCGTCCAGGGAAACCCTGGGAGTAATAAACCCCGGCCAGCTGGTGGTTACCTGGGCATCCTGGCTACTGTCATACCAGTAGAGCTTGGCGGTCCCGCTCTCTACATAGGCGATGACCGGGCGCATATTCTGGTCGAAGGCCAAGCTCACCTCGGTGATATTGACCCCGGTAATCACAGTGCTCGCCCTCACCTGCTGAGCATCCAGCACGATGGCCCTGCCGTCTTCCAATACCCGTGCGCGCCAGGTCTGAACGTTCAGCCCTCGACTGGGATCTTGCAGGGCAATACCGCCGCGCTCGTAGTCGGTAATCGCGCGCACCGGCAGGGCGG
>NZ_CANMKV010000114.1 GCF_947498635.1 uncultured Microbulbifer sp. | reverse complement strand
TAGCAATTCCCTTAAACGAAGTACTTAGACTCTGATTCGAAGTTGCAATAGTGGAGAACGTGCCCTCTCCGCGCATCTCAACTTCATAGACCCCACCTTGATAATTACCATTTCGGTAATCAATTCGGAAATTGTAATTACCCGAACTTGGGTCATCAAAAGCTACCGTATTAGTGTGACCACTAGAAGAAAAATTCCTGTCTTTCCAGGACCCACTACCACTCTTATAATAAAACTTGGTAGTTTTACTCTGGTCCATGGAAGGATCAGCCCAGGTGATACGTGCGCCCACATTACGTGTTAGTGTTTGAGAATAAGTATTTTTTGTATAGGTACCTTGAGATTGCCAAACCCAAATTTCACCTCCACGCTCCCCTGGGTTAGTATTAATCCAACTAAATTTTTCCCTTATCTCTTCAGCCTTCACCACTACTTTATATGAACCCGCAGGCAAATTATCTCCATAATATTTGGTTAAATCTACGCCGCCATCCCAGCTTTTACTAGTTATTGAATATGAAAATGTTCCATCATATCCGGAAGGGAGAGAGGTATCAGTTCTCGTAACTGTTACTGAGAGTTTCCAGCTATGAAATTTATCTTGAGAGTAATCGGGACCTGCACTTCTCGAGGTAAATGATCCGGCTTTAAGTTTAGTACTGCTATTAGTTGAATCTACATTGGTATGCTCCCGATAAACAGAAACTGTCCTGACCTGATCTTCAGGGGCGCTTACTCGTGTATAGGCTGTTGTCGAGTAG
>NZ_CANMKV010000113.1 GCF_947498635.1 uncultured Microbulbifer sp. | reverse complement strand
GAAAAATCCGCCTGGGGCGAAGCCAAAGGTTTTTGGCTGTACGACGAGCACCCCGGCGCCTCACTGAACTGGCGTATGAAACGCAGGCGCCACAGCGCCGACCATATCGAGCACCTGAAATTTGTGCGCCGCCTGCACCAAACCCGTGGAGTTTCCATCTTTGCCGCGGTCATGAATCGCCTCAACGATATTAAAGACTATGAAGAAAACGAGCGTGTCGCCGCCAAGATTGCCTCGGCCATGGTGGGTTTTATCCAGAAGGGCAGCCCTGATACTTATGACGCTGATTCTTATGATGAGGATGGAAACCGCACCCTGGATATCCGTGCCGGCGCCATCTATGACGATCTCCGCCCCGGCGAATCTGTCGGCACCCTCCAAAGTAATCGCCCCAGCGGTCTGCTAACCCCGTTTTTAGAAACCATGCACCGCATGGCCGCCGCCGGCACCATGGCCAGCTTTAGCAGCATCAGCAAAAACTACAACGGGACTTATAGCGCGCAGCGGCAGGAACTGGTGGAGCAGTGGGCCAACTACGAAACCCTCAGCCTGGAATTCTGCGAGGAGATCGTGGAGCCGGTCACCCGGCGCTGGGTGCAAATGGGTTTACTGGCAGACGCCTTTCAAGTGCCCGCAGATGTGGACCCGGAAACCCTACTGCACGTCGATTTTATTACCCCGGTGATGCCCTGGATTAATCCCTCCCACGAAGCCAGCGCCGATGAAACCCTGCTGGAAAACGTGCTGGTCAGCCCGCAGCA
>NZ_CANMKV010000112.1 GCF_947498635.1 uncultured Microbulbifer sp. | reverse complement strand
GTTGAGGCTGGTGGTGAGCTCGCCCATCACCGCTTCGATATCGGTGTTATCGGATTCGATATAGTTCTGCCCACCATCGAGGGACAGCGCCACTGTAGCGCCGGCCCAGGCGCTGTTGCTGCCGGCGATGGCGACGTAGTAGCCGAGCTGACTGTCGTCGCCGCTGGCCAGTATGGGCGCGTCGATAAATTCGATATAGGTAGCGCCCGGCACCAGCGGCACCGGGGCCGGTGGGGCCATGGGAGCTACGCCGAAGGCCTGGGATTGATAGGCGCTTTTGCGGTCGTGGATCAGTTTGACTTTCTGCTCGCCGTTATCCAGGGAGACTTCATCGATGCGGCAGCGGTCCCCGCGGAACAGTACCACGTCGCCGGCGGTGAGCTTGAGATAGCTATCCGGCAGGGTAATTTCAAAATCCCCGCGCTGTTCCTCGATCATCACCTTGTGCATGATCACGGCGATCTGGGCGGCCTGATCGGTTTCCAGTACCAGCGGGGTTTCGATATTTTTCTCGCCCTCGCCGCGGGTATCGATACTGCGATCCGAGGTTTGTTTACAGGTATCGATACCGCCTTCGCTATCGTAATAGTTGAGGTTGAGCACCCGCACAATCTCTTCGGGGGAGCGGCGGGTTTTCTCGTCGTCGCGCTCGCCGATCAGATCGTTGTCGTCGATGGTCATGATTGGCTCGGCGCCGCGCGGGGTAAATACCAGGGAATCGCCTCGGTTGACCGGATCAAAGAAAAACGCCTTGGCCAGTTC
>NZ_CANMKV010000111.1 GCF_947498635.1 uncultured Microbulbifer sp. | reverse complement strand
CACCGAGGAAGGTGTTGCGGCTGCGGATAACTTCGTCGGTGGCTAAACCATTCTCATCGTACTGGGTGGTGGCGTAACCCAGTTGGATACCGCTGGCGTTGTAGTAGTTATCGGTGGCGCTGGATAACTTGCCGGCGGAGTCGTACTCGTAGTAGGCAGTGACCTGCCCCGCATCGTTATTGATGCGGCTGGCGCGCAGCACAAAGCCGCTGCCCTGGTCGATATGTACGGTGGTGAGGCGGCCGTTGCTGTCGTAGGCGTATTTCTCGCGGATGCTGCCGTCGCTGGCGCGGCTGGCGAGATAGCGCTGGTCGAGGCCGTTGTAGGTGATGGCGGTGCCGGTTTTACCCAGGACAATCTGGCCGTTTTCAAACTCACCGAGGGTGAGGGTGAAGCGGTTGTTTTTGTCGTAGGTGTAGTAGAACGACTGGGTCTTGCCATCAATGGTGCCGTCGAGGTTGTCGACATAGCGGCCGTCGTAAACACTGCTGACACTGCGGCGGTTGCTAAAGGCGTCGAAGGTGTAGTCGATCTGGTAGGCGTTGCCGTATTCGTCGTAGCCTTCGATATTGGTGATGCGGCCCTGTTCATCGTAAGTAGCGTTGCTGTGCTGGTACACCACGCGGCCGAGGTTGTTGTACAGGTCGTTGGAGCGGTAGTAGAGCTCGCCGGTGCGATTGCCCGCTTTGTCATAGCGGTATTCGGTAACGGCGGGGGCGACACCGTCGTTGGCGGCAGTCTGGTCGCCATCGGCGAGGCCGTTATTGCCGTAGTCGTA
>NZ_CANMKV010000110.1 GCF_947498635.1 uncultured Microbulbifer sp. | reverse complement strand
AACGAGCGCGGCAGCGGCACCAGTGCGCTCTACTACCAAGTGGCCTACCACTACGACGCCAACAACCAGCTGGTGCGCATGAACCGCTTCCAGGACAGTTCCCCGGCGATCGACTACGGCTACAGCGCCTCCGGTCGCTACGACGAGTGGGATTACGACGAGTTCGGCAACCGCATCCGCCACCGCAACGCCCTCTACGGCGACACCAATTCGGTGCTCTATGCCGGCTTCGACAGCAATGGCACTGCTACCGCCAGTGGCAAGGTAGACCAGGAGACCTACCGCTACGACGGCATGGGCCGGGTACTGCAGTACAAGAGTTACAACGGTGAGATCACCGATTACGGCTACGCCTGGAGCGACGCGGTGAGTCGCAATGTACTGGCCGCCAGCGGCCAGCAGGCCCAGGGCGCTGCCGATCAAGTACAGCTGGGTGGCTATATCACCTCCATCGCCAAGTCCGGTATGGGCGGCGCCGTGGACACCGACTGGAACCAGTCCTCCCGCGAGGATGTACTCAGCGACGCCGTCGACTACTTCGGCAAAGCCGTCTGGCACGATGACCTCGGCGGCCACCGTATCGAATACGCCTACAACTACGCCGGCTGGCTGTCGCGCCAGACCGGCAATACCGCCCTGAGTGGCGACGGCACCTGGGAAGCGCGCAACAACCAGGATATTCGCTACACCTACTACCACAACGGCAACCTGTTCCGCACTTACGACTACGGCAATAACGGCCTCGCCGATGGCGACCAGACTGCCGCCAACGACGGTGTCGCCCCCGCCGTTACCGA
>NZ_CANMKV010000109.1 GCF_947498635.1 uncultured Microbulbifer sp. | reverse complement strand
GTGTAGCATCCTACTTCCGGCATGAATCGATTAAATATGCAGCATAACAGAACTATTTGTCCGCCGGGTTAATAACTCTTCATACCCTAACGGCAACCAAAAGCCAGTATTGGAACCTATTTCATTTATATAATCAAACACACCCAAAAGAACAATGGAGCATTAACCTGATTAAAAAAAACACCGAGAAACGAAAACCAGTGTTTATACCATAAAATAACGATTCAGAAACAGCACTACCCAACGGTCTAACTTTATCACTCGCACCCCACCTAAATACTGCAGGTTCAGGCTATTATCAACACATACTCACCAACTTAGCATTAGCTAAATATGTAAATCAATTACAATTTAGTACGTACCAATGGCCACTCCAGCCTTTAGGCATTTGAGGGGTAACAAGCTGCTTAATGATGCGTCCGTTGTTGATGGGCATATTTGTACTTGATCATAAGAAACCTCAACCACACAGGCATCATTTATTCACATAGAAGAACTCTAAAAAACGATTTTCTTCGTTTAACATAGTCTCACCCCATAGCGCCTCAATAAATGTTTAAGGTTTTATCGAATATCTTTTAAATCATAGAAGATTGAGAAAATAAATCTCGAGACTGTACGGCCAAAAAATTTTCCTGCTTGCAACGTTAACACTTATATAGCAATCATTCTCAACACCACTTAAAATATAAACTCGCCCTTCACTCTAACTTTCTAAACAAATCAATGCCTAGATTGCCAACATAAGTGACACACGTTTACCCACCAAAAATTCCAGTGGGCTCAAGTAATTTAACACCTTC
>NZ_CANMKV010000108.1 GCF_947498635.1 uncultured Microbulbifer sp. | reverse complement strand
TCGTAACGATACTCGGTGACATAGCCGAGGCGGTCCACTTCCAGTACCCGGTTGCCGGCGCTGTCGTAGAGGGCGAAGCTGGCCTGGTCCTTGCCGTCGATCTGGATAATGGGGTTGCCGTTGGCGTCGTAGAGCGCTTGGCTGCTCTGGGTGCTGCCGAGGCTAAAGCCGTTTTGCAGTTCCTGCTGATCGCCGCTGGTGGAGTCCGGGGCCACCAGGTTGTTGAGGTCAAAGAAGACCCCGGCATCGGATTCGGTTTTGGTCACCAGGTTATTGGCATTGTACTGGTAATGGGTCGTGCGCCCGCTGCTGGACTCATTGCTGCGCAGGGCCTGGGCGTCGCTGCGCCAGTGCTCGGCACTGTTGTCGAGGTTGAGCTTGACCGCACTGCCGTCC
The DNA here is from genome assembly GCF_947498635.1 of uncultured Microbulbifer sp. GTDB lineage: Bacteria > Pseudomonadota > Gammaproteobacteria > Pseudomonadales > Cellvibrionaceae > Microbulbifer > Microbulbifer echini. Next base: position 443 of record NZ_CANMKV010000108.1, on the reverse strand, counting down.
CAGGCGCTGCCGTTGAGGGTGAGGCGCTGGTCGTAGCGGGTCTCGCTGCGCAGGTTGCCGGCGGCGTCGTGGCGCTGGTAGGTCAGGCCGCCGTCCGCGTCCAGGCTGTACACCTGTTGGTCGAGGCGGTTGTAGCTGTAGGCAGTGGCCTGGATCTGGCCGTGCTGGGTGCCGTTGGCGCTGCCGTCATCATTCAGGCTGGCATTCTGCAGGCCGCGCTGGCCTTCGTATACCAGGCGGCCGAGGGCGTCGTAGCGGCGCTCGCTGACGGTGCGTATCCATACCGTACTGATACTACCGTCGAAGTCGGGGCTGTTCTGGGCGCTGTCGCTGGCACCGATAAAGGCGGGGCCCAGCAGCGCCAGCAACTGACCGTTGTGGTCGTAGCGCATATAGCGGTTTTTAATGCCGTCTGCCGAGCTCTTCTCCGCCTTGGCGCTGAC
>NZ_CANMKV010000107.1 GCF_947498635.1 uncultured Microbulbifer sp. | reverse complement strand
TTTTGCTAGTTTGCTATTCAGTGTGGCGACAATTAAAACTGAAGCAAAAACTGTAAATATAGCAACCATTGGATAATTTGGATGATCCAGAAAAAAGCCAAATAACGCAGCTAAGATTACACCTAGCGCCAAACTACCCACTGTCAGTAGGCCGCCATCTATGGTGTTAGTAAACACGGCCCGTGTGAGTTGTATTACCCCCAGAACAAGCCCCAAAATTATGAAACCAACTAGTAGCTTTCGGAACACTCTGACCTCCTAATGCGCACAAGGTAAGACGTCCCGCGGAGGCCCGAAGGGCCGGAGCTATACTGCCTGCGTTTGTTAAAGGGACTTGCCACACCACTGTGTTACTGCCACTTTAGGATCAAGCTCAGGCTCATTAACCTTCTCACCAGAACTAGCCACGCACTCGTTGCTACCACACGTATATCCAACAGCACGATCTACTTCTCCGTACTCTTGAATTAAGCCAACAGCTGCATTATTACGAAGATAGAAGCGATTCTTATACGTTCCAGTTGGCACTGCGAGTGGAACTGGCACTACGCCAACAAATGCTCCAGCACCAGCCCACGACGTTCCGTCTTTATAAATAAGTACTTTGCAGTACTCAAATTGATCTACAGAATCAGGATTTCCCCAATGTTCAATAATTTCAAGCTCTGAATAAGGCGAGCCTCTCTTTTCGAAAGAGAATTGATTTCTCTCATTCCCTAGACTGAATTCTGTTCTAGCCCATTCTTTCTTCCCGTAAGTGCCAACAGCCAAACCAACACAACCCGACATTATGCTTAGGGAGACTATTACGAGAACTGCTCTAATCATTGACGTACCTTTAACG
>NZ_CANMKV010000106.1 GCF_947498635.1 uncultured Microbulbifer sp. | reverse complement strand
TTCCATTGGGTCTCACTCTGGGTGAGCTCATTCATGGCCTGGCGCGCGGTTTTAATACCGTTCAGGCTGTCGTTATTGATCGCGGTAATTTCTAAAGTGGCGTTGCCGTTTTGGTCGTACAGGTAAAGGCGCGGGGAGCCGTTGTCGGCGTTGGTTTTAAATAAGCGCCCGAGTTCGTCGTAGACGTAGTACTCCTGGTATTGGCCACCGATCACCGAGTCGCGCACGGCGGTGTTGATACCTTTGCCAACGATCTGGCCGTGGGTGTTGTAGGCGATATCGTGCTGCACCCAGCCGCCCACGTCGGTCTTGTCGACATTGTTGGTACGGGCGATCTCGCGGCCGAGGGCGTCGTATTGCAGCCAGGTGGTCACCTGGCTCTGGGCGTTGTCACTATCCGTCTGTGTTTGGCTCTGGTAGACGGCGTTGCCGAAGGCGTCGAAGTAGAAGCGGGTCTTGCCTTCGTAGTTGGCGTCGCCGCGGTTTTCCCGCGCGTCGCGGGTCTCCACCCGTTTGCCCAGCATATTGTAGTGGTGGCTGGTGACTTGGCTGCCGCTGTCGTTGTGCACTATCTCGGCGGTGCGGTTGCCGAACAGGTCGTAGCGGTAGCTGACGGTGCCGCGTACGCTCTGGCCGCGGTAGTCGGTGTACTTGGCCCCTTGGGTTTGTATCTGTTCGCCGCGGGCGTTGTAGCTGGCGGTTTCCACGCGGCTGCCTGCGGCTTGTTCATCGCCGTCGTAGCGCACAGTGGTGGTGGCCTGGCCGTTGCCATCGTAATCGTGGCGGGTGACCAGGTCGCTGCTCACCCGGCTGACATTGAGGGCGGTGCCGGAGTTGCTGATGCGCGCGAAGGATTCCCCTTTGATGCGCTCTTCCAGCAGCAG
>NZ_CANMKV010000105.1 GCF_947498635.1 uncultured Microbulbifer sp. | reverse complement strand
TTGTTCTGCGCATCTTCCAGGGCGCTGTCCGCGGCGCTGTCATCCGCCTGCAGGAAGTCGCTGGTGATGTCGTAGTTGTAGGTGTTGGTGGTGATCACCACTTCGCGCCAGCCGTACTCGGTATTGCCTTTGGAGAGAGGCACAAACACGTGCAGCTGCTCTTCCACTTCGATACGGTTGGTAAATACGGTAATGGTTCGGCCACTGTCGAGGGTGACCTGGCGGCTGGTGTAGTAGTGGCGGGTATCCCGTTCGATATAGCCTTGGTGGCGGCCCTGGCTGGTGCCATCGAGCCGGTAGCTGGTAGCGCCCAGCAGCCCAGCGAGATCGGTTTGCTGTTGGGTGGTGAGTCCCAGGTCTTCAAAGTTGAGGCGCGGGTCGTTGCTGCTCAGGTAGAACAGTTCATCGGTGTTGTCCTCCCAAGAGCGGGCACTGTCCACGGCGGTGGCACCGCCGGGGTTGCTGACATAGCCTTCGCCCTCGCTGTCTACGTAGCCAATATTGTTATTGCGCACGGTTTTCTGTGCGCGCTCGGCGGGCATGTTGAGTTTATTCGTCGCCGCGGCATCGGCGGTACTCGGCATATTGCTGCTGTTGAGATTGACCCAGACCGTGGAAGTACTGGTGTTGTTGGTGGTTTTTTTAGTGGAACCCGTGCCGGTAATCGTGGGATCCGTGCCCGCTTTACTATCCACCGCATTGGTCACTGCGGAGTCGTCGTTGCCCACATCCCAGTTCACATCCAGATCGGGATTATCCGTGGGCGTCGCCAGTGGCGCATCCACCACAGTAATCAGCTGGTCTTCCTGGTCGTACAGGCTGTATTTCCATTGGGTCTCACTCTGGGTGAGCTCATTCATGGCCTGGCGCGCGGTTTTAATACCGTTCAGGCTGTCGTTATT
>NZ_CANMKV010000104.1 GCF_947498635.1 uncultured Microbulbifer sp. | reverse complement strand
TTGTTCTGCGCATCTTCCAGGGCGCTGTCCGCGGCGCTGTCATCCGCCTGCAGGAAGTCGCTGGTGATGTCGTAGTTATAGGTGTTGGTGGTGATCACCACTTCGCGCCAGCCGTACTCGGTGTTGCCTTTGGACAGGGGCACAAAGATATGTACCTGCTCTTCCACTTCGATACGGTTGGTAAACACGGTAATGGTTCGGCCACTGTCGAGGGTGACTTGGCGACTGGTGTAGTAGTGACGGGTATCCCGTTCGATATAGCCCTTATTACTGCCCTGGCTGGTGCCATCGAGCCGGTAGCTGGTAGCGCCCAGCAGCCCAGCGAGATCGGTTTGCTGTGGGGTGGTGAGTCCCAGGTCTTCAAAGTCCAGGCGCGAGTCACCGGCCTTCAGGTAAAACAATTCATCGGTGTTGTCCTCCCAGGAGCGGCTGCCGTCCACGGCGGTGGTGCCGCCGGGGTTGCTGACATAGCCTTTGCCCTCGCTGTCCACATAGCCAATATTGTTATTGCGCACAGTTTTCTGCGCGCGCTCGGCGGGCATGCTGAGTTTGTTCGTCGCCGCGGCATCGGCGGTGCTCGGCATACTGCTGCTGTTGAGATTGACCCAAACTATGGAGGGGGAGGATGCGCTGCTATCGGTTATCTCGGCATTACCGATACCGGTGATCGTGGGATCGCTACCCGCTTTGCTGTCTATCACATTGGTCACTGCGGAGCCGTCGTTATCCACATCCCAGTTCACATCCAGGTCGGGATTATCCGTGGGCGTCTCCAGCGGCGCATCCACCACCGTGATCAACTGATCCTCTTTGTCGTACAGGCTGTACTTCCATTGGGTCTCACTCTGGGTGAGCTCATTCATGGCCTGGCGCGCGGTTTTAATACCGTTCAGGCTGTCGTTATT
>NZ_CANMKV010000103.1 GCF_947498635.1 uncultured Microbulbifer sp. | reverse complement strand
GGATTCAGCCGCTGTTTTTAGTAAGCGGTACACAAACTACATACTTTAATGAATAATGTGGTTCATGTACCGCTTACTTTACATCCTGAGACAAAACTGCATTCAACTCTGAAGTGCATCAGTTAATTGCCAGGAAAAGAACGGCCAGCTGAAGGTAATATCTGCCGCTTCTTTTCCGCCAAGAGATTAAGTGATGACAGAAAGCTACCGACAACTAACCGAAGAGCAACGATGTCAGATTTGGTCACTAGAGAAAAGTCACTGGGGCCTGAGGACAATCGCCAGGGAGGCTGGGGTTAGCCGACCGACGATTGGAGGGGGTTGTCTCGCAATCAAGGGGCAATGGCTACCGCTATAAGCAAGCTCAACCGATGACCAAAGAGCGGCGTAGATAGACGAGAATGCCGACAAAGATGCCACTCCAGAATATTGCACTGATACTGATAGAGAACAAGCTGGAGCCGTACAGGGGCCCAGAGCAAATTTCCGAAAGGCTAGAGCAGGAAGAAAACCTGTTGATAAGCCATGAAACGATTTACCCGCACGCCCAGGCTGATAAGCAGTGTGGTGGGATCCCGTATGAGAACTTGCGGCTCATGGATAGCCCCTACAGCAAGCTAGCTAATGGAAAATCAACTCGAGGGTACATCAAGAGCGCCTTCACTATTGAACAGCGCCCACCAGTTGCCGATGATAAATCTCGTATAGGAGACAGGGAAATTGATACCGCTTTAGGTAATGGCCATAGTGATGCTCAAGTCACAATTGTAGAGCTCAAGAGTAAATTTACCCTCTCGCAGCAGGCTGAGCATAAAACTGCAGAGCTTGTCACTCAGGCTACTACCTAGATTGCCAACATAAGTGACACACGTTTACCCACCAAAAATTCCAGTGGGCTCAAGTAATTTAACACCTTCCT
>NZ_CANMKV010000102.1 GCF_947498635.1 uncultured Microbulbifer sp. | reverse complement strand
CGAGAAGTACGAGTCTGGCTTACAGTGATTCGGCGCGAATCAATGAGACGACTTATGCTGCCGTTGGTGGGCAGAGCGCTATCAATAAGCCCGGGAGTGTCGATACAAAACGCATTACTGTTGAATTTACAAATGCCGGTACAAATCAAATTAGATACAAAATAACCGAGACTGAGTTCAATATTGTAGAATTGGAGTACACCTATGAACAGCTAGTGACGATAAAAGTATCCGGTCTGCCAACTAATGAATTTATATATTTATATATTGATGGCAAGGCGATAAAAATACCCGGAAATGGAGTGCACATGCTTTCTGGTGGGGTAAAAACTACCAGTAAGACTGTGGATACTACACATAGTGTCCCACTATTAGAGCAAAGTACCTCTGTTAAACTGAAATCCTTTGGACAAGAATGGGGAGCGCAGACCATTCATCATGGTCGATCTGGGTCAACAAAAACCTCCGATGAATACGTCCGTATTTTTAACCTCGACAGCTCTGCAAAAACAGTAGAATTCACAGCCGATGGCAAAACTGTAACGGCCAGCGTTGTCAATGGTATGGCCAATGTTGGCACCACTGGTATGTCCAACAGCAGTAGTCTCGCCTTTACCATGAAGGTAAAAAACAGCAGCGGTACGGTAATTAATGAAGCTAAAGGCAATTTCAATAATACTGCCCCAGCGACCGTTAATAATTTAACCAACGCGGTAAAGAAAACCGCCACCACCAACACCTACACCCGCAATGTCTCCTCTAAGGGGGATAGCTATACCTCCGTCTTCTACTCGCAGACCGGCATGTACAACCGCGAGGCCATCCGCAATATCGCCCTGCAGCTGACCGGTGCCGCCAACGACGAGACTTTGATCGCCCACCACGCCAGCTATAACGCCTTTGGCGAGAATGTGGCGTCGATCGACAACAGCGGCAACACCACCCTGTACGAGTACGACCAGCGCGGCAATATAGTGAAGGTGCTGAA
>NZ_CANMKV010000101.1 GCF_947498635.1 uncultured Microbulbifer sp. | reverse complement strand
ATGATAACGCTTGTGCAGAAACGTTCTTCCACTCACTTAAAGTAGAAGCAATTCATGGTAACCGCTTTCCCACAAGGTGCCTCATGCGAGAAACCGTATTTGAGTATATAGAGATAGACTACAATCGAAACCGCCTTCACAGCGCCAATGGCTATCTCAGCCCTGAGGCGTTTGAGGAAAAACTAGTCGCTTAGTAGTGCGTCCGTTGTTGATGGGTAGGATCATTCTCATAGATGAAGATATTTTTTCTACCTGTAGCAGCTTAGCAAAACCATAACGATGCTTTGAGCGGCACCGCTTCTCTGTAATGTGCCACTCCACATCTTTAGATCTAAGCTCTTCTCGCTTTTCCAAGCCGATGCAGCCAGAATCTCCCCAAGCTCGCTTTTATTCACTATGTGGCAATTTACTTGTCGCAGTAACGTCATACTGGTTAGTCGCTGTTGCGTTGAGACTATGATGAATCCGAGAATGTCATCTGTACTGATATGCACCTTAATTCCAAAATACCACCGATTGCCTTTTTGGGTTTGAGAAATTCCTGGGTCGTGCTGCGTCTTTTTATTCTTAGTCAAAGCTGGAGTTGAGATAACAGTGGCATCTACAATGGAGTCTTCATGCAGCACTTGTCATTCTCAGCAAGATGTTTATTAATATCCTCAAATAGGGTAGTGCCCCGTTGATTCAACTCCAGTAAGTGGTGAAAGTTGAGAGTCGTTGTCACGCCAGGAATTGGGGTGTTCAAAGTCAATCCGGAAAAATTACACATAGATTTAATCTCATATGGTGCATCTTCCTCGGCGGGTTAATTGAGATTGTAAAATAGCTGCATACAATGGATGTGCAGAATGGCACTCAATGAATATGGTTTTCGGCCACACTTACCTTGTGGATAACAAGGCGCTATTTGAGTTTCTATTTGCTGTCATGGGGTGAGAGCTTCCACCTGAGAGGAAAACTTCTCACGCGAGTATTACGGCGCTTCAGATTATGTTCTGCGTCAGCAAAGGTGACTTGGTGATCCTACCCACCAACAACGGACACACTACTAAGCGACTAGTTGTTCCTCAAACGCCTCAGGGCTGAGATAGCCA
>NZ_CANMKV010000100.1 GCF_947498635.1 uncultured Microbulbifer sp. | reverse complement strand
ATGCCCTGGATTAATCCCTCCCACGAAGCCAGCGCCGATGAAACCCTGCTGGAAAACGTGCTGGTCAGCCCGCAGCAAACCATCCGCCGCCGTGGCAAAAAGCCGGACGATGTGATTAAGCAAACCGCCGCCTGGCAGCAGAAGTTAAAAGCCAGCGGCATTACCACCCCAAGCAAACGCGCTGCGGTCCCCGCAGAAAATACTGAACCTGACTCCGAGTCTGAATAGGAGACCGCCATGCCGAATAAATCCTGGTACAGCATGACCGCTGCCGCCAACAACAGCGAAGCCGAGATCTATTTGTACGACACCATTGGCTACTGGGGCGTGACCGCAAAAGACTTTGCCCGCGATCTCAAAGCGCTCGGTGATGTCAGCAAGATCAATCTGCACATCAACTGCCCCGGTGGGGATGTGTTCGACGGTACCGCCATTTACAACCTGCTTAAAGATCACAAAGCCGAGGTGGAAACCTGGATTGAAGGCATCGCCGCGAGTATGGGCAGTGTGATCGCTCTCGCCGGGGATACCGTCCATATTGCTGAAAACGCCTATTACATGGTGCACAACCCCAGTGCCGGTGTGCGCGGTGATGAACGCGCTCTGGAAAAAACCAAGAGCCTGCTGGCCAAAGTCAAAACCACCATGATTGGTTTGTACGCCTCGCGCACCGGAATGTCTGCCGAAGATATCAGCCAAGTGATGGACGACGAGACTTGGTATACCGGCGCCGAAGCGGTAGCCGCCGGTTTTGCCACCGATACCACCGCCGCAATCGAGATGGCCGCCAGCTTCAATGGCGCGCTACTGAATCAATTTAAAAACACCCCGCAAGCCGTGAGCGCATTAGTCGCGCAGGGGCCAGATCCCGTTCGATTCCCGTCTGCGGTTGCAGGCAATCCAGACCAAACCCATAGCCAAACCCAGGAAGCGCAAGCCATGACCACCTCCACCTCCACCTCCACCACGCCAGCCGCAACCGCCGCGCCCGAGGTCACCCCAGAAATGAAAGCCCAAATTGCCGCCGATGCCAGAGCGCAATTTGCCGCCGACGAAAAGCAACGCAAAGACACGATTAAAGCCGTATTTAAAGGTTTCGAAGCCCACAGCACGGTGATGCAATCCTGTCTGGATGATATGGACTGCAGCGCCGAAAAAGCCAAAGACCAGCTGCTCACCGCGCTCGGCAGCCAAACCCCA
>NZ_CANMKV010000099.1 GCF_947498635.1 uncultured Microbulbifer sp. | reverse complement strand
GATGCCACTATTATCTCGGCTCCATCTTCGACTAAGAATAAAAAGAAGAAGCGTGATCCAGAAATGCACCAGGCTAAAAGGGGTAATCAGTGGCATTTTGGAATGAAGATGCATATTGGTACAGATGACACTCTCGGGTTAATAAATAAGCTCCGTTGGTTGTGACACATAACCCCCAAAAGAGGAGCACAAAGCATCCGCCCGCCTTTGTTTGTATGGTTAGTCGGTATCATACTGATACTTATATCTTCTCCGGCAATTGCAGGCGGCGCCTGGAGACACCCTGCATTGAACTGGCACAAGTCGACCTCTCATAAATCACCCTCGTGCTCTAGAAGCCTGAGCATCGCCTCTAGGGCCATTTCGTATCCATCAAGACCGAAGCCCGTAAGCATCCCGACCGAAACGTTAGAAAGGACACTGCGAATACCGCGCACTTCGACGTTGCTGATGTGCACTTCGATATAGGGCAAACCGACAGCCTTTACACAGTCCCGCAGTGCGTACCCCGCGTAGGTGAAGCCGGCAGGATTCATTACCAACCCATCGGTCCCCGCTCGCGTCGCCTCATAAATTCGGTTGATCGCCTCCCCTTCTACGTTCGTGTAGAAGATATCCAAGTCATATCCGAGTTGTTCCGAATGGGAGCGAAGATGCATATCGAGGTCGGCAGCCGAAGTAGTGCCGTAAATGTGTGGCTCACGTTTCCCCAAATAGCTGAGATTTGCTCCTTGTACCAAGAGGATCTTTGTCATCTAACTGCTCCGTCTGTCGCTGGCATAGCCCACGCAAGCGCCTAATACTTGGATGGGGCCTGTTTGAGCTATGTAACCTCGCTCGCTTGAATCAGGCCTGAGCTATACAACGGGCCCGACTTGAAGTTCGACTTGGGTCCCTACATAACGCCTCAATCGACCGGCGCGTCATAGGTCGGTTGAATTGACTTGCTAGCTGTGCTTTTTTTTTGCAATGCGCTCAACTTCTTCCCAGTCGGTTATACTTACAGTAAATAGCCAAATTTTCTCTATTACACGGAACCATCCAACGTCCCGTATCATCGCTCCCACAATAACACCTAAAGCAAAAGCTAATAAACCACTCCCATAATCCAGTAACATAAACCCTAGAATACAAACATTATACTTCTATAGATAAACCTCCTCTTCATCGCTGACACTGAAGCTTCAAGAGTAACTCCCGTCTCTTTTTGGATGAAAAGCTTTTTGGCTTGATCATTCTCCTTCATAAGCTTACCCCTAGATTCCCATAACAACCGACACACTTGGCAATAGCGAGAGAGGCCAGCTGGCTGTAGGCTAGTAAGCTTCCACA
>NZ_CANMKV010000098.1 GCF_947498635.1 uncultured Microbulbifer sp. | reverse complement strand
CCAAACCAACACAACCCGACATTATGCTTAGGGAGACTATTACGAGAACTGCTCTAATCATTGACGTACCTTTAACGTTGCCAACAGGGGCAGCCGGAGCGTTTGCGTGCGAAGCGCGCCGCGTAGGCTGTCCAGCCGAGGCCCGAAGGGGCTGGGCGAGCCTGCTTGGCTTTGTTATACGCTGCCTTCCCCTACAGATTGAAAAATAAGATCCCTGAACTCAGGAATACCAAGAAAGAGCACTAAAAATCCGAGAAAAATAGACAAAATACAAACCAGCCATAAAGCAAGAGCAATCTTCCTTTGCTTATTGTGATGCGGATAGTACTTCGCAAATAGCAAAGATACTCCAGACAACACTAATAATCTTGGCGCTGCAACTGCATGCTTGCTCAGAGCAAGCATGCTAGCGGCCGCAGCTAAACCCGAGAGAAAACCAACAGCCCAAATTATCTTAAATAGGAAAATCACTATCTCCATTGATACTCCTACTCGTATAACGCCGCCGGCAGGGGCAGCTTACCTTGTGCACATTTTGCGCGACAATGGGAGCACAGCGACCTGTGCAAAACGTGCACAAGGTAAGCTGTCCCGCGAAGGGCCGTAGGCCCGGAGCAAACTGCCCGGCTTTGTTATGTTTTTGCGCACACATATGACTGAAAATACTGCTCCAGTTGATATTTTGAGTGCAACGCAACCTCAGTACCTGACGGACTGTAAATTGTATTTGCTCCACGTCTATACGCGTCTGATTTTGCTCTCTCAGATATGGAATTTTCCGAATTAGCTCTTACCGAATACCAGTGGACTTTTCTGCACCCCTCCGGGGCTTCACTTACGATCACGACATTGTGATGCGCGCTCCGCATGGCACACGCTGAAACACTGATCGTCACAAATACAAAAAATATTCGGGTCATCATAGAAATATAACGCCCCAATAAGCTGCCCAGTGAGCGCCGCTACACTTGGTGGCGGCCTCGTGCCGACCCGGCGGCGCTTACTGGGTCAGGCTTAATTGGTTTGTTATGTGCGGTTTATTGCACCCATTTTATTACCCAGTTTGACTCTTTAAAGTAGCTATTAAGTTCTTCGATATTTGCTACCCAGCTGTCAAAAGCTGGCGAATTAGGATTGTTTAACTCTTTGCCCGTGAGTACTAGGAAGCCGCCAGTGCTTTCAGAATCATCGATGATTTTGACTTGTAAGCCCTGATCGTCGCCAGATTCGATTAGCCCAATTTTTCCTACTTGGATCACTCGGTACTCCATGCCACATAACGCTAAGATAACCTGCGCTGCAGGCGGCAAAAAAATGACCTGGCATTGAATTTAGGCCGAACTAAAGAGGCC
>NZ_CANMKV010000097.1 GCF_947498635.1 uncultured Microbulbifer sp. | reverse complement strand
AAGCGGGTAATTTTCTTGCATCAATAATATCCATTTGGATATTATATAGAACTATAGGATCGCCGGGTTAATAACTAGAACGATGAAAATTCCGTATAGTCAGTCATTGGTGTTTCTTTGACCTACCTTTTGGCTTAATTGCCATTCTTGAATTGAGAGTGGGGGTTATGGATTTGTGGGGTAAATTTGACTTTTTTGATGGGTTTTTAATTTTAGTCTGTGAGTTTTGATGTTTCTTTTTGGTTTGTATATTTGTTGGTGGGTCTGGCTGCTTTGGCTTTGAGTTTTGGGGATGCGATCAGAAGGTGAAATGTTAACCGCAGGGTATATTTTCCAATTCGTTCGGCTTGGCTCAGAAATAGGCCGCTAGAACTGCTTCATTGGATTGCTGTAATACAAACTACCTAACGGATGGAAAGCAAAATGAAAGTAGGTCTTGTATATATAATTTGTTTCGATGGTTCGAATGACCAAGAAACTAAGAGTGCTAGAGATGCATTAGTTAAAAAATATAAAAAAAGGGTCTGGGTGAAAGTAATATTGTCACAGTATTCATACACCAACAAACCATTTACTATCAGTTTATTATAAAAAACCCCAAGAGATTGGAAAATCCTAAAGCCTTGGAAAGGGCAAGGAGCGTAATGAATAGTAGAGGTAGTGAAGATTACTGTGAAGGCGAAGGCAGTGCGCCATTTCAAAAGCTTCACGCGGCCCATCCAGAATCGCAAGTAGGAAACGGCGTAGGCATTTACTTCCTGTTTCACGGCACGCCTGGTAATGCCGATATCCCAAAAAGTGTAACTGGTTACATTACCTCTATATTGGCAAAAAAGCACCCTAATGGGCAACTTCGGAAGATAAATTTCGTAGTGTGTGGTTTTGCTGACAATTTAGTTGGGAGAAAAAAGACCTCTGACCTTTTAGGTAAATTCGCAAAATATGTTGAAGCAAGTGTTCAGAAAGGTGATCGACCGAAACTAGCTGGATATATGGGTGGTGTTTATGTCGCGAAAAATGGAAGCAAGTATTGCGACAGCGGACTAAACACGCCAATGAAGAATCAAGATGGAAGGAAAATTATTTATGTATTAGATTCGACTGGAAACAAATATGAGAGGAAAGTTTACTCAGATAATAGCGGATTATGGTCTGACCCTGTGGTAACCACCGTTCCAGGCGGGCACAATATTTTAACTGAAAATGACACTATATATTATCAGGGTGGAGATAATCAGTATATTCTGCCAATATGGCACCTCATATTAAGATTAATTAACTAATAGGTAAACCCTAGATTGCCAACATAAGTGACACACGTTTACCCACCAAAAATTCCAGTGGGCTCAAGTAATTTAACACCTTC
>NZ_CANMKV010000096.1 GCF_947498635.1 uncultured Microbulbifer sp. | reverse complement strand
GCCTCTCGGTGCTTGGCAAGCTCTTTTTTGAAGTAATTTTCTTAAGAAAATCAATCACTTGGAGCTGCCTTCCCGCTACTGCCTGAGCAGCGAGGAGGCGAACTATACGGACTTCAGGGGGGGGCGGCAAGCACTTTTTGTAGAAAGTTTTCAAATAGATTTCTGGTTAAAAAATGGGCGGATTTAATGTCGCCTAGGAAAGTTAAGTATTACCTATATAGAAGGGCCTAATAGAGAGCGCCGAAGCTTCCGCAGGGCGTACGCACTGTCAGCATCTGTACACCCTATTGACTCTCCGTCGAAACCATACCCTTTCCTGGAGAGGCATCCTGCACATCGTCATCCTTATCTACGGTATGTACCTTTCCTTCCTTTGGCTTACGTACCTGACCGGTAATCGCCCACACCAATAAAGCAAACCAAGCCACCCAGGAGAGTATTGCCGGCACATTGGCTACCAGGATCTTGGTAAAGTGCTTGCGGTTAAAAAAAAATGCAATGATCGCTGGCAAAAAAGATACAGCCAAAAATAAAAGAACAAACAGAGAGCCTTTCAGCGGATTAATTCCACTGAGAATATCTATAAAATTTGCTGTTAATTCCTCGAGACGAGTAAACATACTCTTTAGTACCTTTTTCTAACAGAATAGATTGTTACTAACTACAGTCTCACTTGCTGAACATTCTTTACAGTTAATTAAGATATTTTTCCTGCAGATTTTTCAGGCTGACTTTCTCCCACCCGGTGCGCCAGTAGATATAGTAACTATAGGCGGCCAGAAAAATGGTTAAGCCCAGAACAACTAAGGCTGATTCTTTAGGATTACGAATAACTGGAGAGGTCGCATCCATTTCAATTGAAATAAAATGCCACACGCCCAAAATTCCTAGCTGAATAAATAAATAGAGCCAACAGAAATGTACTTCTCTGCGTTTTCGTCTAAGCCTTAATAGCGCGAGATCTATATACGCCTGAGCACTCTCCTCCAAAGGTCCCCACAAACCACGGCGGTTCAAGATTGAAAAACTAATCCCCATAGCGAAAACGGTAAATGCAAAAAACAGTCTGGCGGGGGTGTCGGGCAGACTTTTAGCCATTATCGTCTTAGTTATATAAATTACCGATAACAACCAAAGGAGGATCTCAGAAGCAGTCACTAGCCGCATGCGTCGCTCCTGGTGGCGCACCCACTTTAAGATTGCAGCCGGAATATCCTTCTTAACCCGCTGGAGTTTCCACAGGTTTTCCAGTTCAAGCCACTGCTTCTCAGAGTCTGCTCCATTCATTTTTCACCTCCTGAAAGGCTGATGTTAAGACGCTCTTTTGCTCGGTTGAGTCGCACCGCGATATTAGTTTCACTATTAACCCGGCGGACAAATAGTTCCATTATGCTGCATATTTAATCGATTCATGCCGGAAGTAGGATGCTACAC
>NZ_CANMKV010000095.1 GCF_947498635.1 uncultured Microbulbifer sp. | reverse complement strand
CTTGATCGTGTCATAGGGCACCTCTGCTGCGTAGTTTATCGCTTAAGAGAGTGTCCGTCTTTTGTGGGTAGGATCAAAGATCCTGAAACCGACCTGCTTGGAAAGCTCCGCTCGCTGGCGTGGTGATCTGACTACCTGAGGGTTCCAGTCAGGTTACCGCGATTGGGCAAGAGGAGTCACCCCACACCCGCGAGATGTTTGAGAACAAGCACTGGCACACTGCATTGGTGGTTGTACAGAAGCGTTGCCGTAGCCTTGCAGCAGCCTCCCCCCACCTCTAGCCTGTATGATTGATCGCTTTCCTGGGAATTGCCGCATATAAATTAGCGGTTTACACGCGAAATTTAAACATTTTTTGCACCTTAAAATGCTGCTAGATGTTTAGAAAACACTATAATCGCGCATCCAAAGTAATGAAATGATATCGGCTCATTTGTGACCAGACTAACCGAGAGTTTTCTCTCACCCTGACTTTTGAGACTCTAATAATTTTGACAAACACCTTAATAATCAACAAGTTACATAGTGGTCATGACAATCACTATCTAAATGTTAGACAAAAGTAGGAATCGTAAACTTGGATCATTCGAGAAAAAATCATAATCTGGAGTTATTCGCTAGAATGGGCGGGCCATTTTAGCGATTTTTCTTTGAAGTAAGTATATTTGGTGATGACTTAATACCTGAAGAAGTAACTGAGTTGTTAGGCGTTGAACCAAGCCAAAGTTACAAAATGGGAGATGAGCGTCCAAGAGGTTCTCAATACTACAAGACCGGTGGCTGGCTCATAAAGTCAGGGGGGGTCCCGATTGGCGAGTCTAGAGAAGGGGAGGAAAAGTTTGAAGAGTGGCTTTCCGAGCTTCCTGATGACAAATTTGCTTGGAGTAGCCTGATAGAGAAATTTGAAATCAAAGCTCGCCTTGTCGGATACACCGATCAATGGAACGCAGATTACACTATTTCACCAGGCGCGCTTAATGAGTCAACGAAACGTGGATTACCGCTAATGATCGATCCATTTTTATCTCTAGATGAGCCAGATGTCTAACAAGGTGATAAATTCAGTTCCGCCCTTGCAGGGCTCCACCGGACTGTCGCCGCTACGCGTCGCCAGCCGATTATCGCGGTGTTAAGCTTAAGAAATGAGTAGATTTGTTCGTAATCTATGTTTGATTTTGGTGGTTGTTGAGGCTCTTATTTTGATGATCCCAACTACATTGATGTATTTGACGGGTATAGCAATTTCGATTTTAGGTTTCTTTCAAGGAAATAAAGGTATTCTAACACCTGCATTCCTATATATAGCCGGCCTTCTGTTGCTTCCGGGGTATGCTTTATATTCATTGTGGCGGCTGGTTTTTTCGTATCGTAGATTATCGCTAAGCACAATCCCAATTCACATCTGGTTTGGTTTACTAATCGGTGTAGCTATATCTGTTCTAGGGAGACTCTGAAAAATGGCTTTCTAACTATGCATTAGGTTTCACACAGCAAAAAATGAATGTTTTTTAGTCAAAAAT
>NZ_CANMKV010000094.1 GCF_947498635.1 uncultured Microbulbifer sp. | reverse complement strand
TGCTCTATCTGATTTTCATGGGCCAGAGCAATATTGCCATAACTCTTGTAGGCAACACTCCATACCACTTCACCATCCTGATTAGTGAGGGTATCTGGAGTTCCCAGGTGATCCAGATGGTAGTGATAAACCTGCTCTTTATCTTGTTTGTTTTCTTTTAATCCAACAGGTTTGAAAGTGCCCGGCTCAAAGTAGTAGGTACGGGTATTGATATCCTGCTGGGTCTGGATATCGGTTTTGTTTTCCCGCAGGAGTACGTCGCCATCCCAGAGAAAATCGGTTTGCTCGCTTTCACTCGCTTTACCAATACGGCGGCCCAAGGGGTCGTATTGGTAGTGGATGACCTGCTGGAACTGTTCTGTGCCGTTTTCTACCTTAAGCTTTTCTACACGGGCCAGCTGTTGGCGGTGGTTGTAGTGGTAGCGGGTTTGCAGTTTTTGTCCTTTACCGCGGAGCTCGGCGATGCGGTTGCCATGAATGTCGTAGCGGTAGTGCGTATCACCGCGGAAGGCTAAACGGTTACCTTTGACCTGTGTGGCGCTGGCCTGTTGTTTGGCTTCGTCTTTCGAGTTGGCAGCGGCCAGAATATTGTGTGCGGGGTCGTGCACAAAGTATTCGGGGTTGGGGCCGTCTACCTGGGTAAGGCGGTCGAGTGCGTCGTAATGGTAGCTGCGGGTGCCGCGCAGGCTGTCCTCAATTTGCGCGATCTGGCCAGCTTTGTTGTACTGGTAGCGGCGCTCCAGAATGGAGTTTGACTGAGTCGGATCGGATACCGGACCATTGGCCTTGCCCAGGCGCAGCTTTTGCAGGCGGCCCTGAGGATCGTAGTCTCTCTGGCTTTCCAGCCCATTGCCGTGCTGGCGCTGACTTTCCCTACCCTGTTCATCGTGGCTGATGCTGGTGATCAGTTGGGCGGCGTCACCACCGACAGGGCGGCGGTGCAGGCTTTGGAATTGGCCAGCGGGATTGAAAGCGAAGTTCAGTACTTCACCATCGGGTAATGTTGTGGCAATACGATTACCGGCGGCATCGTATTGGTGACTGAGTTTGTCTTTTCCCTGCCAGTCGGCCACAACACGCCCATTAGCATCGTACTCCCAGCGCAGTTTACGGTGAGCATTTTCCGCTTCGATTAGCTGACCGCTGCGGTTGTAGCGGAAGTTGGTAATGCCGTCGGGGGTGACTTCTTCTAACAGGCGGCCGAAGGGGTCGCGCTCGAAGATGGTGTCGATACCCTTACCAGTATCAGTGTCGGTTACGGCTCTGGAGCTGATTAAGTGGCCAGCGCGATTATAGGCATAGCGGCTCACGCGGCCGTCGAAGCCAACTTCTTCAATCAGGCGCTCATTGAGATCGTATTTAAGCTGGTAGCGCTCTCCGTTTTCATTGGCGAGGCCGACTAAGTTGCGCTCGCCGTCGTAGTGATATTCAAGTCGGCTGCCGTCCGGGTTGGTGCGGGTCTTAACCTGACTGAGGCCGTCGTAGGCGTAGCAGGTACTTCGACCTTCGGAGTCGGTAACTTCGGCCAGTAATCCCTG
>NZ_CANMKV010000093.1 GCF_947498635.1 uncultured Microbulbifer sp. | reverse complement strand
CACATGAGAATGTTACAAAAGAAACCTGCGCGTGTAGCATCCTACTTCCGGCATGAATCGATTAAATATGCAGCATAGTGGAACTATTTGTCCGCCGGGTTAATAACTCCCGAATAACGGGCAAATAATAGCTGGTTAAAATTGGCGACGCAGGAGCAAAAACCAACTGTTATTTGTCCCTGTTTATTTGCTTTTTAGAGTGCATTTTCAAATGACATCGCCAGTTTTTCAATGCCACGGGATGGCGTCCAACGCTTAAACTCAACGAAACCATGTTTCTTGTATAAATTGATTGCCGGAGTATTTACAACAGCTGTTTCTACAATTGCGCTTGAAAAATTAAATTCGTGTAAAACATACCTTATTAGTTGATCTGCGATACCTTTTCTAAAATAACAGGGGTCAACAGTTAAACTATTAATATCTAAGAGATCACGGTTTATAGAAACTTCTATAACTCCGGCAAGAGACTCATTTTCACTGAAACCGTAGAATAGTGTTGTTGAATTTTCTATACCTATAACACTTCTCGATAACGGAGGAAAATCAATAGCACCTATAAGTTGCGCTTCGATTTTATAAGAGTTTTGAAATGTCGTGAAAATTTGCTTTGCAACCTTTGCATTGGAATTATCAAGTTTATTTATCATGCTATGCTTAGACTCAAAGTTTTCATTGCTCTCTAACGCCTACAATAACGGGCCGTAGTATAGGCACGAAGTGCCGAAACGGAGGTCCGAGCCAGCTGGCGGGCGGGCGGGCGGGCGGGCGTTGATTGTTTTGTTATATTTTATCACTGTACTTTAAAATTAACTCTAAGAATTTCGAAGGTTTAATTATATACAGGCCATACTTATTAAAGATTTCTTCAGCGTGCTTATAGATACCACTATCTGTTGTTACAAAACAACCTCCATACTTTTGAGCCTCAAATACGTGAAAGCAGTCTGCTTTACGTTTTTCAAACTTTCCATTACCGACAATAATATTTTCAATATCTTGTAATGTGCGCTTCTCTTCCTCTGTAAGATTTAACTTAACAGTTTGGCGAGAACGAGGCTCACGTTCTTGTAACCACTTTGGCGTAGAAGGGTTTCTAATCTCATCTACCACTGAGTGCATTAACATGATTCTCTTCTTTTGAGCATCCAAGATATTGCGGGCTTTCTCAGAGGCTTCTTGCTCGGCTATATCGCCGCCGTCAAATGCACAGGAATCATAAAATATGAAGTTATCGTATGGGTTAAAATCCATAAGCATCTCGGAAAACATAACGCCGCGATAATCGGCAGGCGACGCGCAGCGTTGCCTGTCCGGTGGAGCCCCGTCGGGGCGGAACGAAATTCATCGCCTTGTTATGCATTTACTACGTGTAGTTGAACTGCTGAAATATATCATTTGAAAAATTAATGTCAGAATGTTCAAAGTCATATTTATCTGCGCTGGGAATATTTGTTGGATACTTAAGGAACCTCTGAATAATTCCGAGCCAATTTGTTAGTATTCAGTTATCCGTCAAGACTACGATAGATCATGCACCA
>NZ_CANMKV010000092.1 GCF_947498635.1 uncultured Microbulbifer sp. | reverse complement strand
ACCTTCCCCGCACTGCGCCAAGTGGCACCGGGGGCGGAATTTAAATATGTGAGCATCGGCGAGCGCGCCGAAACCGCCGCCCTGGCTACTTACGGGGAAATGTTCTCGATTACCCGCCAAGCCATCATCAATGACGACCTGGGAGCCTTCACCCGCATCCCACAAAAGATGGGGCTCGCCGCCGTGCGCACCGTCGGTGATCTGGTGTTCAGTATCCTACTTAACAACCCACAAATGGCCGATGGCACAGCCCTGTTCCATGCCGACCACGGCAACCTGGCCACCAAGTCAGGCATCAACACCGCCAGCATCGATGCTGCACGGGTATTGATGGGCAAACAGAAGGACGGCTCCGCCTTCCTGAATATCCGCCCTAAATTCCTGCTGTGTGATATCGCCGATGAGGGGGCCGCAAAGGTTGCCCTGGAATCGGAATTCGAAGTGGGTGCTTCCGAGAAATCCAACACCGTGCCCAACAGCGTGCGCAATATTGCCAGCGTGATCTCCGATGGTCGCCTCAGCGGACACAATGGCTGGTACCTCAAGGCCGACCCAGTAGCGCACGACACGATCGAAGTGCTCTACCTGGATGGCCAACAGGCCCCGGTGCTGGAACAGCAAAACGGCTGGAATATTGACGGGGTGGAATTCAAAGTGCGCCTCGATGCCGCAGCGAAGGCCTGGGATGCAAAAGGCATGGTGAAAACGCCCAAAACCTAATACCCAGCTCAAACCGAACCAAACCTTAAAGAATCCAAAAGGGCCGCATCACGCGGCCTTTTTACTTTCAGTTACAAACCCAATCGAGAGAAAGAGAATGGCTACGAATTTTGTACAAGATGGGCGCATGCTGAATGTCACCAACAGCACCAGCGCGGATATTACCTCCGGCCAGGTGGTACCGGTCGGCGCAGTGCTCGGTGTGGCGATGGATGATATCGCCGTGGGTGAAACCGGCGTGCTCGCCATTGATGGCGTATTCACTGTGCCCAAGGTATCCGCCGCAGAGATCAATCAGGGCGAAAGCCTCACCTGGGTAACCGCCTCCAGCGCATTCGATAGTAACGCCGCGACCGCCGCCACCGGTGATATCACCGGCGCTACGGCCTTTGCTGCAGAGGCCGCCGGTGCCGGTGCTGCCAGCCTAGCGGTCAAGTTTACCGGCGTACCGGGCACCGTGAAGGCCTAGGTGATCCATGGACCTGGACCAGAGAGCCGCAGAGCGCGCGTTTCGCAAATGGGGCAAGGCCGCTACCTATGACGATGGTAGCGGTGAGCCTATCGATTGCAAGGTGATCATTGAGCAGGAGATCGATGACTTCGATGAGGATGAGCGCGTACGAGTGCCGCGTATCGAGTTGAGTCTACTGGTGAGTGAGGTAGGGGCTTACAGTTCTGAGGCGGTGATTACGCTCGGTGGTGTGGCGTATCAGGTGCGCAAGCGGCTGGCGGATGATGGGGTGGTTTGGCGAGTGTTGGTGGATACTTAGCCTAAACCGACAAGTCAGCAGAGGATTTATGGTCACCGTGACTGTTATTTTCTGGGATTGCTCAAGTTGACGAATAAAACCTGCAAAATCAATGGGTTGAGAGAGCGGTGAAAATTGTGGATAGTGGTCACGATGACCACTTTTATAGATAGGCCGATGGTACTAGATGACCGTAATCTATTGATTTAGTAGAAGAAGACGGCGTGTTGTCGTAAATTTGTATCAGAAATAGTGGTCAAAGAAATAGTAGTCATGATGACCACTATATAAAT
>NZ_CANMKV010000091.1 GCF_947498635.1 uncultured Microbulbifer sp. | reverse complement strand
CTGAAGCCGATCTCATCGTCTTCAAACCTGACGGGCACATCGAACTCGCCGCTCCAGGTAATTTCTGCCCCGTTATCGGCGCTGAGCTGCACTTGCCCAGTGGTGTAATCGATACTGGCGGCCACCGGATTGCCATCGACAAAAATCAGTACCCGGCCAATTACCGGCTTTGCTATTTTGCGCTGATAGGAAAAGGCGCCGAACACATATTGTTTTTCTAGCTGATAAGTTGTGCTTTCACCGGTGCCAAAACCAATCACCTCTTGCTCTGCTTCAAAATCGCTGGCGTCTTTAAAACGAAAACCAATCAGGGCACCCATGCAGGCGTGATGGGCGGCAACCACGATTTGATGGTCGGCAGAATCCAGGTTTTTAAACAGCAGGGAATAACGGCCCAGGGGGCGCTCCCACTCGGCATTGCGGCGCTCTACTCCATTTCGCAATGCTTTAATAGCGGTTTTGTAGCGGTGGCCGTATTCGGAGCCATAGGCCACTTTTTCCAGCAGGCGACTTTCGTTAAACATTAAGAGCCGAGCCTCCTGCGGTTAATCCGTTGTTTGCGTTCGCTTTCGCGGGCGAGCTGTGAGGCGGTGCGATTATTCACCTTGCCATCGACGCGAATATTCTGCGTCATGGAAACCGGGCGGCTGTAATCCCCTGCACCGCCACCGCTGTGCCTATCCGCCTGAATCATGGCCAGGGTGCGATCCAGCTTTGCGCTGGTTTCCGAGGTGGTGACCCGCTCGCCTTTTTGCAGCAGCCAGGTGCCGTCCTCCGGTACCGCATCGATACCGTCGTGGGCCATACCGGTGATTTTTGCCGCGGCTAAACCGCCGGTCACATACACCGCACCCGCCGCCGCGGCACCCAGCACCGGACCCACATAGGGAATCGAAGCCATGGCGTTGTAGGCCCCCATGGCCGCGTCCTGGGTATTGGCAATCACACCCTGCAGGGCGTTACGCTTTTTCTCATCCAGCAGAGTGCCGCCGATGGCGAGGGCTGCGCGCATATAGGCCGCCTCTTCGCCTTCCATGCCTTGGTAATACTGCCCCGCCACATCCATCAGGGTGGCGTATCCCTCCAGCCGCTGCTGGCGGCGCTGGTCTTCATTGGCCTGGGTGATTTCGGTCAGGCGCTCTTCGTACTGTTGCCGCAGGGATAATTCCTCTTCATCCCAGGTGGCATTCAGGTCGGCGCGCTCGCTGCGGAATTGCTCCAGCATATCGAGCTGGGTGGAATACCAGTCCTCGAGTTCTGTACGCGCGGTTTCGATATCTTCACCACTGTCGAGGCCGCCCAGGGTTGGGCCGTCTTCGGTGGCGGCGTCAGCGATACGGCCGAGGGTTTCCTGGCGTTGCTCGTCGGTCAGGCCGGCCATGGCATCGACAATAGCCAGGCGCTCGCGCATCTGATCGGTCAGTACTTCTTCCTCGGTGCGCAGATCTCTTAAAAGACCGGCATAAGCTTCCTGATTACGCTGCAGGGCTTCGGCTTCTTCTTTGGCGGTTTTAAATTCGGTGCCCAGTTCTTCGATCACCTCATTAAAAATCAGCCAGTGATTCACCGGTGGAAGTAACTCGCCCTCCGGGTGCGCATCAGTAATCAGGCTGGTATTTTCAGTCAGTCCGGTTGGCGTCGGCTCGGATTTATTCGCGATTTTTGAGCGCGGTTTGTAATAGGTATCGATCGCCGATTCCAGCCGCGCCAGCTCTGTCTTTAATTCTTTATCGTTCCAATATTCCACCACGCCCTTAGGGCCGAAGAAGCG
>NZ_CANMKV010000090.1 GCF_947498635.1 uncultured Microbulbifer sp. | reverse complement strand
TGTGGAAGCTTACTAGCCTACAGCCAGCTGACCTCTCTCGCTATTGCCAAGTGTGTCGGTTGTTATGGGAATCTAGGTGGTAATTGCTGTAATTATAGTGGCAGCTGCTCAAATGTCGGTTATGGAAACCTTCAGCCCTTACTAACGTTTTCCTACAAATAAAAAAACACTTGGTCACTTGGCTTTGCCAGGATCGGTGAGTAACTGGGCCGTAGAGTAGTTGCTTTTTAGAAAATGGCTAAATTTCTGAGGTGATATGGAAGTTACAATCAAACCTGTCGATAAAAAGAATTGGAAAGATATTATTAAGTTGAAGGTTTCGGATAGTCAGGCAGGCTTTGTGGCATCCAATATTTATTCACTTGCTGAGGCTGCGTACGGTGAGTCTAGTGTGCCTTTGGGTATTTTTCACCATAACCAAGCTGTTGGTTTTATTATGTATGAGTCGCTGGATTATGAAGGGAAAGAAGGTGAATACAATATTTTTAGATTTATGGTGGATAAAGATCATCAAAACAAGGGGGTTGGTCGCTTAGCACTACAAAGGACGGTCGCAGACATTTCTTCAATGCCAAACTGCAAGAGAATTACGATTTGCTACTTGCCGAACAATTCAGTTGCAAAATCCTTTTATCAGAGTATTGGTTTTAGTGAGGTAGGCCTAGATGAGTCTGGTGAGATGATCGCTGAAATTAAAAATAAATAAACGTATGAAATTCCATGCGTGTAAAGGTGCCGCTTTCCCGCGCACAAGCGTTTGGTAGGTATGGCATACTGACGACCTCGATCAGAGTGATGCAAAAGACCTTTAGGGGTGTACGCAAATTGACAACCATCACCAATGCACGACTTACCAAAGTCGGTTCTATCTGGAGATCTAAGTGCCAACCAACAATCTTGAGTGAATGAAGATCGATCACTATCGCTAAGTACAACCAACCCTGAAAATTCCAGATATACGTAAGATCAGTAGTCCAGGCTTGACTTTTAGTACGTGATGAGAAATCCCTATTCAGTAGGTTCTCTGCAGCCGGCAGTTGGTGTTTACGGTCTGTCGTCAGTGTAAATCGCTTCTTGCGCCTTACCGTCAAACCTGGTTTTTTTATTAGCCTGCGGAAACGATAGCGCCCGACTGCAATACCTTCTTGGTGTGGAAGTTTCATTAACCGACGACTTCCGGGGCTCTGTCGAGACTTTTCAAATAAGACCTTCAGGCGATGGCATCGTTGCCATTCTTGAGTATCAAGCGAGCCATTACTACGGCGGCACCAATGGTAATCGCTACTCATATTTACCTGCATTGCTCGGTAGAGCATCCTAGCTCGAAAGCGGCCTTGCTGCTTCTTGATAAAGTTATACTTTAATTCATTTATTTCGCAAAGAAAGTGCTGGCCATATTTAGGGTTTCTTTCTCCATACGCAGCTGCTTGACTTCATGCTGCAGCCGGTCTAATTAAGATTGCGCACCAGCACCAGCACCAGCACCAGCACCAGCATTACGTCACTCTCTTGCTGCTTCCACTCTTTTATCTAACGTCGTAGGCTGTTAGCAGTGGTCCCTACAGCCTCTGCTGCCTTAGAAAACGAATATCCTTACTCAGAGACCAGAGTTACGGCTTCTTGCTTAAATGCCAGATTGAACAGCCAGCTGACCTCTCTCGCTATTGCCAAGTGTGTCGGTTGTTATGGGAATCTAGGCTTAATGGGCAGAGCTATTCAGCTCGAGCCATTGCACAACGCCTCCATAGAGCCAATAAGACCATCTCTCGCGAGCTTGGTCGTTGCAGCCCCTACTGTGCCGAGAGTGCCCATCG
>NZ_CANMKV010000089.1 GCF_947498635.1 uncultured Microbulbifer sp. | reverse complement strand
ACCTTCCCCGCACTGCGCCAAGTGGCACCGGGGGCGGAATTTAAATATGTGAGCATCGGCGAGCGCGCCGAAACCGCTGCCCTGGCCACCTACGGGGAAATGTTCTCGATTACCCGCCAAGCCATCATCAATGACGACCTGGGAGCCTTCACCCGTATCCCACAAAAGATGGGGCTCGCCGCCGTGCGCACTGTGGGTGATCTAGTGTTCAGCATCCTGCTCAATAATCCCAAGATGGCCGATGGCAAAGCCCTGTTCCATGCCGACCATGGCAACCTTGCAGAAAAGGGGAGTATCAATACCGCCAGCATCGACGCCGCACGGGTATTGATGGGCAAACAGAAGGACGGTTCCGCTTTCCTGAATATCCGCCCTAAATTCCTGCTGTGTGATATCGCCGACGAGGGGGCCGCAAAGGTTGCCCTGGAATCGGAATTTGAAGTGGGTGCTTCCGAGAAATCTAACACCGTGCCCAACAGCGTGCGCAATATTGCCAGCGTGATCTCCGATGGTCGCCTCGGCGGACACAATGGCTGGTACCTCAAGGCCGACCCAGTAGCGCACGACACGATCGAAGTGCTCTACCTGGATGGCCAACAGGCCCCGGTGCTGGAACAGCAAAACGGCTGGAATATCGATGGGGTGGAATTCAAAGTACGCCTCGATGCCGCTGCCAAAGCCTGGGATGCGAAAGGCATGGTGAAAACCCCCAAAACCTAATACCCAGTTCAAACCGAATCAAACCTCAAAGAATCCAAAAAGGGCCGCATCACGCGGCCTTTTTACTTTCAGTTACAAACCCAATCGAGAGAAAGAGAATGGCTACGAATTTTGTACAAGATGGGCGCATGCTGAATGTCACCAACAGCACCAGCGCGGATATTACCTCCGGCCAGGTGGTACCGGTCGGCGCAGTGCTCGGTGTGGCGATGGATGATATCGCCGTGGGTGAAACCGGCGTGCTCGCCATTGAGGGCGTATTCACTGTGCCCAAGGTATCCGCCGCAGAGATCAATCAGGGCGAAAGCCTCACCTGGGTAACCGCCTCCAGCGCATTCGATAGTAACGCCGCGACCGCCGCCACCGGTGATATCACCGGCGCTACGGCCTTTGCTGCAGAGGCCGCCGGTGCAGGTACTGCCAGCCTAGCGGTCAAGTTTACCGGCGTACCGGGCACCGTGAAGGCCTAGGTGATCCATGGACCTGGACCAGAGAGCCGCAGAGCGCGCGTTTCGCAAATGGGGCAAGGCCGCTACCTATGAAGACGGTAGCGGTGCTGAGCATATCGATTGCCGGGTAATTAAGGATCAGGAGATCGATGACTTCGATGAGGATGAGCGCGTGCGGGTACCGCGTGTTGAATTGAGTCTGCTGGTGAGTGAGGTGGGGGCTTATAACGCAGAAGCGGTGATTACCCTTGGTGGTGTGGCGTATCAGGTGCGCAAGCGGCTGGCGGATGATGGGGTGGTTTGGCGGGTGTTGGTGGATACTTAGCCTGAACCGACAAGTCAGCAGAGGATTTATGGTCACCGTGACTGTTATTTTCTGGGATTGCCCAAGTTGACGAATAAAACCTTCAAAATCAATGGGTTGAGAGAGCGGTGAAAATTGTGGATAGTGGTCACGATGATCACTTTTATAGATAGGCCGATGGTACTAGATGACCGTAATCTATTGATTTAGTAGAAAAAGACGGCGTGTTGTCGTAAATTTGTATCAGAAATAGTGGTCAAAGAAATAGTAGTCATGATGACCACTATATAAATGTTGCCTAGATTGCCAACATAAGTGACACACGTTTACCCACCAAAAATTCCAGTGGGCTCAAGTAATTTAACA
>NZ_CANMKV010000088.1 GCF_947498635.1 uncultured Microbulbifer sp. | reverse complement strand
ACCCATAACCTGATTTTTCACTTCGTCCCTGACCCAGTCCTGCATAATTATCCAGCCAAATCTGTAGCTCCTATACCGTACAAACTGTAACTCATTGATTTTTATAATAAAACTGAAAAAAACTTGTGTATAAAACTTAGCGCCGCCGGCAGGGGCAGCTTACCTTGTGCGCGTTTTGCGCAATAATGGGAGCGAAGCGACCTGTGCAAAACGTGTACAAGGTAAGCTGTCCTGCGGAGGGCCGCAGGCCCGGAGCAAACTGCCCGGCCTTGTTAGCATTCTTGGGCCTCGACTTTTGGCTCTTCTTTTTTTGAAATTTTATTGCTATAGGATTCTAAGGCTGGGCAGGCTCGTAGGCCCAGGAAAAGATAGACCAAACCACCCACATAACCAATTGTGCCAAAGGTAGGTATTATGTTCTGAATACATAAACCTAATACAACAAATATAAGTGCTTTAAATATGTAATGGATTCCGAAAAAGGAGCCCATACTCAGAACCGTAGATATTTGCTTGATGTCTTGAGACTCCAGCGCGGCTATGATGATCCTATCCCGCATGTCGACTTCATGCCTATGACGACCGAGCAGTGACTGAGAAATTTTTGTTATCTTTTGACCAAGATGCAACACAAGCCAAAAAAGTCCTGATCCAATGGCACCCTGTACTATTGCGGGCCAGCTTAGAATTTGATTAACGATATCCATTATGGTCTCTTCGGAATGCTAACGTCGCGCTCAGCCGCAGCTTACTTTGGGCATATTATGTGCAAAAATGGGAGCGACAGCGACCGCGCAAAATATGCACAAAGTAAGATGTCGGTCTGCAGCGCTTTGTTATGGCTGAACGATATCAATTGTACCCATGCCATCCACTACTTCATTAACTTTGTGCAAATTTTCTGAACTTGGCTTTAAAACAAAAGCGGGCCTGCATGGGTCTTGTAGTATTCTGTATTTTACAGCTTTTGATCCAATAGAATAAGGTTGATTCGCCAGCACAGCTGATGGCAACGCCTCCCCCTTAACAGCAACAAGGTATCTACCTTGCTCGAAATTCTCAGGCATATAACTGTAATCCTGCCAGAACGCATCCAATTCATATTCTTTATCATCACCTAGAAGATAACTTTCAACCTCAAAAGAAATTAACGAATATGAAGCCGTCTTTGCCACCGGGTTTCTATCAAAATAAATGAACTTAGATACATGACCAATAAAAATTGCGTCAGCATTTTCAATGTAGTCAAAATCAAGAGGTTCAGGAAATAAACAGGCTTTCACTGAACTTGAGCCCGTAGAGGCCAACAAAAACAATGAAAAAATTAATAATTTAGAATTTTTCATACTAGCCATCAATGGTTAACTCTGAGCCATAACGAAATAGATATGCGGAACCGTTAAGAAAGTTGGCAGTGCCTTTGCATAAGCAAAGGGAATGACAACTTTCAGGTTTCCGTATCATCGGGTTGTTATTTGTTGCTCGTGGCACTGTGTACAAATTCACTACAAATATCTTTCTTTTACTGTCTACCACGATTCGGAGAGAAAAATTAGCGGCACTAGGTTCGCGGCCTTGCTTCGAAGCGGCTGCGCCGTCCGCATCAACTTCGTTATGCGAGCGTCGCTGAAGCTTCGAAGCTTACACGAAGGTCGAACCGTTGACTATGGGCTTTCCCGCCAATACTGTTTTTTTATACAGCAAGCTAATAATCACCTGCTATTCTTAACTGAACCCGCGCAAAACCGGAGCGAGCGACCAATAACGCCTTTGTAATGGGCCGCGTTGTGGCGAAGCCACGCTTTTAGCGGTCCAGCCCGAAGGGCGATCGTTGACAAACTTGTTATGTGTTTTTGATACTAAGCTGCGCATTATTAACCCGGCGGACAAATAGTTCTATTATGCTGCATATTTAATCGATTCATGCCGGAAGTAGGATGCTACACGCGCAGGTTTC
>NZ_CANMKV010000087.1 GCF_947498635.1 uncultured Microbulbifer sp. | reverse complement strand
CTCGCGGATCTGCTCAATCGCCAGAATAGGGCACTGATTGGCCATGAAATTGTGAGTTTTGGTGAGGCCGAAGAAATTAGCCCCGGCCTGTGGGAAATCGGCCACTTGCTGCGCGGGCGCCTTGGCACCACGCCGACTAATCACCCGGCGGGCACGCGCTTTGTATTACTCGAGCGCAACACCCTGAACTTTATTGCCACCGAGCGCTACAATCTCGGCCAGACATTCACCTTCCGCGCCACCAGTATCGGCAGCGGCAAAGAGACCACCACCAGCGGCACCTTCACCGGCGCCAGTCACACCGAACCAGCCCCAGCCAATCTCAGCGCGCACCGTACAAATGGCCAGCTGGTGATCCAATGGCACGGAGTAGGGCGCCTCGGCGGCCGCGCCGCCTACGATCAAAGCCAGTTTTTTAGCGGTTACCGGGTAACCGTCAACGGGCAGAGCACCGACACCAGCGCAACCACACTCACCCTCGCAGACCCAGGCCCCGCGACGATCACCGTCAGCCAGCTCAACAGCACCACCGGCCCAGGTCCGGTTGCACAGATCAGCGTATAAGCAGGAAACAAACCCCATGAGCACTACACCCAATAACGGCATCCCCTACGCCCAGGAAGGCACCCTAGACCCCGCCGTCAGCCTCAACCAAGCCCTGGACACTATCGACGCACTGCTACAGATCGAAGTGCAAGGTATCCAAAACGATCCCCCAGAAACGCTCACCGACGGCAGCCGCTATATCGTTGCTACCGGCAGCGGCGACTGGGCAAACCAAGACGGCCAGCTCGCCCGCTATGTGGCGGACCCCGGCTACTGGCAATTCTTTCCCGCCAAGGTCGCGCTCAATCAGGCCGACAGCCTGCTGTATATCAACACCAGTAGCGGCTGGCAGGTGGCCAACCGCCCGGAGACTTTGCCGCAGATTACGGGGGATACGGGCACGGATTTAGCGGGGGTTGTTGGGCAGATGTTGGCAGCATTGAGCGGGGTTTACTGGGATAATCAAGCCACCTAGCTTGCTTTGACTATCAGGGATCAAAAGCCCCTTCATATATCCACAGAAAAAAGATACTAACCTTTTGACTTTTAAGGGGTTTTCAAAAGGATATATAGCAGCGAAAATGCCGGGATATGATGCGGCTGCAATATATCCACTTATGTACGCTGGTACCAACGGCCGGTAACCTGATGTTTCTACAGGGTTTTCTTTAAATCGTTGCCGAAAGGAGTCTGTGGATATAGTGGTGGGTGATATATTGCAGCTGCTTTTGAATACACTGTTATGCAACTAAGGAGAGAATGTGGGAATAATTTCACCGTATAAGAGAACCGCTAGAATTTTTACAGATAACACCTATTCAGATTCTGGCAAATGGATGTATGTACTTCATGATAAGTACGCAGACTCTCCAGATAATTTTGTTCGGGCGTTCCAACTAATACAAAAAGATATATTGGATCTTTTTAGTTATATTGAGCCGTCGGATACAAACCTGAATACACACTCGCATCGGATTCATGAATTGTTGCTTAGAACTTGTGTCGAGGTAGAGGCTAACTGTACAGCGATACTAAGAGAAAACGGATATGTTCGATCTGGTAACTGGAATATGAGCGACTATAAGAAAATCGAACAGAGTCATTATCTATCTCAATTTGAAGTAAAGGTACCTAATTGGCTTGGTGGCTCTGGTGTTAGAAAGCCTTTTTCATCATGGGCTTCAGCTGGGTCGCTTAGTTGGTATACTGCTTACAACAGTACAAAACATGATCGCCATATAAACTTTACTCAAGCCAATTTTGAAAATCTTGTCGATGCAGTTACGGGGCTGGCGGCGCTGTTAGCCTCCCAGTTTCTCAATCACGATTTTTCTCCTGCGGGTATGGGGCAGTCTGTCAATCCTGGAGGCCCAAGTGACGGCTTTGAATCAAGTATTGGTGGTTTTTTTAGGCTTAAGGAGACTCTGAAAAATAGCTTTCTAACTCTGCATTAGGTTTCACACAGCAAAAAAATGAATGTTTTTTAGTCAA
>NZ_CANMKV010000086.1 GCF_947498635.1 uncultured Microbulbifer sp. | reverse complement strand
TATGCTCCCGATAAACAGAAACTGTCCTGACCTGATCTTCAGGGGCGCTTACTCGTGTATAGGCTGTTGTCGAGTAGGTATAGGGTTGTGAAGGCTTGGTTTTCTCAATTTCTGATTGAACCGATAAAGTGCGGTTATCCGTATCCGTAAACTGCTCCGCAACAATCGCCGTGCTGGCATAGGTATAGAGCTGTACCGGTGCGCGGGTATAAGCGGTAGTAATGGCACTGCCGCTGACGGTTTCTGTTCTTGTATTTTCTACCCGCGCGTTAGTGGCGCCACTTAGGGCATAGGGGTTTTGTGCCGGGCGTGTGGTGGCGGATTGACTGAGGTCGATACTGCCGCTTTGATTGACAATACTGCGCTGGTTAAAGCCGAGGCTGTCTGCCTGGGCATAGCTCTGCTGTGGGTTCACCCATTGAGTCGCACTGTCGCTAGTGACGCTGAGGTTGGCATTACTGGTGGCGTATTTGGCCGCTAGGGTGTCAGTGGTCTCTCCCTGGGGATTTTGTATTTTGATGTCGTACTGGGTGCTGCGCAGTACCTGCCCTTGGGCGCTGTATTGGGTTTCGCTCAGGTAGCCTTCTGCGTCCACAAAGAAACGTACCTGGCCGGCGTCATCGTAGTATTGATACGTGTTGCGGTCACTGCCGGGTACGGCTGTTGGGCGCAGGTCTGCCAGGGTGACACTTTGCTCGATGCCAATCACATTGCCGTCGCTGTCTTTCTGCAACAGGCTCTGTAATTGGGCGCTGCTCAGGCGGCTGGCGTAGTGGGTGCTCTGTATCTGCTGGCCTTCGCCATCGTAGTGGAATTCGGTGATGGTGCCGGAGGCGCTGATTACGGCGACCATCTGGCCTTTGTCATCGTAGAGGCTGTGGCTGATTGCGCCGATGGCATCCTGGGTGGCGCGGATGCGCCCGAGGGTGTCGTAGAAGTAGCGGGTTTCCCCCAGGTTGGCGTTGCCCTTGGTGGTGTCGTGGCGGATTTCGCTGATCAGGCTGCCGTTGCTGGCGTAGCTGCGGGTAATCTGCAGACCGTCGGCGTCGATACTGACCACCTGGGATTGGGCGTCGTTGTACAGGGTGGTGCTGGCATGGCCTGCGGCATCGGTACTGCTGAGCAGGCGGCCGAGGCCGTCGTAGACGTAGCTGGTTTTATAGGTGCTGGAGTTCTGTTCACCGCCGCGGGGGTCGACGGTGCTGCGCAGCTGACCGTTGGCGTCGTAGACGGTGTATTGAGTGGATTCACTGCCGTCGGCAATGCCCTGGCCGTTACTGCCCACCTGGCTGTAGCGGGTGACGCTGTACACCTGGCCGCGGAAGTCCAGGCGGGTGTCGCTTCTGCGCGTGGCGTTGTGCAGGCTGTTGGTCTGGATATCGCTCTGGGTATTCTGCACCCAGCTATTGAGACTGGCGTAAGTGAAGTCGACGGCGTTTTCGGCACTGGCTTCGCTGTAGTTGGCGGCCTCGAACTGGTCGAAGTAGCCGTGCTGTAGGTAGGTAATGGCGCTGACGGTGCGGGCGGGAATACCGTGTTCGGTACTCTGGGCGGCGTCGCTGTAGCGGGTTTCCTGGACGGTGCCGTCGTGGGCGATGACAAAGCGCAGGCGCTGCTGCTCGTCGTAGACATAGTGGGTAACACGGGCTTCGGCCGGCTGCTCGGCGCCGTCGCCATCGGGGTCCGGGCGCAGGTAAACGGTTTCTTTGCTCAGCTGGTTGTGGCTGTCGTATTCGCGCTCGACCGTATTGCCCTGAGCATCGCGCACCAGGGTCTGGTTGCCGCGGCTGTCGTATTCATAGACGGTGGTATCGCCGCTGTGATCGGTGAGGCTCAGCAGGTTGCCGTCGGCGTCGTAGCGGTATTGATTCAGTGCGCGCACACCGTTCCCATCGGCGGGGGCTTTCATCTCGGTGATGCGCCCGGCGCTATCGAAGATCAGTTCAGTCTGCACTCCGGTCCAGCTACCGCTGCCCGGTTCCGGGTTGTTTACCTGGGTAATGGTGGTCTTGCGCTTGGCCAGATCGTAGCTGTAGGCAG
Source organism: uncultured Microbulbifer sp. (assembly GCF_947498635.1). Classification (GTDB taxonomy): domain Bacteria; phylum Pseudomonadota; class Gammaproteobacteria; order Pseudomonadales; family Cellvibrionaceae; genus Microbulbifer; species Microbulbifer echini. The sequence continues at coordinate 206 of NZ_CANMKV010000086.1, read as the reverse complement.
TGACACGACGGTCGCTGTGATCAAACTCCTGTGCCAGACCGCTGGAGGTTACACGGCCAGTATGCACCTCGGTAACTCGATAATCTCCCTGCCCATCCACATTAGCGTACACAAAGCGTATTACCGTGCCATCACTTTGCAGCACTGCGGCAACACGGGTGCTGTCACCATCGTATTCGTAAGTGGTGGTGTACACATTGCCGTCG
>NZ_CANMKV010000085.1 GCF_947498635.1 uncultured Microbulbifer sp. | reverse complement strand
CGTTACCAGCGCTCAAAGATTCCGCGCCGGTAATGGTGACCCCGTTGTGCACCACCTGATTGGCCGTGGCGGTCAGGGACCAGCCGTGGTTGGCACCGCCGCTGACACTGTCGGCGCTGCCGCTGGCGGCAATATTGGTGAGGTTGGCAAACACCATGCTGTCGACGGTGACTGCGGTGGCGTCGGCGTTGAAGGCGTAACGGTCATCCTCGCTGCTGCTCAGGCGGCCATTGCCTGCACTCAGGGATTCCGCGCCGGTAATGATGGTGCCGTTGTGCACCACTTGGTTCTCGACGTCGGTCAGGGCCCAGCCGTGGTTGACACCGCCACTGACACTATCGGCACTGCCGCTGGCGTCGATGCTGGTGAGGTTGGCGAACACCATGCTGTCGACGGTGACTGCGGTGGCGTCAGCGTTGAAGGCGTAGTGGTCATCCTCGCTGCTGCTCATGCGGCCATTACCACCGCTCAGGGATTCCACATTCTTGATAGTCAGACCAGCGTGTACAACTTGGTTATCTGACTGTGTTAACTGCCAATTACTTGCAACACTACTGATGACTGTGTCATCAGCTACTTCACTTGCTGTCAAGTGAGATAGATTATGGAATGACATCTGTCTCACCGAGACAACAGTCTGACCGGACTCTGTGCTCATGGTATAGGCAGCGCCTGCTGACTCACCAATTAAGCCCCCGCCATCTTTAGCAATGAGGTTTGTTACCTCATAGAAACTAACACCATAATTCTTGGCCGATTTATCGCCAAGGACGTACCAATCCTCCCCCGAGTACCCCGTTACAGTGGTCGCAAATCCGTTGGTATCAACATGGTCGACTCCAGTGAACTTATATTCATTACCACTGCCATGATCGGTATCCTGATCAGATATTACATAACCATCATAGATATAAAAATTGCCAGATTGATCACTGCTAATGGTGACTTTCTTAGAGGCAACATCACCTAAATTAATAAAAGTAATACCGTTGATTTTGTCTCCATCAAGAACAGCATCATCAACCGTCAGGGTATCTTCACCTGCAAGGCCATCAACACTGGACAGTCCAGAAAAATCAATTTCTGATGCCGTCAGGATGGGGTTAACTGAATCATCATTTAGGGAAAACAGATCGACATCATTGGTACCAAATAGCTTATCGACTTCGACCTCTTTTATTTTTTTGAAGACAAGTACATCGTTGAATAGGCTAACCTCGCCTGAATTCTCTGTCAGAGCCAAACCTGCTGTATAAGCTTTCGCATCTACAGAATTATACCCAGCTCCTGCATCAACACTGGATAAATTTCTAAACTCCAAACCACTTATTAAAACATTTCCAAAACTATCGACAGTAAATTCATCATCATTTGAACCCAAGCTAAGAAGTTCAGCATAACTTCCTGAGAAGGACTCTACATTGGAGAATTGAATCCCGTCATGACTTACTAAGCCAGCGTTAATCTCATACCCAATACCATCCCTACTTTCTACCGAATCAACTCCATCTCCAGCATCCAGATTTTTTATTCCAGAGATCGTCATTCCATAGATCGAAACAGCCCCACCGGTTATCCCTGCCCCAGTATCTTCCATTGTGAAATGATCAGCAGAGTTAGTACCAAACAGGCTCTCCGTTTCAACCTGCTCAAATCCGGAAAAGTCAATAGCTGAAGCTGTAAATTCTTGAGATCTTCCAGCAAGGTATACATCCACATTTAGTGCATTAACTACATCACTCTCACCTTGGTCACCAGTCTCTGCATCCGCCTGTACCTTGGATACATTGGTGAAGGTAATACCTTCTACTGCTACCTGATTCGCTGTAGAAAGTACGGTGAAAGTGTCGGCGGCATCGGTACCAGTCAGGGTAATACCACTGTCGGCGTTCACCGTATTAAAACCGGAGAACAGCATATCGCTGCTGTCAAAGTCGCCAGTGGTATCGGAGTTGTTCAGGCTGACATCGGCGATAACCTTTGCGGTGTTGCTGCCACCGCCTTGTACTTGATCCAGGCTGGTGAAGTGAATACTGGCAATATCGAGGGCTTTATCACCGGCGACAACCGCGATCTCACCGCTGGCGGACACATCCAGGAATTGGGTTTGTGCCTGACCGATTCCGCTAAATACAAAATTGGTATCCGGCGTGGTCAGCAGCTCCACTTCTTTAACGCTGCCAGTCAGGGCGAGGCCGGCGCTGTACAGCGTTGCGTCAACAATATCGTCCAGACCGCTGAGACCATCCGCGTGCGCGCGGACACCACTGAGCGCGGTAAAGTAAACCCCGTTCACTTCGACACGGCCGTCATTCTGAACGGTGTAGGTTTCCTGCTGTGTGGTGCCGACCAACTGACTGTCACCAGTGGCGGTCACATTTTCTAAGCTGACAAAGTCGATCGCGCTGTGGCTAAAGCCACCGCTGCTATCACTCAGGATAAAATTAGTATCGGTCAGGCCGACCAAGGTGTCGCTGTCATCGCCACCATCGACCTTGCTGACGCCGTAAAAGTCGATGTTCTGACTCTGCACGACGGTGTCACCACTGAGGTCCACCACCGCAAAACGGTCCACACCGCTGGTGCCGGTAATCTCACCGGTATCGGTCAC
>NZ_CANMKV010000084.1 GCF_947498635.1 uncultured Microbulbifer sp. | reverse complement strand
CAAATCGAACCGCTGCCCTTCGCCGTGCAACCGGGCGATGCGCTGGAAATACGCGAAGACTGTGACAAGCAGTTTTCTACCTGTAAATACCATGGCAATTGGTTGGATTTTAAAGGTGAAAACCTAATCCCCATCGGCCAAGCATCCGATACCCCAGGGGCCGGTGTGCCCGGCAGTGCCGGTGGTGGGGCCTCTTTTAATTCCAGCCAGCAGCAACACTAAAGAACTATGCAACCACAAAGAATCGACACACTGACCTTTGCGCGGGGTCTGGTGGCTAAGCGCGTGCGCTGGCGGCACCGGGGCCGCACCGCCTGGGCCGTGGATTGCGTGGGCTTAATCGTGCTCAGCCTGCGCGCCGCCGGCCTGAATATCGAAGATGAAAAACACTACGGCCGCGAACCCTGGAAAGACGGGGTGCGCCAGAAAATGCGTGCGCGCTTTGGCGAACCTATAGAGGAGCAGTTCTGGCAGCCGGGGGATATTGCCGTTTTTAAATCCCCGCAGCGCAGCGATCCCAGCCATGTGGGGTTTTTAGGAGATTACCCCCTGGGTGCCCCGGGTGATTTTAGTTTGATCCATGCCCACGCCGATCAGGATTGCCGCGAGCATGTATTGGATGCGCGCTGGCGTCGCTTGCTGGTGGAGGTGTACTCGCCATGGGCAACCTGATCTTCGGCAAGACCACCATTCAGGGGCGCAAGTTCGACAAGATCCAACTGCAGACCAGCAAGGCGGGGGTGCCGCGCCAAATTATTTTTGGCCGGGTAAAGCCGGTGGTGGGCAATATTATCGCCACCACGCCGCCGAAAATTGTTAAGAAAAAACAAAAGCAAAAAAGCGGTAAGGGCGGCGGTAAAACTGAAGTCGTGAACGAAGAGGTGTATCGCACTTACGCCATTCGCATTTGCGAAGGGCCGATTACCGGTATCTGTAAAGTCTGGCGCAACAACGAATTGGTTTACGACCGCGATAGCAACGACCCTACGCAGATCGACAATAACCAGGCGTTTATGGAATTGGCCGAGTTTTTTCTCGGCGGCTTCCAGCAAATGCCCTCGGCCGTACTGCAGGCCGCGTTTGGTATCAACAACGTGCCCGCCTATCGCGGCACCTGTTATCTGGTCATCGATAACGAAAACCTCACCAGTACCGGCGGGGCGATTCCGCAGTATGCGTTTGAGGTGGAGCGGGCCGAAGGAACTATGGTCACCAGTCGGCCCTATGCGCTGGAGGCTAGCGATATGCTCGACTTGGGGGCATCCACTCAAGAGCTATCACGCCGCCCTATATCAGAGAGTCTGGGGGTAGTGCCATCGGTAAAGGCCATTGCGCTTCATGAGGTTGTAGTGCGCAGTGCTTTGAGCTCAATACCAGAGCCGCTAGAGATTGCTGCCTCTGTGGGGTCCCTCGCATTGATTGAGAGAGTCATTCGCTCGGCATATACCGCAGATGCTGAGGTATTGGCGTTGGCCACCAATGTCTCCTCAATTCAGCTCGCAAGGAGTGTTGGTTACTTAGATTACAGCCCCGAAGCAGAGGCCATTGCTCTCGCCGCCTCAGTCAATGCAATTACGCTAAAGGAAATATAACGATGTCTTTCCCCATCGCTACGGCAAAGCTCGCCGTATCAGGGCGCTATCGCCTGCACGCCAAAAATATCAATACAGGCCGTGAACGCTTGCTAGCAGATTGGTTTCCTAATCTGATTACGGATAATGGACTCAACCTGTTAACCACGGTTTCTGATGATTGGACATACTACTACGGCATTCTCTATACCTGCGCGCTCGGTTCTAGCAATATAACGCCGTCAAATAGTGATACGACACTCAAGTCTTTGGTGGCTTCTGTGAACTCAATTAACGCCACGCAGACCATCAACACCACCGAAAATTATTTATCGATTGTAAAAGGCTGGACCTTTCCCGAGGGGACCGCCGCCGGTAACTTGGCAGAGATCGGCGTCGGCGTAGATGCGACTAATTTATTTAGTCGCGCCTTGATACGGGATGCGGATGGCAATCCGACGACCATCAGTGTGCAGTCAAATGAAATTTTAACCGTAACCTATGAATTACGGATATTGATCCCAACGGGAGATGGTGTCAGCACAGTAAGTGGCTATAACATCACTTTGCGCTCGGCGGGGATAACGAGTACTTATTACTGGAAAGGTCGGCGGTTTGTTGTGCAAAAAGGTAGCCCTAATGATGACGCCTACGTGTCAGCAAACGATATGGGGGATGCCACAACCATGCCCACTTTTGACACTAACAGAAGAGCGACCGCGTTTATCACAGATGCCTATGTCGATAATTCTTTCTCCCGCACCGGGCGGGTTCAATGGGATGTAACTGCGGGCAATATCACAATAAAAACGATTGTCTTTCGATTTGGCTGTGGCCAATTCCAGTTCTCTGTTGATCCGCCAATCGTGAAAACCAACGAGCACGAGCTGACGGTGGATGTCAGTTTAAGCTGGGGTAGAGAAGGGGAACTCTAATGCTGCCGCAATCAGCTCTATCTCTAGAGCCGATGTCCGCACCTTTTATCGGCGGTGCCGCCCTGCCGGTGCGCGCGATTACCGACTACGAGCGCGGCGGTATTGCCCTGCAAGA
>NZ_CANMKV010000083.1 GCF_947498635.1 uncultured Microbulbifer sp. | reverse complement strand
TGGTGCATGATCTATCGTAGCCTTGACGGATAACTGAATACTACCAAATTGGCTCGGAATTATTCAGAGGTTCCCTAGTTTCTTCTCCTTATGGACTCTCACCACCCACAGGATCTATAGGTTACTCTGAATATCTTAGAACTAAATTGATATTCGGGTTAGGGCCACTCATAGTCGCAATAACGATGGTGTTAATTATTTTTTCTCAAGGGCGCTCTAACAATAAAATCCATCCGACGCCAAACTGAGGCGCGGCTGATTAAAGACGTTATATTTTAAAGTGATGAATTTGAATACCTTGATTAATATTGATGAACTAAGAGATTATATTCAAAGTGATATTGCACTTAAGTGGGTGAAGTCTCTAATTTCACGGTATTCAGAAACGCCTGAAAGCTTAGACTTCATCACGCTTAAAAAAGGAATAACAAAGGAAGTCTTGGATGAACTACTTCCTTTAAGTAAATATGCCCAATCTTATTACAACGACCCCAAAGTATTCTTGAAATTCTATCCGGGATCTACAACATCATACGATGCTGATTTCATTGATTCAGAAGGAAAGTTGCTAGAAAGAAAAGAAGTAACCGTAGCAATTGATGGGCAACAATCAACGATTCAGGCAGAGTCCATTGTTGAATTCGGTCACTCCCCTATTTATCACACACCTGAGTATTGTGGCAATGTGAAAAATAGAACAATTAATGAGACGGATGGTGATATTGTTGGAACAGATTCAATAATTGATTTGCAGTCTGAGCGCATACAAAGGGCTTACCGGAAGAAACATGAAAATTTACATAAGTACCCCAATACAACATTATTGATTGGTGCTGATATTCCTCTTTTTATGGAATGGGAGTATCAAGCGATAATCGACAAGTTTGAAGTTTTAGAAGATACTTTTAATAGCATTAAATGTGTGAACATTTCTAGCAATCACTGCTGGATTTTAAAATTAATATAACAAAGCCCGCCAGCAGGGACGCATTCTGTGCCCCTACTGGCAGGCATTATGCAACCTACACACCATAAACGGAATAGTTTCAGATAAAGTGGTACCGCAACTAATTCGAAACCGAACCATTGAAGTACTTGGCCTATTTGCTGATGAAGGTTGCCACCTCAAAGCCTTATCAAATATAGAGTTCGGGGGGGGGATTGGGTGTCTCTCGAATTAATCGAATCATTTACTCTGCCAGTGTTCACTAGAAATAAGGGTTCCGAGATAAGGCGTGTTAATCTTGCTTGGGATCAAGTATCCATAGATTCCAGGCAGGTGTGGAAGAGTCTTTCTAAATCAGCTAGGCAGGTACTCAATGTTTTTATGCTTGTGGGCTACTTCCAGAGGACACAAAAATTGCATAACAAAGCTGCAAACCCACCTCAAATTACTACGCGGTTTTATGCAATACGCTACGCGCACTTTTGCACAAAATTGCTCCGTAATTTGGGCAGGTTACAGCTGCTTTATACATAAAGCCCAAATGAATATTATCTACTCAAAATTGACAGAGCTGATTGGCTTAAATGAAGGAATAGTGTGGGACAAAAGCTCGCATCATGACTCTCACTTTTGTTTACAATTTTATATGCATAACCCTAAAACCAAATTACTGGCTCATTATGTAGCGAAAGCTTCAAATACCCTATTAAATGTTTATGCTAAAAAGCTACTAGGAGTAGTTTGATGGCGAGAATAACTTTGATAGTGAGCTTATCCATGAGTACAAGTCTGATTCAGGTGATGATACTCTGGATAAAGCGTGTTGACTAGATGCACATTTTACCTAGGCTATGTATAAAGCTGGTATTATCAGATCAAAAATGGAGTAAGAGTTTTATGGTGTGTTTGGTGCGGCAAGTAGAAATGCACAACAAGCGCATGTTGTTCGCCGCTATCGCGGCTGGAGGGCTTACTCTATGCTCCAGCCGCCGCAAATGCGAACGTTAAATGACTTTTATGTTGAAGTCTGTTTTCAAAGTAAGTTTTACTGCTGTTTTCTTCGCCTCGCTAGGATTGAATGTTGCATTCGTTGTAGATGGAACTCTCGCAAAGTCTCTATATGAACGGCCTGTGTGGAGTAAAGAGGAACAGATGGTGTTAAAGAGCCTATACGGATAACGATCATGTTTCGTCCAAGGCAATCAACTTTGCTCCGGCCGGTTATTGCGGGCGTTATAGGGAAAGGATGATCGGTTAACAGTCCCAAATGGATATTAAAAATCCAAATTAAAATGGGCTTGAAACGTTATATCAGGAAATTACGCATCAACGGTGATAACTTCACCCGTAATAAACCCGTCAACAGAGCGCGCAAAAGCCTTGCCCACCATAAGTCCTGGAACGGGATGAAAACCTGACATCATCTCACCATATACATCCCACGCTTCTTCAATTACAGTTGGATTAATCGAATTTATGCGGATTCCTCTTGGGAGTTCATAGGCCACACATTTAACAAAGGTATCAATTGCTCCGCTTGTAGTTGCATCAGCAATGGCCATAGGAATTGCTTTTGAGCTAAGGATGCCAGTAATCAGAGAAAATGAGCCACCATCGTTGATATACTTCTGGCCAATACGAACCAAATTTATCTGCCCCATCATTTTGCTGAGTATGGTTGTCATCCATTGATTCTCGCTCATATCGACAAAATCAGCATATTCACATAAGCCTACGGTGTTGGCAACGGCGTCAAACGAGCCAACACTCTCGAAGAGCTGCTTGATGGAAGCCTCGCTACCAATGTCTACTTGATAATCGCACCCCCTGCCTGAATAGCTGGCTGTGACCACTTCATGATGCTCCAATCCACTTAATGCGGCTTGGCCAATTTTTCCCGATGCTCCAATTAAAATAATTTTTTTCATACCGACCTCTTCAGTAGAAGTTGTTTTGTTACTTGAGTAGCTATGGTAGTTAACTAGTAATACAATGAGAAACAGTTGCACCCTGTAAGAGATACAATTATGAAAGATATTGATCGGCTGGAGATTAAACAGCTAAAAATATTTCAAGCTCTACTTAGGGAGAGAAATGTCTCTCGCGTTGCTCAACAAGTTGGGTTAACACAGCAAGCTGTCAGCGGTCAACTCAGTAAGCTAAGAGAGATCTTTGATGACCGATTATTCGTTAGGAAGAGTAACGGCTTAGTATCTACGCCTTATGCCGAAAATTTAGGTGAGAAGGTCGATCAGCTTCTGCAAGGGTTTGATCAATTGTTAAAGCCAGATTCATTTGTACCTGAGCTTGTAGAGGGCACTTATGTTATTGCTTCTACTGACTATGCGCAGCAAGTGGTATTACCTGAAGTTATCGCTAAAATTCGACAGCAAGCTCCAAACCTAAAAATTATTATTCAAGATTTAGATGTTGACAACTTAAGTAGTTCACTTACAGCGGGTAAAATAAATTTGGTGATAGCATTTCCAGATTTTGTCCCTGATAACTACCCTTATAAGACCCTGTTTTCTGAATATCATATTTGTGTTGCTGCTAAGGGCTCCCCGCTAGCCAAGAAGAAGCTACGTATCCACGATATAGCTGATTATCCTCAGATAATCGCCTCACCTTCTAGGCCTAATTTTCGGGGATCTATAGATACCTGGTTTGAAGAGCATGGTTTAAGGAGAAATACTGTAATTTCTGCCCCCTGTTTCTCTATAGTTCCCCTTTATCTGGAAACAACGGAAACAATTGCTTTTCTGCCATCCAGATTACTTAAAGGCACTAATTTAATCCTAGATTCCCATAACAACCGACACACTTGGCAATAGCGAGAGAGGTCAGCTGGCTGTAGGCTAGTAAGCTTCCA
>NZ_CANMKV010000082.1 GCF_947498635.1 uncultured Microbulbifer sp. | reverse complement strand
AAGCAGCAGATATTACCTTCAGCTGACCGTTCTTTTCCAGGTGATTAACTGATGCACTTCAGAGTTGAATGCAGGAACTGTATAGTGTTAGCGGGTTTTAACCTCTACAGAAAATTCCGCACCCTCTACAGAGTCGAAGTAATCTGGATTTGCTGGATCATTGATTAATTTACCCTTAAAAGAGACCCCGTTCTCCTTCCCCTTAGGATCAAAAAGGTCTGGAAGAGTATCTTTTCTGGAGAAATCATACCCATCTCCAGAAACAGATTCTTCATCAAAGGCCGCACTAATATCTATAGGTTTACGGCTCACTGACTGAGTGGGCTCACCCTCCCCCCCCGTTGCTACTGCGGCGCTCTCAGCAACAGCTTGCTCGACTAAAGCATCGCTTTCAGCAGTATCATTGGGCCCATCGAGCTCCAATGGGTTATCTTGATGCGTCACAAAATCTTCTTGAACTCCATCAGAGACAATATGAGGACTAAGCGTATCATCACGAGATATCTCAGCAGACTTGTCACACGAGGCCAATGCAAAAATTAACAGTGCAGTTAAACCGTATTTAAACATGATTACCAATCATTGAAACCTAAGAAGGAAATCCAAAAAACATACCAAACACGAAACGATATTTACCTTATATAGGGCCATACTATCATATACCAGTCTTACCTAGGATCAACCAAAATTGAAAAAACCCACTACAAAAAACCCAAAAAATAGAATGTAACACTTGCCTCAGACTCAATTCTCTAGCAGGGCCGGATATCCGTATGGCTGGAAACATAAGAACTTCTCTTCCCCCAGAGGATCTACAACCTGAAAAAGCTAATCTTCAACCTGAGGTGCACTGATCAAGCCACACTGAGCATGATAAATATACCAAAAGACCCCTGCGCGAGTTTGGACACCTCAGGAAAGAGATAAACGCAAATGGCTATCTATTATCTATTAGAGTTAAACTGCGATACGCTTCACACTTTAACGCTTCCTTGGGTATATTAATGAAAGAGGCAACCAATTCGACTCGCAAATTCAGCTATCTACTCACAAATAATCCAATCCGATCATTTAATATTAGCAGACTACAAGAGTAATTTATTACCCTGGATTTACTGAGGAATAAAGCCATTCTTAGAAATCTTTATGGTTGATTCTGCATCAATACTCGGGCAGCAGCTTGGATCGTCCTTGCCAAGTTTTTTACCTCTCAGCTGAATTAAGTCCCCATCTAACTTTAAATCACTTACTAAAAACCCACTATATTTAAACGGTTTAATTGGCTTAGAATCAACAATAGCTTCTAAATACTGTACAACCATGTTCCCACAACTCCCAGAAGGCTGATCCTGCCCAATACAAGATCCACCCACGCTATAAAGGATTACCTCTTTATCTCCTGAATTTGCTGAAAGTACACAGTATACTCCCCCGTAGTTGCTCGATATGAGGCCCAACCACCGTCATCAGGTCAGAGGAAACCTTAGGGCAATCTTGTGGGAGAGTAGTAATAGCAAACCAGTAGATCATCAAAATAGCTTTCATAAAGTCAAACTTTTAAAAAGGCACTCCAGCCGCACAACAGACGAAAAAATGATTTAGAAATACTATTACCAAAAAAATTTCGTGATTATTGCTATGACTTCCAGTCACGCAATTCCTGCGTTCGATGCTGCGTTACGCTAGCTCGACACAATTCATACAGCATAGGCCAAATAGACCCTCCTGCAGCTTCATCATCAGCCTGAGCACGGCACTTTGAGTCACGAGCCTTAAGCCATAGACCCTGCTCTGCACGTAATTGTTGCTGTTGTTCCGGCCTAAGAGACCTCAAAATCAATTTGTAAGTATCGTTTAGCTCACTATCGCTGAGTAGAAACTGTTGGTGGGCGCACTTATTCAGCTCCAGCTGCGTTCGCTCTTCTGGGTTACACTGTTCCTGCCATTTATTCCAGTCATAGTCTATCCCAACTAAGGAATAGGTTAGTAGCAACACTAGCCACCAAAGAACCTTCATAGCCAACTCCGTAAACTGGCCCTTCAATAGAATTTCAGTAGCGCAGTTTAATACCACATAGATTACTAATAAAGTTAATACCTATGAGTTGATACATCATACTAAATAGCAATGATGACCTTCAAAGTCTTTAGGCGCTTTTATAGGCTGCGAAAAACCCATCATCTGAACACTTACAAAGACTGAAAGCGTACCGACAAACACTAACTCTGAAAAATATACCGCACTCATCATAGTATTTAAATACCAAACAAGTAACATCCTTGCGACGGAAATTTGAGCTCAGAAATCCTCTATGGAAACGTTAGAGGAAAATATTTTTCTCCTCCACTAACCTCTAAGGTGAGCAACGGGTTCCCCCACCCTGCTGTACCGGTGGGCACGAGACCGTTCCATAGGAACAAAATACACAGCAATCCCCCTTCTTAGGCGTTAACAATTTCCCACAGCACTTGCACTGGTAGAACCACTGACAAGCATCAACCGGCATAGCTTCCTCTTCGCAGTGATTACACACGGGGCAGATAATCATCGATGTCAGAATTAATTCTTTCATGAATCATTTACACCCTTTCCTGCGTTGCAACCATATAAATAGATACTTCCATACCTCTAAATCTAAAATTATATCGAAGCCATCAAAATCTGTGTTAGTTCTTGAGGTTTATCTATCATCACATCATGCCCACATTGCATAGTTATCGCTTCCCACCCCGCCTCACGTTGGGCCTGATCGAAAAACTGCTCTCCAATTCCTGGATACCACCCCGTAGCGTAGATGTATACATGCCTGGATATCTGATTCCACGCCCCCTCTAAATATATTGCCTGCTCAAAAGTCTTGAGAGGTTGATCTACGCAACGCCGATCTACCCATGCCTGATCTTGTATATTGACCCCAAAATCTCCAGCGCGACCGGGTGCCACTCGAAATCCTGCACCTGTAGTTCTGGCACTCTCCAGAAAACTGGAAGTCGTTTCCGTAGGTAGGAGATCTAGCGCGCTCTGTCCATTTTCTGGTACTAAGGCATCGAGATAAACAAGAGAGCGAATATGTTCAGGTACTTTGTCAGCGACGCCAGTAATTACCATCCCCCCATAGCTATGACCGCACAAAATGATATCAGACAGCTCTTCGCACTCAATCACTCCAAGAATATCCTGAATATGTGTATCCACATCGATCTTACTATTCAGGAGATGTGCCCGCTCCCCTAGGCCAGTTAAGGTCGGAGTAAATACTTCATGACCAGATTCGCGCAGAAGTTCTGCTACTCGCTTCCAACACCAACCACCTTGCCAGGCACCATGTACTAAAACGAAAACCGCCATGCATTGCCCTCATTGCTATCAATATCCCATGCACACCCTATGGAAAGCGTACAAAGTTTGATTTAAACCCTAACGGTACGAATGAACATCTGAAAAAAAACACTCTTTTAAGAAGAACTATGAAACAACAGTTAGGACTTAGGACTTAGGACTTAGGACTTAGGACTTAGGACTTAGGACTCTACATCATAGTATTCACCATCTCTCTATTATTTTATGTTTTTCATGCCTATTTCTTCCTTACTTCATACAGCCTACGACAATCTGCCACCTCATTCCTCCCAAAGGATAGATATCCCGTCATGTAAATATGAGCAAAGCAGGCACCAACAATCAAACTAGGCTCTTATGTATATTTACCCTTTAAAAATTTCTAGACCAATGAAAACTAAAACGGCAGCATTGACATCCTGATCCTACCCACCAACGACGGACACACCACTAAGCGACTAGTTGTTCCTCAAACGCCTCAGGGCTGAGATAGCCA
>NZ_CANMKV010000081.1 GCF_947498635.1 uncultured Microbulbifer sp. | reverse complement strand
ATGCGGTCTTGGTAACTGGCCACTATTCCTGTTTACTTTTCAATTTACTATCAGTAACTGAAAAGAGATGACCAATAAGGCCGAAGTGCGATCTTTTTTGATGGGGTTTATCATTTTGAAGTTAGTGGGTCGGGGTGGCCGGTATTTGGGGCTCGGAAGGTGAGGTTTTATTGCCGAAGTCGCCTCCCCTATTCTATAAGGCTGAACGACTTACCCAAATACTGGTTTTATCTCAGGCGAAAATTTAAATGTCGTTTTAAAGACTTGGAGGAGTAAGTGGCAACTGTGCGAAATGCCTGTTTCCAACTCGACAAGCACTGGGCACACGATATTGGCGATTGCCGGCGCTACCTTTCTGCAACACCCTGCTAACTCCCTTCCACTCTTTCGATACTATTTTCCACTTTTATTCAAAGCCACAGTTTTTCTAAGCCCAAGCATAGATATTCTGAATTTCACCTCACCTTAACTATAAAGCAGAAAGAAATAGCCACCGGGACTAGCGTCAGCAACGCTGCTGGCGCCTTTCTCTAATCTATGGGTGTCCAGAATTGTTTGCACTTAAAATTTTGAAAGTCGCTTTAAAGGTTTGGTAGGGGCTGCTGAGGCCGTACGACACACTTGCAGGCAACTCGATAAACGTTGGGTACATGGCATAAGCGACTGTCGACGCTACTTTTCTGCAACACCCTGCTAACTCCCTGCCACTCTCTCGATACTATTTTCCACTTTTGTCCAAAGCCACAGTTTTTCTAAGCCCAAGCATAGATATTCAGAATTTCACGTCCCCTTAACTATAAAGCAGAAAGAAATAGCCTCTGGAACCAGCGCCAGCAACGCTGCTGGCGCCTTCCACTAATCCATGGGTGTCCAGAATTAACATCCTGCTCTCTAATCTGTGGGTGTCCTAGATTGTTCCCTCAAGATTTCATCGCTCCCACTCCCTCAAGCAGAAAGAATAAGCTGTCAGAGATGGGCGCTAGCTCTATTACTAGCACCCCTCTCTAATCTGTGGGTGTCCAGAATTGTTCTGATAAAGCAGAAAGAAATAGCCACCGGAACTAGCGCCAGCAGCGCTGCTGGCGCCTTTCTCTAATCTATGGGTGTCCAGAATTGTGTTCATCAATTGGAAGAGAATCCATCTAGGTTAATCCCTACACTGGAAAGACAACCCTTAATTTTCACGTGTGTTCCATCTCTAACCGTCCTAATACCCCTAAGATGCTCTGCATCCAACCTTGCAACACCGCTGACAAAATCATCGCTTCGCACCCTTACATAATTGTGGCAGCTAAAAGTACTACAATCCCTCCCCTTGGACTCAACTATCACACTTATTTCAGACGGAGAGCAAGTTATCGCATGCACACCCCCTAACATCAGCCTCGATAACACAGCACTAGCAATAAGTAACGCAAAGATAACGACTAAATCTTCATTTTTTTTAGATGAATATTTTACATGAAACCTTGGCAGAATCAGCGCAGAAGCAAACAAAAACAATAAAAACAAAGGAAAAAAACTAGTAAAAATATTAGTATAATGCAGGTTATCCTTTGATACTAAAAGCCCCAGAACTATCGACAAAAATATTATTGAAAGCCCAACTTTTACCTTTGTCATTGAGATTCTATTCATACCAATCACCAACCACCCCTTTGAGCAAATCGCTCCAGAGCATCATCTGAGCTCTCATCATCTGACCGTATAAAATCCACTCCGGCACTTATTATTTGTACCAAAGGCTCTTTCAAGTACTCTTTGTACACATTATCAAGAGCATTATCCACTACGTAAGTTGTTCCCACACCAAGCACAATTCCACCTGCTACTGCAGCGGGAGTGCCAACACCAGCAGTTCCAGCCGATCCAATCGTTGCAGCTCCGGTGCCAACTACAGTCCCAGCAGTAGTTGAAATTGCGCCACTCCCCCAAAGCTGAATTGTATCAAGCGTATTTGCTACCCAATACTCAGTTGTTCCTACTTCATATGTATGAGCATTTTCGATGACGTCAAGCGTAACTTCCGCCACATCCCCTACAGGCCCAAGGAACTGAGCTGTTGTTCGTATACCTTGGTAATTATTTTTAAAAATATCTGTTTCATAGGTAGTGACAACCTTTTGATGCTTTCTATAGCCTACTTGAATATTGCCTGCTTTCGTTTCCTTATAACTCAGCACTTCTACATAATTTTGAGGAGCAGTTTTCCAATCTCTCCCCCCTACAGATGACCGTGTTAACAATTCCTGGCCATAGGCATTTCTTATATCAAAATGATCGTTATTTCCATATACGAGAAGTTGGTGCGATACCTCTGTATGCTTAAGACCAAACTTATTTGTTAATTTTTCAGTTGCACCAATTATTGCAAGGCCATTTCTTCCCCCATCTAGTGCCTGCGCTATAGGCTCATCTCTCCATGATTTTTCTGCCTCATTAATATATCCAGGCTCTTTTTTCACCCCTGAAAGCAAATTCAGAGCCATCTGCCCATATTTGCCCGGTTTGTATTCTCCTGCGATCAATCCATTGGCCAAGTTCTGCTGTTGAGCAGCTTTTGCAGCGGCAACTTTACCTTGATAAGCAGCCTCAACACTGCGAGCATAGGCATTGCCTTCTAGGTTCGCCGGGCGCCCCAAGGCATCTGCCCAGTAGCCACCATACTGCATATTCATACTGAAGCTATAAGCGCGGCTACTTCCTGTATCTCGCTGTCCAATAACAACAACTTCCTCCATTACCCCTGGGGTAAATCTGGCCCCAACACCACTCGGCAATCGTGTCTCATCTACCTGGGATACTTGCTGATTGGTTATACCAAATTGCTCAGCAAGTCTTCGTTCCTCTTCGCTTACGGTTTCTTCATTTGTAACAGATGCAGCACTAGTAAGATTGCCTTGTTGAACATCTTCTTGACGCTGGGCGGGCTGCTGGTGTCCACCTACAATCATTGAGCCAATAGAGCTCCCCACGGTATTACCGACGGTGTTAACGAGAATATTGGCCCAGCTAAAACTTTGATTTTCTGTGAGCTTTGCCACGCCTGCATTAATAGCTGAAGAAGTTACTGTACTAGCAGCTTCCCATTGCCCCATTGGGGTGCTGCGCAGGACCCAATTGGATGCATAGGAGCCAACTGTGGCCGTTGCCACCGACCCCCAACTAAACTTATATTCGTCATCAAACGCAAGATTAATTGACTGGCTGGCAATACTCTTAGCCCCAGCAACCGCAGCCTTTGTGTAGTTCATCTGCTTGCTCAGTTTGGCCACTTGAGCTGCAGCCTCCGCCCCTTGTCCTGCGGCTTTGGCCGCTTCTGCAGCCTCAAGACTTTTCTGGAGGTCGTCGACACCAGCAATTTTATCAATTCCCCATGAGGCCGCTGCCATCAATCCATCTCGAGCTACATCGCGCCAGCTGAAGCTGAACCCATCCTGGTAGCCGGCAATATTCGCCCCTATCTGCGTAATTGCCTGGGAGGTAATCCCTGCGGCTGCGACTGCACCAACAAATATTGCTCCTTGGGCTATTAAGCTGGCTCCGGCCGCCAAACTCATTACGGCGCCATAGGCCGCCAGCGCGGCGCCGCCCGAAACAACCGCGGCAACCACCATGACAATGACGCCAACGACTCCACAACCTCCGCCATCATCCACCGGCGGTGGCGGCGGTACATCCGGCAGGGTCGGGGCGGTATCCCCCATCTGCAGGGCGCCGTCTACCGGGCGGAAGGTATCGCTGTTGTTGTGGATATTGGTGACCACATTCGGCAGTTCGAGGCGCTGACCTTTGGTCAGTACCTCGTCGCCCTTCATGCCGTTGGCATCGGCCAGGAGATACCACAGACTGGAGTCACCCCACACCGTGGCGGCGATGCTCTGCAGGGTTTCCCCGCCTTGGGCTTCGTAGCTGGAGTAGCTGGCCGTGGGGTAGTTGGGATTGATCGGTTGATAGTTCTGGTCGAAGTCTGCCGATTGCACCGCCTGTACATGGTCGCCATTGCTACCGGAGTGACGGCTACCCCCACTGTTAGTCTGCGCCAAGGCTTTGACGTAGTCGTAGCGGCTCGGTACCTGGTCATTGCCCACATCGCCGACGGCGTGGCCGTTGAAGTAGTAGAAGTGCCGCATCTCGCGGCCTAGAAAGTTCTCGCC
>NZ_CANMKV010000080.1 GCF_947498635.1 uncultured Microbulbifer sp. | reverse complement strand
ATCGTAAGCGGTACATGAACCACATTATTCTACTTGCTTTGACTGACTGGCATGATGCCCCCTCCATCAACTTCGGAGGGAAGCCCCATGAATCAGCAACAGTGGCAAACCCATATCAGGGCCTACGAAAAAAGCTCTCAATCCAAGCGCGCCTATACTCGTAAGCACAACCTAAACTACAGCCAGTTCCTCTACTGGTACCGCAAACTAACTAAACAAACGCCTGTGTCTGATACCCCCGACTTTGTTCCCGTGGATATCAAGCCTTCTGTAGTCCCTGCGGGAAACCTGGGTATATTGGAGTTCCCTAATGGCATAAAGCTGGTGATCAATAGCCCGGTATTGTTGGCGCAAATTCCTGGCCTTATGGACCTGTAAATACGATGTGGCTACCGTTTAACAGCAAAGTCTGGTTTTACCGTCAGCCCATCGATTTCAGGAAACAGATTGATGGTATTGTGCTGTTGGTGGCTGATACGTTACACAAAGATCCGACATCCGGTCAGCTCTTTGTCTTTCGCAATAAAAAAGCCGATAAAATTCGCATGCTCTACTGGGAAGATAATGGATTCTGGCTCCTGTATAAACGAAATGAACAGTCGAGGTTTATCTTTCCTGGCATTTCAAATGACGCAATGGGGTTGTCGATTTCACAGCTACAGTGGCTGCTTTCCGGGTTGGACTTTACTCAGCAAGAAGAACCAGAAAAACTCTATTTTTCACGCTTTTATTGATACGTATAGAGCCTGGAAGATAGTTCCCCATGGTATAATCCACACATAAATTAACATCGGAAAACCCAATGGCTACCGATGATACGCTACAGTGCCAGGTTGCACAGCTTACATGTGAACTCAAACTCTCGCTCCAACGATGCGAGCAGTTTGAAAAAGCTTACAGTCAGCTATTGTTTCAATTCAAACAACTGCAACGTTCTCTCTTTGGCCGGCGCTCTGAGCGATATGAAGACCCTGATGATCCCCAGGGATTACTATTCGAAAGTGCAGAAGCTCGAGATGAAGGTTCCTTAGAGGAAAATGATGCTGATGGCGACAAAGACCAGGATGATGTAGTTAGTATTGCGGCATACAAGCGTCATAAAAAAACAAAGAAGCCCTTTGCCGAACACTTACCAAGAAAAGAGGTGGTAATCCCTGTCTCAGAACAGGATAAAACCTGTGCATGTGGCTGCCAAAAGAATCTCGTTGATTACGAACGCCATGAGCGCTTGAACTACATACCCCCGGTATATGAAGTGATTGTCGAGTTGCGGGAGAAGGTTGCCTGCCCCAAAGGCTGTGCAGGCCAAATAGTTATTGCTCCCAAGCCAAAGCATATCCTGCCCAAGGGTAAGTTTACCGAATCCGTTCTAGCCCACCTCATAGCCAGCAAGCTTGATGATCGACAGCCGTTCTATCACCTGGAAAAACAGTTTGAGACCCGTGCCGGCTTTAGCTTTCCCCGTCAAACCATGGCTCGTACTGTTATCGATTGTGCTACGCCTCTACAACCACTGATCAATTTGCTAAAAGACGGCGTCATTGGCTACGATATTGGGGCTTTGGATGCCACATCACTGCAGGTTCTTAATGAACCTGGCCGGCCAGCAAGCCGAAAATCTTATGCCTACTGTTTCCGAGGTGGTCCTCCAGGAAAGGAAGCGATCCTCTACGAATATAATGCCTCGGATCAAAAAAATTTCGTAAATGACTGGTTTGCCGGCTTTAAAGGCACGCTGCATTGCGATGCTGATCCATTTTTTGAGTTGTTGTTTGAGCAGACAGCGGTAAACCCAAATCACTGTAATGCACATGCCCGAAGAAAATTTGAACCCATAGCGAGAGCGGCGCAAGAGGATGGGCTGGCAAAACGGGCAATGCAGTTTTATAAGAAACTCTATCGGGTTGAGAGGAAGGCCAAAGAGAATCAGCTGACCGCAAAGCAGCGACACAATTTGCGACAAGAGGAGTCCAAGCCGATTATGACTGCCTTTAAATGCTGGTTGGATGAGCACCAACCGCAAGTGCTACCCAAATCCCCGCTGGGAAAGGCAATGAATTACTGCCTGAAGTATTGGAGTGGGTTGTGTGCATTTCTCAACGATGGTCGCTTAGAAATCGACAATAATTTGACTGAACAGGAAATCAAACCCTTTGTCATGGCTCGAAAGAACTTCCTGTTTGCATCCTCGGTCAATGGCGCTAAAGCACTGTGCCTACACTTCAGTTTGATTCGCACTGCTAAACACCACGGCCTTGACCCCTACAGGTATTATGTGGAGGTGCTTAAGCAGATTCCTCACTGCCAGTCCGTTGAGGATTATGAGGCACTGTTACCCTGGAATATCCAACTTGAGAGAGTTGGGTTGGTCGCAGCCGCATGATATAGCGATGCTGCCCGCAAGAAGGCTGGCGCAGGCTGCACCCCACCACATTTATCGATTGGCGACACTCCTTTTTGGGCTTTTCTGGCTGGCCATTCAACGATCCAGCTTGAATGCTTCGAATAGAGTACTTACCTATGGCCTAGTAAGATCGCTTACGTATTCTGCTATCTCAAATATCAATCTGACTGGTACTATTGAGGAGAAAATAATCTAGCCAATATTCTTGCCTCCAGTGACATCCTAATCTCTACTTTTTAGGGAATATTACTCTCCCATGTGGATTGGTATATTCTACTCAAACCCGCCTTTTGACCCGTAGTATCACCCGCCATAGCGGTCTGTAGTAGAGGAAGGGATGCTTATGAAAGTCACCTCTTGTTTTGCACTCTCAATATTTCTGGCGTCACTGGTTGGACCCTGTGCCAACGCACAGTGGAGCGGAAACGATGAAGAATCCTGGGGGCACCCTGGTAAGCACTGTAAAAGGGTTAAACCCCGGTTCGATAAGCTGTTCAAAGCCCCAGTGGATGAGTGCTTTAATGGCGTAGGTGAACCCTACCCGGAGCTGGTTGACGGCATCTGCTCTGCTGGTGAACCAAAACGCAACGGCGCTCAGATCTGGGGTATGGCTGAGTCACCCCGCTTCCTCTACTGGGGCACAGGAGCAAATGTCCCTTGTACCGCACAGGCCTCTCCAAATGCCGTGTTGACGCCTATCTTTGCTCCCAACCAGGGCTGGGTTTGTGAGTTTGCAGAGGGAATACTCGCTCAAGAGAACCCGAATCTTAAAAATCTTGGTGATTGGCGTGCTCCAATGGCCTATCGCATGGATACCTGTACGCTTGAGGTAACGGAAATAACTCCTACTTACGATCCCCTGCTACAAGATACGCTGGGCTTCCGCTCCGGCGGTTATGCCGATGACGTAGTATTTCTCGCCGGTCCCGGTGGAGTTCAGGAGGGAATCGCCGGTGAAGGCGGCGGCAACAGCATCATCATGATGGCCTGGCAGGCAAGCACGGGTCGCTACCTTGGCTCCAAGCGGTTTCCCCAATACTCCAATATCCGCAAGTTCCTTAACCATGAGGGAGTTCTATATACCGGTGTGGCTGTGCAAGAATCTCTCGGTGGCACAGGGGAGGTTTTACGCTGGATGGGCAATATTCATCATCCATTCAGGTTTGAGGTCGTGGGTACAATGCAAAGTACTCCGGCTAATTTCACCGTACATGATGGTCGCCTGTTTTTCTCTACCTGGCCAACTGGCGATGCTCAGACGGGACAAATCCGTGCCTACTCTGGCATTGTAATGAGCCCCATAATACCGGAGGGTGGATTCCTGCCGGAAAATGCCAAAGAGTGGAAGGAAGTCTGGAACATTACCGAGTACGAGCCAGACCTTGTTTCCGCAGGTGCGTATGCTGGTGGTGATATTACCTCCTGGCGCGGCAAGCTCTACTGGGGCACGATTAACTTCCCGCTGGGAGGCTTTAGGGCGCATGTCCTCGCTTACGGGGAAACCTGGAACAATCCAATTGGAGAGCTGGAAACCATCATCGCGACCCATAGGGCAACAACGGTATTCCGCGGAGATCGATTTGGTAAAAAGAAACGGAAACCAAAAATTGAAGTGCTCTACGGCTACAAGGATGTTCAAGTTTGGGATCCAGACAGCAATATGTTTGTTGACAAGAATACTCTGGCAGGCCTCCCCCAATTAGGCAGAGCCGGCTTGGGGTGGCCATTTAATGTCTATACTTGGCGCCTTGGGGTAACGGGCAGCGATATGTATCTGGGAACCCTGGATGTGAGTAGGCAGTTTGCTGGCCTGATTGAAAGTGGAACCGACCCTGCCAACGAGCTCCCCGCAGAGCTACTCATGTTCTTGGAAGATGCGCTATCAAATCCCAAGACCTCTGGCGGCAAGCTCTACCGCTTCTTTTCACCAAATCGTAGAGCTATTCCAGCCACCTTTAATGGCGTTGGCAATTCAGGGAACTTTGGTTTCCGCACAATGATCAATCACCCCAGGTTTATGTGGCTCGGCACTGCAAACCCATTTAATTTGGACCCAAGGGGTGGCTGGGAGTTATATAGATTTGCCCCTATAGCTCCCGGAAAACCTAAGTGGGTCAATGACGCGGAGTTAAATCAATAAGTTTTTGGGGTGAAATATCCCCCCTATTAATTCTATTCTTTAGAAGCTTCTCACCTGAAATAGGTGAGAAGCTTTTTTATCCTTACTTTTTTAATACTAATACCAAAAACTCCCAACTGGATTCAGCCGCTGTTTTTAGTAAGCGGTACACAAACTACATACTTTAATGAATAATGTGGTTCATGTACCGCTTAC
>NZ_CANMKV010000079.1 GCF_947498635.1 uncultured Microbulbifer sp. | reverse complement strand
GATGGTGAAGTGGTATGGAGTGTTGCCTACAAGAGTTATGGCAATATTGCTCTGGCCCATGAAAATCAGATAGAGCAGCCGATTCGTTTCCAGGGGCAGTACTTTGATGAAGAGACTGG
Organism: uncultured Microbulbifer sp.; assembly: GCF_947498635.1. Lineage (GTDB taxonomy): Bacteria > Pseudomonadota > Gammaproteobacteria > Pseudomonadales > Cellvibrionaceae > Microbulbifer > Microbulbifer echini. Next base: position 4,950 of record NZ_CANMKV010000079.1, on the reverse strand, counting down.
CCTGCACTACAACCGGTTTAGGTACTATGATCCGCAGGTTGGGGAGTTTACTCAGCAGGACCCGGTGGGGCTGCTGGGGGGAGTTAATAATTATCGGTATGTACCCAATCCAGTTACTTGGATAGACCCCTACGGGCTAACTAGTAAAGATTGTCCACCAGTGAATTCTTGGAATGAATTTCAGAGAGACACTAAAGGGCATTTTGCGAATAGCTCTGAAGCGGCTAAGTCATATCAAAAGATGAAAGAAGTGGCTGCGATGGGCGGTCGCACTGAAAAGCTTAAACGACCGGATCCGTCAACTTACTTGCCGCAGTCCTATATTAATGCTCATTTAGATAAATTTCAGAATGAAGGGGCTGGGTTTATTGCTATTCAAGGTTGGATGGAAAACCCTGAATATCCAACTCTCCCTCCACGTAAATTTGTTGGTTTACGATCTGAAATGGATGCTGTTATAGAAAAATATGAGTCATCTGGCCGTGATTGGACGGTTTTAAGGGATGAGCTGAGTTTAGGTAATGTAGATTTGAGTGACGAGAAAATAGTTTATGTGGTGATAGAGCCAGGAGATACAAGGTTTACTTATGATATTCCTGATGGTCGTGAAGCTGGCGCATATGAGGGAGAATGGGTCCCAGGAGGGAAAACTAAAGGTGGAACTAGCGAGGCTGCTTTAGTGGGTTCTGAGAAAATTGCACATGATAATAGCGCAGATGAACTAATGAATAATTTTTCAAAATCCAAGCGTATTCGGTGAGTTCTATGGTTAATTTATTTGAATTGGCTCTAAATAATAAAGAAACAGATAACTTTTTTAGAGGAGAGGGTGTCTACTTTGTTCCAAGTCCTGATTACGAAGGGCATGTACATGGAGCAAACATAAGTGGTCATGCGCATACATTTTTAAAAGCATCTTCAGATAATGGCAAAAAGTTTGACGATTCTTTTATAAATTTTATAAAGGACCTGTCTCTCACGGAAGCAGATCTATCTAACTTTCTTGCAAATTTTTCATCATATGTGGCTCAGAAAAGTTCACATAAATTACCGGGGTCCAATTTGTTTTTAGAAATGGATTCTTTGGAGTCTACTCTCGTAAAAAATTACTTGTTAAAGTTTAAGAGTGCAGGTGCCTTGAATGAATATAAGGATAAATTAAACACGCATGCTAGTTTTGCTTGCCGCAAAGGAAATGAGATTTTAAAAAAAATTCTCGAAGAGCTTGAAATGGAGTAGCATGTTGGGCTCAAACATCTAAATGTGTAGTTTGGAAACCCAGGGCAAATTGTAGAGTGGTCCTATAAGCCTTGCTGCTGGTTCCATTAAGCCCTTAAAACTACTTTAAAGTTTCGGTTGAGATAGACTACTTTTGTGGACATCTAATACTCCCACCCCTAAAAACCGGCTACCGCTTCCACTTCGAATGGGATGCCGAAGGTCCCTCGGCCCGCTGTGTGCGCCAGTGGGGCGATCCTATCGATGGGCAGGCCACATACAACTACCAGTTTGATTGGGATGATGATGGCAGGGTGTCACCGTAACTGATACCCGCGGCGGTAAAGAGCGTTACCGCTTCAATGAGCGCGCCCTGCCCATTTATCACCGCGACCCGGAAGGTGCCGAGACCCTTTACAGTTACAACGACCTGGGCCAGATCACTAAGGTACAGCTGCCAAGCGACGATGGCAGCCTGCGCGAAGAGATTTATCAATACGACGATCAAGGCCGCCTGATACAAAAAACCGATTCCGCCGGCAATAAGCACCGCATTGAATACAATAGCGAAGGCCTGCCCGCAAAAGTTACGGACCCTGCGGGCAATAAGTGGCAACGCGAGTACAACAAAAAAGGTCAGATCGCTGCCACCAAAGATCCTCTCGGCAACAACCCAGTATGGCTATAACCCCGTTGGTCTGATCGGCAGTGTTACCGACCCACTGGGAAATACCACTCGCTACTTGTGGAATCCTGAGGGTAAACTCGCCGCGCCCAGCACTACCGCTACGACAGCGCTCGCCGCCTGGAAGAAGTACAACACGCTCCTGGCCAGGTCACTCGCTACGAATACGACGCCCAGGACCGTATCCATGCGGTAACCACCCCAGATGGTGCTCGCACCCAATACAGCTACAACCCTCAGGGATTACTGGCCGAAGTTACCGACTCCGAAGGTCGCAGTACCTGCTACGCCTACGACGGCCTCAGTCAGGTTAAGACCCACACCAACCCGACGGCAGCCGCCTGGAATACCACTACGACGGCGAGCGCAATTTAATTGGCCTTACTAACGAAAACGGTGAGTGCTACTGGGAATACGATGCCGTCGGTAATCGTATTGCCACAACATTATCCGATGGTGAAGTACTGAACTTCGCTTTCAATCCCGCTGGCCAATTCCAAAGCCTGCATCACCGCCCTGTCGGTGGTGACGCCGATCAACTGATCACCAGCATCAGTCACGATGAACAGGGCAGGGAAAGCCGCGCCAACATGGCAATGGGCTGGAAAGCCAGAGAGACTACGATCTTCAAGGCCGCCTGCAAAAGCTGCTCCTGGGCAAGGCCAATGGTCCGGTATCCGATCCAACTCAGTCAAACTCCATCCTGGAGCGCCGCTACCAATACAACAAAGCTGGCCAGATCGCCCAAATTGAGGACAGCCTGCGGGGCACCCGTAGCTACCACTACGACGCCCTCGACCGCCTTACCCAGGTAGACGGCCCCAACCCCGAATACTTTGTGCATGACCCCGCGCACAATATCCTGGCTGCCGCCAATTCGAAAGACGAAGCCAAGCAGCAAGCCAGCGCCACTCAGGTCAAAGGCAATCGCCTCGCTTTTCGTGGTGATACCCACTACCGCTACGATATCCACGGCAACCGCATCGCCGAACTGCGCGGTAAAGGGCAAAAACTGCAAACCCGCTATCACTACAACAACCGCCAACAGATGGCCCGTGTAGAAAAGTTTAAGATAGAAAACGGCACAGAACAGTTCCCGCAGGTCACCCACTACCAATACGACCCCTGGGGCGCCATATTGGTAAAGCGAGTGAAAGCGAGCAAACCGGTTTTCTCTGGGATGGCGACGTACTCCTGCAGGAAAATAAAGTCGATAGCCAGACCAAGCAGGATCTCAATACCCGTACCTACTACTTTGAACCGGGCACTTTCAAACCGGTTGCACTAAGAGAAGATAATCAGGTTTATCACTACCATCTGGATCACCTGGGAACCCCAGATACTCTCACCAATCAAGAAGGCGAAGTGGTATGGAGTGTTGCCTATAAGAGCTATGGCAATATTGCCCTGGCCCATGAAAATCAGATAGACCAACCGATTCGTTTTCAGGGGCAGTACTTTGATGAAGAGACCGGGCTGCACTACAACCGGTTTAGATACTATGATTCGCGGGAGGGGGAATTTACTCAGCAGGATCCTATTGGCTTGCTGGGAGGATCGAATAATTATCGGTATGCCCCTAATCCGGTAAGTTGGATAGACCCTTTTGGTTTAACTAGTAAGGATTGTGAGCCGGCAATCCAAGGGGAAGAGATCCCTGAAAATTATAACTTACTAACCGGACGCTATAAAAATGCGGTATTGAATTTAGAACCCAAAGATGGAAAAGCCATTCGAAATGTTCAGCGTCTTATTAGAGGTAGGAATATTCCTGAAATACTCCCAGAAACTATCAACGATTTACGTGATGTCGAGAAATTAACTATTATTACTCATGCTGATGGCAATGGTTTTGTAGTTTTCGGTGAGTACTTATCCGGTGAGCAACTCGGGGGCAAGCTTAAGCAATATGGTTTTACCCCTAATAGTGTGGAGATGATTGCCTGTTGTCGAGAACCTGGGCCAGCAAGGCAGGCTTTGGCCGATACGTTAGGGGTTCCAGTAACGGGAGGTAACGGAAGAATGAGAGTAGAAGACGGTGGATCAATTGTAGTGGCAGATGAAAAGGCTACTATTGAATATCTAGAGGAAAACCCAGGAAGTAGAGAGGTAATAGAGCGAGTACAAGATGACCCAGAGGCATTTACTGTTTATAAACCAAAGGGAAGTACTTAGTGATGAAAAAAATAAAAATATTAGGTGATAATGATGATTATGAATTAATTGTAAGACATGGAGGGGGTGGATATCCGTATTCTCAGAATGAGATAGAAAGAATATATACGTACTTGGATGAGAGCCCTTGTGCTATTGCCTGGCTAGGTTTTAAGCGTTGTGCTTTTGGTTGTAAAGATTTTGTTTGTGAATCATACGAAACAGATGGTGTTTGGGCTTGGCAGGGAGGGTTATTACATTATATTACAGATCATTTTATTGAGCTCCCTGATGAATTTTTGAAACACATCTTAAGCGGAGAGAGGCCCAGTTGTCCCGAAAGTTTAATTTCCACATTTGAGGCTAATGCATTTAAGAAAGGTGAGGAGAAGGTTGTAGATAGATATTTCTGGGCGGAATGGATGTCAAGGTTTTTAGATAAAGATCAGGTTGAACCTGTTTATTTTGTAAAATCACCTTATCGTAAACCCTCTCACCGTAAGGCTCCTCCTGGATCCTTTTCTGGGTGGAGTGATTTTGAGTTGTGATGAGTAGAAGTTGATGAATTTGCTATGTTTCCCTGATTTTAAGAAATGAAGCATAATATTTTTCTTAAATTTCATGATTTTTTATTTCAGCAACCTATTCAGTTTCGGGCTTCTCATTGAGGCTAATAAATGAGGTCAGAGTAAACTATTGTCGTTTAATTAACCTTTAATCGGGTATCTGATCACTGGCTACGAATACGATGCCCAGGATCGCATCCATGCGGTAATTACCCCAGATGGCGCCCGCACCCAATACAGTTACAACCCCCAGGGATTACTGGCCGAAGTTACCGACTCCGAAGGTCGAAGTACCTGCTACGCCTACGACGGCCTCAGTCAGGTTAA
>NZ_CANMKV010000078.1 GCF_947498635.1 uncultured Microbulbifer sp. | reverse complement strand
CGGATTCTTTTTCTGCCGCGACTGTAAAGTTTCTTTTGCCAGCTACAAGGGCTAACGAGGGTGATGGCTTTGATCTGTTTGCGAGTTTGCAGATTTCAGAGGTGGTATTGACTGCATCATTATCGAGGCCTTCTTTTTTGCCTTTTGCTCTCTAGCTAGGGTTGGCCCGTTGATATCGAGTGCTTTTTGATCGTTTATTATGCGATGCGGTCTTGGTAACTGGCCACTATTCCTGTTTACTTTTCAATTTACTATCAGTAACTGAAAAGAGATGACCAATAGGACCGGGGTGCGATCTTTTTTGTTGGGGTTATCATTTTAGAGTTAGAGGGCCGGGGTGGCCGGTATTTGGGGCTCGGAAGATGAGGTTTTATTGCCTAAGTCACCTCCCCTATTCTATAAGGCTGAGCGACTTACCAATACTGGTTTTATCTCAGGCGAAAATTTAAATGCCGTTTTAAAGACTTTGGGGTTAGCGGAGACTGTACGACATGCCTGTTTCCAACTCGATATGCGCTGGGCACACGGTATTAGCTACTGCCGGCGCTACCTTTTTGCAACACCCTGCCAACGCCCTCCCACTCTCTCGATACTATTTGCCACTTTTATCCAAGACCACAGTTTTTCTAAACCCAAGCATAAATCTTCAACACTTCACCTCACTTTAACTACAAAGCAGAAAGAAATAGCCATTGGAACTAGCGCCAGCAACGCTGCTGGCGCCTTTCCCTAATTTATGGGTATCCAGAATTTCTCTGCAGTTAATTATTGGAGTCTTATTATTATTTTTGAGTTGCTTTCTTTAACCATTGCAAAGCTAAATATTTTCAGCTGCTGGGATGATGGGGCTAGCAAGCTGTGGGCAGCAACTGGGAATGCTGTCCACCCATTTTATTAGGAAGTTTAATTTGGTGTCAACATTTTACCCTACCTAGAATTACCCTATGTTAAGCTTTGAATTTTTCCCTTAGATATAGGAAGCTGAATAGTGTACCCGGTTATTGAACATGCTTGGAATATCAAGGAAGCGGAAGCTTTAAAACTACAACATGAGCTAGCAGCTAAAGTTGTTGCGACAGACCAACTCGGAGAAATAAAGCTTGTCGCCGGGGTTGATGTCGCCTACCAGAAGGACGGTAATCAATTAATCGCTGCCGTTGTCATTATTGATGCTGAGACTTTAGGGATTGTCGAAACAGCTACGGCAAAAGACATTGAACGCTTCCCTTATATGCCGGGGCTTTTTTCTTTTCGGGAACTACCGCCATTAATTAAAGCATTTGAGAAACTGCAACATACGCCAGACTTAGTTGTGTGCGACGGACAAGGCTATGCGCACCCTCGTCGTTTTGGTTTGGCTTGCCACTTAGGTGTTATTTTTGATGTACCAACGATTGGATGTGGTAAAACGCGATTACTCGGAGAACACCAAGAACCAGATACAACAAGAGGCGCTACTGCGCCCCTTGTCGATAACGGTGAAGTGATTGGCAATGTGCTAAGAACTCAGACCGACATCAATCCAATTTATGTATCTATTGGCCATCGTATTTCATTAGGCACTGCTTGTAATTGGATACTAAAGTTCTCACCTAAATACCGACTACCGGAAACAACTCGAGTAGCCGATCAAGTCGTAAAAGCTCTATTGCACAACAAACAGCTTAACATTCAATAATGTATCTATCATCCCCTTGACTTTCTTCTGAGTTCAAGTAATTCAAAGCCAGGATCATCCTCCATTAGTTCATAGCTTTTTATTATTTTTCCATCAAGGTCCCAATCAACTTTCTTAACTATTATCCCATGTTCATACATTGTGTCAGATTTCATTACCCCACTTTCATACCACTCTTTATCAGGCCCATGTCGTCTATTCTCAACAAAGCATGATTCTGAACGAAGCTGACGATTCCTAAACCAAGTACGTGTTATCCCGTCTAGCATGCCATCTTTATACTGAGTCTCCCCAATAACCTGGCCCGCATCCTCATCGAAAACAACCCCAGTAAATGGTTTGCCTTTATAAAGGCAAACCATTTCATCTGAAAAATCAATCTGATCTTCGCTAATTCTATTTTTCATAAAATTTTCTTATGGCTTACGTGGAATTGGTACAAAATTCAACCAATCACTATATGAAGTAATTCCTTCTGTGAGGAAACTACAGTTCGGGCAACGGTGGATAGATAAGCCTTGCTTCGTACCTTTTATTCTGACGTTATAGACGCCAAAATCAGCCAGATCATCAATAGGAACATTCGCAGCAACACGGGCATTTAAAGCTTCATTTAGCGCCAGGAACTCTGAGTGATCTCCAGGATTTTGCAAGTTTGGAGGGTAGTTTCCACCGGTGGCCTTTTCATAATTTATTAATCTTTTCCTTAATATCGGGTGGATCTCATCCATTGGTGGAAGGCCAGTGTTGCGACCATAAAAAACATCGCCTGTTTTATTATCTTTAAGAACAGACAACACAGGACCTCTTTGACTGTTAGGTAGATAATGTGGGCTATCTGGATTAATTATATCTAAATGACGCTGTTCACTTAAGCCTCGCAATTCGATGATATTATATGAATGAGAGGAATTGTTTGGAACATCCAAAATCAGTGGATTCCTAAACCTCGTAGGATCCATCCCCATTGTCAAAGTGGCAGACTCAAACCGGTAAGGAAACTGAAGTTCCACTATTTCGCGGTTCATATGGCCACTGAGGGGGAAGCGACTAAAGTCTACTCTTCTGGACACCTCTCCCCAAGCGCCCTTTACTCCCTTAGTACCGGTCAGTAAAGCACCAATCTCCAACCCTGCTTCTACAGCGCCGAATGTAAATGCGGTTGCTCCAAGTCCAAATTGTTCTTCGCTCCAGCCACGCCCATCATCAATCCAGCCACCCACAGTTTGCGCTGCAGGTGCTAACGCAGCTGTAATTTCATGCGCCCCAAAGCTCTTCAGCTCCCAACTCCAAGTGTCGTAAATACTCTCCTGTATATCGACAGCCATATCAACTGAGTTGAATACTGCTGGTACTGAGGCAACACCACCAACAATGCTTACCCCACCGTTATATAGGCCCGAGGCAAATATCTCAGCAGCACCGAATAGTACGTTTGCTTGGTAATTAATCTCACTTGCCAACTCTCTTGCAGTGTCTTTGAGTAGTCCCCATAAGCCAGAACTTGATTCCTGAGGCTCGGTATACTCGATCTTCATCTGTATTCCGGCAAACGCTTCTCCCGTATCAAACATTGAGAGGTAGTTGCCATCAGTGTCGTGATGTAAATTGATTAAGGCTTCCGTATAAGTCACATCATCCATCATCGCGAAGTAGCTATCTAAATCGCTATAGTCAGTATCGAATGAAACTGGGGTGAGTTTTACTTCTGCATCCGCTTTTGCAGTGTGGCTTGCTGCTGGCTGCTTTCGGGCCTCCACAACTTGCTCAGTAGCTGTTTGCTGTTCGGTTGCGGCCACTTCCACAGCCCGGACCTTGGGCTTTTCAGGCTCTATCCGCGCTAACTTCTCAGCTTGGCTATTGGTTACGGGCATTTCACGCTGTACAGGTGACGATAGTGCATAGCCCAGGTGGGAGGAGGCAGTGCTTTGCGCTACCGCGGCAAAGTCAAATTTCCTATCCCATACGGCGCTTTCCAGAGCTTCATTAATCGTTACGGACAGAAGAGTCTTACTGAGTTCGCCGATATCTTTAGCCTGTGTCAGGAAATCGTCGACACTATTTAGGCTTTTCTTACCATAAGTGCGGGTCTGATAATCCTGATAATCCATGTTGTACTCAAAGCTACCATCCATCGCCCCCTGGATGGCACCACCGGCACCCGCTACAGCTACCGCTGCCCAGTTAAAAGTCTCCTGGTCCCCAAAGGCCATATTGACACCCTGGTTGACCACATTTTGCGTCGCCGCAGCGCCGATCTTATTGGTAGAGAGGAACTTGGCGGTGCTGTTGAGCCAGCTGCCGGATTCGCTGACGGTTTGCAGCCCCTCCATCACCCCGAAGGTGACGGCACTGGTGACCCCGGATTTGGCCACGGCACCCCAGTCGAAGCTGTCCTGTAGCCCCACGGCGATACTGGCCACCTGGGTGACAGCATTCACTGTGGCACCGGCGGCAAAGGCGCCCGCCACTCCCCCTATCGCATTAAATACAAGTGGGCCCAGGTAGAAAGCCGCTACCACCGCAACCACCAGTACGATGATCTGCTTCAGGCCACAGCCATCATCGGTATCCACCGGCGGTGGCGGCGGCACATCCGGCAGGGTCGGGGCGGTGTCGCCCATCTGCAGGGCGCCGTCCACCGGGCGGAAGGTGTCGCTGTTGTTGTGGATATTGGTGACCACATTGGGCAGTTCGAGGCGCTGGCCTTTGGTGAGCACCTCGTCGCCCTTCATGCCGTTGGCGTCGGCGAGCAAATACCAGAGGCTGGAGTCGCCCCAGACCATGGCGGCGATGCTCTGCAGGGTCTCTCCGCCCTGGGCTTCGAAGCTGGAGTAGCTGGCCGTGGGGTAGTTGGGATTGATCGGCTGGTAATTCTGGTCGAAGTCCGCCGACTGCACCGCCTGTACGTGGTCGCCATTGCTGCCGGAGTGACGATTGCCCGAGTTATTGGTTTGGGCCAGGGCTTTGACGTAGTCGTAGCGGCTCGGCACCTGATCATTGCCCACATCGCCGACGGCGTGGCCGTTGAAGTAGTAGAAGTGCCGCATCTCGCGGCCTAGAAAGTTCTCGCCATCGTCGTTGACCTCTTCGCGCACCAGGGTGCGCCCGTCCTTGTCGGTCACGTAGGCGATGGCGCGCTCCCCTTCGACGTCGTAGACCCGGCGGATATGGCCGTTGCTGTCGTAGGTGTAGAAGGCTTCGCCGTTCTCCCAGCTATCGCGCTGCTTGGGATGCAGGTCTTTGTTGTCGGCGCTGATTACCACCGACTTGGTTTTGTAGCTATCCCACTTTTCGTAGGTGTTGTGCAGGGTGGTCACCGTGGCGGCGCCACCATCTTCCGGGTAGGCGTTGGTGATGGTGGTGTCCACCGTCTGGCCGTCACCGAGGAAGGTGTTGCGGCTGCGGATAACTTCGTCGGTGGCTAAACCATTCTCATCGTACTGGGTGGTGGCGTAA
>NZ_CANMKV010000077.1:0-2500 GCF_947498635.1 uncultured Microbulbifer sp. | reverse complement strand
AGGGGATGACCTGTGGATCGGAGTGAAAGGCTAATCAAGCCGGGAGATAGCTGGTTCTCCTCGAAAGCTATTTAGGTAGCGCCTCGCGTCTCACCCTCGGGGGTAGAGCACTGTTTGGGCTAGGGGGTCATCCCGACTTACCAACCCCATGCAAACTCCGAATACCGAGGAGTGCAATCGCGGGAGACACACGGCGGGTGCTAACGTCCGTCGTGGAAAGGGAAACAACCCAGACCGCCAGCTAAGGTCCCAAATACCAGTTAAGTGGGAAACGATGTGGGAAGGCCCAGACAGCTAGGAGGTTGGCTTAGAAGCAGCCATCCTTTAAAGAAAGCGTAATAGCTCACTAGTCGAGTCGGCCTGCGCGGAAGATATACCGGGGCTAAAACTGGTAACCGAAGCTGCGGATGCTAATTTATTAGCATGGTAGAGGAGCGTTGTGTAAGCCGTTGAAGGTGGATCGGGAGGTCTGCTGGAGGTATCACAAGTGCGAATGCTGACATGAGTAACGACAAGGGGGGTGAAAAACCTCCCCGCCGGAAGACCAAGGGTTCCTGTCCAACGCTAATCGGGACAGGGTTAGTCGGCCCCTAAGGCGAGGGCGAAAGCCGTAGTCGATGGGAAACAGGTTAATATTCCTGTACTCGCTATTGCTGCGATGGAGTGACGGAGAAGGCTAGGCCAGCATGGCGATTGGTTGTCCATGTTTAAGGTTGTAGGCTGGGGACTTAGGCAAATCCGGGTCCCTAAGGCTGAGAATTGATGACGAAGCTCACCTCGGTGAGTGAAGTGGTTGATGCCATGCTTCCAGGAAAAACTTCTAAGCTTCAGGCAATAGTGAACCGTACTCTAAACCGACACAGGTGGTCAGGTAGAGAATACCAAGGCGCTTGAGAGAACTCTGGTGAAGGAACTAGGCAAAATGGTACCGTAACTTCGGGAGAAGGTACGCCGGTTTTGGTGATGGGACTTGCTCCCTAAGCTGAGGCCGGTCGAAGTGACCAGGTGGCTGCGACTGTTTATTAAAAACATAGCACTGTGCAAACTCGTAAGAGGACGTATACGGTGTGACGCCTGCCCGGTGCCGGAAGGTTAATTGATGGGGTTAGCTTCGGCGAAGCTCTTGATCGAAGCCCCGGTAAACGGCGGCCGTAACTATAACGGTCCTAAGGTAGCGAAATTCCTTGTCGGGTAAGTTCCGACCTGCACGAATGGCGTAACGATGGCCACGCTGTCTCCACCAGAGACTCAGTGAAATTGAAATCGCTGTTAAGATGCAGTGTACCCGCGGCTAGACGGAAAGACCCCGTGAACCTTTACTACAGCTTTGCACTGAACTTTGAGCCTATTTGTGTAGGATAGGTGGGAGGCTTTGAAGCAGTAACGCTAGTTACTGTGGAGCCGTCCTTGAAATACCACCCTGGTATGTTTGAGGTTCTAACTCTGGTCCGTTATCCGGATCGAGGACAGTGTATGGTGGGTAGTTTGACTGGGGCGGTCTCCTCCCAAAGAGTAACGGAGGAGTACGAAGGTGCACTCAGCATGGTCGGAAATCATGCAATGAGCATAATGGTATAAGTGCGCTTGACTGCGAGACAGACATGTCGAGCAGGTACGAAAGTAGGTCATAGTGATCCGGTGGTTCTGTATGGAAGGGCCATCGCTCAACGGATAAAAGGTACTCCGGGGATAACAGGCTGATACCGCCCAAGAGTTCACATCGACGGCGGTGTTTGGCACCTCGATGTCGGCTCATCACATCCTGGGGCTGAAGCCGGTCCCAAGGGTATGGCTGTTCGCCATTTAAAGTGGTACGCGAGCTGGGTTTAGAACGTCGTGAGACAGTTCGGTCCCTATCTGCCGTGGGCGTTGGAGATTTGAGAAGAGTTGCTCCTAGTACGAGAGGACCGGAGTGAACGAACCTCTGGTGTTCCGGTTGTCACGCCAGTGGCATTGCCGGGTAGCTATGTTCGGACGGGATAACCGCTGAAAGCATCTAAGCGGGAAGCCTCCTTCAAGATAAGATCTCCCTGGGAACTTGATTCCCCTAAAGGGCCGTGGAAGACTACCACGTTGATAGGCTGGGTGTGGAAGCGCTGTGAGGCGTTGAGCTAACCAGTACTAATTGCCCGTGCGGCTTGACCATACAACAGAGATGGTTACTAACGACTAGCGTAAGCTAGCGGATTGTGGAAAGAAAGACACACAATATCCGACTTGCGGTGTATTACTACAGATTATTTTACCGACTTATTTGGGGTTATCGCCGGTCAATAAAATGACCGAGGCAAACAGCGATAACACGGCAGGCCGAGCACATTGCTTATAAGACCAAAGCCAACCCAAGCCAGTTTGCCTGACGACCATAGAGTTGTGGAACCACCTGATCCCTTACCGAACTCAGAAGTGAAACGCAACATCGCCGATGGTAGTGTGGGGTTTCCCCATGTGAGAGTAGGTCATCGTCAGGCTTATATTCCGAAAGGGCCACCCAATAGGG
>NZ_CANMKV010000076.1 GCF_947498635.1 uncultured Microbulbifer sp. | reverse complement strand
GGAAGGTGTTAAATTACTTGAGCCCACTGGAATTTTTGGTGGGTAAACGTGTGTCACTTATGTTGGCAATCTAGGGATTGTTCAATTAGTACATTTCTATAAAAAGTAGAACTCCACTGGATGATTCTTTCGTTCATTACCGGCTGGTTGGTTATTTTTGCTTTTTTATGGGGGTTTGCGCATTTGAGCCGCTCCTAACTTTGGTGATTTATGATCCAGTATGCATTTCCCCTAATACTCAGATCACAGACAATCGATTGCACGGCAGATATGGTCGCGGCTGCTCTGAGCTAGGGAATCCTGACTCAAGCGTAAAACGATAACAATTTTTCAGCGACTTACTGAACGAGCAGGTTTCATGAGAATCATCTTCAATAAAAAGCTCTTGGCACTTTCAATAACCGTGATTTTGGCTTCTTGCAGCGGCGGGGGCGGTTCATCTTCAGGTGGGGATACTGGTCAAGATGATTCGAATCAAGGAGGATCAGGTAATGTGGGCTCTTCCGTGATAGTGGGCGATGTTGAATCCACAGAATTAGGGTTCGCCACACTGACTTCTGTGGATATTACCTTGCCAGACGCAATGAGTAATGCAAAGGAAGTTTATCAGATGGCACACTATATCGCTCGCACGGATGGTGAGTCGAATGAAGGGGATATTGATATCCCCATGCGCAGTTATGTGGCCACTTGCGCGACGGATACAGAAACACCACGTATGTTTGTTTCCACAACACTCGCTGGGGATGCCAGTGTAGATGGTGCTACTTACGGTTCTGTCTACGAACTGAAGTATAATCCCGAAACCTCTAGCTTTGACCAGACTGGAAACGCAAGCCTATTAAAGCAGTGCTATGAATCCCATGGTATAGCAGCCAGTAAGGACTGTTCTCGCGTTGCAGTATTGTGTAATACAGAATACCGAGCACATGAGAACTATGCTATTCAGGGTGACCTGGTGGAAGAATATGGCACCACTTATATGCAAATGGAAGATAATTTAGAGAAAGTTGAAGGTACCGATAAAGAAAAAAAATATAATGATCAAATATGGTTGATGGAATGGGATAGTGAACCCCTGAGTGAAACACCTGATACTTATGTTGTTAACAAAATGCACGGCGGGACCCATTTAGGCGCGCAGGAATTAATCTATGTAGATACTGATAGCCAGGGGCGAGCTAGTTATGCTTTTTCTGTCTCTGCCCGAGTATTTGATAATGGCGGCGGCTCTCACTATTCTGCCGGCTTAACTATCATTAATAGAAATGACTGGTCATTAAATATGAGTGGGTCGGATAATCGTGGCTGGGATTGGGCCTGTGGCGATGGACATGTAGTCAATATTCGCTCTTTTTATAACCCATATAATGAGATGTATGGGGCTCTTTGTACTAGTGATTGGAATGACTGGATTGGTAATACTCATGGCCAGCTCGGAACTATTGCAATCAAAATGGAAACCTCAGGCTCCATAAGCGAAGGTTATTTCAATCACTTTGTACCCTCAACCTCCGCGATGGTCTCTAACGGTGGAGGGCATACGGTCGTCCCTCTGGATGCCGATACTAATTTGTCAGTAATTGTCTCCCCCAAATTTATTAAAGATACCGATATGGAGCGGTTCCTGCAGGATGAGGTGGGTGTAGACACTAATAATGGAGAGGGACCTTTTGATAAAGATTGTTCAGGTTATGACGAGTATAATTGCTTTCTTTCCTACATGTCTTACAACCGTTGGCATCCAGAAAATGCTCAGTTTCCTTCGATAGAGCGCCAAGATCTTTATTCCGGCGATGCCTTGGACTCTTCCTCTCTGACCCGAATCGGTATTGCCAAGGTCAATGGTAATGGCAGTATTAACGGGCAGGGATTTAGATGGCTGGTAGAGGATAACGATTGCCAGGTCAGCGACCCACAATTAGTTGACTTGAAAAATGGCCGTTACCTATTTGGTTATGCTAAGTTTCAATGTATTTCGGATAACCTGAAATTTGACCGAATATATAGCAACCGTGGGGCTATGCGTCTCCTAGTTCCAAAAGCTTTTTATGTGATGGAAATTGACGCGGACCTAAATATCCTTGAAGGTCCTGTGCAGTTACCCAGTCATGGGTGGGGCGGTTTGGATGAGCCGATGTATCTCGGTAATGGTAAGGTGGCCTGGAGCTATATTAAGAATCCTACCCATGAGAATTATGGCGGTGGCCAGCAAAATGTGTGGCAGGCGATGATCTACCATTCCAACAGCGCTAAATAGATAGTCAGATTAAAGGTCTTTTTATGATGGGCTCAGCTTTTGTGTTGGGTCCTTTTTGCTCAGGTGCAATGTTCGGGCTTGAACGTTATGATAATACTTAAAAATATTAAAGCTTGATGAGCCCGTCATTTAGGCCCTTGTTTACTATTTTCTCTTTGCTGAAGAATGTTTCTTTCAATTTTCTCCCAAAGGTCTGAGGTATATTTTCTCAAAAGTATTGGCCTCCTTTTCCCGAAACGGTGCTTGCTAAGTACTCTTTTTTTTAGCCAGTTAATTTCAAAGCCTGCCCATTCTGGAGCTGGTTGCATTATTAAGTTAAAGCGACAAGCTGGAAGAACTTCCTGGAATAAAATAGATTTCAAATCTTGTATCGTATACTTGGAGCATGTGCAGACTTTTGCGATGTAATTGATCTCATAGTCTGGATCCGTATCCATGTAGAGCATTTGCATGGCATCCCATACTTTTAAACGATCTTCGATATCTTTTTCCGGAGTTTCCATGACGGCCTTAAGGTTGTTAGAGGCATAGCAAGCCAGATTGTTGGTGAGTCTTGCTGGACTCAGCGCAAGTCTGCCATAAAGGTAAGGGTGTGGTTTTATCTTTTTTAAAGATTACTTAATTTCTATAGGGTGGCTGGGTCAAATAATCGGTAAGGGAAATCAATACAGCTTGATTGCTCATAATATGCTGGAAGGGTACTGATCCGTTGTATCTCCTTAAGCTCCTCCCCCTCTTTGGAGTGGCACAATGCTGTGAGCATGGAAAGAAAATCTGTTTACTATTTGAGCGCATTTGTATTTGATTCTTCAGTGACTATTGCTCTTTAAAAGAAGAGATTTCCCTTGCGGAATTATCCGCTCAAGCTTGCCCGAGTTGACTCTTATTGAGAGCCAGCGCGCTAAGTTAATTGAAAAGAAAAAATATGACTGGCTGGTCTGCAAGCCTGTCGCTTCAGGTTCTCCTTTGGCGCCCTAAGTCCTATAACCACGGGGCATCCCCAGATAAGTTTGCCTGTCGAAAAATGACCCTGGCTAATAAAAATAAATGTTGGGAAGTGTGACTTAGAGCCAGGAAATAAATATAAGGAAACAACAATGACTCTTTGTAAACGATTAGGTGTGAGTCTTTCTCTTGCACTGGCTGGCCTGCTTGCTTCCGTATCGGCTGCGGCGGATAACTGTTACATACTGGTTCACGGCCATGGTACGGAAGGGCATATCAAGCAACGCACCAACGCTCAGGGACACCTGGAGCAACCGGCGCTCGATTATTGGAGCGAAGCGTTTTTTGATAAGTATAGTAATAGTAACTTCATTGATCAGTTGCGAATGAATGGCGGTAACTACGGGGTAGTGGGTTACGACTCTACCGATGAGGGGGAAATGCCTTACTGGCACGATGGCACAGCGGGTGAAATTGCCAGGCAGATGATTGAAATTCGCAGTGGCAAGGGTGATGGCTATCAGCACGATAATCAGTGTGAAGCTGATGATACCTTTTGGGTAATCGCGCATAGTCAGGGTGCCTCACAGATGATGTACCTGGCCGGTAATGCGGTGCCTGGTTCCCCTTACTACAATCGAGCATACAATCAGTTCGATAGTAACAAGGTGACAGAAAGCTCTAAGGTTTGTACTGGTCGCTGGTTCTGGAAAAGATGTAAGACTGAAACCAAGACACATAACGTAGCTGGATTAGATGATCGTTATGCTGTTGAGGTGGACTTTGAGCGTGCGATCAGTGGCATTGCTGCGATCTTCACCACCGGTGGAGCCATTACTGGCACAGAGTTTGTTGATCGCCTGTGTAATGGTAGCTGGATCGAAAGTGCGGTGAATGACCTGTTTATCGGTCGTGAGTGTTCTGCAGTACGTTACCTCCAGACAAACGATGTTTATACTGTACGTAATTATGTTGGCACAAACCTAGCGGCACCGGTTTATACCATTGGTGGTTATGCAGGCTTCCCCGGAATCGCAACGGCAAGCTCCATACTGCTGGGTGGTGAAGATGATGGTTATATCAATTTGGCTTCACAGATGAACTGCGCAGGTTCAGCCAAGCGTAATCTTTACTCTAACCTGAAGGAGTATAAAACCCTCCTCGGAATTGCCTATGGTAGTGCGATTTTTTCTTGTGACAACGATCATAAAGGAACAGCGCGTTCTTACAACTTTGCGAGCCTCTATACGGACCATGATGCTCAGCGTAATGGTGGTATTCTATCTCCAGATTACGAGGGTATTCCCAATGGCCTGAATTGCGGTATAGGTAAAAATAGCGCTGGCCGTATTGCAGCCTGTACAGAGTAATTTGTAGCGCTATTTCAGTGTCCACTTGGGCACATTGGGGAGTAGCCATATTTTCCTGTCCCTCACAGGACCAAGCCCGCTTTTAATAAGCGGGCTTTTTTGTATGGCTTTTAATGCTGGGTCGCCCTTTTTTCTGCGGCCAGTTGGCGTAACTGGGAAATTTCATCCTTAAATATTGTATTCATACCAAAGCGATAACTATCAGTGCTATTTGCCGCGTGGGTTCCTCCAGGAATCGTTTTAAAGGCAATTTCCCGCGGGGTGCTTTCCTGTGACTCCCAGTAATTCTTCCAGGCAATAGCATCCGCGCGTAACCTGGGAGTGTCGTTTTCGCCGTTAGTGACGACTAGAGTAGCTTTATCTCTGACGGCGCTTTGGCGTTTTTGGAAAAAAAGTCCTTTTGCGGTAATAAAGTGGGATTACTGGCAATTAGGCCTCTAAATAAATTTGGCCTGGTATATGCGGTATAGGGCACAAAGTGCCCACCCCGGCCCTGTCCGAAGAGGACTCTCTGATTGGGGGCGGCAAAATAGCGATTTTCTACACTCGGTATTAATTCCTGCTCTAGAAAGTTGAGAAATGTATCGGCACCTCCCCGAGTTGGCGTATTGTCGGCCGCGGGCATGGAGAAATCATAGCTGCGTTTATTGATGCCTGGATCGAAAGAGCCATAGGCAATGCCAACAATAATCGCCTCGGGAGTGAAATCGTCATAACCCAAAAAAAGGTGGCTGGCGGCGAGTATTGGGAAGAGGGAATCTCCATCCAGTAAATAGACTGCAGGGTAGGCTGTTTGTTCTTGGCTGTTATTAATCCGGCGATCCTATAGTTCTATATAATATCCAAATGGATATTATTGATGCAAGAAAATTACCCGCTTCCGCACAGGAA
>NZ_CANMKV010000075.1 GCF_947498635.1 uncultured Microbulbifer sp. | reverse complement strand
GTTTTGGTTGGTTTACTTGATCTTGTCATAGAGCACCTCTGCTGCGTAGTTTATCGCTTAAGAGAGTGTCCGTCTTTTGTGGGTAGGATCATCCATTTTACTCATTAATTTTTCAAACATTGTCGCAGCCGATAAAATCTCAAACAATGTGCTTGAGGGCTCTCACATAAACTCTCTGCGCTCTATTGCCCAACGCTCATTAGCCAACTCAAACATTTCTACATCTGATATAGTTCAACTAGCCAACAGGTCTATATTTCAAGTTGAAGAATTCAGCGAGTCTATACAGGTATCTTTATCGGTCGACGGAACCTCAACATCAATTGTCTCAGAAAAAGCTGAAAACCGTCCAAATCATATTTCTATAGCCCTCCGAGTCGCTGACGCCAACTACAATATAGAAATCAACACTACATCTTCAAACTATATCATCCATGGATATGACTCTAAACTTGGAGTTGAAGGTAAATTATTGCTCTATATCACTCTCGCATCCATGGAAAAAAGTGGATGGCGCGAATCTGAAAATTCACACAAATCTGAACTCTATAGAATCACCAACTGGCTCTCTGAAATGCCTGCCGGCATGGTAATTCATACCATCAACTCAAGAAACAGGACCGACGAATCAAACAATTAGCATACCTCATAAAGAAAAAATTAACGCTCTAAAGAAAATAGATATGAACAGAAATCACATTGTATTCAACATCTAAATTGGAATTATCTACGCACAGATAATCCGGTTAAAATACAACGCATACTTTTTACCTACGACATGTATTAACAGCAAAACTCTATTTTTCCTGAGCCGGACATTCAGTATGTAAATAGGGCTTACCATAAACATCCTAGCAATTATCAGCACTGATTGTTATTCGACATAGTTATTAAACCAACTTGCATAGGCCACAAGGTACTCTTCAAAACATACGAGAGCGTGGCGACTGTTTCCATGTAGCATAATATACTCATGCACACTATCTGGGACATGACAGGTGAAGTGAGCGATAATTTTATTTAAAAATTATCGCTGCAGACTAGTAGGTGGGACTATTTATAAGCTTTATAGGACATCATATATTACTCTGCCCTAAATTGTTCCGAGAGCACCTCCCCTTCGGGAGGCGTTTAAATGTATCTCGGTTACTGGCAAGAGCTCTCTTCCCAATATAGGGGTGCTGCCGTCGGGGACCACCAGTTCGGACCGAAGGTCGAGGTATATACCTGCCCCTCGAAAGTCACCCGATCTCCAACCGAATAGCCGTCATCACCCGCATAAGGCTGCTGAAACTCGGGGCAGGAGGCTGCCGAACCCTCGTTTCCGTCGCCACTTTCGCCAGCTGTACTGTCGTCAGAGCCAGCGTCTGAATCGCTGTTCGAGTCATTCCCGTCCGTTTGACAGGCCGTTTCGTTCCACAGGGCTGGGGCTGCGCTTGGAGACCACCAATTTGGCTCGTGGTTGGACTCGTAGGCAACACCTTCGAAGACAACAACATCACCGACAGAGTAGCCCGGTTCGCCGGCATAGGGCTGCTCAAACGCAGTACAGGCGGTATTTCCAGTGCCTCCTGAGCCCCCGGTATCACCAGAACCGTTATCGTTGGTATCCGTTGAGTCATCCTCTTGGTCTGCACTGAGCTCGTAACCAATTTCAACGCTTACCAATCCACTGCTTTCTAACAGATGGATATCATTAATACCGTATAGCGGCTCAAAACTACTACTGCCATCATAATCGCCCGCACGGATACTGGATTGCTCCTGATTAATGAGCTCAGCTAAATCATGAGACCAGTTTTCGGCAATGCCCTGTTCATCTGAAGTAATTTCCAGAACCGTTGAATACGCTGTATTTTCTCCGGTGCTATCAAATACACGGGTATACACTTTATCGCCAACGTTTAAGTCTTGTGTCGGATTAATTTTGCCTCCAACACTCCACTCAGTATTAATAACCTTATCACCATCAAACTCAACATCGATTACGTTATAGAAAGCGTTTACAGTATCACCAACATCCCATACCGCAAGAATGACATGGTAACCCTCACGATCTGGTACCTGACATTCGTGTGTCATATTTACCGGTGGCTGCTCATAATTCCCATCGACTTCACAAAATGGGTCAAGATCAAACTGATCACGGGTTAATGCTGCGTTCGAATTCCAGTTTTCTTTGGTAATATAATATTTCCAATCGCGGGATACGTGGTTTGCAGTAAAACGCCATTTAAAAGTTTGCCAACCAGAGCTGATATAATTTTTAACCCAACGGTCAGAAGATTGTATATTCAGTTCTGACCAGGCGCTATTTCCGGCACTGGCAATTTGCCCATCGGCAGGCCCACTTTCAGGGAAACCTTCACTACCTTCAATACTTTGCGGTTCCCACTGAACCGCACCGCAATCAATATTCATCTCCCCAGTGTCGAGGGCATATTTGCACAGTGTTCCACGCGCAGATGCAACACCATCATCAGCGGCCTCAACATAACCATGGCTAAGTGCACTTGAGCTGAACCCGGCTAATACCACAGCCATAAATGTGCGGTTTAATACAGGTTGCATTATCATAGATGCGAGTTTGGTCTTTCGTAAAATCATATCTTTGCCTGTTATTCAAATTTGCCCAATGTCCTTCCCCTGCTGAATAGGTCCATCTTCTGCCGAAGTATCCCTCACCTCGACCATTAGTGACGGAGTTATGGACCGCCACTCATTGGCACGGTTCCTAGTAATTCATTAAATAACCTCAATTAAACGAAAAAGTATAGACCGGAAAAAATTACTATATAGGGAAGATAAAAAAGCACACAGCGACCAATAAGCGGCCTTTATTAGAGCAATCCTGCAGCAACCCCTTTTCCCACTGACAAGCTTGACATCGAATAACAAAACCCATCAAACAAATGGAATATAAACCCCAACACAAATAAATATAAACAAAAGTACGCAAAAGAAAATTTTTATATTTTCATAATTCCTGCACAATCATGAGGCAAACTACTTTTTCACCATATAAAGGTGCACACCAAATATACCAACCCAGAAAACTAACTTTTACACCTCACCAGCCAACTGACACCACCAACTATATCTTTCTTAGAAAGAAACAGGAGTGGAAATAACAATCACTCCGGACAATATTTTGTGGCGAACTAACTGACGGATTCAAAAATGATATAAAAATCTGTAAATCTACTGGGTGAATTGAGGCCACTAAACAGCATGAACCACTTAAAGGCTCAACTCGGCTTTAATGTTTTACATTGACTTTACTTATGCATCTTGCTTTCATCAGAGGTATAATACGTTTGTTAGACCTTGCCCGGGACAAGACGCCCTATTTCACACACCCCATCCCCATAACTATTTACACCCTTGTATACTCCTAATTTTAAAATAGACGTTTCCTTAACCTCCCATAAATTTTTCAAGCTATTATTTAGCCTCCGTATCTCCGGCTCACTCACCTAATAGCACACTGAATTCCTGTACCAAAAATCTCCAATCGTTTAAATATAGAGACACAGACAAGGCGAACAGACCTTTCGACAGAGCTATATTTAACCCCTTTATTTTTTGGCATTTTTTGACAACAATCGGCACTGATATTTATCCAATCAGAGAACAATAATGAAGGATTTTTTAATTATTGGCGGTGGCCACAATGGCCTGGTCTGCGCCTGCTATCTAGCCAAATCGGGGGGAAATGTAACGATTCTTGAGCGCCGCTCCATTGTTGGCGGCGCTGCCGTAACGGAAGAATTCCACCCTGGGTTTCGAAATTCTGTGGCAAGTTATACTGTTAGCCTGCTAAACCCGAAAATCATCGAAGACCTTCAGCTACGCGAGCATGGCCTGGAAATCAAACCACGGCCACAGTCAAACTTCTTCCCTATTTCAGAGAGAGAGAGTCTTTCCTTTCACAAGAATCTTGCAGATACGCAAGCAGAAGTCGCACGTTTCTCGGAACGGGACGCAGCCACCCTACCTGACTTTTATGCCATGCTGGAAACCGTGGCTGACATTTTGCGAGAAGAACTGCTACGCGCGCCTCCCAACGTGGGGGGCGGCCTTGTAGATTTACTTCGCGTTGGTGGCTTTGGTCTGAGAGCGAAAAAGCTCAGCATGTCCGCCCGTCGTGATGCACTGGATCTATTCACTAAGAGTGCTGCCAGCGTGTTGGATGCGTGGTTTGAAAATGACCATGTCAAAGCGGCGTTTGCCTTCGACTCTATCGTCGGAAACTATGCCGCACCCAGCACGCCCGGCTCTGCCTATGTGTTGTTGCATCATGTATTTGGCGAGGTTAACGGCGAGAAAGGCGCATGGGGCCATGCAATGGGCGGTATGGGTGCGATCACTCAGGTCATGCGTAAAGAAGCAGAGCACCTCGGGGTCACTATTCGCACTGACGCTGAAGTTAAGGAGGTTTTGATTGATGGTGGTCGCGCTACCGGAGTGCGGCTAAGCAACGGAGAAGCCGTTACTGCCAGCAAAGTAATCGCCAATGTTGGCCCCAAACTGCTCTACTCCCAGATGATTGACGAACAACATCTGGAACCGGAGTTCCGCCGCCGTGTACGCGGTTTTAGATTGGGATCCGGCACCTTCCGTATGAATGTCGCACTGTCTGAACTGCCAGATTTTACCTGTAAGCCCGGTACTCACGTACAATCGCACCACAAGTCTGGAATCGTCATTGGCCCCACCATGGATTACCTGGAACAAGCCTATATAGATGCGACCCAATACGGCTGGTCAAAGCAACCCATTGTCGAGATATTGATCCCCTCCACCATCGATCCTTCTTTAGCCCCCGAGGGCCAACATGTGGCCAGCCTATTCTGCCAGCAATTTGCTCCAGAACTGCCGGAGGGTAAGGGCTGGGACAACTACCGTGAGCAGGCAGCTCAGACCATTATCGATACCGTCACCAACTATGCACCCAATTTCCGTGATGCCATCATCGCCCAACAAATCCACTCACCGCTGGATTTAGAGCGCAAGTTTGGCTTGATGGGAGGCGATATCTTCCATGGTGCCTTAGGCTTGGACCAACTATGGAGTAACCGCCCCTTTATGGGCTATGCGGATTATCGCACGCCGATCCAGGGACTGTATCTCTGTGGTTCCGGTAGTCACCCAGGAGGTGGGGTTACAGGAGTCCCTGGGCATAATGCGGCAATGGAGATTCTAAAGGACAAATAAAAGTGGCCTATCGAGGCAAGCAGGACCGAGGCTCTAGAAATTTAGAGCCCTTACTTGCCACTTACAGAAAAATAAGGCCTCTTATTCTGGTATTAGCTGATGGGGCGGCATATCTTTACAATCTATACAGTTGAGGTAAACATGCTATCGGCCTTGCGGATGAAGCCTATCTTGCTGATGTCGCACTTATTCTTTGGGGTAATCTTTGGCAGGGAGGTTAGCGCCCGGTAGTCAAATGTATAATTCTCCCCACTAGCCAAGCTAGTTAAATCCTAGATTGCCAACATAAGTGACACACGTTTACCCACCAAAAATTCCAGTGGGCTCAAGTAATTTAACACCTTC
>NZ_CANMKV010000074.1 GCF_947498635.1 uncultured Microbulbifer sp. | reverse complement strand
CATCATATCCCGGCATTTTCGCTGCTATATATCCTTTTGAAAACCCCTTAAAAGTCAAAAGGTTAGTATCTTTTTTCCTGTGGATATATGAAGGGGCTTTTGATCCCTGATAGCCAAAAGCAAGCTAGGTCGTTTGATAATCCCAGTAAACCCCACTCAATGCTCCCAGCATCTGCCCAACCAACCCTGCCAAATCGCTACTTGTGCTGCCCGTAATCACCGGCAGCGTTGCCGGGCGGTTGGCAATCTGCCAGCCGCTGCTGCCGTTGATATACAGCAGGCCATCCGCTTTATTTAGAGCCTCTTTTGCGGGGAAAAATTGCCAGTAGCCGGGGCTCTCTTCATAGCGAGCCAGCTGGCCGTCTTTCCCGGCCCAAGCACCGGAGCCAGTAGCCACTAGGTCGTTGGTGGAGGCCGGGGGATCGTTCTGTATGGCTTACACCTCCAGCTGTAGCAGTGCGTCGATGGTGTACAGGGCCTGATTGAGGTAGTGGCGGGGTGAGGCTGCCTTCCTGAGCGTAGAGAATACCGTTGTTCGGTGTGGTGCTCATGGTATTTTTCCATACCGTGATCTATGCAGTCGGGCCTGGAGCTGTGATGGATAAGGTGGTTGCTGTGGTGTCTGTACTTTGGTCATTTACCGTTACCCGGTAGCCGCTAAAAAACTGGCTTTGATCGTAGGCGGCGTGGCCGCCGAGGCGCCCTACTCCGAACCACTGGGTAACCAGCTGGCCGCCTGCGCGGTGAGGCTGAGATTCGCCGTTGCGGGTTCGGTGTGGCTGGCGCCGCTGAAGGTACCGCTGGTGCTGGTTTCCTTGGCTCTGCCAATACTGGTGGCGCGGAAGTTTAAGGTCTGTTCGAGGTTGTAGCGTTCGGTGGGAATGTGATTCAGGGTATTGCGCTTGAGCAATACAAAGCGGGTGCCCGCCGGGTGGTTTGTGGGTGTAGTGCCGAGGCGCCCGCGCAGGAAGTAACCCAGCTCCCATACGCCGGTGCTGATTTCTTCCGCCTCTCCGAAGCTGATAATTTCATTGCCGATCAGCGCCCTATTCTGGCGGTTGAGCAGATCCGCGAGGGTGCGGTTTTCCAGTGCATCGCCGGTATCGTAGAAGGGCTTACGTCTCACGGCGTAAGCCTTTTTTGTTGTGGTACAAATTGTAACCCTTATTAAATAGGGCAATCGCCCAAAAACTGCATACTTAGGCAGCCCAGCTCCTTTTTAACCTCTCCGCTGGCACCTAACCGACGCCTTACCTCCAAATCAACGCTTGGCTGCCTGGTGGGCCATCACGACCACATCAACATGTGCAGGGGCTAGAGATGAATCAACGGCTATCGGACCACTGTCATGATTTCAATTATTTGCGATAAAAACCAAAAACAAGTGCACAACTGATAAATGGATATTGTGGATGATTTCGAATTCAGCAATACAAAATTCGGCTGAATTTCGATGACCATAATATTGTGGCTTGATCAGGATATGGCAACTGCTGGATGTTAGAACCAGGCACACTGAGCAAGCCTCTGAACGAAGCAAAAATATGAAAAAAAGTGACGAGAAACAGCTCGCTGATATGCCAGTCATACTTGCCTAGCATTAATACATCAGCATGGGATGGTCTACTCAATAAGCCGCAAGGAAAATTGTTGGGATAACGTATCTACTAAGTGTTTTTTTCGCAACTTGAAGCGGGAGTGATCAACGGGGAACCTCTATTCGATAAGGTGCTTGCAATAACAGATACGAGGATATAAATCACTTACGACAACCCACACCGAACACATACATGCAGGGCGATGTAACTCCCATCGATTTCAAGAAATGTACTTAGGCAGACGTCCGACACGATGGCCACAACACTTTATATCTGGCTTAGCACTCAAAGAACCCACTAATAAAATAAGAAATTCTTCTCAAAAATCAGTAATTTATTCCTAAATTTACCTGGAAAACAAACCACACACATCAGTATTACAAAATAGCAGCTAACATTTTAAGGCTAGGCATAATCACTCACCTATAGCTTTGGTGTTTTTCTATCACAGGTATTGTGTGTTCTTATGAAAAGGAAGTACCGAATGAAGATTTCTATACTCAAATTACTAACATCGATAGCCGCAGCCGGTCTCGCAATCTGCTCTGCCACGCCTGCTCTCTCGCAAGCTACCGACACAGCAACAAGCATGATAACCCTTCAATTTAATGAAAACATCATAATTCAAAATGTTGACCCGGTTACCATTTCAGATCCCACACCAGGAACCCCAGCAATAGGCTCTGATAGATTTTGTGTTGCGGGTAGTGGATTTTCAACTTACAGCATCACCTTTCAAAATAATGGAACAGATCCCTCATTTTCCATAGTTGGAAGTGGAGGCGTATCAATCAGTTATGACATGCTATATGAAAACGATGGACAGGTTCCCGTGACAGTGGTGGCCGGAGCGCCGATTCCCAACAATATACTTCAAGCAACAAACTGCTCCAACGACAATGCCACTTTTGACATTATTATTCCCGAAAATGAATGGGAACCTAATCAGGCATTTGCTCCTTTTACGGGCACGTTACTGATTACTGTAGAGTCCGAATAAAACCACAGGTTAAGGGCTCCGCAACCTAAGAGCAAACTGTACACAACATGATTTTTGAGAAAAGGGTGGAATAACACTTAAAAACCACCCTCAAACGCGGGAAGTTCCAATAAACAGGCTTCCACCCCTACTTTACCTCTTACGCCTTACGCCACTAAAAAAAGAACTGCGTTTTATTCGGCTTTCAATTTCTCATACGTATCCATCATCACTACCATCACCTAAGATCCACACTTTACAGATTTCAGGCACACTGACCCTAGGTCAGAAGATATTTTTCACAATTAACAAATTGATGAAACTGACCAGCAGGCACAGACGCTGGGTGTTTTTCTTTACACCTCGAGAACGCACTTTTCGATACCCAAAGATGTTTTATATATCGAAATGGGTACTTTAATCCTACCCACGAAAATAGGCATGAATTTAAGCACACTTTAAGCGACACAGAGAACGTTCAGTTGATGGCTTTTTAGCTTACTGCCATGAATTCAGCGATGAAATTACGGGTAAAGCTTGGTCGTAAGGAATGACTTGCCATCCAAATCTAGTATCATAAGCCATATTGTACATAGTGAATACATAATCTTCTTTGATTTTCCTACGGGGAATTTCCACCCATTCAAAATAGTAAGATTTTCCTTTCTCAAAGTTAAAATCGAATTTTCCGTTTGCGATTTTGATTGGTGCATTTGGAGTGGTTGAGATCGTACGTTGACCTGCGTCAACTAAAAGCGCGACGTAACCAGGAAACCCCATGCACTTTGAACGAACGGAATCAATCCCAATGAGCCAGCAGGCGTTACCCCCTCGATAATCCTGCGTATAAAAGTACGCTACAGATTTGCCCTCTGGAATATTTTGAATCTCGTTAAAAGCTGGCCCTCTCGCAGTAAGATCTGCGGTCATGCAGCCGCCAATAGAGAACACTGTTACAATTATTATGAGATATTTCATTATTTCTCCAGGGTCTGATGAAAGCTAACGCCCGCAACAACCGCCAGCAGCCGGAGGGCAGTTTGCTTGCGATTGTTAGCCACCGGTCGCGCTGTCTTATGATTCATAGGGCTTACCTTCCGATTGAGGCATACCGATGCAGTACAACAGAGCAAGATAGTTTATCTCAGGAAGCAGGTCAGTCACAGTCACCAACATCCAATTCCTATTTTTACTTCTGGCTAGCAATACAAACTATCATTACTCCAATCAATTGAAGAAGAAGAAGCAATAATGTCGGCGAATGAAGCTTCGCTGCCCTCATCATTTCAAAAATATTCATATGAAATCATTTTTCATTAATCGGCTTACGGCGACATAACGAGCCCAGTGAGGGGCTGTGCTCTTTGCGGTCGGAAGGGGTTGAGTGGCATGTTAAATGCTTTGGCTACGTGCATTAACTGCCTCTTTATTGCCCAATGAGAATGCAAGCTCCAATGGTGTTTCGCCGCCACTATCGTGTATAGTTTTGGCACCTAACCTACGAAGAAAAACAACCCCATCAGGTTTGTTCTGTTCGGCAGCACAATCCAAAGGGGTAAATCCACTTTCCCCAATAGCGTCTACATTAGCACCTGCCGATACTGAGATACCGCTGGCTTCACACTTCCCGCAGCTTGAAACAATATGTAGCGGAGTATCCCCATAGCCGTTTGTATATTTCAAAGAATCAATATTGTGCCCAGTGAAATCAGGTACATTCTCTATTTCCCTGAAAATTATTTCGATGTCTCTCATGGTATTTGACGCACTGCACAACGGCGAGTGAAGCGTAGCGTTTTGGGTCCAGGCCCTTAGGACCGATATTGCCGCTGTTTGTTATGTGGGACGGACACTAAGCAACCTCCTCACCCCAACAGTGATCAACCAAACAGTAACTGAAACTACTGTGAACTGACCGAGTGAATGGAGGAAGAGCTTTGGCCAGAAATCTATTTCTTCAGTTAGCAATGGGTGCCATACATATACAAGGGTTAGATTTCCCGGAAATAGAAGTATCTTATATCCGGGCATACCGCCGCCCCAGACATTCCAATTTAATGAAAATGCAACTAGCCCAACAATTAACGCTAAAACACCACCATAAATCGCGATAGTAACCGCCTTAAAATCGCTCATATTGCCTCACAACGTCGGCTGGAACCCCTTGTTAAGAGTACGCTTCTTATAAGATGAGATCAGCAAACGCATTGATAACACGATAAGGACCGTCAATACGCCGGCATCCGCTCGGACCTTGATGAAAATTCATGTATTTAGCACAATCACCGCCGGGGTTATACTCACCAAAAATCTTAGGGCTCTCCAGGTTCACGTAATGAATCCATGTCTCTTCATCACCAGATATGTAATCCTAAGCTGAAACAACAACTACAAATAAAAGTGTGGACCAAGAAATAATCAAGGTTATTTTTTTATTGGGGGCCTGCATCATATCGTACTCTTAACGAGGCTGTAGAAAAACAGTTTTATAAAAAGCTGCCATTTCCCAGAC
Organism: uncultured Microbulbifer sp.; assembly: GCF_947498635.1. GTDB lineage: Bacteria > Pseudomonadota > Gammaproteobacteria > Pseudomonadales > Cellvibrionaceae > Microbulbifer > Microbulbifer echini. Next base: position 776 of record NZ_CANMKV010000074.1, on the reverse strand, counting down.
TCTCCCAATTAAAATTTCGGGCTAAATTTAGCTATACCACCAAATTTCTTTCATTGTATTAAATTTAGGCGTCTTGACGCCCTTAATTTACCCTCAGTCAGTGGATACTGCCATATCTCATCAACTTTTCAATGTTATGTACCAAGCAGAACATCTGCCATTGTCCCTGAACCTTACTTTTTCCTCGTAGCGAGAAGCGATTCAATCGCTTGTTGGTACCAATGTTCCCAAATACTGGCTCGACAACAGACATTCGATGCCCATAAATGGCCTTACCCTCGATACTATCAACCCGTTTTTTCATCCAGTCCGTGGCTGTCCGTCCGTTTGTCCAAGTAAGGGATACTTGCCTTCCGTGTCCTTTTCGAGAGCCCGCAGAATCTGGGTTTCGCATACATTGTTTTTTAAGACTGCATTCCCTGCAGTCAGTGAGGCGCCCTTCGAACAATAGCTTTTTCTTACCCTCACTGACATGCTCTTCTTTTAACAAGAGCATGGATTTTCCTGCAGGACAGATGCAGGTTTTCTTTTTCTTGTTGAATGTAAATTCACTAGCTGGGAAAGTCTGCTCAGTACTAGCTCTACTTTTTTGATTACGCTTGCCATACTTGTTTTTTTGCTTAGCAAAAGCTTTATCACGTGAACGGAATTTATTGTCAGGTATGTAGGCATTGATGCCGTTTTCTCGTAGGTAGCTGTAGTTATTAACCCGGCGATCCTATAGTTCTATATAATATCCAAATGGATATTATTGATGCAAGAAAATTACCCGCTTC
>NZ_CANMKV010000073.1 GCF_947498635.1 uncultured Microbulbifer sp. | reverse complement strand
ATTATCCAATGGTTGCTATATTTACAGTTTTTGCTTCAGTTTTAATTGTCGCCACACTGAATAGCAAACTAGCAAAACCCCACATTTATTCAGAGCCATATGAGGTGATAGGGTTCGGTTCAAAAGTTGTGCGGCACAGCAAGTTTTCATATGTAAAATTATCAGGTAAGCGCGGGAGCGCGAGATATTCTGTATCATCGAAAGAAGCCACTTCGTATTCAGCAGGCGACACTGTTACTGTAAGAATGAAGGACGGATTTTGGGGGTTCCCAATTATAGTGGCGGTAGAAAAAAAGAGCTTCTAACAAAACGCTGCAGGCCGACGGCACAACTTTGTGCACGTTATGCGTGGTCGCTGCACTCCCATTATCGCGCATAAAGCGCCCAAAATTGTCCGCGGCTGAACGCGGCGTTAGCTGTACGAGAGAGTCATGCGAAGAAAGCAATTTCTTATAGAGTTCCTAGGCGCTCTCGGTGCCAAAGAAATTCAATGGAACAAGGAGACAGATACAAGTATCTCCGGTTCGGTTATTTACGAAATTAATGATCCAGAAGAGGTTCAAGATTTCATCTGGCACGTACAAGAGTCAGAAGTGCCATCTGAAAATGTCAGAAGTCTAGCTGAGCTTCTGAATGAAAAGTGCCTTTTGAGCATTGATCAAATTAGCGTTTCGAGGCATGAACTAAGAAGCCTTTATAGTAAGAAACTGGGGCGCTCGGTCCCAGAGAAGGAGTTCATAACTATATTGGAAGCCCTGGAATCAATTGAAGTTCCAATGGTAGACGAAGGCAATGAAACGGATGTCTATTTCATTCACGAGTAACACGGCTAACAAGCGGCTGTTGTCACCCCTTCGGGGCTGGGACGGTCTCTCCGCTGCTTCGCAGCTCCAAGTCAGCCCCAAAGCTGGGCGTTAGATTTAAAAGATGTACTTTGATATGTAGCGTTCTTTAACCGCAGATGGACACTCAAACCCGCACCAGCGGGTTTTTTTATGCCCGAAATTCCTGGAGCACATGCCAATGACCCAACGCATCACCATCCGCGATGCCGCGCTAAACAAACTGCAAACCCTTTCCGGCTACCACTTCCCCTCAGCGGGCAGCACGGAAGGCATCGAACGAGAAAGGCTGCCGGCCATCTTTGTGGGCTTTGCCACGGAACAAACAGAACAGGAACTCTCGGGTACTACCCGCCAGCTGGATCTTGTCGTTTCGGTGGTGGTGCATAGCCGGGGGGATATCTATGAATTACTGGATCAGGCTACTGAGGATGTTGAGAGCGTCCTGCAGGATCGAACACTGGGCGGTGCCTGTGAGATTTTTGCGCTCTCGCAAACCGATTTTGCCTTGGATCAGGATCACCCCCTAGGCGAAGTACGCCTGACCTATACCGCCCAATATTCCACTGAATGACGCCTCTCAGCGTCGGTATTAATTTCTACTAAAGCAACGGGAGAATCCCTATGTCTCAATTGGCTCAGGGCACCAACCTATATTTTATTGATCCGGCAGATGATTCTGTGCAGAAAGTGACTGGGGTGAATTCTTTTAACCCCGGCGGTAACCCGGCGGATCAGCTGGATGATACTTCCCTGGAAGACTTGGATAAAAAGTTCAAGCGGGGCCTGCGTACACCGGGGCAGGCGTCGGTGGGTCTTAAAATTAATCCGAAAAATGCGGTCCACAAGCGCCTGCATGCGCTGTCCCAGGATGACACCGTGGACAATATGAAATGGGCGGTGGGCTGGAGTGATGGCACCGAGCCACCTACGGTCACCGATAAAGACTTTGTGCTGCCGGATAGCCGCACTTGGTTCACCTTCGAGGGCTATGTGGCCGACTTCCCCTTTGACTTCCAGCAGAACAGTTTGGTCACTGGCGAAATGTCGATCCAGCGCAGCGGCGGTTCCGCCTGGACCGTTAAAGCTTCCACTTAAGGTTATGCAATCATGGAATTAACCATCGAATCCCTGCAGCAGCAGGGCGCTTTTTCTGGCCCCCCGGTGGAGCGCGCTATCACCTGGAAGCAGGGCGAACAGGAATTAACCGCAACCGTTTATGTCCGCCGCCTCTCGTATCACAGCGCCGTCAGTGATGTGGCGGCACTGCGTGGCGAGGGCGATGTGATCGCCGGGCGTATTGCGGCCTGTATTGTCGATGTGGAGGGCAAACCGGTCTTTACGCCGAAGGATATCACCGGCGAGGCAGACCCGGAGCGCGGCCCACTCAATGCAAACCTGACTCAAGCGCTGCTGCTGGAAATCGGCGCGGTGAATAACTTGGGAAAGACACCCAGCTCAGTGAGCTAGACGAACTCTGGCACGAGCTGGTGCTGAATGGCATCGGCGGCTGCACCATCGCCGAGGCTCAGCAGAGGCTCAGCTATGAGGAGGTCCAGCGCTGGGCGCTCTACCGTAAAAAACGCGGTTCCCTGCATCCGGGAATGCGTATCGAAAGATCCTCGGCGCTACTCGCCACCCTCTACGCCAATACCCACAAAGGTAAAGGCAGTCCCGTAAAAATCACCGACTTTATGCCCCATGAGGAAGAGCCAGAGCTATCGCTGCAGCAGGCGATGAAGAGCTGGCACTAGGGGCCAGTGGATAGCTATGTCTAAAAAAAGCCTGGGCACATTAAGCGTTGATCTGGTCGCTAAAACTGGCGGCTTTGAGAAGGGGCTGGATAAAGCATCACGCCATACCGATAAGCGTATGCGCGATATCAAAAAAAGCAGCAAGACGGCCGCGCGGGCTATTGGGGCCGCCTTTGCCGCGATTGGTGGTGCGATCGGTAGTAAAGCGATTATCGATGCGACCATACGCCAGGAAAATGCCCTGCGGCAGCTGGAAGCGCGGTTGAAGTCCACCGAGGGCGCCGCGGGGCTTTCCTCGGAAGAACTGCAAAACCTGGCCGGCACCATGCAGCAGCTCACCACTTTTGGTGATGAAGCCGTGATGGAAATGGAAGCGCTGCTGCTGACCTTTACCAATATTCAAGGCGAGGTATTTAAACGAGCCACCCCGGCAATTTTGGATATGTCCGTGGCCATGGGGACCGATTTACGCTCCTCGGCGGTTCAGCTGGGCAAAGCGCTGAATGATCCGATAAAGGGTATTTCTGCCCTCAGCCGCACCGGTATCCAATTTACCGATGCGCAAAAAAGTACCATCGAAGCCCTGGTGGAATCCGGTCGCACGGCCGAGGCGCAGGGCCTGATCCTGGAAGAGCTGGAAAAACAATTTGGCGGCGCTGCGGAAGCGGCAGCGGATACGTTTGGTGGGGCCTTAAAGCAGGCCCAGAACGCCTTTGGCGATCTGCTCGAATCCGAGGGCGGGCTCAATGAGGGTAAGGCCGCACTGCAGGAGCTGACCGAACTGCTGCAAGATCCGGCCACCAAGAAAGCGGCCGCTGCGCTTACCAATGGTTTGATTAAAGGGTTTACCGCAGTTTCCAAAGTGATCACCGAGACGGTGAACACCGTCCAGTATCTCGCCGAGGAGTTTGCGGCCATTACCGTGGGCATTCATGCCGACGATATTGTGCGATTGGAACGGGATGCCCAGCGTATTCGCGATGTGCTCAACAATAATGACTTTGGCGAGCGCCTGCGCTTCTTCGGCCCTAAAGGCGTGGTGGAATATTGGAACGATAAAGAATTAAAAACGGAGCTGGCGCGGCTGGAATTCGCGATTGATACCTATTACAAGCCGCGCTCAAAAATTGCCGGTAACTCAACACCGGCCCCCGCCGGCCTGACTGAAAATACCAGCCTGATTACTGATGCGCACCCGGAGGGCGAGTTACTTCCGCCGGTGGATCACTGGATCGCCTTTCACGAAGTCATCGAAGAGCTCGGCACCGAATTTAAAACCGCCAAAGAAGAAGCCGAGGCCCTGCAGCGCAATCAGGAAGCCTATGCCAGCTTGCTGCGCGATCTGCGCACCGACGAAGAAGTACTGACCGATCAGATGCGCGAGCGCCTGGCCATTGTCGATGCCATGGCCGGCCTCACCGAAGAGCAGCGTGCCAGCACTCTCAGCCGTATCGCCGATGCCGCCACCGAAGACGGCCCAACCCTGGGCGGCCTCGATAGTGGTGAAGATATCGAAACCGCCCGCACAGAGCTCGAGGACTGGTATTCCACTCAACTGCAAATGCTGGAGCAATTCCGCAGTGAGCGCGCCGACCTCAATGCCACCTGGGATGAAGAGGAATTATCCTTGCGGCAGCAGTATGAAGAGCGCCTGACCGAAATCACCCAGGCCAATGAGGACCTGCGCCGCCAGCAACAGCTGGAGGGGTACGCCACCCTGATGGATGTGGCGGGGCAGTATTACCAAGGCATGGAAGGCGAAGAGGCGGCCTATATGCGCGCAGCCCTCGCCATCGGCGGCACTCTGCTGGATGAGAAAAAACGCAATGCCCTGCAGAGTGTGATTGCCAATACCCAGGATGCGGCCATGGGGGCCTATAACGCCATGGCCTCGATTCCCTATGTGGGCCCGGTGTTGGGCGCGGCAGCGGCGGGTGCGGTGTATGTTACCGGCGGTTTAGCCGCGGCAAAAATCACCGGTATGGCTCACGACGGTATCGATGCCGTACCGGAAGACGGCACCTGGCTGCTGCAAAAAGGCGAGCGGGTCACCACCTCAGAAACCAGCGCAAAACTGGATCGCACCCTGGCCATGATTCAGGCGGATAGGCACAGCGGTGGCGGTGCAGGGGATTACAGCCGCCCGGTTTCCATGACGCAGAATATTCGCGTCGATGGCAAGGTGAATAATCGCACCGCCTCACAGCTCGCCCGCGAAAGCGAACGCAAACAACGGATTAACCGCAGGAGGCTCGGCTCTTAATGTTTAACGAAAGTCGTCTGCTGGAAAAAGTGGCCTACGGCTCCGAATACGGCCACCGCTATAAAACCGAAATTAAAGCATTGCGCAGCGGGGTAGAGCGCCGCAATGCCGAATGGGAGCGCCCCCTGGGCCGTTATTCCCTGCTGTTTAAAAACCTGGATTCTGCCGACCATCAAATCGTGGTTGCCGCCCATCACGCCTGCATGGGTGCCCTGATTGGTTTTCGTTTTAAAGACGCCAGCGATTTTGAAGCGGAGCGGGAAGTGATTGGTTTTGGCTCTGGTAATAGCGAGAGCTACCAGCTGGTAAAAAAATATATATTCGGTGCCTTTTCCTATCAGCGCAAAATAGCGAAGCCGGTGATTGGTCGGGTAACCATTTTTGCCGATGGTAACCCGGTGGCCGCCAGTATCGATTACACCACGGGCCAAGTGCAGCTCAGTGCCGATAACGGTGCAGAGATTAGCTGGAGCGGTGAATTCGATGTACCGGTGCGCTTTGAAGACGATGAAATCGGATTCAGTATCGACAACCGCCACCAGCGACTGCCGGTACTCAATGGCAATGTGGACCTGCTGGAGATTCGCCTGTGAGACAGATTCCCCCAGCTTTACAGGCCCACTTGGACAGCGGCGTCACCACCCTATGTCGCTTATTAAAAATCACCCTAAGCGACGGTCGCCAGTTCGGCGCCACAACATTGGACCGCGATATCGAATTTGAGGGGCTCACCTATTACGCCCAGAACGGTTTCGATTCCAGCATTATCGCCAGTGATACCAGTTTTGATGTGGACAATGCCGAGGGCTATTCGCTGTATAGCACCGACGTGCCCGGCATCACCGTGGAAATGGCGGAACGCGGTGAGTTGGACGGGGCAGAGTGGGTCATGGTTTTAGTCAATTACCGCGATCTGTCTATGGGCGCGTTGCTGCTCGACGGGGGTGATGTGGGCGAGGTGCGCACCGCGCGCAATACGGTATTTATGCCGGAATTACTCAGCTACGCCATGCGCCTGCGGCAGAGTATCGGCCATGTGGATTCCGTTACCTGTAGGGCGATTTTCGGCACCCCGGCCAATTCCCAGACCGGTTGCGGCGTGAATACAGATCCTTTGTGGCAGCCCGCCACCGTGATCGCCGTGGATGGTGACGAGCCCAAGGTCACCTATATGGCCGATAACCTTGCCAGCCTACCCACCGCGGCCAAACGCTGGCGAGTGCGCTGGGTGAGTGGCGATAACGTCTCCGCGCGCCTCTAT
>NZ_CANMKV010000072.1 GCF_947498635.1 uncultured Microbulbifer sp. | reverse complement strand
CCGCGCCTGGCCACGCAGGGTTTCTACATCCCCATCGGCCACCAGATCGCCGCTGCGATTATCTGCGGGGTTTTTTCTGAGGCGGCTGGGACGGGCGGCTTCATAGGCGGCAACGACTTTTAAAGCGCGACGCGCTTGCACACGGCGCAGCCCGGCCTCGGGGGCAAAGAACCCGATGAAAGAATCTAATGTATTCATCAATGAAAATTCGCGTAGGCGGGCCCACGACGCTTGCCGGCGGCCTTGAGTTTTTCTTGAAGTGCGCGGCGTTCCCACTCCTGTCGGCCGGCACGGATTTCCTGCAGGTTCTCGGCGGTAAATTGACGGCCATTAATCACCGTGGTTTTTCCGGCGAGCACGTCGATCTCGGCCTCGATATAGAGGTCGACCATGGCTTGTGCGGTTTTAGACATTTAACTATCCAGTAGGGAGCCCACCGGCTGTGCTGGCCGGTGTGGTTTTTTTGGGGCTGGCTGAGGTTGATCCGGTGATGTTTCCGGTTCGCTAAACAGTGTGCGCTGGCCTAACCGCGATTCGAGGGTGGACCACTTTTTCTCGTTGTATTTGTGCATGCCCATGGCGTGGGCGGCGTGTAAGGCGTAGACCTCGGTATCCGTGCCTTCATTGGGGCGGCCGGGGCGCGGCTGCCAGGTTTCCCGGCCTTTGTTTTTCTTGCTGGGGGCTTTGACTTCGGCGGTGACCTGCTCCCAGTAGTCCTGCCGCACATGCTTACAGCTGTGCATATAGGCACTGGTGCCCAGCAAACGCTTGGCGATCAGGTCTTTGGCTTTGTGGGTGCCCACGATATACACCTTCACCCCGAAGCGGTCGGCCTTGGTGCGGCGCTTGGGATTATTAAAATCCACCTGCCGGGGCTGGTTAAAAATTTCCTTGGTGCCGAAGTCGTTGCTGTCGCCTTTGATGGCCATCACCAGCACACCGCGATGTTTTTTATCGCGGGTTCGGACCCAGTGGTACACCGCGTTGCTGGTGCCCCCATCCCCAGAATCGATACTGACTGCCGCTGCGCGGATTTCGCCGAAGCGCTCGTGCTCGAAGCTTTGGAACACCAACTTATCCAGAGCCGCCCAGCAGTCGTCGCGCTTGTCGGCGGTATCGCCATCGATCTCGCCCCAGAACAGTTGCCAGCTTTCTTCATTGCGCCCGAAAGCGCGTATCGATATCGCGAGGCGGTCGTGCTGTACGTCAATGCCGACCGTTACCAGCAGGCCAGCGGCCGGGCAAACGAGTTCCGGGTAATCCTCGGCGGCTTCTTGCAGCTTTTCATGGTCCAGCAAGCGGCTGGCGGCATACTGGTAGGGCCGGCCCAGTTTGTTGTTCTGGAAAACAATGCGCGCAGATTCATCGCCGCTTTTGGCTTCGTGTTCGGCTTCGAGAAAATCCCGCACTACATCGGCAAGGCCGGTGCCGGGAATACACACATAGAGCTCCGAGAGCTCCATAAAGGTTTCTATCGGTTCGATTTCATCGGGCTCAAAGTCTTCGCCGCATTGGGTTTTTTCCCAGCCGGCAAAGTCGTCGCCCTTCTCCCGCGCGGTTTTACAGGTCTGCAGGATATTGGCCTGGCGGCGGTAGTCATCCCAGGCGCTGCCGCATTCCGGGCAGCTATACACCGCGCTTTCCGGTTGGTGCAGTCCGAATATCGGGTGTGGGGTGCCGCCCTCTTTTTCCAGCCAGCTGACGTTTTCCCAATCCAACACATGGGACTCGCCGCAGTCGTGACAGGTCACCGGCAGCACGCGCATGGTGCCGAGTTTGGTGTAGTGTTCTACCTGGGAAAGATCGGCCACCGCTGGGGTGCCGCCGATAATTAATTTCTTATTGCGCATACGCTTGAGGCGTTCACGCAGGTGGCGAATGGAATCGCCCTGATCGCCGACGTCTTTGTTGGTATCGTCCGGCTCCTCCACATAGCCTCGGCGGGCGGTGGTGGATTTCACATTGGAGATGGAGTTGGAGCCAATGGTGCGCACCTCACCACCGGGGAATTTCTTCCGCGTCGAGCGGCTGCCGCCCTTGCGGCTGGTGGTGACATCGATCACCCGATTCACGGCTGGCGAGCCTTCAATAATCGGCACCAGCTTTTCATCCATAAACAGCCGGCCTTTTTCATCCTTGGGAAACAGCATCAGGATGCGGGCCGGGTCGGTGGCGGCGACCTTACAAATATCCGTCGCCAGCAGAACCGTCCAGCCAATTTGTGCCGCCTTCTGCATCACCACCATCCAGGATATCGGGCTATCCAGCGCGTGCATGACGCCCCAGAAATAGGGCACATAGTCGTTGCGGTAATAGCCGGCGTTGTCGCTATCCTCAGACGGCAGTTTGATATTGTCGGGCAGCCACTCGATCAGCGGGATTTTAGGCTGCGGTATCCAGGTCTGGCGCACCTCCTGCACCAGGCGCGAGAGATTCGATTTCGTAACCGCCAATAGCTCTGAGGGCAGCGTCAATGTTTGGCTGTAGGGGTTCGCGGTCGATGGTAATGGCATGCTGGCTCTCGATAGCAATAACGATGCTTTCCACCGCGCCTAAAAATTCATTCTTGCCAATGGTGGACCACTCCACCATCGCCTTGCGTACGGACTCAATATCCAGAATTAATTGGTCTTGCCGATACAGCTCGCGCATTTTCAGTTGCGCATTGGCTTCGGATTCCAGGGCTTGGGCCATATCGCGGCGGTTGCGGGCATCATTCGCCAGACGGCCCGCCGCCTCGGTACGCAGCCGCTCGCAGTATTCTTGTAACCAGACCTTAAAACTGGCCCCCTGGGTAAGCACGCCCGCCTGCACATGCTTGGCAATCGCCGGCTGCGAAGCGCCGATCAATCGGGCAAAGCCAGACTGAGTGGCCTGATCATCAAGAGAGATATCACCAGCCAAGGTATAACCCCCTAGGAAATTTCAGATAGCTGTTAAAAAAGCGGGGTTCGAATTACCCGTGTGCTGGCCCCCTCAGGAGGACCCGTTCAACGTCTCTTTGCGGTCGCAATGGCACGATCCATGGCTTTATCCAATTCAATCGGCAGGTGACGCCGCGCTATGCCTTCGGCAATACGAACAAAGGGGAAACGCTTGCGGTAATCGGGCTTTCCCTTGAGGAAAATCAGGATGGGTTTCACCGTTGGCCGGCGTTTGCCGCCTGCCCTCTTCCACACCCCTAAGACACCGTTCACTTTGCCAACGAAATATTTACCCTTCTTACTCTGCGCACTACCTGCCCCACTTGTAGAGCCAGGGTTACCCCGTAATTCAGCCAGGATTTTTTTATAGGTCCCGACCGAGATATTCCCATGCCTGTTTAATCTCGCCGCCTTGCCATGCACCACGTACATGCCAGAAGGCAGGACGCCCATATGCCGAAGGGCACGCTCAAAGCGCTTATCATTGCGCTTCACATCGATAACTGACGGCGCCAAATACTTACTCGGCGCCGTGCCGTTGGTTGCCTGATTACGGATAAAGATCTTCGCGATACCTGAGCGCTTAGTGGCTTTCTTCACCAGTACAGAGTTCAGTGTCAGCTTCGCTGGATTTACAAAGATGCGCCCCATCGCAGAACGCTCTTCTCCCCGTATACGAAACGCCACCGTATTCAGGGCAACCGAACTGGCATAAGGTAATTGCTTTTTTAATTCAGCCGATGCTCGATCAAACTTTGAGGTATCCAGCTTTACACTAACGTCCATCGCCCCCGCCTTGCTGCTGTTCTTGCAGCTTCAAGCGCTTGTGGTTGTAATACCAATTCACAATGAACCCACTCAAAGCAATCAAGAAACCACCCACCGCCAATAACTCTTGTGCGGCATATCCGCCGACTACCGCTGTACCCGCAGCAACCGTCGTGGTTGCACTGGCGATCTTTTGAACCATGGCTTCCCTCGCTGCCTCTTGAGCTACAGTGTTCACCGCTTAACCTCACTCACCCACGACTTCACGAAATAGAAACCGATGATGATGCTGTAAGGCTGCACAACCACATCAACGAGCAGGCCCTTTAGGTCTGCTACAAAAGGCGCTTTGAAAGCCATGGCCGCCGCAATCAATAAAACCAGCAACGCCCAAACCAATGTCACCAGAAAGGCAATTAATCGTCGTGCCCTGTTCTGAGGCTGCGTGGCCTCCAGGTACTTGAGATACCAACGGGATTTTTCCTCATTGGTAAACCACACCGCATCCACAGTATTTACAGTGGCATCCAGCACCTTGCCCGCAGACTCAGGGCCAGCAAATAAACCCTTAACTCCAGACCAAATACCCATCACGGATACTCCGGCACATAGTGCGTAATTGTCAGATCAAACTTAGGCGGCAGTAGTTCTCGTAGTTGCTGCATCGCCCTGCGGGAGTGCGTCACCCACCAACCACCGGGCGCCAGGTTAGAACCAATTCCAATACAGCCCTGCACATCCGCCGAATAATTCGCGGTGTGGATCAATATTTTTGTACGGCCAGGGACTTCCTCTAGCTCCCACACATTGGGGAACCTCGGTGAGTTATAGGGATTACAGGAATAAACCCCTTCAGGAATACAGCTCTCGAACGGACGATTCCCCAACCACGGGCGCTCTACCGTATAAAACACATAGTCGCGCACTCTCAGTCGCCCCAATGTGGCATCAGGCCCATAGGCGAATCGTTGCAGGTTGCAGTTCATGAATTTCCGCTCGCAGAGCTAAGGAATAAAAAAACGGCGCCCACAAGAACGCCGCCAAGTACAGGTGATGGAGCAATGAAAAATAGAAAGTCAGAAACGAAAAAACCCGGCTGGGGGAGCCGGGTTTCTGTTGCAAGCGGAAATACCGCAAGCTAGAAAAAAAGTACCATCCTGGGTCAAAGTCTGTCAACCCACTTTCAGAAACTTTTCTTTGTAACCCTCCACAACCTCAGAAACCGGGCCCAGGGCACGCGCTGGTAGCGGGTCCAAACGTCTCTGTAATTTACGCCAAATATTCTTCCACTCCAGATCCCAGGCAGGTTTATTACAGCCAACAATAGCGCGGGCCTGCTTCACATCCACCTTACGCCCATTCACATCCCGCAACGCACTCGCACTAATACAAAATAACGCCAGCTGGCTAACCTTATCCCTCGGGTGCGGCTCCTCCCACTTATCGAATTCAGACATCAAGTACTGCAATAGCGCCGCCCGCTCTTTAAATCTTTTTGCCGGTGGTGCATAGGCAGCCATGCCCCAGCAGTAAGCCAGTGGGTCACTTTGTCTCAGCTTGGCAACCACGCTTTGAATAATTCCCTTCTCGCAGGAATCCATAACCCGCCCACCGCTACCCTTGCCCACAACCGTTTCAACACCACTCACCCGAGGCGCATCAATGCGGCAAATCACCTGATTAGCCTCTCCCTGCACCTCACCCCGAATAATTAACTTCCGCCCTCGCCGAGCCTTTGAGGTAATCGTGCTCCTATTGCCCATAGCCTCATAATCAAACGCCGCCGCAGAGCCATCAAAGGCATCATGCCAAGCCTGTCTCGCTGAATCGAATCTCATGCCACCTCCCCCAAGACTGTAAACACTAACCCCAACTGGCCCGGCAGGGCCCTATCACGCAGCCACCTGAAAACGATCGAAATACTCCTGAAAAACCTTTCTCGCCACATACAAGTTATCCCGGTGGAATGTCCCCAAATAATCCTCATGCACCCGTCGAATTTTATTTTGAGTCACCACCGTCTGGGCAAACACTAAATCCACAAGGCGCGGGTCACTCGTGCGGAATGCCGCTAATGGCCTACTGGCTGCGGTTGTCATAATTCGCTCTTTCGCCTCGATGAGAGTCACAACGGTCATAGCATCGTTCCTTGAAAACCCGTGTTCACCAGCCAGTGTCTGTTAGCATTTCACCGATGGGGCGGTCCCGTGTTCGCTGCTGAGGCACGGCCCGCTGTGGTGGAATAAACTTCTCGCGCCTCACCCAATTGCGCCACACCGCCAACCAATCACGCCGCACCCCCTGCTTGCCTGACTGAGATTTCCAGTAATCACCAAAGCTAGCCGCAATGTCGTAGATCTGGTGCATCACCTCTGGCCGCGTCTTGGCCGCCTCAGTGTAAAATTCTTGGGTTAACTGCCAATCATCGGGAAGGCGAGTACCACGCTTCGATGGCGGGGCGGATTCCTGACGGAGAGCAAGGGCACCACCCTGACCGCTCTCTCTCTGGTTATTTTCTAGATTAGTTACTTTCTTAGTATCTTTACTTTCTTGTGTCGGCAAATCCGGATACGGTAAACCCGTATCTGGTAAATCCGTATCCGGTAAATCCGTATCCGGTAAATCCGTATCCGGTAAATCCGTATCCGGTAAATCCGTATCCGG
>NZ_CANMKV010000071.1 GCF_947498635.1 uncultured Microbulbifer sp. | reverse complement strand
TGGGCCTCTTTAGTTCGGCCTAAATTCAATGCCAGGTCATTTTTTTGCCGCCTGCAGCGCAGGTTATCTTAGCGTTATGAGTAGCTTATGAATAGAGATCGCAATTTAATCGAAGTGTTTGAAAATTTAGATCTTGCAGCTATGAGGTCTGCAATTGAGATGGGAGCGGATGTTAATTGCCCACACCCTGATGGCGGGTCACTATTATCTGTAGCTGTCGATAGCGCTATAGATAGCTGTATTCAGTCTGGAGGTGGTCCAGGAGATGAGGAGCTAGAATTCGTCGAACTCTTACTAAACAACGGTGCGGATATATTCCTTAAATTTGGTGATTCATCAAGTGCCATTGAAAGTGCAAAAGCTTATAAATCAGCAAAAAACATAGTAGTGTATCTTGAGAGTTTTCACTCATAACAAGCGGCTGCATTTCGCTCCGGCCTGCGGCCTCCACCGGACTCGCTACGCTCGCCGATGAGCCGGGCGTTATGGCTCAGAGTTAACCATTGATGGCTAGTATGAGAAATTCTAAATTATTAATTTTTTCATTGTTTTTGTTGGCCTCTACGGGCTCAAGTTCAGTGAAAGCCTGTTTATTTCCTGAACCTCTTGATTTTGACTACATTGAAAATGCTGACGCAATTTTTATTGGTCATGTATCTAAGTTCATTTATTTTGATAGAAACCCGGTGGCAAAGACGGTTTCATATTCGTTAATTTCTTTTGAGATTGAAAGTTATCTTCTAGGTGATGATAAAGAATATGAATTGGATGCGTTCTGGCAGGATTACAGTTATATGCCTGAGAGTTTCGAGCAAGGTAGATACCTTGTTGCTGTTAAGAGGGAGGCGTTGCCATCAGCTGTGCTGGCGAATCAACCTTATTCTATTGGATCAAAAGCTGTAAAATACAGAATACTACAAGACCCATGCAGGCCCGCTTTTGTTTTAAAGCCAAGTTCAGAAAATTTGCACAAAGTTAATGAAGTAGTGGATGGCATGGGTACAATTGATATCGTTCAGCCATAACAAAGCGCTGCAGACCGACATCTTACTTTGTGCATATTTTGCGCGGTCGCTGTCGCTCCCATTTTTGCGCATAATATGCCCAAAGTAAGCTGCGGCTGAGCGCGACGTTAGATGATATGAATAATCACATTAACCTCATAGTAGAAGGATCGAAAGGTGGAACTCAACCAGTAGAGGTTGAGCTAGTTTCACCCGATGTCTATCGCATTCTTTATTCTCCAGGGTTCGTAGAAGATATAGCGGCTGGAGATACTATCAGAGTCACCAATAAAGAAACTGGCGATTTTGAAGTAATCGAGTATGGTGGCAACGTTTCAGTCAAAATCTCCGATACCTCGCGAATTATCGAAAAGCTTCCAGATATTGACGAGATTTTGTCATCAGTCCGTGCCCGGCGTGACGGAAACCTAGAAAAAGTAGCCGTTTGGACAATTCCTGTCGACTCAGGCTTCAAAGAAATTGAGGCTTCAGTGTCGAAAGCATGTGAATTACTAGATGAGCCAGTTTGGTGGTATGGTAATGTTTATGATTCAAATGATAACCCAATCAACTGGTGGCTATGAGAACGCTAGCATCTAACAAGGCAAAGCAGCCGATCGTCGCACTGCGTGCTCCTCACGGCTGTTTGCGGCGTTAGAGTTCTTGATGAATCGAGCACAATTTTTCTCTGAAGTTTGCGGTAGAACAGTTTCGGCATTGGAGAAGATGGTTCTTGTGTCCGCATTTACCACAATGATTTTCAGGCTGATAAATACAGAGTATGTTGTAAAAATTGCGGCTTTTTTGGCTATTCCTATGGCCATAGCGTGGCTTGTTATGATCGCTAAGCTTTTTTCCCACATGTTTGCACTTCATCGGCATGAGCATGAGGGAAAAGGTGGGTATGTAGAGCCTAGTATTTTCAGTATTAAATTATTGCCTCAGAGCTTTATTCTATGTATAGGTACTATCGTGCCTCCTGTGTTAATTACGTCACTAGTGTTTGGTCTAAACAACCATGAACATAAACACACAGAAATTTTAAGTATTTTATTTTTGTTTCAATTTTTAGTGCTGTGGTTTTACTGGGTATTCGATCCCTTAATCAAGAAGGTGCTTCGGAGCGAGGAAAAACTCTAACAATGCGCTGCAGGCCGACGTCTAACTTTGTGCACTTTATGCGCGGTCGCTTCGCTCCCATTTTCGCGCATAAAGCGCCCAAAGTTAGCCGCGGCTGAGCGCGGCGTTATGAGTCTTGAGTATGGATAAAGACCAGAAGAAAAAGTTAAAGGCTCAGTATAAAAAGAATGAGCAAGATGAAATACGTGCATCTATCCCAATGGGAGTTGATGAGCTAAAAGACTTATTATCGCACCTAAACCGTGAGTCAGCTCCAGAGTGTGATCACACACTCAAGGAAACTATTGAATACCTCAAGTCAAATCAGCTAAACCCAGAGGTAGTTGTTCCCTGGCTTGGCGAGCACGGTGGATTCTGCGATTGTGAAGTTATTTACAACGTCTACGATGACGTAGGTGAAATTGTAGGGTGGCACCTTGACGAAAACTCATAACAAGTTTGTCAACGATCGCCCTTCGGGCTGGACAGCCTTAAGCGTGGCTTCGCCACAAGGCTGCCCGTTACAAAGGCGTTAAAAGTAAGAAAATTGACCTTCACGATTAAAGGAGATAATCCATGCAAGTTTACACATTGGTATATGATATCAATCAGAGAGTCTTGATTTCCAAAAAGAAGGTTCAAAACAAGTGGTGGGATTACTCACTAAGTAAAAAGGCGTCGAGAGTAAATCAGGCTGGGCAGTGGGCCCTACCGGGAGGTGGTAAAGAGCCGTCCGAAAGCGCTGAAGAGGCAGCAAGACGGGAATTTTTGGAAGAAACTGGTGTTTGCCTGAAAAACTTCGAAGGCGGAAACGAAGGTCTAAATATTATATCAAACAGGCAATACACCTTGATTGGCTTTAGGTTGTTATCGTCTGAACTTGAGAATATTGAGAAAGAAATAAATCGCATGCTTGCCCCAAGTAATATTGATGCACTAAAACCAACAGGATACCGAGACATCAAAGACTGGGAGCTATCAGAAGTAAAGATAGTACATAAATCAACGGTATTAAGTAAGCTAGGAAAAAAGCAGCCAATCAGCCAATTATTAGATGAGGTCGCACCATCAGCAGTCAAGCGATACTCTCAAGACATTGACTGGTACTTAGATATGGCATGTGAAATAAGACGAAACAAATATATTTAATATTCTAAGCTTTGACAGCTATAGAGGGGAAATATTTTAACAATCAAAGGCAAAGCGACGCGTAAACGCGCGCTTGCTTTGGGCGTTATGTTTAAGACTTACCAACGTTTAGTAGACACCCTGTATAGTTAGGTTTCGGCCTAACACGGAGGTGTATCATGGCGAAGAAGAAAGCTCAGGCTTATACGGAAGAGTTTCGTAGAGAGGCAGTAAAGAGGGCTGAGAAGCCTGGAGTAACAACTGCTTCTGTGGCTCGTGAACTGGGTGTTAGCGCACAGCAGATCTATAACTGGCGCCGGCAATTTAATCGATTGTCAGATAAGCAGTTCAATAGCTTGGATGGCGTCGACTATTCCAAGCAAGAAAGTGCAGAAGTCCGCAGGCTCAAGAAGGAGCTACAGGAAGCTCGTCAGGAGGTTGAGTTCCTAAAAAAGGCAGCTGCGTACTTTGCGAACCACCAAGAGTAAAGTACGCACTGATACAGGAGCATGTAGGGTTATTCCCGGTTAGCTTGATGTGTCGGTGTTTAGAGGTCTCAAGATCGGGCTATTATCGGTGGCTTGTTAGACTGGCTTCTCCTAGAGCTGTTAGGAAGCTACGAGTAACTGAGAAGGTGCGAGATACCTTTGCCGAGTTTAAAGGACGTTACGGAGCGCCCAGAATTGCTCGAGAGCTTCAAGAGGGCGGTGAGCCGTGCTCTCGGAACTATATCGCTGCGCTTATGCGGCAGGAGCATATTAAGGCCAGAAACGGCAAAGGCTTTCGATATAGCAAGCCAGTTGAAGCGAACATCCATGTTGCCGCCAATCTGCTTAAACGCTGTTTTGATGTAGACCGGCCAAACTGTCGCTGGACCAGTGATATTACGTACATATGGGTTCGTGACCGCTGGTTGTACCTCGCGGTGGTAATGGATCTCTACTCGCGACGTATCATAGGTTGGGCATTCGATTCTCAGATGACGGATGAATTGACCCGCCGAGCACTGAAAATGGCTTTAAGTCAGCGTCAAGCCAAGCCTGGATTGATTGTGCATTCTGATAGAGGCGTACAATACCGATCTCAGCGATATCAGGATCTCTTATCTGAGAATCACTGTAAGCCGAGTATGAGTCGCCAGGCTAATTGCTGGGACAATGCAGCAATGGAGTCCTTCTTCAGTCGCCTTAAAGTTGAACTGGTGTACGCAGCACCATTCTTAAATGAAGAAGAAGCGAAATCCGAGGTGTTTGAATACATCGAGGTTTTCTACAATAGAACCCGTAGGCACTCTGCACTGGGTTATGTGAGTCCAGCAGAGTATGAGCGCAAATGCGCATAGTTAGAGTGTCTACTTTTTGTGGGTAAGACCAGTTTTGAGAAAGAGTTATGGCTCCAAAATATAGAAGATTCGAGTATGGTATCTCTGGTGATGATCCCAGATTCAATATAGAAAACATGGACGAGAGCGTAGATGAATTTAAGGCTCAAAGAGCCAAATATAAATTGAACGGAGTCGAGTATGAAAATATAAGTTTAATCCCGGAAAAATATGCTCAAGAAGTAGGTGAATACCTAGAGCAATACCCTGAAGGAGATAAATATATTTTCGTGTTTCACAAAGATCCACCGAAATTAAGGAAAGCAAAATTAAGTAGAGTGCTCCCAATTTGGGTTTGGCTTACTTTATTGTGTGGTGTAATCGTGTTTAGTGAATGGTGGTCGGCCTTTGGAAGTTAAACATAACAATTACAAGCAGGCTACTACGGGCCCTTGGCCCTTCGCGGGACGTCCTACGCTACGCTCCAGCCGCCCCTGTTGTAGTCGTTAAATTTCATCATGGTTATATTCGCAGTTACAAGAAAAGGCTACACAGAATTAGAGCCAATAATTAGATCGGCGCTGTATTCAGTATGGGTGGGCGATGGCGTGCTGAATGAGCAGGAGATAGATTCGCTACGATCAAGCGATATCGACCTGACTAGCTTCAACTATGCAATAGATCCTAGCGATGATAGCGCGCTAGATGAAGCACTAGCCACGATTGCAGAGCACCATCCAAATGAACGGGTTTGGCTAGAGTGCCTACCCTAAATTTAACAAGGCGCGCAAGCGGGACAAAGTGCTGCGCACTTCGCCCCTTCGCTTGGCGTGTGTGCCAAGCATGGCATTTAACTAGAGAGGTGAAAGTCCTCTTACCAGGTATTCGTGGAGCCGAAGGTTAGCGAAAGGGCAAGGTTAATATCGTGAGGTATTGGCTGGAGGAAGCCCAGCGCAAAATCACGGGGTGATGAACAAGAACTGGATATGAGGTGTGACGTAGGCGGAGCCAGTGGGCACGTGACCATGAAGCTCTCCATCCACAACTGGCCTGCGTTTTATAAATCCAGCATCTACGTGATGAAAGTTAAATGTCTTACCCTGGGAGGTCTATAGGTTGTTAATGGAATAACTGAAAACTGAGAGATTGGTTTTGACCGACCTATAGAAATCAGCAGAAGGCATAGTAGGTAGATTTCGTGCTACTGAAGGCCTGAACAATTCTGGACGGTATTGTTAACGCAGAGCTTGATGACTGCATCTGACAAGTAACTTAGTTGCCAGAAAAAAAATATCTTTTTTTTCTGGGTGAACATCAAACTGGAAACTTAATCGTACCTTGTCCAATTCCCCATCTCTTTTAATGCGACGAATTCTAGATAGGAATAATCTGTTTCGAGCATTACAACAAGTTTCTCGTAACCAGGGTGCGCCAGGTCTCGATGGTATGACGGTAAAGCAGTTACCGGAGCACCTTAAGCAGACTTGGGTTGTTACTCGACAAAAGGTGCTAAGTAGTAGCTATCGTCCACAACCGGTGAAACGCGTCTTTATACCAAAAGACAATGGAACCCTGCGCCCACTGGGTATACCCACTGTGCAAGATAGATTGATCCAACAAGCTATCGCACATATGCTCAGTGAGCAATGGGAGCCGAAGTTTCATCCGTTTAGTTTTGGTTTTAGACCAAATCGATCAGCGCATCAGGCAATAAAACAAGTTCAATCATTTATTCGACAAGGAAGGCGCTGGACGATTGATATGGACTTGAAATCCTTCTTTGACGAAGTGAATCATGACAAACTTATGTCAACACTCCTGCATTCAACTCTGAAGTGCATCAGTTAATCACCTGGAAAAGAACGGTCAGCTGAAGGTAATATCTGCTGCTTC
>NZ_CANMKV010000070.1 GCF_947498635.1 uncultured Microbulbifer sp. | reverse complement strand
GATCGTGTCATAGGGCACCTCTGCTGCGTAGTTTATCGCTTAAGAGAGTGTCCGTCTTTTGTGGGTAGGATCACCCCGCGCTGCAAAGCTTCAACTGGCAAGACGCCTTTGAACTGTAGGGTCTTGCCAGATAAAGCCATTGTAAACTGGGGATCATTAATGTGATCGTTTTCTGGTTTACTTTTTATATTTATATATCGCTATAGGGGCCAAACACCTCATAAAATATCCTGTCAGAATCCACCCTCAGGTCAACCAGCTGCTCTTTGATATTCTTCATAAATCCTGTAGGTCCGCACAAGTAGAACTGGCCTTGGGCAACGGGAAGTTGCTCGCGAACAAATTCCAGATTCATTAGCCCGGAAAAGGTACTTTCCTTTGCGCCCGATGTATACCAATAGTAGTGTTTGATATTGGAATTGTCCGACGCAAGGTCGGTGAGCCTCTTCTTGAAAGAGTGCTGCTCTTCCTTCTCGCAGGCGTGTAAGAAGGTGATTGGTCTGCTAGGTTCCTTTTCGTATAGGGATTCCAGCATAGAAAGTAAAGGGGTTACCCCAACACCGGCTGAGATCAGCACGATAGGTTTTACTGAGTCTCTCAGAAAGAAAGCTCCGCTCGGCGGGTAGGCCTCCAAGATATCCCCAATTTCCACCCTGTCATGTAAGAAAGAGGAGACAATACCATCTCTCGGCTGGGCCTCCCTTTTAACACTGATACGGTAAGTGGTGTTGTTAGGCTTATCGGAGAGTGAATATTGGCGAATTTCAATGTGGTCATGTGCTGGTGGCTTCACTTGAAGCCCAAGATATTGGCCTGGACGATAGCCAATAACAGTATCGCCGTCTTCAGGCTTTAGTGTAAAGCTGGTGACCAGTTCAGACTCAATAATTTTGTCCTTAACGATAAACTGCCTGGGCCCATACCAACCTCCGGCGGCATTTTTTGAGGCGTTATAGAGTTCTTGCTCTCTCTCCATTAACAGCTTTGCAAACAATGCATAAGCCCTCTGCCAAGCATCGATAACTTCGTTGGTAAAGGTGTCGGGTATAAATTCTTCTAATGTCGCCAGTAAATGTTTTCCGACGATGCCATATTGCTCAGGCTGAATAAAATAGCTGATATGCTTCTGGGCAACGCGTTCAATCAAAGGCTGAAGGGCGGGTAGATTGTCTATATTCTTTGAGAAGGTTGATATGGCACTGAAAAGGGCAAACGGCTGTTTGCCGCTTTCCTGATTGCTCATGTTGAAGATATTTTTTAACTCAGGGTTACAAGAAAACATTCTACGGTAGAAATATTTAGTAATATCTACGCCCGCACCATCGAGAATCGGACTAGTAGCTTTAACAATTTTGATTTCTCTAGATGTCAACATGATTTGCTCCTTTATACATCTAACGGAAAATTTATCGTGGACAATCCAAAACGGAGGTATCAGAAATCCGATACCTGAAAAAATTGCTGATCGTTGCGTTCAGCCAATTAGTGAAAAAGCAGCTGTTTATTTAACCTCTAGAGAGAGGCTATATTGTGCGACGCAGCGGCTTATGTATCCGATTTTTATAAGTGTTGCGCTGATGACCATAAAGATATGGCCAGCGACCTGTGCCGGAAGTGAAAAGTGGTGGGACATGGGATAGCAGATAACGACGGTTACTATCAGGAAGGGCACTGACAATAGAAGGGTAAGATTGCCAGCTTTAAGCAGGAGTTCGAAGCGTCTGCGCAGGAGTGGGTTTTCAGTGGCGAGCATTTTGACCTCTATGGCAATTCCAATCTCATTATTTTTGATAGCAAGCGCCATGCCAAAAATTTAAAATCTTACAAATCAATAAGTTACAGATATTTTAAGATTTTATCGTGTCATTTTGACCCAGTTAATGTGTATGTCATAATGACATCAATATTCTGTTTGGACTCATCGATAAATGACAGATATAAACGCCAACCTTCTATTGGAAGTAGCGCTGGATCTGGCTAACAGCCTGAATAACAGTGACCGCTTCGAACGCCTACTTTCCACCATTCGCAAGGCAATCAAGTGTGATGCCGTCGCATTGCTGGGGTTGAATGGGGATGTGCTCACCCCGTTAGCGGTGCAAGGACTTGCGAGACGAACGCTGGGGCGCCGCTTTATCGTCAGTGAGCATCCTCGACTTGCGCAAATTTGTGCCTCGGAAAACCCCGTTCGCTTTCCGTCGGACTGTGCTCTGCCCGATCCTTTTGATGGGTTGCTGTTGGATAGAGAAGGGGATCTGCCTGTGCACTCCTGTATGGGGTTGCCCCTCTATTCTGATAACCATCTTGTTGGCCTGCTAACCCTGGATAGTATGGCCGCAGATGCCTATGGACGAATTAGTGACCGAACTCTCGAATTGATTGCGGCCCTGTCAGCCGCCACACTGAAAACGGCCTTGGAATTAAAAGCGCTCTCACTTTCAGCAGAGCACGCCGAGCAGCTGGTGAAGGAGCTCACCCAAGAAGCCTTTTTGCGTGATGGTGGCGAGTTAATTGGCGAAAGCCAGGTGATAAAGACTTTACGCAGCGATATCGAACTGGTGGCCGGCTCCGACTACAACGTTCTGATTCTTGGAGAGACCGGTGTTGGTAAGGAGTTGGTGGCTCGCACTGTGCATAGACTCTCGCCACGCAGAGAGAAGCCCCTTGTTTATCTTAATTGCGCCTCTCTAACGGAGACCTTAGCGGAAGCGGAGCTTTTTGGGCACGCCAAAGGCGCCTTCACTGGGGCGGATCGCGAGAGGCCAGGTAAGTTTCTCCTGGCTAATGGTGGGACGATCTTCCTCGATGAAGTGGGCGAGCTGCCCCTGGCGGTGCAAAGTAAGCTGCTGAGAGTGTTGCAAAGTGGTGAGATCCAGCCGGTTGGTAAAGATACCGTTCAGCATGTGGATGTCCGTATCGTTGCTGCAACTAATCGGGAGCTATTAAAGGAGATTGAGGGTGGGGGGTTCAGGGCAGATTTATACCATCGGCTATCGGTTTATCCTTTGGAAGTGCCTCCTTTATCACAGAGAGAGAATGACGTTTTGTTGTTAGCGGATTACTTCCTGGAGAAGTCCCGGCGAAAGCTGGGCTTTCGCCAGCTAAGATTATCGGCAGATGCTTCCAGTAAGTTAAAGCGCTATGGTTGGCCGGGAAATGTGAGGGAGCTGGAGCATGTCATCAGCCGGGCAGCACTTAAGGCGAGAAAGGGTTCATCTCCCTCAGAGATTGTTTCACTCACCGCCGCGCACGTAGAGATTCCAGATGATATCACGGCTAAACCTGAAATTGAGAAGCCGATTCAATCACCGCTTGAAATAGTAAGCCTCAGGTCAGCGATTGAAGATTATCAGCGTGAACTTATAGGGCATATGTTGATCAAGTGTGACGGGAATTGGAGTAGGGCTGCGAAATTGCTTTCTGTGGATAGAGGGAACTTAGTTCGCCTTTCGAAGCGGTTGGGTATCTATATTAAAAAAGAAGTTGTGGGAGTGCAGTAATAGAGCTTTGCTCATTAAAGAATATGAAAGAGAGATATGCGAATAAAGATATTAGATTCCCAGTCGCAAGTACGGTTCTCGCTTTATTGGTTGGGCTAGTTACCTATAGCTGGGTGATTGTTGGTGGAGGCTGGCAGTGCTTCGGCACTTCTATTCCTGGGACAGTAAACGCTACTTGAACGGCATGCTTAAGCCTATTGTTGCCTGACTGACGCAGGGCTTTGAGTAATCTCGGCTTTCACCATACCGCCCACTATGCGGACGGTATGGTGTTTTTTTCTGCTCGAAACGCTCCTGCAGAGTGACCGCACATTACAATATTCTAAGGATTACATTCTAGCGGCTGCTGTTTTCATAAATCCAAATGAATGCCTTTATATTCTGATCAATAATTTCGCTAACCTTGGTAGCGAAGTCATAGTTGATCAGCGCCACTGTAATCCTGCACTGACAAAAGGCATTGTAATATAGCTACGCTGCTCTCTATCGAGCGCCCTCAAATAGAAACCTCCCCCCTAATGAAGTAGGCCGCCCTACTAACAGCGGAAGGCTTCAAATGCCTCGATATAATTATGAATCAAAATCCCTTTACTATGACTGGAGTACTACGATCAACAAAAGAGCCACTTTCACCTAGTTGGCCAAAGGCGTTATAGCCCCAGCAGCGTACTTGACCGCCATCCAGAACAACGCAGGTATGAGCATGGTTGCTTGAAATAGCGATAACATTTTTATCAAGGTTTGCCACCTGAACAGGTTCGCCTTCACTAGCTGGTAGATCATTACCGCTACCGAGTTTGCCAAAATATTTACTGCCCCAGCACCACACCTCCGAAGTGTCAGAAACAATACATGTGTGAGCACCCCCTGTTTCAATCATTACCGGGGTGACTGGCAGTGCAACTTCCACTGGTGTGGCACTGTATTGATTCCACCAATACTCTCCAGTAATACCCGGGCCTAGCTGACCAATAGCGCCGTTGCCCCAGCAGAACACCTTGTCGGTATTATCAATGATACAGCTATGGGAGCCTCCCGAGGAAATTGCCTTAGCATTGGATATTCCCACAACTGACGAGGGAGAGTGTTGCTGTAATAACCATGAGCCATCGCTATCACCGTCACCCAATTGCCCTTGAAAATCTGCCCCTAAACACTGAACAGCACCACTATCTAAAAGACCGCACGTATGTAGTCCCCCCGGACTCAGCTGAGTGGCCGTTTCCAATCCGGTAATCGTTGTGGCTCTTTCTCTGTTCGTTTCCTCAAGCGCAAGCTCTCCGCGTGGTGAATGGATTCTTGTGCGTCCCCAGCACACCGTGTCGCCCCCCGATTTTAGGCCACACATAACCGAATGGCTTCCTTCAATACTGACGACATCATCAATCGGATTATTATCTATACCAACAACATAAACTGGCGATGTTTCCATCATGGGCTCAGTTAACTCCCAAGCGTAACGCCAACTCCCGTCTACTCCATTACCCAATTGGGTGTAATAGTTAGCACCCCAGCACTGTACAGCACCACTTACAAGTACCGCACAGGTATGTGCGTAGCCGGCAGCGATATCAATAGCCGGTTCCGCAAGGCCAACAATGGTGCTGGGTTCACTTTTCCCTTTTAAAATTACTCCATTTTGTTCTGCGCCAGAGCCATCACCCAATTGCCCCCAATGCTTTGCGCCCCAACAACGAACCGATCCGCCTTCTAGTAATGCACAGGTGTGCAAACCTCCGGCGGCAACATCAATGGCGGTGTAAACCCCCTCAGAAACTTGCGTAGCAGCGACTTGTGCTCGCGCTAATAAGGAAGATTCAGCATTAAAATGATCGACCACTATTTTGTTATATCCGAGCCCTACACCATCGTCAACGCGATATTCACGAAAATAGCCCGCGGCAAAACGTCGCGGCGTTGGTTGATTTGAAGCTTGAAAATGCCCCCCAGATATTCCTTCATCCCAATCTAAGCGCGGAATCCATTCCATACCCATCGGATCACCATCCGCTCCGGGACCTCCAGCCGCATTTTGAGATGTAAAATTACAGATATCCCAGTGAGCAGCATCCATCCGAAAGGCCTCATAGGCCTCCAGCATGGCGCATTCAATTTTTGACGTGTCAAGCTCGTAAGGATCAAATCCAAAATAGGCTCTCCACCAGTTTTTTCTATCCCATAGGTAGGCATTGAGATTGGCAAAGCCGGTATACTCGTAAGGGTGCTCATCCCAATAAATGGGGTACTGAGGAAAAATACCCTCTCCTGTGTCTATTGTTTCGTTATCAAACTCAACCCCGAATGCTGTTGATCGATCGGAGAGAGGCTCAACCACCGCAATATCATTACTGTCATTCCCAGTGGAGGTACCACTACCACCACCACTGCAACTAATAGTCAAGGTAAGAGAAAGACTAAAAAGAAGCCTGGTAATGTATTTTTTTTTATGCCCCACAGATGACATCCTTGACCATATAGGCCGCTATAATATTAGGATGCAATTGTTGCATTAATATGCTTGAGTTAGTGTGATCCCGTTAAAGTAAAGATAATAAATATCGATTAAATCGTACGCTGGATATCATTAAAAGTGAAAAAAGATATCAAACCGTTAATAACGGCATGCTCATTGATTGCTTGTTTTAAGAGCAGCAGCGCTGCCCCTGTAATTATGAGGGGTTGAAAGTGGGCTATCTGTTTTCTCAAGAGGAACAAAGGATACTTCTTCGCTCCGATAGTTAAGGAACCTCGGAATAATTAAGAACCAATTTGGCAATATTCAGCTACCTGTAAAGACTACGATGAAACGAAAGTGGAGATAAATACGTATGGAGATCTGAACTCTGACTTGTGTGGTACGTGATGTAGGATTAGACACTTATCTTGCAGAGCGTTCTTAATACAGCACCAACAGTAACCATTCTAAGGAGACTCTGAAAAATGGCTTTCTAACTATGCATTAGGTTTCACACAGCAAAAAATGAATGTTTTTTAGTCAAAAAT
>NZ_CANMKV010000069.1 GCF_947498635.1 uncultured Microbulbifer sp. | reverse complement strand
TGGAAGCTTACTAGCCTACAGCCAGCTGGCCTCTCTCGCTATTGCCAAGTGTGTCGGTTGTTATGGGAATCTAGGAACTAATAATTAGAGAAATCGTGCCCCAAACCTACAAGAGCGACAATAATAATTTGGGGCACCCATAAAAGTAGTAGTTTCAATCGTCACCAATATTGATACTGGATCAAATACTGTATCAATAGCTCACCAAATAAAAGGTAACTTGATCTATAGCTTCCCTGAATATCCCACCATAAAGCTAGGATATAACTTCCTCACCACAGACTAGAATAGTATGATGGCACCAAGAAAATATCTTTAGCCATTGATCTTTTTACGGATACGGCTTAATGCAATAGGTGTAATACCGATGTAAGACGCTATCATTTTTAGCGGAAGCCTTTCACGTAACTGAGGATTCTGTTCCAGAAAATCAAGATATCGCTGTTCAGCACTTAGCTGAACGAATGAATATTCTCGCTCTTCCTTTTTAATAAACATACTTTCTAGCAAAGTGCTATAAGCCAACAAAAAGCCAGGTTGATCTTTCATTTTCTCAAAAAAATCAGGCCATTCGAAGCCCAAACAGAGTACATCATCCAAAGCCTCTATGCTGAACAATGCTCTAGTCTTTCTGGTCATGGCCCGAGTGGATCCCGCTACACAAGGGGCACAGGCAAAAGACTGTGTAAACTCCTTCCCATCTGGGGAAACACTCATATATCGAGCATATCCACTTAGCATAAAATATATTTTCGACGCTGGCTGCCCTTGCCTGATTAGATAATGCCCCTTTTTTAAATGTCTGAGCTCACCACTTAAACCATACTTCCTGAAATCAGAAGCTTCCAAGCTACTACCAGGGCTACAAAAATAGTCAATAAAATTATTCATCTGTTTTTGTATATTCATAGTACTACATCTCTACTGACGAGTAGTCGGCACAATGCCATAAATACAGCAATCATGCCAGCCACACTCTCAGAGTGAGTTAGTATTTCGTCATGTTGAAGGTTAACTGAATACCAAAAAATAGGATCGAATTGCTTAGAGAGCCCTTAGCACTACTTACTGCTTATCTATAAACTTGGAATATAGAAACTCAGCCACTGCAAAATCCAGTTCCAATTTAAAATCTTCAGAAAATATTTGATGCAAAACTTCAGAACTTGATACTTTTGTTGTTTGCGCTTTACCTTTATACCTTCTATAAAAATCACCATTGCGCAACGATTTTACATCGTAAAAGCAGTTTCGGCTGACTACTAGATTTTGGACAAAAACAGCATTTGGATAGTTACAAGAGTAAAAATGTGCAGGCAAACACTCAGCTTCACTATAATTGCGAAGATCGAATGTATACAGAGTCAGAAATTCATTATCCTTTAATATCTGAAAGCAGTAGTCACCATTTTCATGGGTTATTACACGGTAGCAAGTATCGCCTTGCTTATGCTCTAAGCCTACTTCCAGCTTTATAGGATAAAGAGGACCTTGGAACCCAAAACCGGCATCAACAATATACTTATCTCCTTGGAAGTTCAGTAAATTGACTCTGTGTGTTCTGGGTACATCTAGAGATTTTCCGTTAACGACTTTTGCCAACAGTAGTCGAACTTCAAACCCAAGCTCTTCCAATATGTTAAATACCAACTTGTTATGCTCAAAGCAATACCCTCCACGTTTCCTTTCAACAATTTTGTCAAAGATCATCGGGAGGTCTAAAGAGATTTTTTGGCCTAAAACAACGGCTAAGCTATTGAAGCTGTAACGTGCAATATGCTTACTTTGAAGCTTAGCGAGAAAATCTATATCTCTAATTTCGAGAGACAACCCAAGATCTGCAAGGTATTTAGAGGTTATTTGTTGGCGTGAATAATTGATGCCTGTCATTTTTTTCCTCATTACTTCAGTTTTAAGCCATAATAATGTACCCATGGCTCACCATCCTTAACCTAGGTTTAGTACAGCATGTATTGATTACCTGTTTCCTAGCAGCTGGCTTGGTACGTCCCCACCTTTGCGGGCGGTATACCGGCATTGTGTGGATAGAGACCTGCCATAGCGTATTAGAAGATTAGATATCGAGGCCCCCTAGTTGCCTGGCGATGGAAGCCAATCCAAGTGATGGTATCCAATACTGCTGCAACTTGCGGATTGTGTACCAACTATCTTGATCACAGTGAACGCTATACAAGATGACTACACTCCACCAGGTCATTTCCGAGGCCTTTAGCATCGACGCTAAGCCCAGCCATTCTGTGATTGCCTACGCAACAAGGGATACGTAAACAGGCTGCGCGATAGCACCAGCGTAAATCAATCAAGCTAAATGAAGTTTCACCACACCACCAAACGTGATTTGGTTACCTGGCAACGGTGGAAGACCTCTTGGAGATCAACAGGGCGGTCGCTTTTTTTGCCTCTCCATCTCCCGCGCCAGCTGCTAATTCCGGGACTCAAGCTCTTTTATTTTCTCCTGCTTCGGCACGAGAAATTTTGACTGGGCTCTCACTGCCTCGCCCAATCTTGAGCGGTCATATCGTTCAGTAGATGCCGATTGTACCGATATACAACGAACGGGCCTCTTCAAAGATCGTATAAACCAGATCGCCTGCCTGGAGGACAGCAAATAGTTTGAACTGAGGGGTGAAGAATTCACATTGTTCTCTCATCAAGTACCGTTGTCTCAAGTGGTCACTTTCCCCAGAAATTGGTCTCCAGATTTAGTAGGCAGCTAGCTCACACTTGTCAACAAGAGCCTGATTTTGCCAACAAAATTCCTACACTGCCTTTAAATCACGTTCATTAACTATAAGTGAATCAATATATGCAGTGGACAATCACTTACTCATTTACATACATGGATCAAGCCCAAATTGACAGGCCAATCGCACATCTAACCCCGTAAGATCTCTTATCTTCTGTAGATTTTAGCGTAATAAACCTAGGTTAATTAGATTCCCTTCCAGGCTTCGTATACTAGAACCCTCTGTTGGAGAAACACCCAACATATAAAGGCCAATTTAATAGGAATATGTTATGAAGAAAATCATTAATTTAAGCGCGTTAATGTTACTAATTTTGATGTGCGGGTATAACCATGCAGATGAACAAAAGAAAGTACTCATTGTATTAACTAGCCATAGTGACCTCGGCAATACTGGCAAGAAAACTGGATTCTGGTTGCCGGAACTTACTCACCCCTATTATGAATTTGTCAACGCAGGTATCAAAGTAGATGTGGCCAGCATTGACGGCGGCGTGGCCCCCATAGATAACAAAGCTTTTGAGGAGCACGACGACTATCACGAGATTTTTCTAAATGATGCGGTATTAATGTCAAAGGTAATACGAAGCATTGCACTGGCCGATATCAACGCCAGTGAATATCAGGCAGTTTTGTTTAGTGGCGGCTCAGGTCCTATGTGGGATTTCCCCAACAACCCCGACATTAACCGAATCTCTTCAGCCATCTATGAACGTAAAGGTATTGTCTCCGCCATATGTCACGGCAATGCAGCGCTGATAAATATTACGCTATCTGACGGAAGCCTCTTGATTAAGGATAGAAGAATTGCTGCTTTTACCAATGAAGAAGAAGCTTCCCTGGGTACAACTGATATTATTCCTTTTTTATTACAAGACAAGCTAGTAGAGCAAGGTGCTATTCATGTAAACGGCGAAGCATGGAAAGAAAATGTCGTTGTATCTGATCGACTTATTACCGGACAAAACCCCGCATCTGCCAAAAAACTAGCCCAAGCGATCATTAACAAACTGAATGGTGTATAAAATAACAATTCTACATATCCACAAGAACAGTAACAACAAACGTCCTCATATCGACACCACATAAATACAGGACGCGCACTGTATAAATAGCCTGATAAATAGGGGGAGGCAACCAATGCCTCTTCCTCACAGTGCCATAATATCACTAGAGGTCATTCCTTATTACAGTCAATTGTGGCCACCTCAACCCTAAACCTATAGAATCTAGAATCCAACTGTGAAGAAGATGTATTTCTTTATTCTTACACTATTCATTCTTTTTTCTACCATAAATGATAACTGGGCTGAGTTTGGTATGGGATGTTGGAAAGTTAGTTCTTGATACCACCTCATAGGTAGTATCAAGCAATAATTTCCATATCGTACTTTATATGGACAAAGATGTAGCGCTGGCCCAATTCATTACCTTGGTAAAGATATACAAGTCTTTCAAACCGGATCAGCATTTCTTTAAGTGGAAACAAGAGTCTCGATATTCAATTATTCAAGAGAATCTTCAAATTCCTTTTTGCTCTCTAATTCGTAATAAAGAACATCACTCCAATACAAACCCAGCGGAGGCTCACTCTCAACGTTGTCAAATTTACCATTGAACTGGAGCCCATAAAATGGACTTAAAGTAGATTCTGAATTGTTTTCTGTTACCCTCTTTACGATATCAGCCGAAACCTTTGGGTCTTCAGGAAGTGCATCAATAGCAGCTCCAGCTTCACGGCAAGCGATAATTTCGGATTCAACGTAGCCACGCAGGACTGACTCTTCAGATTCATCCATACAGTCCAGCTCGATAGTCTCAAGCAGTAGATACCTATTTTTAGGTTTTTGAAGGAATTTTAACGTTTCATTTAGCATTGAATCCGGCAGATCCTTAATGTCTTTGCTGATAAATCGTAGCATTTCAACAAATTTCTTTAACCGCGCAAATCCTGCCTCAAAGTCACTACTAATAGCATAAAGTTGAGTTTTATTATCGGGTGAATCGTCCTCAAAGCCATCCGAGACCAGTGACGCGCACAGTTTGGGATTCCCAGACATTAGCGCGCGATAAGTGAAGGGAATACTATATGGCCATTCAGATAAGCCTGAGATACTCTCGGGGCGATCTGAATAGGATTTAGGTTGATTACTAAGGCTATAAAGATAAGAACGATTTGCCATTTTGAGGCTCCCTATAAATACTGCCAACGGCACAACGTTATCGTTGTCATGCCTTTTCTGCTTAAGAAAATTATTGGATTGAAACTTCCTGGGCTGAGAAAGTCGAGTATGAAATTAACTTTATGTGCCAACCACCCAGTTAGTTGTTAATAACCATCGATTCGTTCGTAAAATTGAGTAGATGGGTCAGTTAGGTACTGACCGCCAGTGTTCTATTTCTGTTAGAACTAGACTCTACCACTACTGAGCCTGATTATGTACAAAGGGGCTTTATTTTAACGATATTTTTCAGAAAATTGATTTTAATCAATTTCAGCTTTGGACTTCTCTAGCGGTGCTGCAGCCAGAGCTACTCAATTTTACCACCTGCAAATAGCTCTGGTCACTCGGGAGATTATCAAACCACAACCTACCTTAACCTGAACTTTAAATTACTCACGCTATACATGTAACTATTACTTACTTTTCCTATCCTTTGTCTTCCTTCATTAAGTCTATCTTAGTTACCAGGCTCCTATTTTTCTTGGCACTCCCTTTCTTCCAATACCCCACCTCTCTTGATTGAGTATTCTGTATAACTCCCGGTCATTATATCGAGAATTTGTAACCAAGAATAAAATAGCGCTTTGTCAGATTTAGCAATTTCTTCTGCCAGTTCCTTTGCGGCTTCTTCTGTGGGTGCAGAATCCCTAAAGCTTTTTGCTCCACCGTTCATTAAATGTATTCGCTCGGCAAAAATTGCGAACTGATTGATTTTTCTTCCCATAATATTTCTCCCTTTCAGTAAAAACAGCTTAAGGTCTTACACCCTTAAGCTGGGACTGCCATATAATTGATACTGCGCTCAACTCTCCGCATTTGCACTAAAGTCAGCTCTAACTCCTTACGTAGATCCATATCTACTGATACCGAAAAGCTGCGTACATATTTTGTATAGTTAAGGATACAGATAGCGTACATTGGCCGGTTGTTATAACCCGATCGGTAACGGCATATCTGGATCGGATCTCCGTCGATGACGATATTTCTGACCCTCATATTCACCCCCTTTTTTTACTGTACATACATACAGTATACGGTAAGAGGGTCGGGAACTGTCAAGTCAACATCGGCGCCAGTTCAGAATCCACTTCGTCGGTATCACCCCTCTCCGAATAAAAATTACCTGTCTTATCAAGCAGTTGGGGTGGAAATTAACTGTTTTGCTATAGCCACGGATGTAGACTTCCGCAGTACTGGCAATCGCTTTGTACACCACAGTCAAGGCTCTTAGTGCATACCGAACAATAAATGATCAACGGCCTACTGTATTGATTAAAACCTGATTAAGTGAAGAAGTGACGATAAGGAATATATGGGTGCATGGATCAACCCACCCTAGGAAATAGCAGAAAGAATATGCCTGGACATGTGTAGCAAGTTGCTATCGGTAGTGGTTTATGGGAGGCTTTGGCGGTCAGTCTTTGGGGGTATGCTGCGGTATCTCTAAGCTCTGGAGGCTTTTAACGAGCCAGCCTTCATACCAGTCCAGATAGCTACTAGACCACGGCTGTGGTTCCCGGTAACTCTGAGTAACCCATACTTCTCCCCTATGAGCACCGTTAATAACTAACATAAATTCAATACCACAGCCTATTTCTGCAATATCAATGGTGCCTGCTGACATCGGATATTCATCTTCGTCATCCTGGTAGTAGTACGGAATACCCTCTACGTTAGCACCATAAGAATCCGCAGCCCCAAAGCCAATCTCAAGAAGAAAGGCTCGAAATTCCTGCGGCAGAGAAATGTTGCCTAGATTGCCAACATAAGTGACACACGTTTACCCACCAAAAATTCCAGTGGGCTCAAGTAATTTAACACCTTCC
>NZ_CANMKV010000068.1 GCF_947498635.1 uncultured Microbulbifer sp. | reverse complement strand
TTGGCAAGATACCAAAAAGCCGTATTGATGATGCAGTGTTTCGAATCAATACTCGCCCCAGGAAGGTGTTAAATTACTTGAGCCCACTGGAATTTTTGGTGGGTAAACGTGTGTCACTTATGTTGGCAATCTAGGATCTAAATTTGTATATTTTCAATGGAAAAAAGATGAAGCACTATTGACGAATGGAGGAACTTACCAGGGTACTGGAGAAAAAGTTACCCCATCAAAGATTAGTTGGGTTGCATTTAAACATGATGGGAAAAAACTAACTCAACAAATGGCCCCAAGAGAAGTTGAAAAGAAATAATAGGTTAGTAATTTGAATTACTCGATTAATATTGAATGGATGGAAGGAGGAGTGCCAGATGACCTTGATTGGAGATCTATTTGCCCATATTTTGTAATAATATTTTCTTGGCTTTATAAAAAGGGGTGCCTAAGTAAAATATATTATAATGATGGTTTGCTTAAAGATTCATTCATGGCTTTAAGTTCTGGGAGCATGTCTTTACCCGATTTCGTTGATACATGTTTTGATGGTGAATTAACGGATGATGATATATTAGGTAAAGAAAATAGAGAATTTTTTAGGGATTATACTTCCATATCTTATTCTAAAGATTTGGAGTTTTTTTCTCTGTTCCAAGTATATATAGAATTGAATTGGATTATTCAGAGTGTGAAAAGTTCTTTTCGGTGATTGATCATAGGTACTCCCAGTTTATTGAAGGAAAACCATGGGTTCCATTGTCTAATTAACCACTATGTGATCCGGTCAACTTTAGTAGTTTATCTCACGTTTAGTATCGAAGATCTGAGCTTGTCCGCGAATCCATCAAGTTAGCGTTTAGGCTCAGATTACTTGTAGGTTCTCCTGCTCGCCATTGTGTGGCACTAGTTAGTTGCCCCTGAAAAAACAAACACTTACCTCCAGTAGAGGGTGTTCAAAACTCTGTGTCAGCCAGGCAGCTATAGACTGATGTATTTCTCCAGGCGATTTGGAAAGCGGATCGCTAGCTGTGACAGTGTCAGATTCCAATTTTGAATCGGGCGTGTCCAGCGTTCGGAGGCTTTTAGTATACCGGCGTGAAGAAGCTTCAGTGTTTTGCTGGCGGATTCTGGAGAGGTCACCCTGGAAGTGACCGCCCTCGATGTAATCAGCACATTGGCAACAACACCGGATGGCATTATCGGTGGTGAAACGATCCCACACACGGTTTCCAATGGCGTGATCACCGTCACCGATGCTACAGAAGCGATGTCTGCATCTGCACAAACCCTAATGGCCAACTCCGGCGATGCCGATAATGACGGCATGCCCGATGCCTTCGAGCTTGCCCATAAACTGAACCCCAACAGTGCTGCTGACGCCAGCCTTGATAGCGACGGCGATGGTATGAGTAACCTGGAAGAGTTTGCCCGGGGAACAGACCCCAATTACCTGCATGGCGACCTCAACAATGACGGCACGGTGGATCTGGTGGATGTCATCACCGTGAAACGTATCGCCATGGGGCTGGAGCAGGCCAGCGAAGATCAACTAAAAGCCGGACACGGTGATGTCAATGCCAACGGCAGCATCGATCTTGGCGACGTCATTGTTATTGAGCGCCTCGCCATGGGCGCCCAGAAAACCAATAAGAAGTAGGGAAAGGGAAACGGAAATGAAAACTCTAATTACGAAATTTTTTATCGTATCGGCCTTACTCACCCTGCTAACCGGATGTAAGGAAGAAGCACTCACAGCCACGGTGCGTACCGGAGACACCGTGATTGTCTCCCTGTCTGCCGACGACCTTAGGGAAAGTGGAGACACCGGTGGCAGTGCCATCCTGCGCGCCGAGCAACTGAGCGCTTCCCTCACTGACGCCGCTAATACGGAGCACAGCGTACAGGTACGCCAAGTGTTCCGGGTTTATGCCGATCCCACCAGTGAAGTGCAGCAGCTGGATAACGCAGGCCTCTGGCTTGCGGCTATTGACTTGGTTGACCCGCTTTCAGCTTCCGCCCCCACACTGGCCAGTGGCAGCGCCGAGTTGACCCTATCCGCCCCAGGCTACTTCGATACCGATAAGGTGGTGACGCTCGAAGTAGTCGCTGGCCTCGGTACTCCAAAAACCTTCGGCGACTTGAGCCTCGGTGCTGAATCCATTGAGCCGGCGCCCCAAGCACTGGCTACGGTTACCGGCAGTCTGGAAGGGCACCTGCTTGCCGCCGTACAGCATCAATTCACCATCCCCCACAGCGACACACTGGATATTGATAGCGGCACTGCATTGAAAGCCGCCCTGGTGAAAAAGCTGCCCGGACAGGAAATGGTTAACCTCAATGTCACCACTACCGCGACTGAATCCGGAGCCACGGAAGTTCAGGTTTACCTGACCGCAGTAGAGGGCCTCAACGAAGCACAACTGTCCGAGTTCAATATTGCCCTGATCTCCCAGATCGACGCCGCCAATGCCCAGGATGACTACTGGAGCCAGCACTATAGCGGCAGCCAATATTTTGATACCGAAGGCAATACGCTCTCACTGAGCACCCAGGTCTCCGCAATCCGCTAGCAGGGAAGAAAGCGAGAAAAACATGATGCAACAATTAATCAGAACCCTGCTGGCCGCCGTTGTCTTACTGGCCTTTTCGGTAACATCGCAAGCGGAGGTGACCGTCACCTACCTGCACACCGATGCCCTCGGCTCGGTGGTTGCCGCCTCTGATGAGGACGGTGATCTGTTGTGGCGTAAAGCCTATATGCCCTACGGCGCCATTCACGAGAATGGGCAGGCCAAGAACCCGGCTGTGGGCTATACCGGCCATGTCCAGGATGATGACACCGGCCTTACCTATATGGGCGCCCGCTACTATGACCCGGCGCTGGGCCGCTTCCTGCAGATGGACCCTGCAAGCGTATTGGGCCATGTAGAAAGCAATCCGATGATGTTTAATCGGTATGCTTATGCCAATGGGAACCCTTATAAGTTTATTGATCCGGATGGAGAGGCACCAAGAAGAAACAGGGACGGCGATGCCGGCGCAGCACTTGGAGGTTTAATTCTAGTCCTAACAGGTGTTTGGACGGAAAAACAATACTATTTGTCACAAGGAATTGAGCTTCCGGAGGCAAAAGGTGGCTCTAAGGCAAAGAAAAATCGGGCAAAGTCAGTTACAAAGAGTGGACCTCCTCGGAACCCCGATGGTAGGTTTGCGAAGGTTGATGGGCCTACAGCTGGCAAGAAAGTTGACACTGCTACACGTCAGCGAATTCTGAAGCGAGACCAAAATCCAGATGGTTCGTGGACATGCGCAACTTGCGGCCATTCAACGAAGAATCCGGCGAATATTCATACTGGTCACATAAAGGCTCGTTCCCAAGGGGGAGACCTTTCAGATGGAAATTTGAGGTGTGAAGGAGCGGCATGTAACTTGAGTCAAGGTGCGGGAAGTTCGCCAAAAGCTGAGCGTACATGTGCCGCTCGTGGTAGTTGTGGCGCACCTTACGGGAGGACAGATTAAATGAGCCATGATCATGTACTTTTAGCGATTATCGATGCTGACCCACATGGAGGGGAATATGTGCCTGCGCGACGACTTAGTGATGTCGAGTGGGAAATTATTCGCTCCCCACTATATGCGACAGAAGTGGCTTCGGGAGATATTATTAGAGTTACCAACGCTGAAACTGGTAAATTTGAGATAGTCAGGCGAGGTGGTAACGTTTGTGTACAGTTTTACCTTGGAGAGAATGAGGCAGATAATGTTAAGGTTACTGCAAGTATAGCTGAGCAAATAGAAGCTCTTATAAAACCCTTCAATGGAAGAATTGACGCTACTACAGCAGGGTTAATTTCGATAACTATCCCTGTAGCAGTAGGGTTCCAAGCTATTGAAGGAATTTTTGAAATTGCAGTAGAGAAGAGTCCTGGTGCTCAGTGGCAGTATTCCAATGTGTATGATCCAGTAAGCGGGGAGCCTTTGGGTTGGTGGAATGAATAAAATAGGTGTCTCTTGCCGAAAGTCCCGATATTGGGGCTTTTTATGCCTAACTACAGGGGCCCAGATTTACCTGACCGCAGTAGAGATCCTCAGCCCCCAATGAATGGCAGTTTGATCATAAGGTGCCCAAAAGTTGTGGCAGAACCAATTGTAGTTCGAGCCTACAAATTCTTTCGCGACAAGTGAATAGAGCTAAGTCTAATATTTAGGGGGCTAAGTGAGCAACGCAATTCAGAATATTAATGATTTGCCGTCAATTGATGCGGTAAAAAAAATATCACAAGGCTTGGCGTTGGTGGACGCCATTATTATGCCTGAGTGGGAATATAGATATTTTTCTTTCAATAGTAATTGGGATGGGAAACAAGGCGAAATGATGGCATCAATGAGGAATGGCTCTGGTGGAGAGTACTTTATTAATTTCAATGATGCTGGCGTTGCTGGGAAAGTACTTTTTGAGGAGTCACTGTCTGATGTGTCAGCGTCTTTAAGTCTTGTACCTAATAGTTTTTCTAGTTTTAAAAATGAGGCAGCATTTAGTATTGCTAATGCTAGCTTCTTTTTTTGGCGAGAAAGTGGTGCGGCTGCTTGGGCTGCATCGCCAGAAAACTTGAAGGTTTATCCATTGCTGGGTTTTTTGGTGAATGGTGTTGCGGGTTATCATGGCTGGGCTGAAGATTATTATGAAAAAAACATCGACAGTAATGTATTGAAAGACGTTTTTACTTCATTGGCTATTACAGCTGATCAGCTAGCGGTATTAAATCCAGATGTGACGCTTGAAGATTTAGAAGAAGACCTTCAAGAAATACTTTAAATAAAGCCCGCACACGCGGGCTTTATTTTTTAGTCAACTGTCAAAACCAAACACCCATCCATGGCTCTAATCTTGATCGGCGTATCCACTTCAAACTCAACTTGCCGTAGCCAATGCCCTTTCATCTGAATCCAAGGGGTAGTACGACAGCCGGAGCCGGCTGCCTGACTTATCATCCACGTTAGTCATAAGAACCTCTGAACTAGGTTGTTGTGATTAGCTAGGTCACGGTGTGCTCACACCAAGACCTAGCGCTTTATAAAATCGTTCCTCTTTAGAGGAACGCTCAAGCATATTCCTGAATTAGAAGATGTTCTGAAGGTATCTCTAATTTGGCGACTTGAGCCTCGGTGCCGAATCCATTGAGCTAGTGCCTCAAGCGCTGGCTACGGTTACCGGCAGTCTGGAAGGTCACCTGCTCGCCGCCGTGCAGCATCAATTCACCATCCCCCACAGCGACACACTGGATATTGATAGCGGCACTGCATTGAAAGCCGCCCTGGTGAAAAAGCTGCCCGGACAGGAAATGGTTAACCTCAATGTCACCACTACCGCGACTGAATCCGGAGCCACGGAAGTCCAGGTTTACCTGACCGCAGTAGAGGGTCTCAGCGAAGCACAACTGTCCGAGTTCAACATTGCCCTGATCTCCCAGATCGACGCCGCCAACGCCCAGGCTGACTACTGGAGCCAGCACTATAGCGGCAGCCAATATTTTGATACCGAAGGCAATACGCTCTCACTGAGCACTCAGGTATCCGCAATCCGCTAGCAGGGAAGAAAGCGAGAAAAACATGATGCAACAATTAATCAGAACCCTGCTGGCCGCCGTTGTTTTATTGGCCTTTTCGGTAACATCGCAGGCGGAGGTGACCGTCACCTACCTGCACACCGATGCCCTCGGCTCGGTGGTTGCCGCCTCTGATGAGGACGGCGACCTGTTGTGGCGCAAAGCCTATATGCCCTACGGCGCCATTCACGAGAATGGGCAGGCCAAGAACCCGGCTGTGGGCTATACCGGCCATGTCCAGGATGACGACACCGGCCTTACCTATATGGGGGCCCGCTACTATGACCCGGCGCTGGGCCGTTTCCTGCAGATGGACCCTGCAAGCGTATTGGGCCATGTAGAAAGCAATCCGATGATGTTCAATCGGTATGCTTATGCCAATGGGAATCCTTATAAGTTTATTGATCCGGATGGAGAGGCACCAAGAAGAAACAGGGACGGCGATGCCGGCGCAGCACTTGGAGGTTTAATTCTAGTCCTAACAGGTGTTTGGACGGAAAAACAATACTATTTGTCACAAGGAATTGAGCTTCCGGAGGCAAAAGGTGGCTCCAAGGTAAAAAAAGGGGCAAAGCGAGGCCCTAAAACAGATCCAAATGCACCCCATAATAAAAAATTAGAGAAGTGGGTGAGCAAATTGAAGCTGAAGGTGGAACCGTCCTCGCTGGTGGAGGACAATTGAAAGAAAAATTGATACCTACTCCAGGTGGACACAAGAGCGGTCGGCGTCCTGATATTCTTTATAAGGATTGTGAAGGAAATCTTTGTGGTACAAATGTAGGTAAAACTAAAGCTGATGATTCGCCTATCAAACGTGAACAACAAGCATTAGATGATTTAAATGGTGCTGGCCTGCCAACAACATTTCAAAAATATGACTAAAATTTAAGATGAAATCTATTTCAATTCAATTTCACGCTACAACTGAAGAACTATTAAGCTTTATAGTTACCATAAGTTCTGAGTTTAGTTTAATTATTACTATGATGACTCTCAAACCTTTCAAGTTAGAAATAGTTGAAGGTGAGTTGACTCTTAGTGATCTCGCCTCCAAGTTAGAAGAGGGAGATCTCCGATTGATCCTAAATGTAAGTAGTCCTGATGTCAGATCAACTTCACCTAATAGCTTTTTAGATAAAAATCCTGGAAGCATTGTACTTGATATCGGGGACTTATCTGACTTAGGGCTAAAGGAGTCTTCTTTGTCCTTTATGTCGGATGAAAAAACTAAAATATCAATAGCCAATAGGGTTGCATCTAGACTGAAAAAGATAACTAAAAGTGGTGCAATCGCAGTGAACCCTATTAATGGTGCAGAGGCAAAGATTAGATCTCACAGATATACAGAGGGTGCAAAGTTCCTAGATTCCCATAACAACCGACACACTTGGCAATAGCGAGAGAGGTCAGCTGGCTGTAGGCTAGTAAGCTTCCA
>NZ_CANMKV010000067.1 GCF_947498635.1 uncultured Microbulbifer sp. | reverse complement strand
AAGCGGGTAATTTTCTTGCATCAATAATATCCATTTGGATATTATATAGAACTATAGGATCGCCGGGTTAATAACTTTATTGGCCACCGAACTTTGAGCATTCCATTATTTTTCTTACGCCATATTGGGTGGCAGCCCAACATTGTTTTGGTGAGGCCTTATTTGGCTGTAGTAACCTATCATGTAACTGGCGTTTCCCTGTTGTGCCGAGGGGAATAATTTGTAGCCGATTTCCAGCACCCACTCTGTTTTTAAACTTCTGAATACGCAATTGATCGGCCGTGATAGCAGCGCCCTCTGGAGCTTTACCAGCTCGTTCCGCTCGCAACTTGCGGACCCATGACGCCATGGTGGATTTACTAACCCCCATGCCTTCACAAGCCTCTTTCAGCATGTCATTCTGATCAACTGCAAGTTGCGCTGCCTCAAGCCGGAACTTGGAGCAAATCGTTTCTTTGATGACTTGGTCATTATTTCACCTGATCTCGCTGAGCACGACGATATCACTCAAAGTCAGGCGGCCAACTTCAGAAGGTAGGATCAAACCGACCCCTGCAAACTCAAACATACATTGCCTACTGTACTGAAAGCGCTCAGCTGCAGATGCTGTTATGTCGGTACGAGTAGGTAATCACACCTAGCTTGACTTCGCGAAGAAAGGAAAAATTGACCACCACCCGAATAATAAAAGCCCCCAAAATATCTCAGACGCATATAACTGAATAGAGACAACAGAACAGTCTGCTATTCGCAAAATTGCTCGCATAAGTGACTTACTAAAAATCAGACAGACTCCAGCAGTTTATTATTTTTTTCAAACAGGCATTAACACGCGCCCACCTAAATAACCTATACCCCAATAGTTTTATAGCAGGAAGATTCAAAGACCTCCAAATCACTACACCTCCTTTACAATTCGCGGCGAATAACTCACACAGATTTTCTCAAATGAATTGAAGAGATAAAAATCCCCACTCTGCCCTATGAGGAATATTAGATATGAATGTTTGACAGACCTAGCCCGATGGATAATTTTAGCACTCAAGAAATACCAAGCTTAGCTTAATTTTCCAAACCATTAATAAGCAGGTAAAATTAAGTGCAGCGATCAACCACATCCTACAACTCGCCTATCAGACTACTTAAAACATCCTCATCATAGATATTAATTATATCCACCACAAAAAAAAGTTCATTCGACCGAATTGATCTTTTATAATAACTATTTTCTTCGCCCAAAATAATATTTTTGGAATTTCGCAAAAGGTTTTTAACGCTTCCTTTAAAAAAACGCCACTCAGTATCCAGCCTTAAGTCATTCATTGCCTCCAAAGCAAACACCTTTTCTTTTTGCTTGTAAAGGGACAATGGGTGGGAGTAAACACTATCGAAATATATTTCACTCCCAAAGTTAGGCGGGAGCGAAATAGCCCCACCTTCTTTACCGTAGGGGAAGTAATCATTTAGAGAAAAATGATTTGAATACAAGTATAGATGCCCAGCCCGGATATCAGCCTTTTTTATTGCCTCAAATAATGCAACCGATGAAAATTTATGATCATCATGGCTATCTAAAAGCGGGTATGGTGTAACTATTAGATCTGGCTTAATCGCCAGCAATAAGTACCGAAGATTCTCTACCAGAGAGTTCCAGTCCGCCCCCCCAGACAACCCAGCGCTAAGACTCGAAACATTCATCTTTCTGTAAGTGTTTATATCCGAACTATTTGTGAAAACCGCACTTACCGGCCTGGCTTTATTTTTAAACATTCTCCTTATTGTACCGTCAAAAAAACCAAGGTTTATAGCTTGCTCTGGTTTTACGCCACCCAGCAATGGCACCGCAATACTGTTCCAGGTTCTTATCTCTCCTTTTTTTAAATAATGCTGCACCTTATTTTCATATATTTCATCATACTTATACTCCCCAGCATCTCCTGCAGAAACCGTAACAATGTATGAGTTTTTATTATCGCTATACAACCCGTAAGCTGCTATTTCGGCATCATCAGGATGAGGCGCAAGAACAAATATCTTGAGGTTTTTTATATCAGGATTTTTGAAA
This sequence comes from uncultured Microbulbifer sp., assembly GCF_947498635.1. Taxonomy (GTDB): domain Bacteria; phylum Pseudomonadota; class Gammaproteobacteria; order Pseudomonadales; family Cellvibrionaceae; genus Microbulbifer; species Microbulbifer echini. The sequence goes on along the minus strand of NZ_CANMKV010000067.1, from coordinate 5,227 downwards.
TCTATCAGCCGCACCGATTGATCATTAATTGAAGTATATTTCCCATCCAAACTCACCTTCTCTCCCCCACCATAAGGCAGAGAGCTAATATTGATATATCGAATCCCTTTTGCACCATGCTCAAAATACTGAGTAATAGTTGAATCTCCAATGCCAACCTCTACGCCAGGCTGGAGATACTCACCCATAAATGTCGTATTAACATTTAACTCGAGAAAGGTTGATCGATTTACATCATCCCTTTCAGGCAACGTGAACTTACCACCCCTCAAAGCAAGATGAGTTACTGTTGCATTTGCATTATCAAATAGATACTCATAGTTCCTATCCACTTCGTAAGGATATATGGCAAAACGCTTTTCGGCGACAGCAAACACTACCGCAATTAATATAACGACAAAAACCTTAATTGACGGAATATTAATTTTTAACATCACACACTACTCCTTCCGGCGTATAGCAAAGGAGTGCGGATGCACCACCAAAACTTCGCCATTATTCCCCTACGTGAAAAAGGAGTATTTAGCAATAGAAAATAAACCAACCTTCACACAGAGTGCCCTGCTGCACTTGGCAAATATCAGAGTAGCACATGAAAATTCAGAACTTATATAGCCTAAACACCTAGAGAAAATCGACCCAGAAATAATATGAGCCACCTTACACAGGCCCAGCCAGACGCCATCCTTTAACAACAAATACCACTCCCTCTCACCTTATCTTCGTTGTTATTTTCACTTACCTTTTTTGTTAATCTTGTAATAGCATCATTGACTGCTTAGGGAAAGAGAATATCTGGGCTACACACTAGATACAGACAACAAACATACCCCCATTTTTCACGAGAGTAATCATTTTTTATAGTCCCGCATTAAATTATCGATAGCAACTTCCAACTTTCCCATGAAACCATTAGGGTTAACTAAAGCGCCTAACTCGCTTGCCATTAAAATAGGCATTTTTTTACTCAAGAGAGGTATGTTCGCTATAAACAACGACAAATTCTCGCCCCCACTACCTCTTACAGGGCCACATAAAGACCGAAGAACGTTCAGCGAGTGCCATCAGAAAGGATTCCTGAACTGGATCTACTTCGGCTTTTTCGGCGTATACCTTTACATTGCGTTCGCTATTATCATGCTGGTTTTGGCGTAGCCCCATTCATTTTAAGAACCACCACAGCATTCATGAGAACTCACTACATGGTAGCCGGGTAGACAGTTACCAACTCGTCGAGGTGTCTGAGGGCCCTATAGAATTACGCACCCACACGCCTGGATTCCATAACTTTTCCCACGGTATTTGACCTCATCAATCTCCATCCTCTGATGGGCTGTATGTAGCTGGTTGTCAACATGGCTGGCATTAGATTGGAGGGGTGCGGTTGCACGCCAGTGTACGATTCATTGAAACTTACCTCGGTGTAAACCACCCACAACACATTCGTAGCAATGGATCTATTTTATCAACGGATGGAAGTGCTTTTAGTTCGTCCAGCTCTGAGCCAGCGATGGCGCAGCCTGCCGTGCTTAGAAGGGGGTTTTTAGTTGAGAATGACGATCACTCAAAGAATTTTACTAAGGTCCTCGCGCCAGGTATCGCGTGCTTTATCCATCGCTTCCTCCAGGGTCATAGACCAGGTTGATACGGCCCCCTGCTTGAGCGCCAACTCTTTCTCACTCAACGATAAGAGCATGCTCATCAACTTTTAGGGCCAGGGCACCAGAGGGGATAATTTTTCTGCGATCACTCCTGGGGTTGGGTGTTGCCTCACTATAAGTAGCGGCCTTGGCTCGCAGTTGCTGTACATCCAGGGCGTAAACCTGACGATCATTACTTGTATTGCGTCGTGTTCAGACGGGTGCTTGTACATTACAAACACCATAGCCAAGATGCTAATTCGCGTTGATCACACTAGATGGCGATTCATCGGTGTTTCAGTTAGATCCTTTATTCTTCTGATCTACGGCTATAGGAGTGTTCGCCACTCCATGGAGTAGAAATTGTACCGAGTGCTCTATCCACTTTTCCCCATTACTCTCATCAGGCATAAAGGCGAACACCTTTTTGAGGGGATCGCCAGTGACGAACGGGAAAGCAATTAGGCTAATAAAGGAAATGGGCATCAGATTAGTATCAAGGTCTTGGCGCAGATGACCGCTAGACTGGAGCACATCTAACAGCTCACGCAGCTTCGGTCCCAGCTCAGAAGCCAGCCTGCGGGTAAATAGGTCGCGCATTTGGCCAGGTTTAGCTGCCACCTCGCTCACAATCAAACGAGGTATCCAGGGCTCTCGAATATAGAGACGAATAATTCGGGCCATAGCCTCTTTTAACATCTCAACAGAAGGCTCTTTGCCGCCCAACCCCGTATTGAGGAATTCGGGGCCGTACAGCATAAACTGGCTGTGCATCACCTCAATAATGAGCGCTTCTTTTCCGCCAAAGTGATAGCTAATCATGGCGGAATTCACCCCCGCTCCCAGGGCGATCTCGCGGATAGATATATCTCGAACACTCTTATCACGAAGGAGTGCATAGGCGGACTGCATTAGGGCCTCACGCACCTGCATTTCACGTTTTGGGTCCTTTGGCCGTCCGCGGCCACGGCTGGGTGTAGTTACGGTCACCGTGACCCCCTATTTAGTTAATTGCTCGATTAATTAAATAGCAATAAGACCCGTCTCTCAATAGAAAAAATAGACTTAACGGTCAAAATTTAGAGGGTATTCTTGCTCAGCAGGCTTTAATAAGCGCTATCCAGATGCCCGAGGATTTTGAATATGGGGCTTAGTGAAAGCCAAGCCGCAATCTCCACGAAGATGAAAAAGGCTCCCGAAGGAGCCCTTTTCATCTCGCCAGAAAGTGAATTAGAGCGCTTTAAATCTAGCGGTAAAGTGCCGCAGTACCGGTGGTTCATACTCAAAGGTCAAACCTTTTAACTCGTGCGCTCGATTTTGTAATTCAATAATAGCGTCGGCAATATAGTCCATATGATCATTGGTGTAGACACGCCTCGGTATCGTCAGCCGCATTAATTCCAGATCGGCCTTTTTTTGCTCACCGGTTTCCGGATCCCGCCCCAACAATAAGGAACCAATTTCCACCGCACGGATTCCCGCCTCCAAATACAGAGCGTTAGTCAATACCTGTGCGGGAAACTGCTCTGGAGGGATATGCGGCAGAATCTTCGCGGCATCCACAAACACCGCATGACCACCAGTCGGATACTGAATAGGCACCCCCCCCTCGCGTAAACGCTCACCGAGGTAAGCTACCTGACTGATGCGATAATGTAGGAAGTTTTCATCGGCAGCTTCATAAAGGCCCCGCGCCAATGCCTCCATATCGCGACCCGCCATGCCACCATAGGTTACGAAGCCTTCCATAGGCACACAAAGGGTGCGCACAGCCTGAAACAGCTCCTCATGATCGCGAATGCAGCAGAGGCCGCCAATATTTACCATTGGGTCTTTTTTGGCAGACATGGTCAGCATATCGCCGTACTGATACATCTCGCGGATAATCTCCAGGATCGACTTATCCTGATAACCGTCCTCGCGCTGCTTAATAAAGTAAGCATTCTCACAATAGCGCGCCGAATCGATAACCACCGGGATATCGTTCTTGGTAGCGATCTCATACACCGCGCGCATATTGGCCATAGAGACCGGCTGCCCACCAGAGCTATTGCAAGTTATCGTGGTGATAATCGCGCAAATATTGTTCGCTCCATGTTCTTCAATGGTCTGGACTAACCTGTCCAAGTCAAAATTACCTTTCCAGTCATAAGCCATCGAGGTATCAAACGCGCGCTCATCCACCACATTGATCGCCTTACCCCCGTTCAGCTCGATATGGCCCGCAGTGGTATCGAAGTGATAGTTGGAAATAAATACCGGCGTAGTACCGCCACGCACTTGGCGCATACGCTCTATCAAGGCGGGGAACAGGATTTGCTCAGCGCCACGCCCCTGGTGCGCGGGAACGGTTAATTTATAACCAAAAAAATGCTCTACCGCATTACAGAGATTGTAGTAGTTGCGACTTCCCGCATAGGACTCATCCCCCAACATCAAACCAGCCCACTGGTTATCGCTCATAGCGCCAGTACCGGAATCGGTCAGCAGGTCGATATAAACATCATCACTACGCAGCAAGAAAGGGTTCAAACCGGCTTCCGCCAAGGCGACTTCCCGATCGGCCAGGGTTGTCATTTTGATCGGTTCAACCATCTTGATACGGAATGGCTCAGGAATACGCTTCATCATTATTTTCCTTATAAATCCCGACAGCGAGAACTGAGCTTTAGAGCTCGGTCACACTGCATGCTGTTTTAACACAGGTATAGTACAGATGAAGAGATCAATAGGCGAATGGAGAGACGGCCTGGACAAGAGCCACCCTACCCAGCATCGGCAGGCATATCATCAAGCAGCGATTTAATAGAGCGTTCCTTGAATGAATTATTTTTAAGTTATTTGGCTCTATTATTGGTTGCATCTCACCTTTGAGGATTTCTTATTGATATGTGATTTCTCTTGGAGCACCAAGTTAATCGGAACTGCATTACCTACTAGTAGAAATTTCTTGGTGCAAATAATTTAGAATTTTAACAGTAGATCTATATGTTTTTTAAACACGCCGTTACAGCAACAACAATCTCCGCAGTTCTTTTAGCCTTTGAGACACACGCCAAAACTTTCAAGTACGAAACTCAAAAGCTCGACTCGTCTAACACTGACATACAATACCCTGGCCTCGACTTTAATGGGGCCAGCTACGCGACATAAACCGTTGATCGAACTCATTCCTCAGCCCCCGCGATTATAACCACGCTAGAGGTAAGCTTCCCAAGCGAACCAAAACTCGCGGCAAGGAACTTCAACGCCCGTGATGGCTTACACTAGGCTATAATTGGCAACACCTGGGTATATCGCCAGCTCTATATCGTAATTCACGAATCTGACCTTTAAAATTCAAATGATCAAGTAATACACTCTGGCGGCTATGTATCCGAAGCTAACAGCTTTATTGGTACGGGGCAGCCATTATTTCATTCTTGGGGGCACCCGATTGATGCCTAGATTCCCATAACAACCGACACACTTGGCAATAGCGAGAGAGGTCAGCTGGCTGTAGGCTAGTAAGCTTCCACACAAACAAGCCAGGAACCTCATGGGAACCCGTACCAACCAGCTGACCTTAAAAGAACGATATCAGATTG
>NZ_CANMKV010000066.1 GCF_947498635.1 uncultured Microbulbifer sp. | reverse complement strand
TCCCAGTAGTAGCCCTCGCCCGCAAAGGTTTTATCGAAGGCGTTGTAGCTGTACTTGGTGATGGCGCGCACCTGGGTACTTTGGGTGCTATGGGCGGTCAGCGCGGCGTAGTACTCGGGCCCGGTCTCCTGGATCACCCGCCCCTGGGCGTCGTAGTGATAATCCGTGCGTGCGCCGCGGGCGTCGATCACGGCGGTGCGGTTGCCAGCGGCGTCATACTCGTAGCGGGTGGTATTAGCGGTGGCGTGGCCGTTGATCAGGTCGTAGCCGTACTGACTGTTGCTGAGCAGCTGACCGCGGTTGTCGTACACACTGACGCTGTGGCGGTCGCGCACAGCATCCAGCAAACCGCTGAGTGAAGCGTCCAAACCGGCGCGGTCGAGGCCGGCGATATCGGTGCTGGTGACCAGCTTCCGCGCATAGGTGCGCACGTCGGTGGCCTGGCCGAAGGCGTCATAACGATAAGTGGTGATGGCGCCATCCGGGGTCACCTGATGGGTGAGCTGGTTGTTGGCGTCGTACAGGAAGACCCCGGTGCTACCGTTGGGGTCGGTGGTGGCGACGATATTGCCGAAGGCATCCAGCACCGTCTGGGTACTGCCACCGCGGGCATCGATCTCACCCACCTTGCGCCCCAGCTGGTCGTGCTGCTGTTGACTGATATAGCTGGGGCCCCGGGGGCTGACCAGCGTTTCCAGTTCGCCAAAGCTGTTGTAGCTGAGGTAAGTGGTGGCCACTTGCTCGTCGGCACCCAGCTCCGCTTCTGTGAGGTTGTGGCGGTTGCTGATGGTGCTCGAATCCCCGTCCGACAGGCCGCTGGTCTCCTCCACCAGGCGCCCCAGTTGGTCGAAGGTGCGGTAGATCATGCGCTGCTCGGCCAGGCCCTTGGCCTCAATCGTGCGCCAAGTTTCTCCGAAGGCGTTATAGCTATGCTCAGTGATCACCCCGGCGCTGTCAGTTTCAGACTGCAATTTCCCACCGGCATTGTATGTATACCGGCTGCTGCGATCCTGGGCATTGGCCAGGGTATTGGTATTGATAGCACTGGGGTCGGCATTCTGCGCCACCGCCTGGCTGTAGTGGGTCTCGCTCAACACCTGCCCCTGGGCGTCGTAACGCCAGGTGGACAGATAGCCCTGGGTCGTATTGCGCGGCACCTGCTTGTGGGTCAGGCGGCCAGTGGCGTCGTAGCTGAAGTAAGTCTTGTAGCCCAGTGGGTCGCTGATCTGGGTGCGGTTGCCGAGGGCGTCGTACTGGTAACTTTCAACGTAATCCCGCAGGGCACCATCCGCCCACACTTTCTCGGTAAGGCTGGCCTTGCGCCCGGCGGCGTCGTACTGGGTGACGATCACCTGGTCGTGTTGACTGCTAGTGCTGATGCCCAGGTCCGTTGCACTGAGGTCCGTCCAGCTGCTGGCGGCGGGCACCGTGATGCCGTTGGCGTAGCGAATCACCGTCTCGCTGTCGTTACTATCGTCGTAGCGGGTCTCGGTGACATAGCCGAGGCTGTCCACGGTGTGGGTGCGGCGGCCGGCGGCATCGTAAATCAAGGTGCTATGGCGATTGTCCGCGGCTGCGGCGTTCAGATCCGCCGTGGTCTCACTGGCCAGATTCAGGGCGCGGGCGTAGGCGATCTCACCGACCTGGTCACCGCGACCGTTGTACAGGCTCTCGGTGACATAGGCGTACTGCGCGCCGTTCTGCGCGAACACCCTGAGCGTATGGGTCTGGCGGCCGGTGGCGTCGTACTGGTAGCGGGTCTCGCGGTCTTTACTGGTATCGCGCACCAGGTCGGCGACAGTTTCGGTGGACGGATCTATCCGGTCGGCATAGCGGATCACGGCGCTGATGCGCCCGGCGCTGTTGTACAGCGTCTCCGTCACCTGGCCGAGGGCGTCGATACTGTGGGTCTGCTGGCCGTCGTCGTTGTAGACGTAGCGGGTGCTGCGATCCCACTGAGTGGCACTGTTGTAGATCGCCGCCACCGAGGGGATATCCAGGGTTGCCGGCAGTCCATAGGCACTCATATGTCTAATATTGGCGACCAACTGCCCGGAGGCGTCATACTGTTTTTCTTGCGCGGTGTATTGCGTAACAGAACCGCTACCCACAAACAGTGGAGTCAACACAAAGCGCTCGCGCCCCAGCTCGTCGTAAATAAAGTAGGTGCTGTGGCCCAGGGCATTGGTCATCGCGGTGCGGTTGCCGGCCTGGTCGTACTCGTAACGGGTGGTGATGGCGAGGCCATTGGGGTCGAGGGTCTCGCTCAGTACCCGACCCAGCTCGTCGTAGCTGTAGGCGGTGGTGCGCTTGATCCTGGCACTGCCGTCGATACCGCCGCTGAGGCTGCCCTCCTGTACTTGCAGCACATTGCCCTGGCCGTCGTAGTGGTACTGGGTCAGCAGGTTAAGGCCAGAGCCATCGCTGCTGGCATCGACAATCACCCGGCTTACGCGGCCGTTTTTATCGTACTCGGTGCGGGTTGCGCTGCCGCTGGCATCCACCGTCTCTTCATAGCGGTGGCCGTAGCGCTGGGTGGTGGTCAGGTTGAGGCCGCCCACGTCCTGGGTGCGGGTCAGCTCCCGGCCCTGGGGGTCGTAGGTTAATTCGGTGCGCACGCCGCTGGCATCGACACTGGCGGTGAGCTGGCCGGCGGCATTGTACTCGCTGCGGGCGCTGTTGCCGAGGGCATCGGTGGTGTCGGTCAGGTTGCCCTGGGTGTCGTAGTCGTAGCGCGCCTGGCGCAGCCAGCTGTCTCCAACCTTGATGGAGACTTCGAAGGTCTCGCCGTGGACATTGCTGACGGTGCGAGTCTGCACGCCCTCCGGGGTGGTGACAGTCTGGCTGCGGTTGGCGTCGTCGTATTCGTAGCGGGTGCTGCGGTCCAGCGCATCGGTGCGGGTCAGTACCCGGCCGAAGGCGTCGTAGCTTAAGTGGGTCTGCTGCGCCAGGGCATCGGTCTGCGTCACCAACCGTCCCAGGCGGTCGTAGGCGTAGTCGGTGCTGTAACCCCGCGCATCGGTGCTGGATACCGCTTCGCCAAAGGCGTTGTAGGTGGTCGTAGTGCCTACGCTGGTAAAGGGGCCGCTGCTCAGTGCCGCGCTACTCGTTTCCAGTTCGCCGCGGCGACTGTAGCTGAAGTCGGTGATGGCCTGGCGACTGTTGGCAACATCAATCGCCCGACTTAAACGGGTGCGTTCGCCAAAGGCGTTGTACTGGGAGGTGCTGACAAAGCCCTCGCCGTCAGTGCTGTTGTCCACCTGGCCGCGCTGGGTGTAGACGGTGCTGGTGACGGTGTCTTCACCAGCGACAAGGCTGGCCGCCAGGCTGTCCAGGGTAGCGGCGTCGCCGGCCAGGCCCAGGTTGTTGAGCGCGGTATTGCTGAGGCGGCTGGCATACTGGCGGGTGCCGGTCACTTCGCCGAAGGCGTTGTGGCTAAAGCTGCTCAACTGCCATTCGAGGGCGTTGTTACCGGGGTTGAACACCGGTGCCAGGCTGTACTTCAGCAGGCCGTCGGCACTGTAGGCAAAGTGGGTGGTGTAGCCATTGGCATCGGTGCTGCTGATACGGCGACCGCTGTCATCGTAGCTGTGACTCAACACCACCCGGCCCTGGTGATCCCGCTCGGCGATCACCCGGCCCTGTACGTCGTACTCAAACTGGTAATCCCGCGCCTCGCTGTCGTTGGCACTGAAGGTGGGGTCGCCCTGGTAGTTGTCCAGGTAGTTATCCAGGATGGAGCCACTGGCAATAATGCCGCTGCGGCTGCTCGCCAACTGGCCGCCGGCGGTATAGGTAAAAGTGCTGGTGTTGCCGGAAGCATCGGTGGCGTGGGTCACCTGGTTGCGCCCGTCGTAGCGCCACTCGGTGGTGCGGTCGTCGCTGGAGGTCTGTAGGCGCAGCTGTCCTGGGACAGTGTGATCGCCCGCCGCTTCGGGGGGGGGCGTCAGGAGCTCTACCGCACCAATGCGGCCGCTGCCGCGCACGGACAGCCAGTCGATACTTTGCACTTCCACTTCGCTATCCAGGGAAGCCACATCCGCATGGATATCCCGATCAAGGGTGTGCCAGTTGCCATCCAGGTATTGGGTCTCCAGCGGGAAGTTATAGTAGGTTATCTTCGATGTGAGAACGGCGACATTAGGCGCCTTCACATCCACGCCATAGCTGACATAGGCCTCTCCCTTAGAGGTTTGCAGCTTGTAGTAAATCCTTGTCGTCCCCGAAAGCTTCAGCTCCACACTGGCCCTACTGCTCTTGGTAATACCCCAGCTCGTGAACTGGCCATTATTCCCCTCACGCAAACGAAAACCATTGTTGGTACCGCTACCATTCAATTCGATCACACTGCGGCCCAGCTGATCGTCGTACACCTTGTTGACCGTAGCGCCGGCGGGGTCACTGTCATAGATTTCCCAATGACTGACATCCAGCTTCACCCCGTCATTAAAACGATGGCGCACAAAATCCACCCCACCCAGGCTCAGGCGTGCGGGATTGTCATCCACCGCGGCCAGGGCACCGCCCAGGTCCGCCAGAGCCGTAGCGTACTGAGTGCTCTTCACCCGGTTACCGGCCACATCGTATTTATGCTCGGTGACATAGCCCTCGGCATTGATCTCCGCCACTTCGCGGCCCTGACCGTCGTAAAGCCAGTAGTTGCTGCGGTCCGCCACCGAATCTGCGGCGGGGCGCAGGGTCTGTAAGGTACCGCTGTTGAGCCAGTGGCTGCTCTGTTCGTAATCCGCTACACGGTTGGCATAGCGGGTACTGGATACCAATTGGCCGGCGCGGTTGTAGCGGTACTCGGTGAGATAGCCCTCCGCATCCAAGGTGGTGGAGACCCGCCCGGCATCGTCGTAGAAGCTGCGCGCGATACGCGCATCCGCCAGGTCGACCCCCGTGGCGGCGGCACTGAGTGTCTGGGTATAGCTCTCACCGGCGGCCAGGGTAAAGCGCCCCATCCCGTTCTTGCTCACCGGGACCCCGTCCACATCCAGGGTGTAGGACAGCTGGTATTCATACACGCCGTTGGGGTGGCTGGCCTTACCCAGCTCCACCACACCAGTGGCGGCATCGAGCGCTAGCGCTTCCCAACTAGAACTGCCCAGCGGGCGTATGGACAGGCTCACTCCGCTGGCGGCATAGGGTTCGTCCAGCCCCAGGCTCAGTTGCGGGTTGGTCACCGACTGTTGCTGGCGCCCCACCTGCTGCTGGAAACTGGCATCCACCCGACTGCTGCCATCAATATAGTGGCGGGTCACCTGTACCCTGTAATCGCCGTCGGCCAAGGTCTCGCCCACCAGCAGGTTCAGGCGCCCGGCAAAGGAGCCGTCGCGCAGGGTGGCGGGATCAATCCAGGTCTGTGTGGGCTGCGCGCTGATGGGGGAACCGGTGGCGTTGTCGATCACCACGGTTTCCAGGTAGGCGATATCCGCCGCTTCGGCGGCGCTCAGGTAGCCCTCAATGGCATAACCTTCGGCGCTGCTGCGCTCATAGCCCGGCACGGCCCAGCTGGCGGATTTGGTACCGCTGTCATTGGCGGCAAAGGTGCCGGACAGGGTGCGCAACAGGCGGTCGTTATCACTGAGACCGTTACCGTCGGCATCACGGTAGGTGGCGATACGGTATTCATAATTACCGGACAGTTCATAGCCCAGGTTGGCAGTAAAGTCGCTGCCATTTTGAATGGCCGCCGTAGTGTGCCAGGCATTGCTATCCCCACTAGCACGGCGGTATTCCAAGCGCGTTATTTCAGCCGCTACAGGGGTATAGGCGGACTCGGACCACTGGATTACCCGATCCTGTACCGGCTGCTCCCCCACTTCCACCCGGAAAGGCACACGCACACTGCTGCTGCCATCGTCGTAGTGCAGGGTTAAGGTCACGTTATAGGCCTGGCCCGCAGCCAATTCAGAGCCAATAGCCAAATTGACTTCGCCGTTGTAACTGCCAAACAACTGCGGATAGGTCTCGGCGCTGGAGACCAGCTGCCCCTTGCTGTCTTTTACCTGCGCGACAATTTTAGTGAGGGCGGGGTCGCTGCCGATAGACACCGGGTAACCGCTAATGGCGTGGCCGCTGCCACTCTGCAGGGAGACCACCTTGTACTCGAAATCGAAATTGCTGGCTTTGGTAGAGCCCTTGCCCACTGTCAGCGACGGGTTGCCCTGGGTTTCTTTTACCGTTACGCCGTTCTGCTCGTAGCGAATACGGAAGTTGTAATTGCCCTCCGCAATCGTGCCATCATCCACATCACCGAGAATGACTTTAAGGTTGGCACCGTCCTCTAATACCGGCACCGACTTCCAGACATTGGGCGATGCTTCATATTCGAAGATAGTTTTATCACTGCTCACCGGGCGCGAGCTTACCGGCCATTGGAAACTGGTGGGATGGTATTCGGTTTGGGTGCCGATTTCGTAATCGAAGGTGTCGGTGCCAACCTTATCGCCCTCGATGTCGAAAATGGCGACTTCCACTTCGTAGCGGCCATTCCCCAGCTCACCCTTGCCCGTAGGGGTATGGGTATCCACTTCGATGGTGCCTATCCGCCCATTGCCGCGAATATAGAAGGCCTCAATTTCCTGCACCTCGACAGTCTGGTCCAAGAAGGCGACATCGGCGAGGATATCCCGCTCGAAGGTCTGCCAGTTGCCGTCTAGGTACTTATTATCCAACGGAAAAATATAATAGGTCTGATTCGATGAAGAGACATAGACATGAGGCTCCTGTATATCAGAGCGATAATTGACATAAGCAGCGCCCTTTGAGGTCGTTAGCCTGTAATAAAGCTGTACATCACCTGTCAGTTTCAGTTCGGCTCTGGCCTTGGTGCCATCGGCAATATTCCAGGCATTAACCTGGCCATTGTGTAGAGTGCGAAAGCCATTATTAGCAGCATCACCGGCAATCTCGATCACATTGCGCTTTAGGGTGCTGTCATACACACTCTTTATGGTCGCACCGGCGGGATCATTGTCATAAATCTCCCAATCAGTGGTGCTGGTATTTTGGCTGGTATTAAAACTGTGACGGACAAAGTCTGTAGAAAGATTAAGATTGCCGTTATAGGTGTAACCGTTAGGGTTTTCTGCCTTGAGCCAGGCTAAATAATCTGCCGGGTAGTCGCTACCACGATAAACAACCTGACCGCTAATTTTATCGCGCACCACGATATCGGCGCGGGAGATAGAAGCCGCCACACCTTCAGAAAAATACCCGGAAACACTGGATGCAGTGCCCACTTCAACATATTTCGTGGAGGCGAACTTAAAGTTCGCGCTGGCAGAACTGCTATCGGTGGTTTTACCGTCTTTATCGACAACAAAAGTCCCACTCGCCGACTTCACCACCTGGTTGCCATCGATATACTCGATCAGGTATTCATAGGTGATTTTTTGGTTATTCTCCCCAAGTACCTCAAGAGTAGCGATATGGTTATTGCCTTCGACCGTTGGGGAAACATTAGTCCATTCATCGTTGCTGCCATTTATACGATATTTAAAAATCGCTGCGGCACCATCTGGCTGGGTGGAGGCCGGCCAGGTAATTACGGTTGGTTTATATTCGTATTGATCGCCTATTTCATAGTAGATCGTATTAGGCTGTTTAACACCATCGACATACCATGTAATTACATACTGACCATCGGGCAGTTTGCTGCCAGTCCGCAAGTTTATTTTGCCATCCCAATTAAAGCCATCACGCGCAATATCTTGCGGGTAAGTGTAAGCCGTATACGAGGCTCCGGTAATTTGATTCTTGGAAACCGCCTTGATCGATTGAATGTTTGAAGGGAGACTGCCCGTGTAATACTTTATTACAGAAGAGTTACTATTAGGATTAGTGGTAGCAATTCCCTTAAACGAAGTACTTAGACTCTGATTCGAAGTTGCAATAGTGGAGAACGTGCCCTCTCCGCGCATC
>NZ_CANMKV010000065.1 GCF_947498635.1 uncultured Microbulbifer sp. | reverse complement strand
CGGAAGCGGGTAATTTTCTTGCATCAATAATATCCATTTGGATATTATATAGAACTATAGGATCGCCGAGTTAATAACTTATCTCCAGAGTGGGAAGCCTCTCCAATCAGAAAAAATAGATGAATCAGCATGTTAGCAAGCACCGTCGCGAAATTACTCTAATGGATATATGGCGGCCGTATATGTCTTGTTATTTTGTTCCTTTTGATCATAGGTGTAAACCGTTAAAAATCAATAGTTTGGTGTATATGTTACTGTGGGTATACGAAGCTGTCCTTGATATTGTTTCCACTCGACTGACTTTATCTTATCTTCGATGTTCATTCTTTACCGGAATATAGCTTGATTTAGGTACGGCTGGTGCTAAACGGATGCTACCCCCTTTTATGTTGCTCAGGGGACCTACAAACGCTTGTCAGGAATAATTTTTCCATTGCTGCTTTATACCAACTCTCTGTTTATGTTCAGGATTTTGCTCAATAAATGAGTTAACGTCAGGTTTTATTTTAGGAAACGCGGGATCATCATGATAACCGTTACCCACAAAACGAAATCCTGCTTCCCAGAGGCTTTTTGCTGCTGCCCAACCGGATGAGTCATTTTTAGATGGTGCGGCAAAGTTGCGCCCCATAAATGCCATACGATGACCACAGTTTGGACACTTGTAGATGATGTCTGAATCAGATTGATGAGCTGAGCCTGATGATGCATCCTCAAGTGCATGGCGCTTAAAGGCGACCTGACAATCGAAGCATGCAAATTTGTGTAAGAACTCAGTCATAGTGTATAGCGTGTGGTGAAACGGTGGGCCATGCAGTAAACCTTTGATCTTGGCTTCGATTATTGTCATTCACTAATTTTTGAATATAAATTTTCATCGAAGTATTGGCCATTTTTACATGACGCTTTTCGAAGAGTACCTTCATACAAATAGCCATTTTTCTCTAGGACTCTAATAGATGCACCATTTATGGAAACTACAGAAACAAATAACCGGACGATATCTGTATATTTAAAAAGCATATCCGTAAAGACTCGAACTGCCTCAGTAGCAATTCCATTGCTCCAGAATTGCCTTCCAATCCAGTAACCCAGTTCAGCGCTGCAGCTATATTCAAACTCACCCACCTTAGCCGATATACATCCTACAAGCTCTCCTTTGTACTCGATCGCTTTTGTTAGGCTTGAACTCTCACTATTTTCAACCCACCAACGAGCATCACTCTCTGTATAGGGTTGAGGTATAGCATCTGTTATATATCGCGTTACCTCATTATCATTAAGGTACAACATTATTGAATTAATATCAGATTTATCAAACTGTCTTAGCTTAAGCATTTTCTAGAAACTCTACCGTAGCGACTCATCAGCGACAGCAAATTAAGAAGGTGATCCTATGTGAAGGACCGTATTATATCCTTGTCAATCGTAAGTATCGGGCGTTTACGAGTAATGTCATTCTCTCATTATAAATGAGATCCGAGACCCTGGGATGAACCTAGGTTTTTTCACACATCTATCCTAGTATTCAACAATTATTTCATGCGTAACAAGGGAATTGAAATCTTCAGAATAACGTTGAAGCAAATATCTTATGTGCAAACCGTAATCCTTAATCCCTCTGATTCCAACCTTATGGCCAACAATTTTTTTGCTAGTGGGTGTAAAGTCGAAGTGTCTATTTCTTTAAGCCTACGTTTTCCTAAACGCTTATCCAGTGTGGCTAGGGATTGAATCAATGGATTGTCGGATTTTATAGCTTCATCAACTTTGAGGGTATGAACGAATTCCCAGCAGGCTTGATAGGCATCTTGTCGAGATAACTCTCCATACTCCACCTCACCATAGGATAGTTTCTGCTTTTCACTTACATGCTCAGGCACATCGGAATCAGTAACCCAGCGATTATCTTTTCTATAGAAATTACCACTCGCTCTATTCCAAAAGGCCCTTGTACAGAAGTTTGCTATGACCTCTTTATCAAGAGTCAACCAGGCATGTCCACATGAACAGTTTCCATAACTGGTACTGTTGATAGAGATGCGGCCATCCAGGGATGGAGAAAATTTTTCTTCAACTAGAGATTTGAGCTTGCTCCATTTCATTGGATGATACTCCTAATTACCAATAACATCTCACGGACAAATGGATTCAAATGTTGTGGCCAATCAAAAATTAGGGTCCGGATAACTACATCCTTCTAAACGAGAACACCAGAACTCTACGCTTTTGTTATAAATTACCTTTATAGGGTTGTCCATTTCTAAATGTTTGATCCATGGAGCATATAGATACTTATTAAGATTAATACCCAGTTGAGAATAAGCTAAGGCTTGAGTAAAGAAGCCTAACGTATACAAACTTAAAATCATTAAAAATAAGATCATTATCTTCTTCATTTGGTTACCATATATATCAGCAGGATTGAAAATTATTAACACTCATAGATGCTATCTACTCGGGGAGCTAAGGACGTCAACATCTGGATAGATCGCGGCTGCGCGCGCTCTATCCTTCCTAGCCATGCCTATTGTTTATCGACCTCGTTTTCCCACTCTTCTTCATAGCCTAAGGCTTCAAGGTGTGCCGAAATGGAGTTCATTAATTTTTCGTTCCAAAATTCAGCTCCTTCATTTCATTGAAGCTTTACTCCGTTATTTTCGTCCTCAATTGATGCATCTACCATAGCCCAAAAGAAACGACAGATATGCTCGGCTTGAGATTTATGTAAAATAATGCCATTTTGAAGGAATTGTAGGCTAAGTTCGTCATCTAACTTCTTTGCGTAGAACTCTCCATATTCTTTTTCTTCAGGAAACTTATAAGTAATCATGGGTAAGAAACAGATTCTAACCTTTGCGATAGATAGCTATAAATCAATCCTTAGACCTTACCGGATTTAAAGATGGTCCCGAAGATTCAGCCTCTTCTATTTCTTGATTAACTAGAGCTAACAAGCGTCCTAAATACATAATATCATCTTGAATTTCTGAGAATTTTTCTTCTTCACATTCTTCTTCAGTTGTTTGGTTTAGAATGCCTTCATATGCCTGAATGGAAGCTCTAATATAGGTAAGATCTTTATAATTAAATGGCATTTTACATCTTTCATTTCATGTACTTGCAAGGTGTTGATGGAAAAAACTACAACAGGATTTTGATATCTAAATCTATGCATGTCCAAGATTACACCTTGTGTCATACAGAGCTACTATATACAAGATTTATAGTTTCTGCTGGTTCTTTAATTTATTTGATTTTATGGCCGTTTCAACCTCTTTAGCTTCTTTCAATATTTTAGATTTGTTTTTCTCAACAAATTTTCTAATATCTTCCCTACCAATCTGTTTGTCTTTAATCGTCATTTTTTCGATCTCTCATACGGTCAACTTCTGTTGGATTCGTTTGTTTTCCCGATGGTTCTTCTACTGTTGTATCTTTTGATTTCTTTTTCACTTCTTCAGCATGTTTCTTCATCTTCGAGCGGATTTTATTAATTCGATCCTTCTCTTCTTGTGAGAATTTATAGCCACTCATAATTTTTTCATTCCGACTCTTTTTCCGTGATAGATTTCAGGCGCTGAGAAACCTTGGCTTTCGTAATAATCTATGGCACCTTTTACGGGGTCTAAAACCCAAACCTCATCAGCACTAATCAAGTTGGCATAAACAGTAGCTCCAAAAGATAATATTGGAAAGACACCTTCGCCCAAAGGATTTGGTCTTACCGGTGTAGATTCTATAAGATTCATTCTTACCTTTGTGCCATGCTTGGATGCAAAGCCATAACAAAGCCCACAAAGTTGATTCTCATACCAAACTGACATTTCATATCTTTTTGGCTTCTTCTGATATGCATTAAATTCTGGCTCCCAGTCCCAACTGGCTCTCGAAGATCTTAGATTTGCTCCTCTCATCTCTTTCCAAGAGTCAGCCAGTCTTGCTGTCTTCCAACTAATGCCCTTTATTGATGACTGAGGCCATGACTCTTGTGTGATTGACCAAACTTCTTTTCTGAGAGCTTGGTAGTATCCAATAACAGAGGGATAATTGTGAAAATTTAAAGCTTCCATAGTATTTCCTATACTTAAATCAAAATATTTCCACTATATTCGAAGAGCTATTTTCTCTTAGTTGGTAAGATGCCGCAAAGTTTGATCCAGTTTCTAGATTTGCTCGGACAGTTCATGGTGCCCAAGGTGGCTGTCGTTCTAATTTGAATCATGGTGTATACAATACCAAGCTCTGCTGAAAACATAAGTAGAGTCAAAGCTGGAACTTATGATTTTCAGCAGGAGCGTCTTGTTAAAGTGGATGACTACCCCTTCCACTGGTTCCTGCGAAACAGCTTCCAATTACGATTAGAGATATTACTAGGAAAGTAGTCGTCCCAAGCGTTTGGCAAACATTTTGGCCGACGACGGTTTCTAATCTTTATCGGAATTTTTAGTTCATTTTCCAACGAAGCATGGTATTGCTTCATCTCGTTCTTGGTTTTAGGGTGTCGAAAATACCCCATATGGATCTCCATTAGCTATGAATTGCTAATGGAAACCAAACCCTCTTTTTAACAGTAGATTTCTATAGTTCATGCTTTCCTGCCAAAGAGCTTTAATAGTGTGCTCAACTGAAGCTGGATCATATCACTTGTCGACCAATGCCAAAATGGCAAATAACTATACTTAGAGCCGATATATCAATCGGTAAGTTATCCAGTACAGGCGAAAAACACCTATGTAGAGATAGGAACAAGTGTACCGATTAAATGGGATTTTAAGTGCTTTATGAGAATGGCATCGCAACTAAAAGTGGACAACTCTCCATGTCTCACTGCAATACTTTCAAGCCTTAGGCTATTGGGATATTTTCTATCGACACAAGAAAGACACACCGAGTGGTGGTTTTATGATTAATTTATTTTAGTTCTAACGTGAAAGCGAGTAAAGAGTAACCATCTAAACCATCACTCTTATGGATAACGCAAATTATCTAAGCTAACGAGCATAAAAATATAGGCACAAAAATAATCTTATTGGATTTTATTCAGTTTGTTTTAGTGTCAAAGCTGCGTAGAATCGATAGATATTTATTGGTATTTTGGCCGGAATTGGGTGGCCTTTTGTAGGCCGATGGCCAAAGGCCAAAGGGATTCGAGAGAATCAAGACCTCTAAGAGTTTTCTAAAGAACCATCTTCTCAAAGGAGAACGGTAGCGTGACGTAAGAGATAGTAAAAGGCGCTGACCCAAGGTGCAGCAACACCAGGGGCCAGCTGACCAAATTGATAACGTAACTATCAAAATGGCTATATGGATCATACGCTAGAAACCCGCTCGTCTTCAATAAAGTGGAGTACATTCAGCGGCTTGGTGCGGTTCCCCAAGCTCTGGAAGCGTTATGCCTGCCTTTTCTTCTTCTATGCCTACCGTTCCCGCGCACCACCCCATATTTCCTCTCAACGTTACTTTCTCAGCCTTCCATCAGAGAAGGTTTACCCATGGTTTGAGTATGAGTAGGAAATAAATATGTTGATCTTAAAGCGCCGGACTGGTGAAAACTTACGGATTGGAACCAATGTTTCAGTCACAGTATTGGAAGTTAAGGGGAATCAGGTGAAGATAGGGATACGTGCTCCCAGATCCCTACCTGTGCACCGTGAGGAAATATATATTCGTCTACAAAAGGGATGTACTCTGGGGAGCGAAGATCGGTGAAAAAATGTTTCACGATTACTTAGCGTAAGAAAAAGCGGCAAATTATGGAGCCGAAAATGGAGTAATTTATCTGCTTGCCTGATTTTGTTTGTGATTATACTCTAACCATTGTGTGTTAAAACTAAGATTTTGTGATCAGGTATTACCATGAGAACTTTCTCTTGTCCGTGGGAGTAGAAAGAGCCTGGTACTGTTGCACTATCAATAATGATTCCTTGTAGCTTTGCAGGCATCTTTGCGCACATTAGTTCATAAGCCCAGTTTTCAGGTCTTGTCCAATCCTTTCTTGGAGTATGCATCCATCCTCCATAGCTATAATAAAACCTACTATGCCCTCGTGCCTGTTTGGCTGTATTGAGAAATTCAATACCCTCCGCTTTGATTTTATCTAAAGTTTTTTCTTCAAGCTCATATATATGAACACCACAAGCTTCTCTTATACCTTGTAAATCACTGTTGCTATGGAGAGTGCTACCTAGCTCGAATTCTATAGGTATTATGTCTCTCCAATGTTGATCATTTAGCCAAGCAAGGTAGCAGCTGCCTAGCAGTAAAATCATTAATGTAGAGACTGCAATTTTCTTCATTATTACTTAACGCCTTTATAACAGGAAATCTGGTGGCAATGTTATGCATGAGGCATGTCTAGCTATACAGTGGAGTACATGATAAATTCATTAAATTTTATCACATACAAGTAGCTTTGGTTAAACACTAAAAATAGTGAACATTAGGTCTCTTTCTATTTTCTTTAGATTTCTAGGGGTTACGCTGAATAAAATATACTCTGGAATCTCAATATTATTACCTGTACTAAAATTTCTTAATCTGGGTTTAATTCATGGGAAATTTATTTTAGGGGTACTGTAGACTACTTTAATATATTGGTTCTTTGTTAGTTCATGCTTGGGAATCAAAACAACATTGTAGACATTTAATGCCTCAAAAAATGGCGCTAATTGCTGCGCCATCTAATTATATTGTCGATGATGAATCATAACTTCTTCACGCCGGAGGAAATCAAAAAATTCATAGGTGATCCTTTAGAAAAGTAATTAAGAGTGTAGTTTCTCTCATCAGTATGCAAGGTTCTAGATCCCATAGCTGCAGACCAAGATAGCCAATCAGATTGCCCAGTTTTAAGTAGATCGTCTCGTATTTCTTTTAATCCGTATCCTTGCTCTGGGATCTCAAGTATTTTTGAGCGAGCAATTTTGAATTCACTACTTAATTCATAAATTTTAATTAGTGAATCACCATATAAGTCTACTCCTGCTAGGTGATCCTCGAGTATTGCTCCAATCCAAAAAAGCTGGTATTCCAAAAAATTAATTTCTGATTTTAGAAAGCTATTTATAACTCTAGAAAGGCTTTTTTTATCTTTTATGTCTGAGCATATTGAATATATATGTTTGATTATATTTGGGAATTTCTCAAGAAGAGTTGGTAGAAGATCAAGTAAGCTATCACTATGTGAGCGAAGAAAACCTAAAATTAAATCAGCATCAGATTCTTCAAGGTCATCTTCTTTTAACAATGACATTAAGCCATCAACCTGTTCCTGGCTGAGACTATTTTCGATTTCAGCCTCAGTCTCGAATACCTCCATTCCTGAAACAGTTGGAAATGCTTTATAATCAACAACGATCTCCTGAAGAGATTCCTTGATTTTGGATAAGGTCGTTGAAATATCACCGACTTTATTATCATAATGTGTTTTCGAAGGGTTGATGTTTAATGCAAACTTGCCAAGAAGTTGTTGGATATATATAAAGTCTTGCTTAAGTACGTTTGGGTCATTATCAAATAATGTAAAGTCGTCCATGAATCGGACAATACTTGATGATTTTAATAGACCCGAAAGGTCAACAAATTTCAGGAATTCGTTACCTATCATCTTGCATGGATAAATACCATATGGGAGGAAGTCGACACTTCTTCCAGAATTAATTTCTCTAAAAAATTTACCAAATGCGTTGCCGTCTATGCCCGACACGCCATTTTTGGAAGAAAACCAGTGTGATAAATCATGGTGATATAGGCTATTAAAATATGAAGCAATATCAAATTGAATGTTATGCGTGAATACATTTGAGCATTCTCTAAGGTGAGATTTGTATTCTGCATAGGCCCTGTGAACAGATATATGGCTGCCCTCAGAAAATCTATATCCAAAACACCGTCTGGCATTACTTACCTGAGGTCTGAAAATTGACCTGTTTCTAAATATTAGGTCATAAATAAAATATTCAGCTATGGGGTCTAGTTTTACTGTTAACCTTTCGGTTTTGTTGCATAAACCTTGTGTTGCGAAAGGAAGTTATCTCCCTCATGTAAGTCATTTAAAATTTTTTTATTAATATAGTTTGCAATTTCATTACTATTAACGTCGGCCAAGATAAGATTGGTCTTGAGGGGGTACAGTGTTGATTCAAAATCATTTTTAATGAAATTTACTGTGCTAATCATTGGTTTTTTCTTTTTCTATTTGGAGTGATTAATGGCGTTAAAAAGATCCTTAGTGCGTAATAGCATATCTCAAGCATGGGTGTCTGCTAAAACTAGGAAAGACTATCAGCTCCATGTGAGTTAGAAGACATATAAAGTGATTTTTATGAATGGACGAAGATAATTTTTAGATTTTCTCCCTAGATTGCCAACATAAGTGACACACGTTTACCCACCAAAAATTCCAGTGGGCTCAAGTAATTTAACACCTTC
>NZ_CANMKV010000064.1 GCF_947498635.1 uncultured Microbulbifer sp. | reverse complement strand
CTTGATCGTGTCATAGGGCACCTCTGCTGCGTAGTTTATCGCTTAAGAGAGTGTCCGTCTTTTGTGGGTAGGATCACCCCTTGTAACTTGAAGTCACAAGGAGAATCAATAAGTTACGATGATTCACATCTCTCAGTACTGTTGCGCAATATTCCCTTCGATTTTGTCAAATAGCCAAAGTGCCCCCTAACTTATTGATTTAATTATAGGTAAAATGTGTTCAAGAGCGGGAAGTTGAACCGGTGTAAGTTAACAATAAAGTCTCATACTTTCACAAAGCTAACTTATTGATTTTACTAGGGTAGGTTTTTCGTGAAAAAGTTAAAGAATCATACTTTTCGTTTAAGGTACTCAAGTTCATCTTAAAAACCTGACAATAAAGTATCATACTTTTAATACGGAGCACCTCTTTGCATGTACGGATGCTGGCCCGACTCCCGTAGGTTGTTGAGATCTTCGCTAGCTGAATCCATTATCAGTTACTAGGGCTATAAGCTCGGTGCCTCCCAGATCCCCGTTAGACGAAACGCAGGCATTGATAACCTTGATTTGTATCTTAGTACTCTTCGTGCACCATCATTTGTGATAAGTGTGAGTCATAGACTGAGCTTCTATGACTCACTTTAAGGGTGCTTTATGAGTCATAGATGCAAAAAGCCTCCATCGCTCTATACACAGCTGTAACTGGCGGAAGAGATCGGCGCGACGCTACGGGTCATCGCCTATTACGAAACCGAGAGCGAACACCCGCCGGCCAACCCTAGTAGACCTGGCGCAGGCCCTCAAGGTCAGCACGGACGAGCTACTCGGTGTAAAACCGGTGAAGAAGATTAAGCAGCCGGATTCCAGATTGCTGCGACGGATGCAGCAGATTGAGAAGCTGGACGCCGCCACCAAGCGGCAGGTGATTCAGGTGATCGATACGTTTATCGAGAATGCCAAGCTGAAGAATCAGGCTTGATAAGCCATAACGACAAAGCCCCGGTAGTTTGCTCTACCGGGGCTTTGGTGGTCTTGCTTACTAAGCTATAAGGCTTAATGCCAACAACCTAACGGTCAATTTCATGATAAGCCAAACGCCAAATTAGTGTGCAATCCTAAGATACTGTGATTTCAGCAACAGTTAATAAATTCTTTTTCCCTACTATCTCCTCTGGGGTTGCATCTTCCAAGTTGGGGTGAACCACAACACCGGGGACATTATCGTTAATAAACCCATCATCACTCTCAGAGAAAAACCAATCATTGCTATTTACAAAGTTCAGAATGGATTCGCCAACAGAATATATCCCCAATAGCTTTCCTTTATATCCATCACGAGCACTTAGCTGTATCACCTTAGAATCCTTAGAGAATAAAATGAAAATAGCGCCATCGTTAAGAACCGCCATTTTTTGTGAATTCACAACTTTTATTTCATTTTTTGTTATTTTCAAATCTCCAAGAAAATCGCCAAGCTTAATCCCACCCAACCCAACATGAGGAATTATATCCATATTTTCATCAGCAAGAATCATATCCACCCCTTACTTCGGAACACTGCCAAGCCTAAAATAAGGTACTTTTGTTGTCCCGTGAATTGTGGAGCCAGTTAACTTCCAATAAGAAATACCATGACGACCTCCAGCTGCCGACCACTGCAAAACAGCATCAGGACCTTTACCAAAAGTTCTGGAGCAGCCTCCTCGTAAAGCAGTAGACGACCTTACACCTTTAAATGCCCACCCAGCAGCATCCAGTGTTCCACGGACACAGCTTGCGGCAAAAATCTCAAAGCACCCGGATTTGAAACGAGACCACGAGCAAGTAATCCATTTAAATATCTACCCCAGCTGCCCAAGCACCACCAGTTCCAGCTGTACCTAAAGTAATGCCTGTAGTAGTAGCAGTCTCAGCAGTCCAAAGCACCGATAAAAATAGCCCCGCAGATGCAATTGGATCGTCTGTAAACCCTCCACCAGCAGCAACTAAGCGGTCAGCCCAATACCTCGCAGCTCTATCGCCCGCATCGGTTCCTGGTAAATAACTTCCCCAGGTCCGCTCCTTTTGTGCATTAACTCATTTTCAAATCAGAAAATATGCTAGAGAAAACATACAAAGTATAGGAATCAATAGGCTGAGTATTCCATCGATATATTTAGTATGGCTACACAGAACGCGCTTTCTTTCAGCCAGAAACTCCTCGTCACGATTTCGCATCGAAAAAATGATGAAATTAGCCAAAAAGACAACAAGAAAAATAACTACCGCCAAAAATTTAGAAACATCTGGAAATACTGCCCCCACTTCTATAAATATGTGGACAAGGAGTACCCCATTTAGCAATAAAGCAATCTCAAAGAAAGAGAGGGACAAGCAGGCATAATAATGATTATGCCCACCTATTCCATTGACCTTTTGAGAGAGAGCATAAAATCTAAAATAAAAGAAATTAAGCATATTTTGATCTAACAATTCTCAGTAGCCCAGCATAAGAAATCTACTCCAGGCTGTACAGTATAATCATATACCCCAGGAATATACTTGATAGCTGCCGATGTTCCTGTATAGCTAACAGCTCCAACTGCACCCACAGTACCACCAGCAAACCCTGCTACACCAAACGTCAGGTCAACCCCTGCGTTAAATACACCGAAGCCATTACCTTTACTTAAGGCCTGACCACCATTCCAAACTGAAATAGCAGCTCCAACATAAAACAGCCCTGCACCTGCATGTTTTAAAACTTGAAGACTTTTAGAGTTTCGTATTGCATTTTGAAGTGGAAATGGAGTCCATCTATTTGCTCCAATATCATCGATACCATTCACACCACTACGATTCACAAGTGAGGTAATGGTAGCCACCCCAAATAGCTGGGCTGCACCAACCGTGGGGTCTGCAATAGCAACACCTTTCTGAAATCCATTCCATATTTTCTTTTGTGCAAAACTTCCATCCACGTTCGGGGACGTAGTTTTTACATAAAGAGGTAGAATAAAGCTGCTGCCACCTCCATCGCTGTCGTTTATATCAGTTTCTTTTACATTCGCAAGAGCTGCATCTATCGCTTCACTAATAGACTCGCCAAATACCTCATAATTTTCTCCGTTTATGTTTACTGTGCCAATAAAGATTGGCCCCCATGATCCTGAGGGAGGTAATAGCTCCCCTATGACAGTCACCTCCTCTACCGGCCCAGGACCGCCGCCGCCACCCCCGTCGTTATTAGGTGTAATTTCGCGTTCCTTTTTGGGCTTTTCCTTTTCATTCTCAGCTTCATAGCCGCTAGGATCGGTAAAGCTCAATGGGTTGTTGAACACATAGCTATAGCGATTCCAGCTCTGGCTATATGTCGGTGCTTGCACAATCGGATCGGGGCTGAGGAAGCGGCCCAGTGTGGGGTCGTAGATACGCCCATTCATATGGATCAGGCCGGTTCTGTCCAGGTGTTCGTGGCCGGTGTAACCGCGTTTGGTGGTGAGGCCCTGTACTGCCAGCAGTTCCTGTAGTTGCTGCTGGTTTAGGTCTCCACTCCAGTCCCCCTGGCGGCGACTGCCGTCCGGGTTAAAGGCGAGATTTAAGATCTCCAGGCCGGCTTCATCGGTGATTTTCTCAATGGAGCCCAGGTGATCCCGGTGCAGGTATTGGTATTCGCCGCTGGTACCGGTGAGATCCTTAATAGCGATATGCTGAACACTGCCGGCCAGTGTGGTTTTTTCGATGGTGAGAATGCTGGTATCTGCGGGGATCTGTTCCTCGTAGCTGCCCACAATAAAGGCTTTCTCGGTTTTGAGCTGGCCATCTTCCATCCAGCTGCTTTCGCGATAGAAGCGCTGGCCATCCGGTCCATAGTGGAAGCGGTCTCTGGCGGTCGGTGTGCTATCGCTTTGACTGCTGCCCAGCACAATTTCCGTGGGCAGTTGGCGCGCATTCCAACTGATCCATTTGTCATCGCCGCTGGCGGCGTCGTAACGTTCAATAGCGCCGTTGGCATCGTAGTACAGGCTTTGGGAGATGCCGTTAATGGTGACACTGCTGACCGCATTGGGACCGGCATTGCCAAACTCGCCGTACTGATAGCCGCTGACCTGGGTGTCGTTGCTGACACTGGAGGTCTTGGCGAGGATATTGCCGAGCTTGTCGTACTGGGTGCTAAGCACGCGGTCGCCACCGACTTGCATGGTGGCGTGGCGCAGGCGATTGAGACCGTCGTAACTAAAGTCTTCCTGCTTCTGCAATGCCTGGGAGGCATTGTAGGTGAGGCGACTTTGCAGGGTGCCGTTGGAGCGCCAGCGGTACTCGTTGTTTTGTACCTGACCGCCACCGGTTTTAATGGTTTCTAGGCGCCCGGTGTAGGGATCGTAAGTGCGATTGGTGATCAGGCCGTTGCCGTAAGTTTCCTGTTCTACCTGGCCCCAGGCGTTGATGCTGTCAAAGGTTTGCAGGGAATTGTTGCCGGCTGCATCGCTGCTGAGACTCTGCATATAGCCGCGCGCGTTATAGCGATAGTGGGCTTCAACGTTATTGGGGTAAACCACTTTGTTGGTGCGCCCGTAACTGTCGTAGCCGTACTGATGTTGGTAATTACGACTGGCACCACCGGCTAGTAACTGAGTGCGGATAGTGTCCAGCTTGCTGTCAGAGCGGTAGATGTACTCCTCCAAAAATACCTGTGATCCGTTTTCTGTGTAACTACGGCTCTGCAGACCGCCCTTTGCATTCACGGCATCGTATTGCCATTGAGCCAGGCCCTGGGCATCTTGCTGCTCCAGCATCCGGCCCAGCTGGTCGTACAGATAGGTAATGCTTTGACCTTTGTTATCGGTCTGCCGCTGCAGCTCACCAAAGGCGTTGTAACTGCTGGAGACTGTGCCCAAATTGGCATCGGTCATGCTGGTGCGGAAGCCGGCGTAATCAAAGACAAAACTGGATTCGATATTACGGCTACCACCGTTAACCAACACGGTTTTTGGTAAGCCACTGCCGTAGTAGGTGTACTCTGTCGTTACCGCTTCGCCGGTGGCGTCATCGATCGTACGCGCCAGGTCGCCATTTAGGTCGTAGTAGCTCTCCTGCACCTGGGTGCTGTTACCACTCCCCCCCACTACCGATTCCGTTACGCGGACTTTGACCTGCTTGCCACTGTTGCCCGTCGCTACGCTGTAATCAATATCCACCGTGCCGCCACCGGCTTTCTCTATATAGTCGAGGCGGTTACGCAAGTCATATTCGTAATTGTTAATCGGTTTGTAACCATCGACCGCTGCGTTACCTTGGGCAAAGAAGGGGGCCGTCTCCATATTAAGCCGCCCGAGAGGGTCGTACTTATATTCGCGGCGGGAGACGTTGTTACCGAAGAAATCCTCTACATCCTGCTGTACCAAACGGCCCAGTTGGTCGTAATAGTATTCCGAGGTGGGGGTAATTGCCGAGCTGGTCTGTACCCAGTAAGGCACTTCGATACTGTCAACAACGGGGCAATTAGCGAAACAGAAGTTGTACTGGGTGTTGAACGCCACTCCATCCGCATTGGTGCTGCTAATCTCGCGACCGAAGGGATCGTACTGAATACTACTGGACTGGAGATTCGCATCGGTCACCTGGGTGATGCTGCCAAAGCGGCGGTCGTAGTCCATGGTAATGGTGTGACCCAAGACATTACTCAGGCTAGTCGGGTAGCGCCGATCAGAGAAGGCACCGTTCACCTGGGTGCTGCGCGTTTGGGTGCTAGAGCCATTAATTGTGGCATCCACCTTGCCGGTGGCGCTTTCACTGGTCACATTGCCATAGGCATCGTAATCATAAGTGACCACCATCTGGTACTTAGCATCTCCGGGATATAGGGTTGCCGTGTGCACCTTATTCGTATTGCCATAAGGGGTCATGGCGCTATGGGACTGTTGATCTGGGCTGCCGCTGGTATCGCCACTAAAGTGGCGCTGTTCCTGGGCACTGGGGAAGCCAACCAGCCAATTGCCGCTGACGCGGTTTTCCAGCAGCGTGGTGCTCTCCACGCTGCGTTGAATATCGCCGTAATTGCTGGCCGGCAGCACCTCACCCCAAACACTCTGGGATTCGTTGATCTGAGCAGTTTTCGTTACACGGCTGGTGTTCACACTGCCGCTTAACAAATCTCCCGCATCGCCATAAGAGATAGCCTGGGGTGCATTGTCACTGACTACATACCCGAGTGTTTGCCCCCCCTCCAACAGGGTGTCCAAGCTTTGCGCCAGATAGGGATAGTAGGTTTTACTATCACCGGCACTGAGCTCAAGGGCATCGTAACTAAAGCGCTGGTTAGTGAGCAGTTCGCCAAACTGATAGTTGTTAAAATACTGAACCTGTCGCGCCACCTTGCCAAAGTAAGGAAAGTCCTGGCGGAACTGGCGGTAGGTTACAATTTTGGCTTGTGGGTCCCAGATGCGTTGGGCGTGATAGCCGAGGAAGCCCCAGCCTTTGTCACTGGTTAGGCCGACACCCTGATAAGTGTAATAGGTAGTATGCCAGCCTAGGCTGTAGCCGTTGGAGCGATGTATTTCGGTCACTACGGTGCGGTAATCGCCGTTTGAAGCTCGCACTGAGCTCGTATCGGGAATAGAAATATTTGGGCCAAAAACTTCCTCGCTGAAGCGGCCCTTTTCCTCTTCGCCGGGGTTATCGGAGATACGTTCCAGCGTAAATTTAGTTTGGGCGCCGAGGCCGTTGGTGACCGTTTCGATGCCGGTTTCAAAGTCATCCGGGTTGGCAGAGTCGGTAAATTTCCAGGCAAATTCCAGCGGTTTCAGGCACTGGCGACCAGTGCCATTTTCATCATAAGCACACAGCTGTACCTGCTTGAGGCGGCGATAATGGGCCTTCTCGGGATCGGCGGGCTCCTCCTCGGAGATCAGCTTGTATTCCCGCTGCAGTTTGCCGTCCAGGTGCACACGAATATGGTGCAACAGCACCAGCTGTTCCTGCTGGATTTCCTGCAGGGGCATCGGTGGAGCATCGGTACGGGTACCGTACTGGAATTCTATTTTTGCATCGCCCTGGTTGCCGTAGGTAATTTCCAGGGGATAGTTAATACCCTCGATAAGATCGCGATGGTATTTGTAGGCCATCGTATTGCCGAAGGCATCGGTAACTTTATTCAAGCTCCAGGCAAAGTGTGGGGTATCTTCCCCTCGCAGGCGACTATCCGCCGTGGCTCCATACTCATTGATTGAGCCATTGGGGGTTTTGACTTTGAACCAGATCTTACCGGCACTATTTTTTTGTAACTCAATCAGACGGAAGCTATCGCGCAGAGTGCGATACTGGGCGCCCGCCTGCCAGTGAGTACCAGAGGCCAAAACTAAAGGCTCACCATTCAAACACAGTGAATCCGCGTCCGTCAGTTGAACCCTATCGCTATTGGGCCTATTCACCACACAGCGGCGAATACTGCTCAAACCACCTAATCGCCAACCATAACCGAGGGTATCTTCCGGCAGGGCTTGGGTCATACGCTTCTGGAAACGGGCACTGGTGTAATGCAGGGATAAATTGGGCTGCAATCCATTGACGCCGGGCGCCGGTTGCAGGGGGACATTAATAATGGCATTACCGGTGGCACTGACATCGGCACTATAAGGCAGGGTGCCCGGTGTAGTCGCCTGCTCCGTGGTGACCGCTGGAGTTTCGTCCGTATTGGCCAGACTGTGTACTTTGATCCAGGGGCTTAGTACAGAAGCACAATTATCCGCAAAATCAATACAGGCAGTCAGCTTATATTGGTAGGTGCCAGGTTCACTGCCGCCATCGAAATAGCTTGTGCCTGCGGTGTTGGCGACCACAGTAGTCCAGCCAGTCTCACCCTTGCGCATGCGTTCCAGTTTATAGACACTCGCCCCAACATCTTTCCAGGTGATGGTTTGGTCCAGTTTAAAAAACTGCGTGGGATGATTATCAGAAAACTCAGGCTCTGGCGGTGTGGGTGGAGTTAATCGTTTTGTTGTGGACCAGGGGCCACAGCCGGAACTGTTACAAGCTCTAACCCGGAATTCATAATCGCTCGCAGTGATATCTTTACCTGTTGTAGCCTTACTGATATTCACTAATGTAGAGGTGGGCTTAGTGGTAAAAACATCGCTAAAGCCACTGCCATTTACATTCCATTCCAAGTCATAGTTAAGCACCGGATCGGAGGGATCGGGATCAGCAACAGAATTCCACTTAAGGTCGAAACTGGGTCCAGGTAGCGTACTGCCACCCGGCTCCTGCCAACCACTAACCTGGACTGGATAATGCTTAACATAGAGCGTTGAGGAGGTGCGCCAGCCGCTGTATTGGTAATAACTTCCGGCCTTAGCGTAGGCGCGGACTCGATATCGATACTTGCCGGTGGGCATAGTGCCCGTTGACGTAGGTAAAGACCTGTTACGAGTACCGCTACTTACTTTGGGACAACTGCTATCAGATTGCCAGCTACCATTAGTTTCCTGGCACCACTGATAACCAGAGACCGAATGCCCTCCGCTGGGAGCCCCCCAGTTAATTTTATATTTTCCATTCGTATCGGTACTCCCACTTTCTACCGAAGAAAACGTTAAAGATGAGGGAGTATTGGGTTTGAGTGCAACATTAACGGTATGAGTACCAAGCCTCACCGCCTCAAACTGAGAAGCTGGGCAGGAAGTAATAGGTGGTGTAGGCTCTGTCGGGATAAAATTCGACCTACAATACTCACGCCAATATTCGTAAGAATATTGGCCCGTAGAGGAGACTGTTATTGACTTCGAATAATTACCCGAAGACCAGCTTGCTGATACAGGTATATAACGTATAAATGCACCATTTTTGTACTCTTTCAAATATACCGACATCGTCTCAAAAGGAATCGGTGGATTATAGGAAAGAGCATATTTTCCGTCTGTATCTGTACTGGGCCCGCTTAAACTATCTGCAACTGCTGTCCCACAGAGCAGGCCAACCCATAAAAATAGGAGTACACGGAAAGAATGCATACGTAGGTCACCGACGAGCGAAAAAAATTTTGGCGACACTATCACGGAATTTTTTTAAGTCAATTTAAGCGCCAACCAATAAACAGACTAAACTGACAATACTGAATTTTTTTAATAAATTCAGGGTGTGATGCCTGTTTTGGCGCAAATACTAATGGGAAAGCACATAGATCTTGGCACTATTTCATTACATCCCATGACATCGATACTGCCACATCAAGCCTAGATTCCCATAACAACCGACACACTTGGCAATAGCGAGAGAGGTCAGCTGGCTGTAGGCTAGTAAGCTTCCA
>NZ_CANMKV010000063.1 GCF_947498635.1 uncultured Microbulbifer sp. | reverse complement strand
TTGGTGCATGATCTATCGTAGCCTTGACGGATAACTGAATACTACCAAATTGGCTCGGAATTATTCAGAGGTTCCCTTTTTATTCATAGTGCGATAAATGGTGGTATGTATGAGTGGGAGGTATAAAGGGCGGGTTCATAAATAGTTGGCTATCTAGGAAATTTAATAAACGTATCCCATAGTTGGTGCAAACGATTCAGGTGAATATCTAAATAGTCTTAAGTGATTCCATCAGTTATAGAGAATAATGCTACTTTTTTTCGGATAACAAGCACAATTGGTAATAGGGAACAGCCGGCAGAGTTGGCGCCTCTAAAGACCAAGAGAAAAGCATCCGTGAGCTACTATCAGTTGATAGAGAGTGCGCGATACTAGGTTTATAGCTTGGAAAAATATGAATGCATACAAGCAATAATCGCCAGTTATTGGAAAGGTAACCATCGACGATCAATAGAGAGCTTCGGTGTATTGTTGGATTGCGAGGATGTCGCCCTGGTCAATGGCATCAGCGCTTAAATATTGGGCCCTGCCAAGTATGCAAAGCATGAAGCGTAACTGGTGAGATGCTGCAACAAGCGGTTGTCTTTCTAGGGAAGAGTTATACTTAGAATAAAAAGCGAGTAACTTAAAAAGGCACAAAGATCTATATTTGCACCAGGAAATGGTCTGCCAGATAATTTATGCCAGATAAATCTTCTGGGGGCGATTTATGGGATCTCTGAAAAATTAACTTCTAATGTTAAATCAAAACCTAACTTGTCACTCAGAGGGTACGGCTGTCGGTACGTTTGCTTAGTGGATAACTGGGGCTGCCCGAATTTCCAGTCGCTGCCGTGGAATAAGGACATCCATCTTAGAAAGAATGTTCTCTCGGTGATTTTTGCGGCGTTTCCGAATATATTCCGTATTGGCAAAATTCACTTGATACATAATTTAATGTGGCCTTGCTGGGTAGGTGAGTAGTACCAAATTACCTTAGGGTTATTCGGTGGATCCTAAGGTTGATTGATAACTAAATCTATTTATTCTCTATTCTAAATCTATCTATGTGTAGCAAAATATAAAATAAAGGAACAATTGATAAAAAGGTCAAGTGCAAGGCGAGGATGTCGCTTTCTTTGCTGGTAGGGGGGGTGGATAATACGATTATCCACAGCATGAAAAATAAGGAAAAAAATAAACGTTTGTCAAATCTTGATATGGAATCGAAAATCTTACTTCCTAGCAGACAGTAACGAAAGGATTTGTGCTTTAACATATCAAAAAAATAGTATAGACCACAGGTTAAGCTCACCAAAGTTGTGAGTAGTAGCTCAAACACCCAGGCTGGAGGTTTTCCAGGGGTTGGGGGCCAAACATTGGTTACTCCGAATTCGGTAAAGGAGAGAATGGCGAATAGTCCGCTAGTCAATAGAACGATAGGGAACCGAAAAACTAATATGACCATGCAAATTGCGGCAGAGACTTCGAAAATCCTTTGAATGGGCATAAAAATATTGGCATGCTCTGCAACCCAGGCTAATGCGTTGCGAAACCATAACGGGGTGTTTCCGTATTCTACATAGGAGTTCACCAGCCCTCTATAGCCCTCTACGGTAAACCAGTTCAGTAAGCTGTCTTCATAAACCTGGAAAATCAACATAACACCAATGGTGATGGTGAACAGGTTAATCCAACGCCCTACCAGTAGGTTGGATTGTTCTGTCTGTAAGGCCATGCGATATCGGTCTAAAAATTTTGAAAGTATTGCTAGGGCGGCAATGGTGATACTGGATAAAAGGCTGGCTAGAAGTATGTGAGTGCCGCCGTTGCGCGACATCAAAAATATCGCAAACAATACGCTAGATACCACAATCACCCAGAGGCACCAGGACAAAAAGCTTATATCGGGTGCCGGAATACTGCCCAATAGACGCTGGTGATAGGGGGTTGGATGGGGTGAGGCTTGATCGGATGGTTTCTGAATATTTGGGGTGAGGTTATAGTTGCTTACGGCTAAGACTAATGCATAAAAAGCCGGTGATAAAAATTCAAAGAACCAGCTATTTTCGCCCATATAAGTAAAGCCCCATAATACTATGAAGCCCACAAACATGAGTAGGGCGCCTAGGGTCATTAATACCCGCAATATCAAGAGTACCCCGGCAAGTAGAATGGCTAAATGCAGTGAGTAGGTCAGGCTGATGATGTGCGGGGTGAAAAATGTGGCTAAAGATTTAAGGGCTGCGGGGGCTTCTTCCGTTCGAATAAGCTGTTCTAATGCGGCTGCAAAGGGCTGCGGTGCCATCTCGCCATTCAGATAGCGCATAATGACCAGTTGGATACAGGCGGCACCTAAAAAAAGGCTTATCATGGCTAGCCATGCAGTTGGCGAGGTTGCCGTTTTTTCTTGGCTAGTATCTAAAGTTTGGCTGGAATTGTGCATAAACCCAGCCTAGTTGAATTCGATCCCCATAGATCAATACTTGTGCCAAAAAAGTTCGCTATTTCAGCGTGTATCCATCCAAGTTGTTGTCTTTATCGGCAATAGGAAAGTGTGGATAACTTCAGGCTAGGGCTGGCCAAGCATACACTGGGTGAGTGTATATAGGAGATACACTAACAATATTTTCTGCTGACCATGGCATATAAATGCTGTTGCCAATAATAATGATATTGAAAGTTTGCTAGCTGAATGAGTGTGTTAAAAACTCTGCAGAAGCTCTATACAGTCCTCTCGTTGTTGTTTATTGGTATTGGCAAACCCCAATACCAGGCCATGGTTCAATGATTTGTCGGGATAGAAAAAAGAAAGTGGCGTGCTACCGAAGCGGTGCTGGGCTAATTGCTTTGACAGTTCTAGGTCATTCCTGCCGGGCGTGGCGAGTACCAAGTGCATTCCGGCACTACTTGCGATGAGTTGCGCCTGGGGTTCAAGTTTATCTCGTGCCAAATCGCAAAAATGCAGCCATTTTTCCCGATAGTTGATGCGCATTTTACGCAGGTGTCGTACGAAGTGTCCCTCGTCAATAAAGTCGGCCACAACCGCCTGGGCAAGTAGGGGGGAGTGGCCGGAGAGTATTTCCTTTGCTCGAGCAAATGCCTGTACAAAGGGTTTGGGAACGATTATGTAACCTAAACGCAGGCCGGGCTGCAGGCTTTTACTGAAGCTGCCCATATAGATAACCGGGGTATGCTCTGCCATTCCCTGGAGAGCGGCGACAGGTTTGTGCTTAAAGGAAAATTCGCTGTCGT
The DNA here is from genome assembly GCF_947498635.1 of uncultured Microbulbifer sp. Taxonomy (GTDB): domain Bacteria; phylum Pseudomonadota; class Gammaproteobacteria; order Pseudomonadales; family Cellvibrionaceae; genus Microbulbifer; species Microbulbifer echini. Next base: position 8,229 of record NZ_CANMKV010000063.1, on the reverse strand, counting down.
AGTCATCCTCTAAAATCCAGCATTGCGTCTTGCTGGCCCAGTCCAACAGCTTTAGCCGTTCACTGGCAGGCATGACTCCGCCCATGGGGTACTGATGGGTTGGCGTGGTGTAGAGGACTTTGCCATGCAGTTTGCTTTTGGTTAGTGCATCCACGTCTAAATAGCCGCTTTGCAATTCGGCCAATGCCAATTTGGCGCCGCAGGCTTGAAACACCCAGCGGGCGCGGCGGTAGCCAGGGTTTTCCATGATGGCGGTATCTCCGGGGCCAAGTAGCACTTGTGCGCACAGGCTCAAGGCTTCCTGGGCGCCATTGGTTACGATGATCTGGTCTTCATCACAGAGCACTCCGCGGCAGCTGCGCAGGTATTCTGCCAGTGCCTGGCGTAAGGGTGGATGGCCCTGGCTGTGTCCATAGCCAAGTAGTGGAAACCTATCTTTGTGGCGCCTATAGAGTCTGGACCAAATAGATAAGGGAAAGGCATTGAGATCCGGTATACCCGGTGAAAAAGGTAGAGATACGCCGCTGTCGGTTTTAAATGCCGTGGCAGTCTGCAGCTTTTGGCCAAGGGCTGAGAGCCCTGGTAAGGGAGCTGTACCATCGGAGTCCTGGGAATGCCATGCCTGGTACTGTGGTTTCTGTACGTAAGCGGGCAGGGCGCTAGATACAAAAACGCCCTGTCCGACATGGCTGGTAACAAAGCCCTCGGCTTTGAGCTGCTCTAACACTAGTGTGACCGTATTGCGGCTGATATTCAGGGTGGAGGATAGTCTACGAGAGGAGGGGAGCTTGCTCCCTGCTGCGAGACGGCCGCTGCAAATCCACTCCACCAGGTTGCGGTATAGCTGGCTTTGTAACGGTTGCCTGGGGTCCAGGGTTAAGTCGGCAAAATCAGGGCTACTCAAACTGGCACCATAAGTTAGCTAAAACTGGATCTAATCAGAGTACCAGTAACTCCCTATATTGGCGATATAGCTTGTTTAAATATCGTTATGGGAGCTTTCTGAATGGATACTTCAAATTCCTTAAAGAGCGATTTTTCGGTTTCGGGAAAGAGCCGGGTGCGCCGTGCTGCCAAGAGGGCCAGTTATCGCCGCGAGGATATTTATCGTTTGGTCGATGAACTGAAGCTGGGGCATATTGGTTTTACCCAGGATGGTGAAGTGATTGTTATTCCCATGACGGTATGGCGCCATGGGGACTTTTTGTATTTTCATGTGCCCAATAAAAGCCGTTTACAGAAGTTATTGGAATCGGGGCAGCAGGTATGTATTTCTTTTGCCCGCTACGACGAGTGGGTACTGGCCAAGTCCGCGTATCACCATAGCGCCAACTATCGCTCGGTTGTTTTGTTTTGTCGTGGTGAGCGGGTGCAGAATCCGAAGGAATTTGACACGATTTTTGCATCCATCATTGAGGATATTGAGCCCGGCCGTTGGAGTCAGGTGCGCACTCCCAGTGTGCAGGAACGCAAGGGTACAGCTTTGATGCGCCTGACCATAGCGGAAGGTTCTTTTAAGAGTCGCAGAGGGGCGCCATCAGACAATAAAGAAGATCTCGATTTACCGGTCTGGAGTGGCGCCAAGCCTGCCTGTCCGTTTAGTTAGCATTTATCTGCAGTGAGTTTAGATCTCTTTTGGTAGGGTGCTATCGTTAACTGAATTTTTGAAGCTGGAGAGATCGATTATGGCAAGCATGTCCTCGTTATCGTCATCCATGCCGATTTCTACAAAGCCAAAGCTGGAGTAGAAATCTTTGGCTATTGGGTTTGTGGGGTTATAGCAAATTTCTATCTGTTTGATATTGGGTGTTTGCCTGATCTCATGCAAGGCTAGCTCCAACGCAGTTCGGCCTATCCCCTTTTTTTGGTGTTTCTGGTCAGCCATAAAACGCCATATAGAGATTTTTTCATGGTTTTCCTTCACCCACATTAAAAAACCAACAGGACTTTCCCCAGAATAAATAGCGCGGGTTTCATATTCACTATTGAACTGTGACTCTACCAGTGACCACATATTGCAGGCGACATATTTCTGCTGTTCCTTGGAAACATCTAGATCGCAAACTGCTTCGTAATTGTCCTTGGTTATCGGTTGCAGAAAGGTGACCATTGTTAATCCTTAAACCCCATTACCTAGGTCCATTTAAACGATTTACGATTCACTTTGTTTTTTTATCGTTTTTAGAGCAATCTGTAAACTATCTTGATCAGCGGCCTCAATATCGGGCTTTACCCCATGCCCTTCCCAATTAATCGGACCTTTAGCCAGTGTAGAAATCGGGCGGCTATTGGGAATGCCAATCTCAAATCCAAATGGCAGGAATTGAGGGGCATCTATCATATGGGCCCCACCGGCGCTGGCACTGCCGATAATTGTGGCCCTGCCCAATTGTTGTAGAGAGAAGGCAATACTCTCGGAGGCGGAAAAGGATCGGTTGTTAATTAAGATAACCAATGGTCTTTCCGTGCCATAGACTGGCCAGGGTAGGGAACTGATACGCTTCGGTTCTATTTTCGTTTCTCTGCTCTCTATCACAAAAGGGAATGATAGAGAGCTGTCAATAAAGGATTTAAGAATAGCATTTGCAGTATCTTCGTCGCCCCCGCCGTTATCGCGTAGGTCCAAAATCAGGCCGTCACTATGCTGGACCAGAGTAAATGCTGCTCCCAAAGTATGCTTGGCATTTTCAAAAGTATGGAAAGAAGAAAGGGATATATAGGCAATATTTCCAGGAAATATTTCAATTTTCTTTACGCCATAATTATTTTTTGGGGCTGCGGCTCGCCATTGCGCTATCCAATTGTTGGATTTCTCTTTGTCACCAATATGTTCCAGGTAGAAATGTTGATCGCCGGAGAGCTCGCGAACTTTTTCAGTGATTATTTTGGAGAAGGCTTGGGGGTCATGGCAATGCTGCTCTAGTTCAGTAGAGTCAGCGATTGCAGCGAGTTTTTCCGATAGGGTATGGGCTTTATCGGACAGTACATATTGATCCTTAATCGCGGCGGATGCCGCTTTAATAATCGTGTGGGTATTAAAACGGCATTTTTCTTCGGCCTGGCTTGAATGGGCGGAAAGCAGTAAGGGTAGGGCCAGGATGAGGGCTAGAGAAGGTTTCATCGCTTTTTCATCTCCGCAGGTATTTGCCCCTGTATTCGATCTTGGAAAGGATGTTTTTCCAGGGCGTTAATGGCGGTGTCCAATAGGTCTGACAAAGGTATGGGTAATTCTGTGTTGAGTGATTTTTCTGCATATACAGTAGCTAGCCAGTGCGCTTTTAAGCGTGGCAGGAGCAAAATACCTTTGCGAGTCAGGCGAACTCTGCGTTCCCTGGCATCTGAGCCGGTCACTAATTCCACCAGCCCTTGCGTCACCATATCTTTAACGGTCTGGCTAACGGCAGGTTGGGACAATCGTGCACTGGCTACAATCTCGCCGATCGTGACGTCCCGCTTATGCATGAGTGCGCGCATTACCGGTGTATAGCGCGGTTTGTAATGCTCGAGGCCGCAGGCGCTATAGCATTTACTGACGTCGCCATCCAGTAGCTCAAGCAAGTGCCTGAGGCGAGTTCCCAATTGGCTGTAGTGCATGCTCAGGTTTTTATATAAGTGATTATATAAATGACTATATATCGTCGCGGGATAAATGCAAATAGCGGCTTGATAGTTTTTTCGGGGTGCGGGGGGTTGATAGCCCGCACTCAGTTTGAAAGCCAATTGTAGGTGAGTCGCCAAATAGAGCTACTGAAACATAAACTTCATATTTTTTTCATCGAAATTTAGGAATTTCCCGCCACTCTTTCTGCCGCTTAATCCGAATCGGGTAACTGGGAAATAAGACAATGAAAGAATTTGGCTTGGCTGCTCTGGCAGCCCTGGGTCTTCCACTAATGGCTGCAGAGGTCCAAGCCAGCGATCTCATTATCTCGGAGTACATTGAGGGCAGCGGTAATAATAAAGCGTTAGAAATTTTTAATGGCAGAGAAACTGCGATTGATTTGAGCGATTACGCTATCCAGCTTTTTTTCAATGGAGCCGATAGCGTCTCTGCGAATATTGCTCTGAGTGGCTCTCTGCAGAGCGGTGCGGTATTTGTCTTGGCCCACGGCAGTGCCGATACGGCGCTACTGGATCAGGCCGACCAGGTTTACACCAGTGGCCTGTTTAATGGCGATGATGCCGTAGCGCTGGTAGGCCCCAGTGGTTTTGTCGATGTGATCGGCCAGATCGGCACAGACCCCGGAAGCCAGTGGGGCAATAGCAGTCTCGGCACACAAAATCAAACACTGGTGCGCAATCTGGATGTAGGTGTTGGCCGCAGCGATGGCAGCAGTGCCTTCGATCCCGCTCAGGAATGGACCAGCTCGGGCCTGAATAGTTTTGCCCATCTCGGTTGGCACGGCGCTGACGATGGCGGTAATGGTGGCGGCGATGACCATGGCGGTGTTGAGCTGGGCGCCTGTGGTGATGCCGCCACATTAATTAGCCAAGTACAGGGCGGTGGATCGGCAAGTGCATTCGAAGGGGAGCGCCACGAAATTGAAGCGGTGGTCGTCGGTAATTTCCAGGACCCCAATACCGGCCTTGCCGGTTTCTTCCTGCAAGAAGAAGATGGCGATCAGGATGGACTGGATACCACTTCCGAGGGGCTGTTTATCCATGATAATGCCTTCGGTGTGGATGTACAGGTTGGGGACCTAGTGCGTGTTGGCGGTATTGTCGATGAGTTTTACGAGTTCACCGAACTGAATCAGGTGGATGGCGTCAGCATTTGCGGCAGTGGTTACCAGGTAACGGCGGCCAATGTGCAGATGCCATTTAGCTCAGCAGAAGAGCAGGAGCAACTCGAAGGGATGCTGGTTGAATTCTCGCAGAGTCTCACCGTCAACGGCCATTACAATCTGGGCCGCTATGGCGAAGTAATTTTGTCCAATGGCCGCCTGTATATTCCCACCCACAATAACAGGCCCGGCGCAGCGGCAGCGGCACAGGTGGAAGCCAACGCGCTCAACCAGATTATTCTGGACGATGGCTCCACCGTACAAAACCCTGAGGAAATGCCCTATCCGGCGTCAGTGCTCAGCGCTTCCAATACCCTGCGCAGCGGCGACACCCTACAAGGGCTGACCGGTGTTATGGGCTATGGCTTCGGCGCCTACCGTGTGCACCCGGTGGAAGTACCACAATTTAGCCCGGTCAATTTTCGCGATGAAGCGCCGATTTTGCCGGGTGATGGCAGTCTGCGCGTAGCCAGTTTTAACGTGCTGAATTATTTCAATGGCGATGGCAATGGGGGTGGTTTCCCCACTGCGCGTGGTGCCGATACTCTGGAAGAATTCGAGCGTCAGAGAGCAAAAATTATTTCCGCAATTCTGCGTATGGATGCGGATATTGTCGGCCTGATGGAAATTGAGAACGATGGCTATGGCACGGACAGCGCCATACAGGACTTGATTAATGGACTGAACAGCTCAACCTCCGGGCAGAGCTACCAGTTTGTGCAACCGGACCTTACCCAACTCGGCGATGATGAAATCGCTGTGGGCATGATTTACCGAAGCGACCGTGTTATGCCAATCGGTAGCACCGTTACCTTGCAGGATTACCCCTTCGATCTTGGCAACCGCCAGCCGCTGCTGCAGGCATTTGCCGAACTCTCCTCTGGCGAAGAGCTCGCCGTGGTGGTTAATCACTTTAAATCCAAGGGCAGCTGCCCAAATGATGGCAGTCTGAATGGCGACCAGGGTGATGGCCAGGGGTGTTGGAATGCCCTACGAACCCAGGCTGCGGATGCCCTGGTGAGCTGGGTTGATGGTGATCCCACTGGAACTGGAATCGACCGCATACTAGTGCTGGGCGACCTCAACAGCTACGCCATGGAAAACCCCATTAGCGTCTTGAAGGGGGCCGGTTACACCGACCTACTCGAATGGTATGGTGCCGGTAAGGCTTACTCCTATGTCTATAACGGCCAGTCTGGCTACCTCGATCACGCCCTTGCCAGTCCTTCGCTGGCTCCGTTAGTTACTGCCGCGGTGGATTGGCATATCAATGCTGATGAACCGCGTGTGCTCGACTACAACACTGAATACAAGAGTGCGGAGCAGCAGGAAAATCTCTATTCCACCGGCCCTTACCGCGCATCCGATCACGATCCCTTAATCGTTGAGCTGGATCTGGGTGCAGGTAACCTGGCGCCGACGGCAGAATTCCGCTGGGAATCCGAAGGGTTGCTGGTCAGCTTTATCGACAACAGCCGCGATATGGACGGGGAGCTGGTGAGTTGGTTTTGGGATTTTGGCGATGGCGCAAGTAGTACCGAACAGAATCCCGGCCACAGCTTCGATATTGCAGGTAGCTATTTGGTACGGCTTCAGGTGGAAGACGACCGCGGTGTGCGATCCATACAGGAGCAGATCGTTGAAGTAAAAGAAGATCTGGCTTCACTGCAAGCTAAATTCAAACTGCATCGTTTTTTCCGCTGGATTTTGGTGGAAGATCGCAGCCAGTACAGCGGAGATAACAAACTGCAATATCAGTGGGGTTTCGGGGATGGAGTGCAGCGTCGTGGGCGCTGGGCGTTACACCGTTACGCGCAAACCGGCAAATACGAAATTACGCTCACTGTGAGTGATAGCGAAGGCGCTGAGGATAGTGTTTCTCAAGAAGTAAATATTTCTTTGCCACGCTGAATTATTTTGATTTTTAACTAATAATAAATATTCGGAATATTGCTCAGCAGGTTTTTGGTTCCAGCTGGGCAGTGCCGGTGTTTTACAAGCATGTAGCTTTTCCCTAGAAGCGAGTGGCCGCACCCTGGTGGTGCGGTCTTTTTTTTGCTCGTCGCTGTTTTTCACATTTCCCCCAAAATGACCTCTGAGCTCCACCTCTGTTATTTGCGACCATACTGGGACTACAGGATTAATGGGGAATATGAATTTTATGTCGAGAACATTCGAAAACCTTAAGGGGCTGAGCCTGGAGTGGACTGGCACTCATTACTCCAGGCAGGGAGATTTTCCCGACCTTTCCACCCATATTGTCAGTTACGAAACAGAGACCAGTTGTTATATCACTTCCCCTGGAAAGCATTTGGGGGAAGCCCGTTATTGCTACGAGCCTCTGGGAGTGCGTATGGCCACATTGATTTATTGGCCGGAGATTTATCAAGGCAGGCGTGGGGTGGTTCTGTATGCCATGTTGGATTTTGATCTGATGATGGATCGGGCCGTGATTGTGCATAATGACCACCCCCTGGCGATAGCCAATGGCAGCTTTCGGCTAGTAGATACCCCGGAAAAACCCAGAATAACCTAAAGCCACAAAGGCATATTATAGGGGAGGGACCAGAATGCCTACACATGAAAAAATCAACTATGTGGAATTTCCATCCAGTAGTTTAGAGAAAACCAAGGCTTTTTTTGCCGAGGCTTTCGCCTGGGAGTTTACAGACTACGGTCCAGAATATACGGCGTTCTCTAATGCAGGCCTCGATGGTGGATTCTTCCTCGCCGAGCAGCAGAGTAAACCCGCAAACGGCGCAGCGCTGGTAGTTTTATACAGCTCTGATTTAGAAGATACTTTGCAAAAAGTCGAGCGCTGCGGTGGTACCGTGGTGAAGCCGGTTTTCTCCTTTCCCGGCGGTCGACGTTTTCATTTTACCGAGCCTAGTGGCAATGAGTTCGCGGTTTGGTCGGATAGGGAAAAGTAAAACGAATTAGTGAAATGCATCCAATAAAAAAGCCCCCGTTGTTAGTTGGGGGCTTTTTAAGTCCGGGCAGTGAGTTTTTAAATTACGCTTTAAGCTATAAATCCAGTTTCATGGCCGCTAAGGTGCTAATAGATATACACAGCGCCGCTAGCTGAGGCGGAATTATCCTGTTGGTCACCGTCGATGCCCGTGCTAGCACTATCCTCCCAACTAGTTCCTACTGCGAGGGTCTGTCCATTACCGCTGAGGCTGACATTAACAAAATAATCATATTCATCTGTATTGCTGGCTTTTAGGTAAGCTTGCTGCTGCCAGCCATTTTCACTGTGGGTAAAGATATAAACCGCCCCGCTATTGGTTCCTGAATTATCCTGCTAGCCACCATTGATACCGGTGGCGCCGCTATCCTCACCCAGAGCTACTATTAACCCGGCGGATAAATAGTTCCATTATGCTGCATATTTAATCGATTCATGCCGGAAGTAGGATGCTACACGCGCAGGTTTCTTTTGTAA
>NZ_CANMKV010000062.1 GCF_947498635.1 uncultured Microbulbifer sp. | reverse complement strand
GGAAGCGGGTAATTTTCTTGCATCAATAATATCCATTTGGATATTATATAGAACTATAGGATCGCCGGGTTAATAATCACCGCCGATAGCGATGAATATGCAACAGAAGAACAAAACAGAGAGCTGTTTGAACTTATAAATGCAAACAGTAAACGGCATAGGATCTTCGCCGGGAACCATATTTTGCCAGCAGGCTATATTGATACTGTTGCCGGATGGCTCCAGTAGATGAAAGGGTTTATGCCCCTCCAGAAACCAAAAAAGCAGCCCTTCGGCTGCTTTTTTGGTACGAAGGGAAGCGCGCAATCACGGCCAATTAAATTCTACCGGCCACAGTTTTTGCGAAGCCTGGTCGTACTCATCCCACAGCTGACGGTAAGTTTTCTGCTCGACCGGATGCAATACTTCTGGAGCAATCTCTGCCAGAGGCTGTAAAACAAAGGCATTTTTTACAATCTCACCGCGGGGTAACTTTACTCCGTCGATAGCACCAGTGAGATTATCGTAAGTGAGGATATCAATATCCAAGGTGCGGGCGCTGAACATGGGCCCTGAGCGCAGGCGACCATTGGCGTCTTCGATTCCGCGTAAACAAAGGGCCAACTGCCCAACCGGCAAATCTGTATGCAGCCCCACTACCAAGTTGTAAAAATTATCCCCAAGGAATCCTACCGCTTCACTTTCGAAGACACGAGATACCTGCAAGTCACCAAACTGCCCGGCGAGGGCGTCCAGCGCTGCGCGGATATATTGCGCGCGATTGATATTACTACCGAGGCTGAGATACACCTGAGCCACGTTTACACTCCCGCAGACATCGCTGCTGCTCCTTTTGCCGGCCTTTCGCCGCGCTCGATAATGACACCCACATCCCTGGACCCTCTGACCGCGCCGGGTTTAGACAAACGCAGTCGCAACCAGCTCACAGAAAACTCTTCCCTGACAATTGCCGCAGCCCGTTCCGCCATAGTCTCCACCAACAGAAACTCGCTGCTCTCAATAAAAGCAATCAGCCGCTTGGCCACCGCCTTATAGTTGAGCGTGTATTCGATATTATCTGTACGCGCCGCCTCGCTGATATCGAAAGCCATCTCCAAATCAAGGCTGACGGTCTGGCGTACTTCCCGTTCCCAATCGTAGATACCGATAATGGTATCCACCTTTAAATCCCGTATATAAACAATATCCATCTATCGGCTCTTTTCTTTTTACTGCCAGGATGTCCCTGCGATTTTTTAACGTTCCGTCTTGGGCAGTTCGGTCATCGGCCAGCGCGGGCGCACATCCACAGCCAGGTCGCTTTGCTCTCCAGCCTTCAAGCGCAAGCTACCGGCATAGGCGATCATGGCACCATTATCCGTACAAAATTCATGGCGCGGATAGTAAACGCTGGCGCCGTCCTTACTTAGGCCCGTTTCCAGACGCTCGCGCAATCGTTTATTTGCAGAAACCCCACCGGCAATCACCAGTGTTTTGTAGCCGGATGTCTCAATCGCGCGACGACATTTAATCACCAAGGTGTCCACCACCGCCTCTTGGAAGGCCGCCGCAATATCCGCACAGCTCTGCTCATCCGGTAGACCATCTTCAAGGGCGTGCTTGCGCACCGTGGTCAGGGTGTAGGTTTTCAGACCTGAGAAACTGAAATCCAGCCCCGGCCGATCCGTCATCGGGCGCGGGAAGGTAAAGCGCTTGGGGTCACCTTTCTCGGCCAAGGCTGCCAGCCGTGGACCGCCGGGGTAATCCAGGTCGAGCATCTTGGCCGCCTTGTCAAAGGCTTCACCCGCCGCATCATCCAGAGACTCCCCCATCAGCTCGTAGTCGCCGAGGCCACGCACTTCCACTAGCTGGGTATGGCCTCCGGAGACTAATAGAGCCACAAAAGGGAAGGCGGGAGGATTCTCCTCCAACATCGGTGCCAATAGATGGCCTTCCATATGGTGTACCGCCACCGCGGGAATACCCCAGCCATACGCCAGGGCGCGACCGGCGCAGGCCCCTACCATCAAGGCCCCTACCAAGCCTGGCCCTGCGGTATAAGCCACACCATCCAGATCAGAGGGCCTGGTATGCGTTTTGGCCATAACCTGGCGCACCAGGGGCAGCAGTTTGCGTACATGATCACGGCTTGCCAGCTCAGGCACCACACCACCGTAATCGGCGTGCAAGTCCACCTGACTGAACAGGGCATGGCCTAGCAGGCCGGACTCTGAATCGTAGATAGCGACGCCAGTTTCATCGCAGGAAGTTTCTATACCGAGGACGCGCACTTGATTTCATTCTCGTAACTGCTTCGAGGGCCGTTATCATACTGGAAAATAAGGTTGCGATCCCGTAGCGGAGTGTTTAGAATTTGCGCCCTCGCTGTGAACCGGCCACCGGATGCAACTGCGAGAGCATTGCCGGAATGGCCGAGAGAAACGAATTTTAACAGGTATCCTAATGCCCTCAGTACGACTTAAAGACAACGAACCTTTCGATATTGCCCTGCGCCGTTTCAAGCGCTCCTGTGAAAAAGCAGGCGTACTGTCCGAAGTACGTCGTCGCGAGTTCTACGAAAAGCCCACTGCTGTACGTAAGCGCAAAGCTGCTGCCGCCGTTAAGCGCCACGCCAAGAAGCTGCAGCGCGAAAACCGCAAGTTCCAGCGCCTCTACTAAGAGCCGCCGGCAGCATTAAGCCTGTCGCAGCGAGGCAGCCGGACGGGCTCAGCCCCGTAGCGGTACCCAAAACGGCGTGCGAGTTTTACTCGCGCGCCGTTTTTCGTTGTGCCAATCGCATTCTCCCCGCGCGGCAGACGCGCTATCCTTAGCGCCCAAACCTCACAATCAACGCCAATCCCGGAACACTCACTATGAGCACCCTCAAGGACACCCTGACTCAGGCCACTAAAGATGCAATGAAAGCGCGAGCAAAAGAGCGCCTGGCCACCCTGCGTCTGATCAATGCCGAGATCAAGCGGATTGAGGTAGACGAGCGCATCGACCTGGACGATGCCCGCATCCTCGCCCTGCTGGACAAGATGACCAAGCAGCGTCGCGACTCCATCACCCAGTTTGAAAAGGCCGGACGTGACGAGCTGGCAGCGGTGGAGCGGGCCGAGATTGAGGTTATCCAGGAGTTTCTGCCCAAACAGCTAAGCGAAGCGGAGATCAGCCAGATCGTCGCCTCCGCCGTTCAGAGCACGGGCGCCAGCAGCATGGCCGACATGGGCAAGGTGATCGCTCAGGTTAAGCCCCAGGTACAGGGGCGCGCGGATATGGGCGCGGTGAGCAAACTGGTCAAGGCCCAGCTGGCCTAACGCCCAACTCGATCACGGAGCACTATGTCCAGCAAGATTCCTCAGCACTTTATCGACGATCTGCTCGCGCGGGCAGATATCGTCGAGCTGGTGGATAGCCGGGTCAAGTTGCGCAAAACAGGCAAAAACTACTCCGCCTGCTGCCCCTTTCACGACGAGAAAACCCCGTCCTTCACGGTAAGCCCGGATAAGCAGTTCTACTACTGCTTTGGCTGTGGCGCCAATGGCAACGCCATTGGCTTCCTGATGGAATACGACCGGCTGCCATTTCCCGAGGCGGTGGAAAAGCTAGCCGCCACCCGCGGCCTGGAAGTCCCCCGCGAACAACTGGCGCCGGGGCAGGAGAAGCGCCAGCGGGAAAGCCAATCCCTCTACCAGCTCACAGAAAAAGCCGCCGAGTTCTACCGCGCGCAGCTTCGCAGCCACCCCGCTGCTGGCAACGCCGTGGCCTATCTGCGCAATCGCGGCCTATCCGGGGAGATCGCGCGGGACTTTGACATAGGTCTGGCCCCGCCGGGCTGGGACAACCTGCTGAATGCCCTCGCAGACACCAGTGAAAAAGCCGATCAACTGGAACAGGCCGGTCTCGCCATCCGTCGCCAGGACAGTGACGGCAGCACCAAGTCCGGCGGGCGCCACCACTACGATCGCTTTCGCAATCGCATTATTTTCCCTATCCGCGACCAGCGCGGCCGCACTATTGCTTTTGGTGGCCGGGTACTGGGGGACGAGAAGCCCAAGTACCTGAATTCCCCGGAAACGCCGATATTCCACAAGAGCCGCGAGCTCTACGGCCTGTGGGAAGCCCGCCAGGCCAACCGCAACCTAGAGCGGCTGATCGTGGTTGAGGGGTACATGGATGTGGTGGCCCTGGCCCAGTTCGATATCCGCTGCGCCGTCGCCACACTGGGCACCGCCTGTGGCGAAGATCATATTCAACTGGCCTTCCGCCACACTTCCGAGCTATTGTTCTGCTTTGATGGCGATCGCGCCGGCCGCGCCGCCGCGCGCCGCGCCTTGGAATCCGCCCTGCCAAACATGCAGGACGGCCGCAGCCTGCGCTTCTTACTACTGCCCGAGGGTGAGGACCCCGATACCCTGGTACGCCAGCTGGGCGGAGAGCGCTTCCAGCAATTGATCGAAGAGCAATCCCTGCCGCTAGAGGACTTCCTCTTCGACCTGCTCAGCGAGGACATCAACTTGCAGACCATGGACGGCCGCGCGCGCCTGTCCAAACTGGCGGCACCACTGCTCGATCTGCTCCCCGCAGGCGTCTACCGCCAACTTATGTTGCAGCAGCTGGCCTCGCGCACCGGACTCGATAAAGACACCCTGCAAGAGGTGATCCGCGCAGAGAAGGCCCGTACCGCCGCCCAGGTGCAGCGGCCCCAGTCCCAACCGACAGTTGCAAATCCCGCAGCCAAGCCTCACTCCGATTTCAGCGAGGAGCTGCAACACCGCACGCCGCCGGAGCCCTGGCCCCGAGAGGGTGCCCCCTACCCAGAGCCCCTACCGCCCCTGGCGGATAATCCCCGCCGCAGTGGTCAATATCGCCTGCCGCCCGAGCGCATGCTGGTCGCCCTAATCTTGCACCACCCCGAACTGGCCGCGCAGATTGAGGATCTACAACACTTTCGCGCCACCGGTAATCCCGACCTAGTGCTCTTTGCGCAACTGGTAGAGCTCTTTAAGAGCCGCCCACAACTGAATTTCCGCCAGTTGATCGGACACTGGCGCGCCCACCATGGCGCGGAATCCAGTGACATTCTGGCAAAACTCGCGATATCCCCCCTGGTATCCGGTGTGCGCCACTTGGCCCAAGGGGACAGCAATCTGGAATATGACCCCCAGGCGGAATTTAGCGACTGCCTGCGACACCTGCAGAAGTCCGATGACAAACAGCGCAAGCGCGATCTGCTCGCCCAATTGAAAGGCGCAACCCCACTGAGCCAGGAAGAACAGCTGGCGCTATTAGCCAACTGGCGCAGAAAAGACAATTAATCTGCATTAACCCCTTGAAAACTGCGGGCTCATCACTATATTCACTCACCCCGCCGGGCGGGATCGGGAACCCCAGCACCCTAAACTTCGCACCATAGCCGTCGCTTGACAGCTACAGTGGTTATTGCTAGTGCAAATACGCTATAATCCCCAGTCTTTGTCCCGTATTTTCATCCCCAGAATTCAGGGTTGTGCATGACCGACAAAACCCAGCAACAAACCTCCCGCATCAAGGAGTTGATCGCCCGCGGTAAAGAGCAGGGCTATCTCACCTATGCCGAGGTAAATGACCACCTCCCGGAAGATATTTCTGATCCCGATCAGGTGGAAGACATTATTGGCATGATCAACGACATGGGTATCAAGGTGTTCGAAAGCGCACCCGATGCCGAAGAGTTGTTGATGGCCGAGGGTGACAGTTCCGCCGACGAAATCGCCGCCGCCGAAGCCGCTGCCGCACTGGCTGCGGTAGAGTCCGATGTAGGCCGCACTACCGATCCGGTACGCATGTATATGCGCGAAATGGGCACCGTAGAGTTGCTCACGCGCGAGGGCGAAATCGCCATTGCCAAGCGTATCGAAGAGGGGCTGCGCGAACTCATGGCCGCTCTCGCCTACTGGCCTGGCGCCGTAAAACAGATCATCGACGAGTACGCGCTGATCGAGAAGGAAGAGCGCCGCGTGCCCGACGTGATCTCCGGCTGGCTCGACCCCGCCGAAGACGTCCCACCCGGAGCTCAGGCCGGTCAAGCTGCAGAGGCCAGTGCCAGCAGCAGCGATTCTTCCAATAGCGACGATGACTCAGACGACGATTCAGACGACTCCTCCACCGACGAAGAGGAAGAGAACGTCGGCGGCCTCGATCCCGAGGAACTCGCCCAGCGCATGAATGCGCTCATCGCCGCTCAGAGCGCGGCCGATGAGGCGATCGCCGCCCACGGCCGTGACTCTAAAGAAGCCGGTGAAGCCCTCGAAGCCGTCGCCGAAGTATTCCGTTATTTCAAGCTGGCCCCGCGCCAGTTCGATCCGCTCTACGGTGAAGTGCGCAATATCTTGGACAGTGTGCGCAGACAAGAGCGCATCACCATGAATCTGTGCATCAAGCGTGCACGTATGCCGCGCAAGACCTTTATCAAGGAATTCCCCGGCAACGAAACCAATGAAGATTGGATTCCAGCGATCATTAAAAAGAAGCGCGACTACTCCGATGCCCTGCGCCATGTGGTAGACGACATCGTGCGTGCACAGCGTAAACTGGCCCAATGCCAAGAGCGTTCCGGCCTGGATGTCGGTCAGATCAAAGAGATCAACCGCCGTATGTCCATCGGTGAGGCCCGCTCTCGCCGCGCCAAGAAGGAAATGGTGGAAGCCAACCTGCGTTTGGTAATCTCCATCGCCAAGAAGTACACCAACCGCGGCCTGCAGTTCCTGGACCTGATCCAGGAGGGCAACATTGGCCTAATGAAGGCGGTAGATAAGTTCGAATACCGTCGCGGCTACAAGTTCTCCACCTATGCCACTTGGTGGATTCGCCAGGCTATCACCCGTTCCATCGCAGACCAGGCGCGCACCATCCGTATTCCGGTGCATATGATAGAGACTATCAACAAGCTCAATCGCATCAGCCGCCAGATGCTTCAAGAGATGGGGCGCGAGCCCACTCCAGAAGAGCTGGGTGAGCGTATGGAAATGCCGGAAGACAAGGTGCGCAAAGTCCTCAAGATCGCCAAAGAGCCCATCTCCATGGAGACGCCTATCGGTGACGATGAAGACTCACACCTGGGTGACTTTATCGAAGACCAGAACCAGTCCTCCCCGGTAGATACCGCTACCCAGACCGGCCTGCACGACGCCACCCGCTCCGTGCTTTCCGGCCTGACCGCGCGTGAAGCCAAGGTACTGCGTATGCGCTTCGGCATCGACATGAATACCGACCACACCCTGGAAGAGGTGGGCAAACAGTTTGACGTAACCCGCGAACGTATCCGTCAGATCGAGGCCAAAGCGCTGCGCAAGCTGCGGCATCCATCCCGATCGGAACACCTGCGGAGCTTCCTCGACGAGTAAGCACCAACAAAAAAGCCCGGCTCGACCGGGCTTTTTTATGTGACACAATCATGACTGCCCGCGAGGGCCTACGAATGGCAGGAGAGCACGACGGTGCAAGAAGAAGTCGCCAACAAACCCGGTAAGAAAGGCGTCGCCCGCCTGATTGCCGCCGCCAAATACTCAAGTCAGGGCCTCAGCGCAGCCTGGCGCAACGAGGAAGCCTTCCGCATTGAAGTCATCCTCGCTCTATTCTTTGTCCCTTTTGCCCTATGGATAGGAGACACACCGGCCGAGCGCGCCGTACTGATAGCCGTTAGCCTAGTGGTACTGCCTCTGGAACTGATCAACAGCGCCATTGAAGCCACCGTAGATCGCATAGGAGCGGAGAAGCACCCACTGGCCAAGATCGCCAAAGACACCGGCTCTGCCGCCGTCGCAGTGGCCTTGATAATGTGGTTTATCGTTTGGGGCTGTATCGTAATCCCCAAGCTACCAATCTAATCCACACAATACTCTAAATGGGAGGCCCCGCCTCTCGCTATTATCAAGCTGAACATGTGTACCAATTAAGCCCAATAAATTGTACAGCCGTACCATTCGGCGAAGGCACCACCATTTCTTAGCCAGCTATTGATTAATAAGTGTACTAATCGGCAACCTGCAAAAACTATGATCGAGTCACGATATTTGAGATGCGTTGATGGAGAGTAATCCCTTTAACAAAGGCATTGATTTGAAAGGAAAAATCTTGTACTTTCCCCAACCGCTTGCAGTGATCTCCGCAAGCCATGTGTGGGCCCTTAGCTCAGTTGGTTAGAGCATCCGACTCATAATCGGCAGGTCCTGGGTTCAAGTCCCGGAGGGCCCACCATCTTCTCTACTTTTTCAGAATTGAATTTACTCTAAAAATAGTACCGCCCACCCTTTCTTCCTGTCTCCTCTACCGTTAATCGCTAAAGTTCCACTAAGCGTTACTACCTCTTTGTAAGCAAATGAATGCAAAGATCAGTTTTCACAAATACAAACGTTCCTTGCTGCAACCTGAGCTCTAGAGCTTCAAAGCTCACCCGTTTATCTTTGCTTGCTTAATTAGATCTCGGGTCGATTTGCTGGTTATTCACAATACTTGGTAAATAAGTTTTACTGAAACTAACAATTTTTCGCTCTGAAACTATGATCAATGGCAGCGGGTGATCGCAGTAATTAATAACAGCGGCAACCAATATCTAAGGAGAAGAATCATGAAAGCACTGACACTGAAAGCACCCGGTGGACTGGATCACATTTCGCTGAGCGATATTCCTGATCCCGGTGAACCGGGGCCTGGGCAGATTCGGGTGGCTATAGGCGCGTCCTCTCTCAACTTCCATGATCTACTGGTAGCCAATGGCAGCATACCCACAGAAAGTGGTCGTATTCTGATGTCCGATGGTGCCGGCACAGTAGAAGCCGTTGGTGAGGGAGTAACTGAATTTAAAGTGGGGGATTCTGTAGTGTCCTGCTTTTTCCCCCAATGGCAGGCGGGGCCTGCAAACCATAGCGTTTGGGGGTTTGCCAATACTCCCGGTGATGGTATCGATGGGATGGCCGCGCAATATGTTGTGCGCGATGTCACCGCATTTACCCTGGCCCCCAAGGGGTGGAGCCATACCGAATCCGCCACGATCACCACGGCGGGCCTCACCGCTTGGCGCGCATTGGTAAGTGACGGCAAAGTAAAACCGGGGGACTGCATTTTAACGCTGGGCACCGGTGGGGTATCTATTGCAGTGATTCAAATCGCCAATATGTTGGGCGCCAAAGTAATTGTGACATCGTCATCGGATGAAAAGCTCGAACGCGCCAGTAAATTAGGGGCTACGCACGGTATCAACTACAAGACCCATACACAGTGGTCAGAAAAAGCGCTCGAGTTGACCCAAGGCAAAGGGGTTGATCATATTATTGAGTTGGGAGGACCAGCCACTCTGGAACAATCGATTCAATCAATCCGGGTCGGTGGACACATTTCACTGATTGGTGTTTTAACTGGTAGAGAGGGAGAGATTCCAACAGCTCTGCTGATGGGAAAACAGGCTCGTCTACAAGGATTAGTTGTGGGCAATCGCCGAGAACAGCAAGACTATGTGGCGGCGCTAGAGACCAACGCGATTCATCCGATTATTGATAAGACCCTGCCATTCAGTGAATTGGCTAAGGCCTTCGAGTACCAGACCAGTGGCTCACACTTTGGAAAGATTTGTGTGGAGTGGTAACAAACTCAAGCTATTTGCCTGAAGAACTCTCCGTATAGAACCTGCCACACTCTATACGGGAGTTGTCACACACTTCGATTTATCCTAAACCTAATGCCATAAATCCTTTGCCACGATCTGCACGGATATAGCTTATAAAAACTGTATCCGCTGCCCAGTGTTCCCCTTCAAATAGTTTTCCCTAGTAACGCTTAAATTTCTAACACCAAGAATTACCAAGCCATCCTATTCAATGGGTCTAAAGCTGAATGATTTGCGATAAAGTCATTACCGTTAAGCGTATTTATACTCACCCCACCTCTGTAGTTCACCCATACTTGGGCATCAATCACAGCGTCATGGCCTCTTCATCAGTTTGGAAAGCACTATGAATCAGCACATCCGTGCGACCTTATACATCCTCACAGTGTTTGCAGCCCACTCACATGCTGAGTCCCCTACTGTAAATCCACCAACAGAGAGTCAGATCAAAGACTATTTGTCTGGCAACCCCAATGATCATTCCGGATTGCACCCTACCCATTCACACAAGGGTTACCAGCAGTTTGACTTCAATACTATTGATATCGAAAAACTCAAACAGAAAAAAGGCAAATTGTATTCCAGCGAAGAGGAAATCAGGCGAGTACTGTCTGGCGGAGTAAATAACCCAACGGGCGAAAAGCAGCTGTGGAAAGAGGGCCTGATGTTCCAGGGTATTGAGCCTATGGAACATATGATTTCTGCCGCCAATTGGTTTCCACGCACAGAAAAATTACAGCCAAATGAAATGCGCGTAACATTTATGGGGACATCCCCGGTTATTCGACCAGGACAGGCAAATACCAGCATATTTGTTGAGTTGGGCAATGGGGATAACTTTATCTTTGATTTAGGCGAAGGTTCCATCGCAAATTATTCAGCCGCCGGACTGGCATTGAACGAACTCACCAAAGTCTTTATCACGCACTTGCATGTCGATCACTTTGGTTCACTGCCCTACTTGTATAAATTTGGTGGCTGGAATGGGCGCTGGCACGAACCTTTAACTGTATATGGACCCTCCGGATCCAGTGAGGAATATGGCACCAAATGGATGGTGGACGGCATGCTGAAGATGCTGAACTGGCATACCGATGCTTTCGATGTATTTCCCGCAGGAAACCAGATTCGTGTAGTCGAGTTCGATTATAAGGATGACGGCGGTGTTATTTATGACAAGGATGGCGCGACTGTTCGTCATTGGCGCCGAAGCCATGCCAAAGATGGCGCCTCTGCTTACCGACTCGATTGGAAAACACCCGACGGTGAAAATCTATGCTTTGTCTGGACCGGGGACGGCCGCCCCTCCAAGCTCGACCTTAAATATGCAAAGGGCTGTGATCTCTATGTCACCGAGGTACAGACAGAGCTGCTCGGTCTAAGTTCGAAGGTACAGGGGGTGCCGCCTTTTCTCGCACGCTATACCGTCGACACCCATCATACGCCGGGGTACGCCGCTGGATGGCTTGCCAATCAAATAAAGCCCATATTATTTATGACAACCCATATGCCCTTCGACCCTTATTTGAATGAGGAAACTGTCGCCCAGATACGGGAGTTTTGGAAGGGCCCCTATCACTTTGGGGCACCGGATGGGATAGTGGTCAATATCACCCCACAGCAAGCCTGGGTACGTGAGGGCATACTACCCGACTATCCCAATAACCGTGCTCCACAATTTGATATGTCCAGCGGTAAAGATTTTGTGATACCGCACCCGCGCAAAGCGCGTAAAGATATTCAGCAACAGGAAATACGCGACCTCGAAGTAAATCCAGATCTCTATTACCCAAAGGGATACAAGCCTGAACTTCTAACCGAATGGCCAGTAGATTCGGATCTCGTCTTACCCACAGAAGAAGTACCCGAGTCAATGAGAAAAGGAATGGGGCAAGCGGAAGAGGACAGAGCCAGGTTACGCAAAGCTCATGGGCTGGAAGACTAACGAACCACTAAAGGCGTTCATTATTTAATTTCTCTGGAAATAGACCTAAGAATACTAGTAATAATAGGCTTTATCACTTATCGTCACTCAATTTTTTTACTATGACTCTTTCTACTGTGCCACATTTCCAATATATCCGGCAATAAAATAAAGGTACATCTACTCTAACCCCACTCCAAGCTAAACCGATGCGCCGATATAACAAGAGCTGGAATCAATATCGAAGGAAAAAATTAGAGTTGATGTTTTTTCAAATTCATGTAGAACTACAGCTGTCTTTCTGCAGTTTTAATGCGGCACCTTGAGTAATTACATGAATTATATGCGGCCCTAAATTCTGCTTACAGTGCAGTCATTATACTTTCACGATCCTTATCCCGGATAAAATTCAATAATTGTAACAGTGCTCCGTCTCTTCCCTCCTTGTAGTCTTCCCAGCTGGTTGTCATGGTTAAATCAGGATAGAGAGCATCGCTAGGCGATTCTATAAAACCATAGTATCGCTTGGAAATACTTACACTACGTTTGGAATTTTTTAGCCTGAAGTAGTTAGCTTCAGAGGCAATATTGGGGTCTGCCCCTGTGGGGCTTCCTACCAAAGTAGCATTAAGGATTTGTTGATATTGTGCTGTATTACACATCGCTGCTGACTGGGTACCTGAGTCCATCATCACGAATATACCCTGGCGCCAGTCTAATTGATCGAGCCCCTGGATACAGGCAGAGAGTGCTAAACCAGTATAGAAGTCACCTCCGGGGTTACCACGAAAATCTATCACCAGATTTCGAGCTCCACTATCACGAATAGTATTCTCTATGCCCTCACAGTGTTTCTGTAGCTGTTCGGACTCTGGATAACGATCAAAATTGATATAGACTGTATTGTAATCATTTCCTGCATTCAACTCTGAAGTGCATCAGTTAATCACCTGGAAAAGAACGGTCAGCTGAAGGTAATATCTGCTGC
>NZ_CANMKV010000061.1 GCF_947498635.1 uncultured Microbulbifer sp. | reverse complement strand
GGGAATAGCTCAGTTGGTAGAGCGCAACCTTGCCAAGGTTGAGGTCGCCGGTTCGAACCCGGTTTCCCGCTCCAAATAAAAAAGCCGCTCAATCGAGCGGCTTTTTTATTTTCCGGTAAATTGCTTCTAAGTTTATAACTTGCACTGGCATTGCTGGACAGCAAGTGCGCGCCTGAAATATCGCCCTCCGCGGCATGGGGGATCTGCCGCTGCATATCCTCTCTGGTTGAAATTATTCGGACAAACACGTTGAAAGCGCCTCTAGCGACAGGAGTTCGAGATGACCGCCGCGCTATCTATCCAGAATCTGCAAAAAACCTACGAAGGTGGTTTCCAGGCCCTGAAGGGGATCAGCTTCCAAGTGCAGCCAGGGGATTTCTTTGCCCTGCTTGGCCCTAATGGCGCGGGTAAGTCCACCACAATCGGTATTATCTGTTCATTGATACGCAAGACGGCTGGCAGCGTGTCGATTTTCGGTGTCGACATCGATAGTGATTTTCCCGCCGCCAAGCGCCTGTTAGGCGTGGTGCCGCAGGAGTTCAATTTCAGCCAGTTTGAAAAAGTCTTCGATATTGTGGCTACTCAGGGCGGCTTCTATGGAATGCCGCGTAAGTTGGCGGAGGCGCGCACAGAGCAATACCTGAAGCAGTTAGGACTGTGGGATAAGCGGCATACCCAGGCGCGCATGCTGTCTGGGGGGATGAAGCGCCGTCTGATGATTGCGCGGGCGCTGATTCACGAACCCAAATTGTTGATCCTCGATGAGCCCACCGCTGGGGTCGATATTGAGCTGCGCCGTTCCATGTGGGCTTTTCTCGAGGAGATTAATGCCCGCGGTACCACGATTATTCTCACCACTCACTACCTGGAAGAGGCCGAAAGTCTGTGTCGCAATATTGCCATTATTGATAAAGGCACTATTGTTGAAAACACTTCCATCAAATCCCTGTTAAAAACCCTCAATCGGGAGACCTTTATTCTCGACAGCAGTGAGTTCCTCAGTAAGGCGCCGGTGCTCTCGGGGTTTGAGTGTCGACTGTTGGATGGTCACGCCCTGGAAATCACCGTGGAGAAGGGGCAGTCCCTGACCGAGGTGTTTGTGGAACTCAAAGCCCAGGGGGTTACGGTGACCAGTATGCGCAATCGTGCCAACCGCCTGGAGGAGTTGTTTCTTTCTCTGTTGTCCGAGGAAAAGGAAGAGGGGCTGGATTAGTGAGCGGTCAGTTAACCTGGATATCATTCAGCACTATTTTCCGTCGGGAGGTACGCCGTTTTATGCGCATCTGGCCGCAGACGCTGGTGCCGCCGGTGATCACCATGAGCCTGTACTTCGTGATTTTCGGCTCCCTTATCGGTAGTCGTATTGGGGATATGGGCGGCTACCCTTATATGGAGTTTGTGGTGCCTGGGTTGATCATGATGTCGGTGATCACCAACTCCTATGGCAATGTCGTATCCTCTTTTTACAGCGCCAAGTTTCAGCGCAGCGTTGAGGAGTTGCTGGTGTCGCCCACGCCAAACTGGGCGGTGATGGCTGGTTACGTGCTGGGTGGGGTGGCGCGGGGCTTGATTGTCGGCCTGATCGTCACGGTGGTGGCGATGTTTTTTACCTCGCTTAGTGTCGAGAATCTGGGCGTTACGGTCGCTATCGTATTTCTCACGTCGACGCTATTCTCCCTGGCGGGCTTTATCAATGCTATCTATGCCAATAGTTTTGATGCGATTTCCATTATCCCGACTTTTATTTTGACTCCGTTGACTTACCTGGGTGGTGTTTTCTACTCCATTGATCTGCTCTCGCCCTTTTGGCAGGGGCTGTCGAAACTGAACCCGATTCTCTATATGGTGAATTCTTTTCGCTATGGCATCCTGGGCGTTTCCGATATCAATGTGGCCTGGGCTTTTGTTGGGGTTTTGATATTTATTGGACTTCTCGCCAGCTGGGGGCTCTACCTGATGAGTCACGGCAAGCGATTGAGGCACTGAGGTTGAATATGAACAGAGAAGACTGGGAAAATCTCCCGCTGGGCCGGGAGACTGTTTACGAATCGAGTTACAACCCGGAGTTGCTGCACCCTATACAGCGCTGCATCTCCCGCGCTCAGCTGGGGCTCTCTGTCGGCGCCCTGCCATTTTTCGGTGAGGATGAGTGGTGGGGTTTCGAGCTCTCCTGGCTCAATACCAAGGGTAAGCCCCAGGTGGCGGTGGCGCGCTTCAGCTTTCCGGCGGAAAGCCCTTACATGGTGGAGTCCAAGTCTTTCAAGTTATACCTCAACTCGTTTAATCAAAGCCGCTTTGAGTCCTGGCGTCTGGTGCGGGATACCCTGGTGCGTGATCTGAGTACCGCCGTGGGTACCGCCGTGCGTGTCACCCTTCTAGAGGTGGAGGATGTGTCCCTGGATGTGCAGAAACCGATGGGGTACTGCCTTGACCAGCTGGATATTGCGGTGGAACAGTACCAGCCGGAATCCGCACTTCTTGCGCTGGACGAAAGTGGTGAGATGGTGAGTGAGACACTCTATAGTCACCTGTTGCGCAGTAATTGCCCGGTTACCGGTCAGCCGGATTGGGCCACTGTACTGGTGGAATACAAGGGGCCAAAACTGGAGCGCGAAGCGTTGCTCGCCTACTTTATTGCTTTCCGTGAGCACCAGGATTTTCACGAGCATTGTGTTGAGCGAATTTTCTGTGACCTGCAGACCATTGCCGATTTTTCTGAGTTGACGGTCTGTGCTCGCTACACCCGCCGGGGTGGGCTGGATATTAACCCTCAGCGTTCCACTCGTGTTGAAAAGGCACTACCTCCGCGTTTTGCCCGCCAATAAGCCCGCTCTTTGTTCATCGGTATTGGTTGCATTGCGATCCAGTAGGGTGCCTGGCCAATATCGCTGGGGCGATAACCGCCGGCTAGTGCAGTAGTTACTTAGCTTGTTAGCCGCACAGCTTTTCACAAGTGGTGGCGGCGCCTCCTCTTGAACTAAGCTTGCCTGAATAGGTTCGCAGAAAAACGGCCAGGCTGTTTGTATAACCTATTCGCTTTTATTAACTGGGCCAGAAAGTGAATGGGGCGCAGATCGACATAAAACCCTGAAGCCGATCAGGGTTTGCACACCCCACTGCCAGGTTAATAACAGGTTGGCATCGCAGGAGGCAGAGTCGAGACGTAGACATGGAAATCCAGGCACAGTCTCCGGCGCCTCCAGCGGTAATTGTTTTTTTTATCCAGCTTATTTCCTCCCAGTCCGCCAATGCCCAGGTCTATGTTGAAGCGGATCAGCTGGTGCAGGTGATCGAGGCTCAGCAGCGACAACTGGAGGCGCAGGAGGCCCAGATTCAACGCCAAAAAGCGGATCTTGAAGCTCTGCGACAACAAGTTGAAGAGTTGCGCAAGTCAATGCCACGAGCACCGGCTCCGCCTGAAACTTCTCCGGTGCTCGTTGCACCGACACAGCCTCAGTTACCAGCACCAGCACCAGCACCAGCACCAGCACCAGCACCAGCACCAGCACCAGCACCAGCACCAGCACCAGCACCAGCACCGAGACCAATACCCAAGCCGTCCCCCCCTGCGCCACGAGAGGCTGATGAACCGTCCAGTCGGGTAGGCTTCCAGGACTTGGATCATCGAATTAAAAGAGGACGCAAGCTTATTCCGCCTGGATCTTTACTTCCTCACCAGGCTAAGGGCGATCCGAAACTCGCTGGGCAAACAGAGATTGAAGAGATTATTTCCAGTGCGCCAACAGACTGGCCGGGGTCTATCCCTGTGCTTGGCAGCACTATGCGACTGAAAATCAGTGGTTTTGCCGAACTGGATGCAAATTATGATACTGGCGCCATTGTGAGCCCGGCGGAATTTACAACCAGTGCCATTGTCACCAGTGATAGAACCGCAGCAGAGGGGGAGGATGGTCAGACCAATGTTTCCGTTCAGGTATCGAGGTTGGTACTCAAAACAAGAACACCCTGGGGTGGTCGTCTGATCGAAAATGAATTTTCTATGGATTTCCTGCAGGACCCGACTGTCAGTGAGCCGTTGCTGCGTCTGCGCAAGTCATACGGCCAGGTCAGTGATATTTTACTGGGCGGAGACTTACGGCTGGGCCTCGACTGGTCCACGTTCAGTAATTTAACCGCCTCGCCTAATACCTTGGACTACGAAGGGCCCAACTCACTGTTGGCTTTGATGCGCCCGGTAGTACGTTGGAGTCGTAAGTATCACCCAACACTGACCCTGCAAGTTGCTTTGGATGCGCCAACTGATCGGGTTTTTCAGAGGGCTGAGGAGGTATCACGTTGGCCCGATGTCGTAGTGGCGGTGATTTCTCAGACCGATAGGGTGAATGTGCAAGGAAGCTTTATCCTCAGGGATTTGCGTGGCAGTGGAGAGCCACAATCGGCGGTTTCGGATACGGGTTGGGGGCTTAACGTCAGCGGCGTCATTGACATGCCCAGTAGGCTTGCGCCAGATTTTGCCTCTTACTCGGTGAGCTATGGCGCCGGTTATGGGGGGCTTTTAGATGATGAGCCCCCTGACGCAACCTATGACTTTGCCAATAATCGTCTCGAGGCGATGCCAACGCTCGCCTGGTATATCGCCTATCAGCACTGGTGGACTCCATGCCTGTATACCGTTGCCAGTTATGGGTTGGTGCAGCAGGACAATTTTGACTTCCAGCCAGGGTTCTCATTTCGGCAGACGCAATACAGCAGTATTAATTTGGCCTGGACCCCAACACCACACTGGTTATTTGGAGTGGAGGCCCTTTATGGTACCCGCGAGGATAAGGATGGATCCTACGGTTCAGTCTGGCGTACCCAGTTCACCAGCCGCATCTCGTTTTAATCGAAGGTGTGGGGAGGGGCGGGGGGCACTCTGTACTCTGCTTTGCCTATTCATGCTCTCCTGCAGCTCGCCGAGAACCGTTGTGGTGGATACTTGGCGCTCGCCCCTGATTGCCGAGCGCCCTCTGGGAAAAACCCTGGTATTGGCATATACACTAATTCCCCGTCCAGTCGTCGGCTTCCACTTGGAGGATGTGTGGGTCGAGCAGTTGGGGCGTTACGGTGTGAATGCCTTGTCATGGAGTTATTTTGCCGCTAGCGAAAGTGTGCCCTCTATGGGAGAGGTGGCCGATATTCTCGCGAAGTATCAATTTGATACCTTGTTGGTCACTCAATTAATTAGTTTTAAACCCCTGAATAGAAATATTTCAAATTCGCAGGTGAGCATTTTGGAAACCCGCTTATATATGGCTCCGGGTGAAGAGGTGTACTGGTCATTACAGTCTGAAAGCTTCCTGGTGAACTATGTCGGGGGGGAAATACGTCGGCCCAGGGAGAGGGACGCCTTGGAGTACGTGGAAACCATTATTCAGGAAATGATGAAGGGAAATGTTTTCTAGTCACCCCATACAGAAATTGGTTCTGTCTCTGAGGCGTGCCAAGTTGAGATTTTAAAATCCCCCGAAGTAGGGCGCCTTTGTCCCCAGTAAATATCATTTACCGCCATCAGCCATTTATCACTATTGAATTGACGGAGTTTAATTCAGCTATTCTGGTGAGACGAGCCGTACAACGGCTCCTGGTCAGCACCAGACGCGTATTATTGCGCGGAGCACGTGTATGGTGAATTTGGAATTGCGGGTAGCCTAGTGAGGGTGCCTGCGTAATCCTAAGGTCGGTAGGCTTTGCAATGGATTGGACTGCTAAGGCCCCTAT
Source organism: uncultured Microbulbifer sp. (assembly GCF_947498635.1). Classification (GTDB taxonomy): domain Bacteria; phylum Pseudomonadota; class Gammaproteobacteria; order Pseudomonadales; family Cellvibrionaceae; genus Microbulbifer; species Microbulbifer echini. The sequence goes on along the minus strand of NZ_CANMKV010000061.1, from coordinate 9,461 downwards.
TGGGCTGTTCCAAAAGTGGATGCAAGTGTGGGGGGAGATAAATCGCCGCTCTTATGGGTTGGCAATTTTTCCTTTTATAGTACTTCTCATTTTTTTATTCCCTCAGTCCATCTCGGCTACAGAAAGTTTCCTGATGCCCTTGGGGCCGGTCGCTCATGAGCAGAAAACCCACTTCTTCTGGGCCACAGCGCTGACCATGGTGGCAATATTACCAGTGTTCATACTAGTGCCAGTCATTCTTATTAAATATCGACGTAAAAAAGGAAAAGGTATTTATGCGCCCAAGTGGGAGTCCTACGGTCCGCTGGAAGTCATTATGTGGGGCGTTCCATTTCTCGTGATTTTTGTCCTTTCATTTATGCTATGGCGCGCCACTATCAGCCTGGATCCCTATGAAGAAATTGAGGGCGTAGTGCCGCCTATTTCTGTGCAGGTTGTGGGGTTAGATTGGAAGTGGTTATTTATCTATCCGGAGTTAAAAATTGCCACAGTGGGCGAACTGGTGGTTCCTGTGCACACCCCGGTTTCCATGATCCTGACTAGTGATACGGTGATGCAATCTTTTTGGATTGCGGCGTTGGCGGGGCAGATCTATGTAATGCCTGGCATGACCACCAAGCTCAACTTCATCGCTACCCAAAATGGAAAAACTCAAGGGGAAAATACCCAATATACCGGCAAGGGATTTACCGGACAGAAATTTGACGTACTGATAAAAAATGAAGAGGCTTTTCAGGCCTGGGTGGCCCAGGTTCGCGCCAGGGGTATTGCGCTTGACAGTGAAACGTATAATCGCCTGGCAATGAGAACGACCCGTGTGGAGGTTCAAAAAGAGTTGGGTACCGCGCAAATGCCAGAACATGCGCTCTATTTTACGCTTACTGATCCACAGCTCTTCCAAAGTGTTGTTATGCGGTATCACTCGGGTAAGCCGCTCAATATGGAGCAGCAGCCTGGCACAGAAAAGTTTGGTCAGGGAGAGGATGCGGCAGAGGGAGCGCAGCCATGAACATTATGGATTATGGTTGGCTGGGGAAACTGAGCTGGGATTCTATTGTTTTCAGTAAATTATTCACCAATTTTTCTGTGAGTGAAGTCGTAGCCAGTACTGCTGGTTCCATCGTTATTTTTGCGACGGTGGCGATTCTTTTTTTACTGACTTGGTTTCGGGTGTGGGGCACCCTCTGGTCTGTGTGGCTGACCAGTACAGACCACAAAAGAATCGGCATCATGTACATCGTATTCGCGTTGGTGATGATGACCCGCGGATTGTTGGAAGGCATGGTGATGCGAGCGCAACAGGCCGCCGCACCAGACGGCTTTCTCTATGCGGATCACTTCGCCCAGCTGTTCAGTACCCATGGCACTATCATGATTTTCTTTGTCGCCGTGCCATTTGTGGTGGGGCTGGTCAACTATGTGATGCCCCTTCAGATTGGTGCCCGCGATGTGGCCTTCCCGGTGCTTAACCAAATTAGTCTGGCGATTACGGCCTCATCTGGGATTCTATTGATGGTCTCCTTGGTGGTGGGTGAGTTTTCCACTGGCGGTTGGTCGGCTTATCCCCCGTATACAGGGACAGATTTTAATCCCGGTGTAGGGCCAGACTATTGGATATGGGCCATTGTTTTTTCCGGGGCGGGGACCACTCTGACGGGAATAAATTTCACCGTTACTATTCTTAAATGCCGCGCTGTTGGCATGGGTTTTTTTCGTATGCCCATGTTCTGCTGGACGGTGCTCTGCTCCTCGATATTAATGATTTTTGCTATGCCGCCGCTCAGTGTGGCGGCGCTGATGCTCGGTTTTGACCGGTACCTAGATTTCCACTTTTTCACCAATGACCTTGGTGGGAATATGATGAACTACGCCAATTTGTTTTGGCTGTTCGGTCACCCCGAAGTTTACCTGTTGGTCTTGCCTGCCTATGGCATCTTTTCTGAGGTGTTCTCCACCTATTCCGCAAAGCGGTTGTACGGCTATAAGTCATTGGTTTTTGCCACCATGAGTATTGCCGTTTTGAGCTTTACGGTATGGCTTCATCACTTCTTTACCATGGGGCAGAGTCCTACAATTAATATTGTGTTTGGTATAGCCACCATGTTGATTGCGGTCCCTACGGGGGTGAAGGTGTACGATTGGATGGCAACCATGTACCGGGGGCGGATTCGTTTTACCACGCCAATGATTTATTCCATTGGCTTCTTGATTCTATTTGTTATTGGTGGCCTGTCCGGGGTGATCCTGGCTAATCCAACAGTTGATTTCCAGGTGCATAACACGCTGTTCCTAGTGGCGCATTTTCACAATGTGCTGATTCCGGGCGTGCTTTTTGGTTTGCTGGCTGGATATAACTACTGGTTTCCCAAGGCGTTTGGTTTTCGTCTTGATGAGCGCCTGGGGAAATGGTCGGCCTATTTGTGGATTGTGGGTTTTATGCTGACCTTTTTCCCACTCTATGGCGCGGGTTTATTAGGCATGCCCAGGCGTTCATTCAGCTATATGGATCTGACTTTCAAGCCCTATATGTTAGTGGCGTTTATTGGCGCTATGGTGGTGCTCTGCGCGCTAGTCACTCTGATATTGCAACTGCTTGTGAGTCTGCGAGACCGGAAGAAAAACCGTGTCCCCGTGGGAGACCCCTGGGATGGCCGGTCTTTAGAGTGGTCTATTTCGGCACCGGCTCCTTCTTATAATTTTGCCGAATTACCCAGAGTAACGGATAGGGATGAATTTACTGAAACCAAGGAACAGGGTCGCGCTTACCAACCCCCAAAGGTATATCGGAATATTGAGATGCCGAGGAATAATCCCTTGGGATTTATCCTCTGTGTGTTGAGCGGTATCCTGATGTTTGCGCTTGTCTGGTATATCTGGTGGTTGGCCCTGATTACTGCGTTGGCCATCATTGTTGTGGTGATTGCCTCCACTTTCCGCTGGGATAGTGAACAAATAATTCCCGCGAGCCAGGTGCAGCAGGACACAGAGAGATGGTTGGAATTGGTAAAAAATACCGAGCCTGTGGGTAGAGATTTGGAAAATACGCCACAAAACAATGGCTACGCTAAGTTGGAGCATTAGTTAACCAATGAGCGGGAACTCATCCTCTATTAGTAAGCCCCCGAGTGTGGACCCAGGGGCCATTCATAAAGACCCGGATATGGTGATCTTCGGATTCTGGGTTTTCATGATGAGCGACCTGATTTTTTTCGGGGTCGTTTTTGCCATCTATATCACCATGATTGGGGCTACGGCCGGTGGGCCTGGGCCTAGAGAGTTGTTCGATTTTGGCAGCCTCTTTGCGCAGACCATGTTGCTACTCACCAGCAGCCTGACCGTGGGAATCGCCACAATCACCATGAAGCACCAGCGCAGCCAGGGGAGCTTTTTGTTTTGGGTGGTGATCACATTGCTGCTGGGGCTCGGCTTCCTGACGTTGGAGTTGTACGACTTTTCCGAAATGGCGGCGAAAGGTGGGGTACCTCAGCGCAGTGGGTATCTTTCAGCCTTTTTCGGCCTGGTGCCATTACATGGTCTGCACGTGACTTTTGGCTGCCTGTGGATGCTGGTAATGATCGTGCAGGTACTGATGGTGGGCATGACGGATCTTGTCAAACTGCGCTTTCTACGCCTGGCTTTATTCTGGCACTTCCTGGATTTGATCTGGATCGGCATTTTCTCGGTAGTTTACTTTGGTGGCTGGGTCTATGGCTGAAAAATCGGGTTTTAGCGTCCACCTGCGCACCTATCTGACAGGTTATGTCCTGTCGGTAGTGCTCACATTAGCTGCCTTCTGGGCGGTGCCTGCGGTGGGCAGGGAAAATAAGAGTGTGCTCTTACTGGTAGGGTTGCTTGGGGTGGCCCAGCTGACTGTGCAGCTTAAGTGCTTCTTAAATGTCACAACGCAAAAGGAGGGGCGAGACAATCTGGCCTTGATTCTCTTCTCCACGCTGATCCTGCTGATTATCGTGCTCGGCACGGCCTGGATTATGGGCAACCTGGCGATGCGCATGCACACTACGATGTAGCGGCGGAATCGGGCGGGCTTAGATTATCACTTTGCTCTTAAGGCTGGATGTGGCTTTTTCCAGGGATTGCAGCACTTTGACCTTATCGTAATTTCGAATTTTATCCAGGTCCAAGTGCATGGAAAAGCCCGGAGCGTGCTCCTCCAGATAACTCTGTTGACCACCAAGATTCTTGCGCAGGTCGGTCACTTGGTAAACCTTGACCGGTGTGCTGATTCCCTTCACGGTGATATGCCCCTTGTCGCGGCACATGACGGTATGTTTGATCATGGCCCAGGTCTCGTGGCTGATCAGTATTTCCCCGGGCTGCGCCGCGCCTTCGAGGCGGGAAGCGAGGTTTACATGGGTGCCCATTACGGTATAGGACTGGTAGTTGGCCGTGCCAAAAATACCAACGGTGCAGTAGCCGGTGTTGACTCCCATACGTACCTGTAAAGGGCGTGAGATGCCTTTGTTGTACCATTCCTGCTTCATCTCCCGCACCCGCTTGCGCATGGCCAGGGCCATGGCTACACAGCGCAGAGCATCGGACTTGGGTCCTTTGCTCGCATCGTCTCCAAAGACTACCATTACCGCATCGCCAATAAATTTATCGATAGTGCCGCCGTACTGGCCGGCAATTCGGGCCATTTCGGAGAGATAATTGTTGAGCAGCAACGTAAAAGTTTCGGCTTCCAATTCTTCGGTGAGCTGACTGAAATCTTTGATGTCGGAAAAGAAAACCGTGAGTAATTTGCGCTGGGTTGTTAGTGCTTCTTCATCGCCGGTAGTTACGGAGCGCCACAGACGCTGTGGCAAGTACTTGGAGAGTTTGTAAGAGCGCATTTTATTGACGCGCTGCTCTGTGGACAGCAATTGGTTGGCTTCTTTGAGTTTGCCGATTTGGCGGTGGGTAAAAAAGGCATAAGCACACAGGTAAGCGAGGATACCAATCAGGCTCAGCGTACTGATACTGAGGTCGGCGTTAATCAGTAGGGCGGGCCGGTGCATTAGGTAGCCCAGGACCACGCCAACTAAAAGACCGGTATTTTGTTCAAACCACTTACGGCCACCGCCTTGAGTAAGGGCATTGAGCTGCACCATGGTGATAAACAAAAGAGACGGCAGCATGCCAAAATTAGCCAATGCGATGGTGATGCCTACCAGCACGGTATCGATAAACGACAAGGTGCGGCGAGTCTTATAGGCTTTCTTGTTGCGGGACTTATAAAGCAGGAATTGGGCGAAGGCACAGTATAAGAGTAAGAAAACGGATGTGCCCGCGGTCAGCAGTTTGTCCAGATGCCAGGGAGATGACCACTCGATTGCAGTTGCCAGGGTACCTGCAGCCGCAAAAAGAATTAGGGTGCGAAAATAAGTAGAGTAGTGGGGGCTAATACCTTGCCCTGCGTTCCCCTCAAACTGGTCCTGCATTTGTGGTTATCTTTTTGTCCGTTAAGCAGTAATCAACAAACTGCGGGCAGGCCTTGGGTCGGTTCTGGTATGTTCCAGCCCCTGTGGCCGCGCAGTGATTTACTCGGCGAAGTGTACTCCTACAAAAGCCAGATTGCTAAAAAACCGATAGTTTTGTGTGGTTTTTATGCTGGGAGTACGTATGCGCTCTGTAGGATGGTTAGGGTACACTCAGCGCTTAGACAAATGACTGGAGAGAACGATGGATGCCCTTACCGCCCTGCACAACAGAGTTTCAACGGGTAAGCTTACCGAGCCTGCACCCACTGAGCAGCAGCGGAAAAACATCTTTCTTGCCGCCCTGCGCGCTGCGGATCATGCCTGTCTGCGCCCTTGGCGCTTTCTTTTGGTAGAAGGCGAGGGGCGTGAACGTCTGGGTGGAATTTTTCTAAAGGCCGCTGAACAGGCCGAAGGGGCAGCCCTGACCGAGGCTCAGCGCCAGCGGACCAAGGCCATGCCCCTGCGCGCCCCGCTGATTATAGTGGCGATCACCCGGCTACAGGAGCACCCAAAGGTCCCTCACTTGGAGCAGCATATGTCCACTGCCGGTGCGGTACAGGCTATGCTCACCGCTGCCTATGCTGAGGGAATAGGCGCCTATTGGCGCACCGGACCTTTGGCCGGAAACCCATTGGTCGCGGAGGGCTTAGGTCTTGCAAATAACGAGCGGATCGCTGGCTTTATTTATTGCGGAACTCCAGACAAGGCGCCTCGGCAGGCGCCGGATTTAGCCGTTGATGAATTTTTTTCGTATTGGGGTGCACATTAGTACTTGCACATGAAGAAACATTTGGGTAAAGTGCGCGCTCTCTTGACGGGACAGAAGCTATCTTCCTGATTTACTTGAAGATTTAGTCCTTAAGAGGTGTCACCGAGAGGTGGGTTGCCCGAAAGAGTGACAATTTGGTGAGGTGTCCGAGTGGCCGAAGGAGCACGCCTGGAAAGTGTGTATACCGCAAGGTATCGAGGGTTCGAATCCCTCCCTCACCGCCATCTTCTAAAAGCCCGGCCTATGCCGGGCTTTTTTGTTTTCTGCTTATGCAGTTACCCACTTGCCTCTCTATTATTTTCTTAGCAATCTGCACAGCTGACTTCGCTGGCCTTCCGGGAGATCCGTTTGTCAGCCGGCCGGTCCCCGCTTGTTTTAAGTGGCACCATCAAGCTTATCCTCCATCCAAGCCTCCACTCCCCGGCATCCCAGTCGATAGCGTCAGAACCTATTTGATCCCGTTAGGGGAATAGCCCTCCTTAGAACATCCGGTTATTATTATTAGCGCCTCGGCTACCGTGGGCGGGCGCAATCTCTCTATCGGAAATCATACCGGAGACGATGAAGTTTGGCTGGTAAGCCAGCTTCGGTTTGGAAGAAACTCTAACAGCTAGGAACAGAATTATTACAGCTGCTTCTTGTGCAAGTCCTTATATGGCATAACGCTGCAATGTCAGGCTGCCGAAACAGAGTGAAGCCATTCTCACCCCGCTGCCCTGTCAGGAGTTATCTAGCCAACCTTGCTCAACTGCATGTTCAAGTTTTGAAATAAACCAGCCATAGAGTTCTGGGCTTTCATTTTCAATAAATTGATGCATTTTTAATACTTGATTCTTATGTATTCCGTTGTCACGCCAAGCGCGACCTTCGCTGGTAATGTTATGAAGAAATGGCAACAAGCGGTCAATGATTTTTAGTAATTTTGATTCTTTGCTTTCACCGATCTCTTGCTCTTCCCAAAGAGGAAGGATGCTTCGAATTGAGTTGCCTGGGTGTGACGCGATTTTTTTTACACTTTCACGTTCCTCAATGTGGGCGTTGCCTCTATTGTTACTATAAAGAAAAGTATCTCCAGCACCGATTTCTCCGAGATCGTGGAGTAAGGAAAGTTTGATGAGTTTTGGTATATCATAATCATCCTCCAGTAGCTCTGCGAAAGCCCAGCATGCCATAGCCAAATGCCATGAATGTTCTGCGGAGTTTTCCACTCTCTCGCCACCATTGATGTAGGCGCGACGATTCACGGATTTCAATGCGTCTAATTGGAGTATGAAATCTGATATTGCTGAAATTCTATCGGTCAAGTATTACCTCCTATACGCCCAGCTTTGGGGCGGCCGTGGAGCGCCGAAGACGCGACAACAGCCGCTTGTTAAATGTCGATTCGCTGCGGATTCCATACAGTACCAATCCAAATTCTAGGTTTATTCAGTATCCGCAAGGATCATTAGAGGTGGAGAAACTGCCGATTGAGAATTTACTGCCCCATTCAGTGTCTGGGACTCGGCGCTCACCCGCACATTGCGCTCCACTAATATATGGTTGAACAGTATCTTTGAATTGCACAATGAGCATTTCTAAGCCATTTATACAAACTTAAAGAAATTCACCGCCGGAAGAACCACATAACTCTGCGTTCTTAATATCCGCGAGCCTATTGATGACAACCGCTTTGTTTGCGATATCTATCCACCGCTTTATTGCAAAGAATATTATCAGAATAAGAGTTGGAGAGAAAATGGTTCGAATTATAGGGTGAAGTTTAATGCCTTAGGATCTTGTGGAAAAATCTAAATGGAGAGGTGTTTTTGAATTCAGGTGCGTTTACTTTCCAGTTATTTTTTTCGTTTGGCGATAGCTTTTTATAAGTTCGCTAATTTAAAATCCAAGCAAAATGGGTGGATGCCAAACCACCAAATTATTGCGCTAAAAATAATAAAATTCTTGGCTTCGGATAATAAGTGCAATTGGTAAAGGAGGGCTTAGCTGGTAGAGTCGGCACCTCTCCCGACCAAGAGAAAGGCACTGATGAGCTACTACCAACTGAGCGAGATCGAACGATACCAGATTTTCAGCCTAAGAAAAGCCGGGCACCCTTAGAAAGTAATAGCAAAGTTGTTAGAGAGACATCCCTCGGCGATCATCCGAAAGCTAAGACGCAATATTGGCTTACGAGGATATCGTCCAGGGCAAGCAAATAAGCTATCAGAACTAAGACGCCAGTAAGCGTATAAGGCACAGAAAGTGACTAATGGCGTGTGGCAACAAATAAAAACCCTAATTCGGAAAGAATTAAGCCCCCAGCAAACTGTAAGCTATTTAAAGAGACATACAGGTATATCGTTACATCATCAGACGATCTAGCAACTAATTTATTTAGATCAGGCAAATGGTATAAGGCTTATACAGGCTCTCTAGGGTTGCACCAAAACTCTATCGCAAGCGATACGGTAAGTATGATCGACGCGGAAAGATCAAAAACAGAGAGTGCATAGATAATCGACCAGTTGTTGTAGACCGAATGAATCGGATTGGCGACTGAGAAGGTGATAACGTTATAGGCAGGGGGCGTGGCGGAGCTTTTCTGACTATGGTCGAGCGCAAAACGTTATTTGCTTTTATTGTTAGATTGACTGGCAAACGATCAGACTTACTGGCTGAAGCGGCAATTAGCCATGTGGTGAGTTTCAAAGATAAAATCAAAACAATTACCATTCGATAATGGTCTTGAATTCGCTGGTCATGAAACGATTACGGAAGGCTTGGAAGTTGATATTTATTTTTCTCACCCATATTCATCTTGGGATAGAGGGATCAATGAAAATACTAACGGCCTCATTAGCCAGTATTTCTAAAAGGATACAGGATTCAATAAAATAACAGACGAGTAGATTCAATTTGTAATGGATTTCCTAAAAGTAGACCAAGAGCGAGCTGGGGTGGAAGGTCACCGAATAAGCGATTTATGGGGCTGTAAGATAATCTTCTAGCAGCATGAAAGTATTGCATATATTAATTGAAGTCAAGGTTTATAAAAAATTAACAATCCAGTTATGCAGTGCATCTTTACTTGAACGGGAATGCCAAGCTGCAATCACATCAAAACTCAAAGGGCTATCTGATACATCAAGGCTAATTCCTAGATTGCCAACATAAGTGACACACGTTTACCCACCAAAAATTCCAGTGGGCTCAAGTAATTTAACACCTTC
>NZ_CANMKV010000060.1 GCF_947498635.1 uncultured Microbulbifer sp. | reverse complement strand
CGGCAACGCTTACCCCAACTTTGACCGCCAGTGCTAGGGCATCTTTTCTATATTCCTCTGAGTATTGTTTACGAGTGATTTTGGTTGATTTACTTCATCGTGTCATAGGGCACCTCTGCTGCGTAGTTTATCGCTTAAGAGAGTGTCCGTCTTTTGTGGGTAGGATCACCTCAACTATGAATTCATATAGTATGCGTAGCACTTTGCCCGGTAGAATCTTACCTCATTGATCCAGTTGTATTCACCCAGCTGCTCCAGGCCATAGGGTGACGGCAGGCATCATCGGGTTCTATAAGTCGTGCCAAGCAAACTAAAAGAATTCGGCATACATGCATCAGAGTTGTCTGAGTGGGGACGGAGCTATGGCCTTCTAGGCAGCGATCCCAAAGACACACCAACCGCGCTCCTAATACGCGAAATGATCAATGCCTTCAATACATTGCCCTGCTCGAGTCAATCACAAGCTGAGTAGCAGAGTTAGCACTCGATATCCTCATCAGAATAAATGAAGTGAACTAGCCAATGTTGCCGATTGCCAATTGAAAGATCACTACAGGGCCTAGATTGCCCAACCAAGTACAATACCGGGGTAAAACTCACGGATAAAGCGGAGTCAATAAAGAACCACCCGTATGGGGCTTGATCAGGCGATAAAATTGATGAAAATACATTATTTAGAAGTGCCCTAAAATAATGGCGGGAGATTTTTCTTCACCCCTTGCCCCAGACCTGCGGCTTACACAATGCAAACGCAGAAGGATATTCTGCCACCAGCCGTTTTCTTTTTGCACTTCTAGCTAAGTAGCTGAGCACAGGGTTATGCGTACCTGAAGATCTTTTAATTTTATGGAGCCTTTATGAACGAACAAGCCACAAAAAAAATAGAATCACTCCTTATGGAGTGGGCCGAGTCTACCCGACATGATAAAAAGGACAGTATTTTAAATAATCATTTTCCAAATGCCGTAATTTTCGACGTACTTGCTCCAATGCAATACCAAGGCACTGAGGCTTATAGAAAAAGTTTTGATGAATGGCAACCGCCTTTTGAAACCCCCTCACTGTTCGAATTGAAGGAGCTGAGAATTACTTCAGGAGAGGAGGTTGGTTTTGCTCATTGCCTTATAAGCTGTGGCGGTACTTTACCCGATGGCAAAGAGATCCGAGATACTGTGCGGGCCACTTTTTGTTTCAGCAAAGTGGACGAAACATGGCATGTTGCCCATCACCACATTTCCACACCAGCCAAAACAGGTAATTAACACACGAAACAAACGACTACGGCTCTGCGCCAAATGTTTAAGCGGATGTGTACTCAGCCAAGCGACCCAATAAATAAATGACGGAAGATCAACGCATTGGGATCTTAGTTAATGGATAAACAAACTAGATCCCAGTACCGAGCTCCTAACCTGTCACTGTTAACTGAGAGCATCAGGTAGAAACCGTAAGGTAAAAGCGCCGTATTTAATAGGTAAGTAAGTTTCTTAGCCCTCGCGCAAAGGTAATCTTTCGCACTCAACCTGGAGTGAAAATTACCCGCCAATTTTCACTTAGATCTACTGATAGTGTCATCCTGACAGGGCTCAGACACTAAAAAAGCCGCATCCAAAGATGCGGCTTTTCGAGAACCAATTATTGGATCAATCATTTAGTTCTTAGCGGCAACACTACTCTCTTTCTTCTCGGGAATCGGGAAGCCACGATCGCGCATTAGTGCTTCGATATTTGCATCTCGACCGCGGAAAGCACGGTAGGCATCGGCGGGGTCCACGGCATTGCGCGGGGCAAACAGGTGTTTCACCAGTTTTGCGGCCACGTTCTTATCGTAGAAACCACCCTTGGACTCCGCAAAAGCTTCAGAGGCGTCAGAGGTCAGCACGTCGGCCCACATGTAGCCGTAATAACCGGCTGAATAACCTTCACCAGAGAAGATATGGCCAAAGTGCGGAGTACGGTGACGCATTACCAGCTCTTTAGGCATACCCAGTTTTTCCAGGGTTTCGCGCTCGAATTTATCCGGATCAATACCTTTCGGATCGACAGTGTGGAATTTCAGATCGATCAGGGCAGAAGCCAGGTACTCGGTGGTGGCAAAGCCCTGATTGAACTTGGCCGCCTTCTTGATCTTGGCAACCAGATCTGCTGGGATCGGCTCACCAGTTTTGTAATGCACCAAGTAGTTATCGATCACCGCATCGGTAGACAACCAGCGCTCCAACAACTGGGATTGGAATTCGGTGTAGTCACGCACACCGCTATTCAGGGTTGGGTAGGTCACATTGGAGGCCAGGAAGTGCAGCGCGTGCCCAAACTCGTGGAAGAAGGTCTCCGCATCATCCCAGCTCACCAATACAGGCTCGCCCGGTGCACCCTTGATAAAGTTGGAATTGTTAGAAGAAAGTACGTTCTTCTTACCATCAAAGGTGGAGTGGTCGCGGTACATGGTGGCCCAGGCCCCGGAACGCTTGCCGGCGCGGGCGAATGGGTCCAGGTACCAGAGGCCGATGTGCTCGCCACTGGTTTTATCGGTCACTTCCCAGACTTTAACGTCTTCGTGGAATACCGGTACTGAACCTTCTTTGACTGGGGTGAATTCGAAGTTAAACAGTTCACCAGCTACGTAGAACATAGCTTCGCGCAGGTTATCAAGTTGCAGATACTGCTTTACTTCATCGGAGTTTAGGTCGTACTTGTCTTTGCGCACTTTTTCCGCGTAGTAGCGGTAGTCCCAAGGCTCAATGGTGATATTGGCTTTCTCGGCATCCGCCACAGCCTGCATATCCGCCACCTCTTCCTTCACGCGGGCAACCGCGGCAGGCCATACCGCCTCCATCAGCTCCATAGCACGCTCAGGGGTTTTTGCCATGCGATCCTGCAAGCGCCATTGGGCGTAATTATCGAAACCCTGCAGACCCACACGCTCATCGCGCAACGTCAGAATTTCGGCAATGAGTGCATTGTTATCGTGCTCATCACCATTGTCACCACGGCTGTAATAATTGGTCCAAACCTGCTTGCGCAGCTCGCGATTGTCCGAGTACGTCAGGAAGGGATCCATGGAGGAACGGCTATTGGTAATTGCGTACTTACCTTTCTCGCCTTTCTCTTCCGCCATCGCCGCCGCAGCAGCGACAAAGGAGTCCGGTAGACCAGCCAGCTGCTCTTTACTCAGGAAGATATCGTAACCTTCCTCATCCGCCAGCACATTGTTAGAGAACGTGGTGTAAAGCTCTGCCAGACGCTTATTGATCTCGGCGTAGCGCTCCTTGGCTTCACCCTCCAGGGTGGCGCCACTCGTGGAGAATTGGGTGTAGATCAGGTCAACAACACGCTTTTGCTCTGCATCCAGATCCATGGAGTCGCGCTGGTCGTAAATCGCCTTGATACGCTTGAACAGTGCTTTGTTTTGATAAATCTTGGACTCGTAATCCGCCCAGATAGGAGCCAGCTCCTGCTGAACCTTGCGGAACTCTGGGGAGGACATGTTGGCGGCCCAGATCCCATAATAAGCTGTTGCACGACCCAGCTCTGCACCACTGCGCTCCATAGGCACAATGGTGTTGGCAAAAGTAGGCTTAGCGGAGTCAGCAGCAATCGCTTTGAGTTCAGCCAGGCTCATCTCAATGCCCTTCTCAATCGCGGGCTTGAGATCCTCCAACTCCATCTTGTCAAACGCAGGCACACCGCCATAGGGACCGATCCAATCGGCCAGCAAAAGGTTATCTGACTGTTGGGCCATGGCGTTCTTGGACTGTTCAGCCTTTACCGAATCCTTCACATTCTCGTCCTTCTGTGCCTTCTCTCCACAGCCGGAAGCGGCCAGGGCCGCAGCAATGGAAAGTGCGATCATTGTCCGACGCATTCGCTATCTCCTTCTAAGATAGAGTCTTGTAGTAGTTTTAAGAGCCGGAGTTTACCTCTGTTGGCCTTTCCCGGCCAATCCTCCTGCCGCAGCGCCCAGGGGCTACGTTCAAGCGAGTGATTTTTGCGACAACTTACCTCTAAGCGGGAAAGGGCGCAGATAGATGACAAGAGACGCCGATATTGATAACAAACACCTCAATGGTTTAGATAATGAGCGAAAATTCACCGAGAAAGATAGATGAAGCTAGAGATGCCCCACTGCCCATGACCCATGACGGCACACTGCAACCAGCTGACAACACCAAAGTGCGTCGACAGACTATGCCACTAGCAACCCAGTTTTGAGCATTTACAGCGAGCCAAAAAAATAAAAACCCAAAAAAACCTAAAATACTAAAATTTTATTTCACGTGTCATCAAAATCAAATATCGATACTCTATAATTTCTGCTCACTCGTCCCCAGCTAACTAGGCAATATCGCCTAAGGAGAGTGCATAAATAGAAATAAGGTGTTTGCTTGATCAAGACAAAATTCCCTACAGGATCTACTCATTATCGGAGAACACCCTCCTATTATTATGGGTAACAACCTGCAAATAACACTAAACCGACACTTTTCCGCCAGACAGTGGCCACTCAAAGCTCACAGAAAAGCAAAGTAACTGAGCGTGTTATTCAACCTAATATCCTTTTGTCTATCACGGAAGTTGAGATTTTGAAAGAAGCTACTAGGATCGCTTCAATAGAAAACCTCACGCCCTAGATTGCCAACCTAACCGACACACAACTTCCTCTCACTATATTTAATATCAAAAAGAAAACCAATAAGTGAAACATCCCGCTAGGATGTTAACCGGTATAAAACCATACCACACACGCAAACCAAGCCGAATATTTCTATGAAACTTTACTTCTCACCTTTCGCGTGTTCTCTCGCCGCTCGCATTGCAATTTATGAGGCCAAACTAGATTGTGAGTTTGTGCGAGTCAACTTAAATAAAAAGGTCACTGAATCTGGAATAGACTTCTGGACCATCACAGACAAAGGAAAGGTTTCAGCCTTAGCTCTGGATAGTGGTCGCGTTCTCACTGAAAACCCTGCAGTTTTACAATACATAGCCGATCAAGCGGCGCCAGGGTCATTAATTCCCGTAGAAGATCGGGAAGATCGATACGAGGTCATCTCATGGTTAAGCTTTGTCACATCAGAAATACATAAAATGGGGGTTTACCCCCTAGCCTCCCCACATTTTTCCAATGAAATGAAAGCTATCAGCAATGAACTTGTACAACGACAACTCACACTAGTTAACGCCACATTGCAAAATAGAGACTATCTTTCTGGAAATTTTAGTATCGCCGATGTCTATCTATTCTGGGCGCTGACACTCTTACCGAAACTGGGTTTTCCATTGCCTGAAGCGCTTAAGGTCCTGCCAGTTTATCAAGAGAGGCTAAACAAGCGCCCAGCCTTTCGAAAGGCCCTTGATGAAGAAGTAGCATTAGCCGTCAAGTAATCCCACCCGATAGGGAAACTCACAACCTTAATAGTCCCATACCCACTCTTCTAGCTTACCCCCTGAAATCGGGTATTTTAACAGCAGGTGCCGCAACCTGGCCGGCCCACCTGCTTCGACCAGATAAACACCTCAAGTCCTGTAAATTCCGCTGGCAAGGCATTAAACATGAATACCACAGGTAAAAACCTGTCGAACATTAAAAAATGTATGCATACTGATATCAAAATTCAATGAAAGGCTCCCTAAAATGACAATATTCGACACTGTGAAAATCCCTGATACAGACTTATGCAAAATGACTTTGAAATTCGTTCAGGGTAATCATGATACTTTTCTACTAAATCATGTAATGAGAACCTATTTCTTTGGAGCATGCGCTGGACAAGCAGCTTCGGCAAAAATTGATCTGGAAATGCTTTTTCTAGGATCTACCCTTCACGATCTAGGCCTGGTGAAACCATATGTGAAAGATAAAAGATTTGAAGTCGATGGGGCAAATGGCGCCGCAGCTTTTCTTCATGAGAAGGGGTACCCAGAAGAAAAGATAGAAGTGATATGGGATGCAATTGCGTTGCATTCAACATTAGAAATTGCTCAACATAAAAGACCTGAAATCGCTCTGGTACAGTTCGGAGCAGGGATAGATATTGGTGCTATCCCAATAGATTCAATTGACAGCAAAACGATCGATGAAATAATTGATCAGTACCCGCGGGTCAATTTTACGGAGCTAATGTTAAAACGCATAAGCGATGTAACATCAAAAAAACCTGAAACAACCATGTTCAACTTCACTGCTGATATCGCTGAGCGCTACAACAAGGAGTTTAAAAGAACTAACTTTTGTGACCTTATGCACAATTCAGATTTCTCTGAATAATCATTCCTCTATCGTATAGCACATTGGTGAAATGACAATAGAAGAGTCCCCGCCCCCAGGAAAAACCCCATCAAATTGAAATACTGTTAAAAACAGCCAAACAGCTTGTATTGGTGATCTCACTCCATCATCACCTACATGAGTTTCTGCTTCATACACCAAGTTGCGTTGTATGAGATACCCAAATGACTTGGAAACTCCATACAAGAGATGCCTTTTCAGCCTGGGTGATAAGAAAAATACCAAGGAACCAAGTTATAAGGGGTAACTTAGTGGAATCGAAGATCGTACGGGAAGTAATCGACGTCTGGCGCCGACAGCGATTACATCATTTGAGCTTTCGGTGAGAGAGATCACAATCCTTGCCATGCCAACAGTGAGGACAAGAAAATCCATTTGCCCAACGACTTTGGCATAGAGCCGCGGTACCATTTACGTACTTTATTCTGAATTCTGATCCAGAAGTAGAGGCCTTTAATAGGGGCAACTATAGTAGTCCCATGATAACTGTGAAAAGCCTCCTTTCCCCAAAATATCTTTTCTCCCTTTGTACATAGAGTAAATTTTTAGATTTTGTTGAAACGCTTTGTGTACAAAATCAGGTAGTTTAATAAATTTTCCTTCTCGAATACTCCAGCAATACATTGCTTCATCATTATAGATAGCAAAGTGATAATTCCGCTTTCTTGCGCTGGCCACTCCACCTCCAACCTCTTGTGAAGGTATATATAATTTAAACTATACGGCCTGCTTTATTACTTCTTTCAAATCTATATAATCAAAAGAGGTGATAAAATATGCAGCCTCGGATCTTTTATGCGGAGCAATGTTGCAATAATTATTTTCACCTAAGGAACCTCTGAATAATTCCGAGCCAATTTGTTAGTATTCAGAGGTTCCTTAGGAAAAAAACAAAAACACCATTTAACGTTTAAAACCCTTAATAGAATATATCAGAGGAATGTCCTGTTCTTTGTGAGAAAGGTAAAATCGACCTTTTTCTCGCTCCTCCATCCCATCAAAACAATTATACGGGCTAAAAGGGTACTCTTTAAAATGAGTGATATGTATACCAGCATTGAGTAAGGCTCCAATCACATCACTAATTGGATACACCCATGTAACGATCGTTAATCTTTCTCCCGAATCATTCTCGGTATAGGTGCCCTCCTCTTCGATATCCGGTTTCGAGTTATGAAAGTAGCTATAGCCCAAAAATATATCAATAAAAGGGTGAAACTCTGCCATATAAAAAGTACCGCCCGATTTCAAACTACGCGATACTACATCCGCCCATTTTTGGATATCTGGCAACCAGCAGAGAACCCCATAAGATGTAAATACAATATCATACTGGTCCTGTGTACTTTCACCAAAACCATATAGATCAGAACAAATAAAATGTCCTTGTAAACCCAATGCCTCTGAGAGTGACTTGGCTTTTTCAATGGCAACTGATGAGAAATCAACGCCTGTAACCCTAGCCCCCAACCTCGCCCAAGACAAAGTATCCAATCCAAAATGACACTGTAAATGAAGTAAACTTTTACCAGCAACATCACCCAGCTCACTTAATTCAATCTCCTTAAGTGCACTCTTTCCTTCTAGAAATCCATTAACGTCGTAGAACGTTGAATCTACATGTATTTTTGTACGCTTATCCCACAAATCTCTATTTACCGTTAAATAATCCATATTTTTATCTTACAAAATTATCATTCTTGCCTTTTCTAAAATATTACGTTGATAGCCTGATCACAAACCTTCACCATTATAATGGTCAACCCGGAAATACAATACTAGATATACTAATCAAATTTTACTAGTCGTTGATTTATGTAAACTTTAACCGGAGTTAAATATAAAGTGAATCATTATCTATAATTTTTTCACGTTAAAAGCTATTAATGTTGTGTGTTACAGTCGCGGCAAAGGATTAGCCCCAACTACGACCAACCATGCCTAACTTCTACAACCGTCAAATCCTACAGTAACACCACCAATCAATTAGAAGCTGACTAGAAATTTCTCCGATCAGGATTCTTAACCTTGATGCCCCCATATGTAAAATACAGGCATATCCTTCTGTCACATCGGCAAAAATTGTATAATTGTCATGATCAAAGCAGGATTTTAGCCCATGGTTTCATTGAGTGATCTCCCCAGAAGAAAAGACACCGAACCCGACCGCAAGTTTATTGAAGCCCTGGCCCGTGGCCTGGATGTACTCAGAGCATTTCAGCCCGGCGATGGTTTTCTGGGCAACCTCGAGATTGCCCAACGTACTGGACTACCCCGTTCCAGTATCTCACGAGTGACTTACACACTCACCAAGCTGGGCTATTTGACCTATTCTGAGAGACTGGAAAAGTATCAACTGGGTAGCGGAGTACTGGCTTTGGGTTACGCCTTTGTCTCCAATCTTACTATCCGTCAAGTCGCCAAGCCTTTGATGCAGGACTTGGCCAACACTACGGGTACTGCGGTGGGATTGTCTGACCGCGACCGGCTCGATATGATTTTTGTTGAATTTTCTGCACCCGCCAATGTCACCGCTTTTCGCCATGAAATTGGGAATCGGGTGGCTATGGCTACCAGTGGCACTGGCCGAGCTTATCTGGCCGCACTTCCCCAGGAAGAACGCGAATATTTTTACCCATATCTTGAGAAAAAAGCCGTGGCGGACTGGCCGAAAACCAAAGCCGGTATTGAAGAGGCAGTAATAAGTTACCAGCAACATGGTTTCTGCTGTTCTTTTGGCGACTGGAATCGCGATGTAAATGGAATCGCAGTTCCTTTACAACTAAGCCAAGGACATATCTACACGTTTAATGCCGGTGGCCCCGCCTTCCGGCTCAATCCCGAATTTCTCGAAAACGAAGTCGCCCCCTTATTAAAAAACATGGTCAGCAATATTAAGACGATGTTGATTCGCCTCTAAAATACTCTGAGGTTCACAGCCAAAAATCTTCTACCAACCTTCAGCTGTGAACCCTCGAATTAGTGCTCGGCAAACCGCAAGGTGTGGAAATCTGTGCTGCCAAAAAGGTACTGAATTGTTGTCAAGCGTTTAAAGAAGTGGCTTACATCCAATTCTTCAGTTACACCGATTCCACCATGTATCTGTATGGCCTCCTGACCAATTAGCCTAGCGGCCTTACCAATACGGCTTTTCGCAGCGGAGACAGCTTTAGGCGCTGCACCCTTGTTACTATCCCATTGCAAGACTGCCATTAACAAAATTGATCGAGCCTGTTCATACTCTGTGAACATATCCACCATTCGATGCTGTAACGCCTGGAATTTACCAATAGCAACACCAAACTGTTCTCGAGTTTTTGTGTACTCCACAGTTTTCTTATAAATTTTTTCCATTGCGCCCACAGCCTCTGCGCAGAGCGCTAGTGTGGCTCGATCGATAGATTTTTCAATTGCAGGTAAGGCCGTACCCTCAACACCTATCCGATTTGCCTCAGGGACTTTCACATTTTTAAATTTCACTTCCGCTGCACGGTGCCCATCTACGGTACGGTAACATTGGCGAGAAACACCCTCACTATCGGCATCCACCATTAAAAGGGTAACACCTTCTCGGTCATACTGGACTCCACTGGTACGCACGGTAACCAGCAATTTATCTGCAGCCTCAGCATTGAGGACAACCGCCTTGTGGCCATTCAGGATGTAAGCGTCACCTTCTTTTTTCGCGTTGGTTGTAATGTCTGCAAGGTTGTATCGGCTCTGGGATTCGGCAAAGGCAAAAGCCAGCTGCAACTGTCCCTCCATTAATAGACCTAACAACTCCCTTTTCTGTGCCTCACTGGCACTATCGGCAATCAGCCCACCACTCAAAACCGCAGTCGCCAAGAAGGGCTCCACCACCAATCCACGGCCAAATTCTTCCATTAGAACCATCAGGTCTACAGCAGAGCCACCCAAGCCACCATCCTGTTCGTTAAAAGGCACCATGAGCCAGCCCAGCTCGGCAAACAACCGCCAGTTTTCCAGGCTAAAGCCTGTATCACTGCTCACCAATTTACAACGACGATGAAAGTCATAATCCTGTTGAACAAACTTACTAACACTGCTTTGTAGCATTTGCTGCTCTTCACTATAGGAAAAGTCCATTGTTCCAATCCTCATCAGATGCAAAATTTACAGGCCAAGCACCCATTTGCTAATAATATTTTTCTGGATCTCATTACTACCGCCGTAAATTGATGCTTTGCGGTTATTTATATATCGTGGCGTACTACTGGTAATGAGTCCGGGACCGACCATTTCTCCGTCAAAATCACTTTTAAACTGATCCTTTACAAATGGCATTCCATAGTAACCAGCAATTTCCACATAGAGCTCATCTAGACGCTGAGCCACCTCAGTTCCTTTTATTTTCAGGATTGAAGATTCCGCACCCGGAGCATTACCGGTACTGATGGCCGCAAGTGTGCGTAATTCGGTGAACTCTAAAGCCAGTAACTCTATTTCAACTTCAGCAACTTTTTGTGCAAAAATGGTGTTATCTAGCAGATTAGTGCCACTATCGCCTGTTTCTTTTGCCACGCTTTTTAAATTTTGTAAGCGTTTTTTAGCTATGGCAACTCGTGCAATTCCGGTGCGTTCATGAGTCAACAATACCTTGGCGTAGGTCCAGCCCTGGCCCTCTTCCCCAATACGATTTGCCACCGGCACCCTTACATTATCGAAATGCACCTCATTAACCTCGTGGTATTCCCCGAGAGTGGTGATTGGCGATACGGTTATGCCGGGGCACTTCATATCAATCAACAGAAAACTAATGGCTGCCTGATTTTTAACTTCTGGCTCACCGGTACGCACCAAGCAAAAAATCCAATCGGCGTAATGCGCCAGGGTGGTCCAGGTTTTGGTGCCGTTGACAAGGTAGGCATCACCATCGCGAACGGCCGTAGTTTTTAATGAGGCCAAATCGGAACCAGCGTTTGGCTCCGAATAACCCTGGCACCACCAGACATTACTTTGCAGAATATCGGGAAGAAAACGCTTTTTTTGTTCTTCGCTGCCGTAGGTAAAAATGACTGGCGCAACCATATTCAACCCAAATGGAATCACATCTGGTGCTCCGAAATTGGCGCATTCGTTGGCCCAAATATATTTCTGGGTCGACGTCCAACCTGTGCCGCCATATTCAACCGGCCAGTTGACTGCAGCCCAACCCTTTTCATAGAGAATTTTTTGCCAACGAACAAAATTTTCCTTAGCTAAAGGGATTTCTTTAAGTGTGCTTTCTCTAATATCTGGCGGTAATTTCTCGCGTAAGAATTGCCGAACATCCTGTTGGAAAACTAACTCCTCTGGGGAAAAGTCCATATTCATTCGCTTGCTCCTTTTGTTTTTGGAGAGGTAGTAAAGAGCGATTTATCTAGCAAACTTCTTATTTAGGCCGAGTAGTTGCGGTGAACCAGATTGAGAATTTTCCACAACCGGCGATACCAATCTTCAGCCTCGCTAGCTTAAGGGGCATCCACTGTTTTCTTCCAGAGCCAATCCAGATTGTGTAGATCACCGGTATTACATTGAATACATATCTCTCTGAACTATTTGCAATTCAAAGAATTAACCGCCTTGCTGAAAGGAATCTAATGCCATTCTCATAATTTGGACTCTCTTACACCGCATGCCAGGATGTTTTAAATGACATTTTTACTGGATGCAGCTTAAAACGGTGGCTCGGCTCACCTAAACAAATGAAAAACTACCACTTAATTCCGCAGAGTGGAATGCCGATATCACTTTTGCTATGGTCGTCATTATAATAACCAAAGTGAGAGAAGCCCCCATGTCGATCACGCCATCGCAATCCGCCAGTCCCACACTGCAGTCTCTTGCAGAAATTCAAACCTACGAAAAAGTCCCTCTCTCGCAACGTTATCCGTGGGAGAGCACCTTTGACCTTATCCGACAGTCCGCCCGTCTCTATCAAAAAGATGCAGCCATCGAGTTTCTACCGACTGCCGCCCCAGATGAAGAAACCATTTCCGTAAGTTTTTCCCAGTTGTCAGAGCGGGTTCATCAAACTGCCAATCTGCTTCACACCCTCGGTATTACATCGACGGATACGATTACAATACTGCTACCCAACCTGCTGGAAACCCATTTCGCCCTCTGGGGGGCACAGGCGGCAGGTATTGCTAGCCCCATTAATCCGCTGCTGGAACCAGAGCACATCGTTGAGATCATGAATACCACCAAGGCCAAAGTGCTAGTCGCTCTTGGGCCAGATCTGAGTGAGGAGATGTGGGGTAAAGTAAAGAAAGTCATCGGGCGAGTACCAACTCTTCAGGCGCTCCTACTGGTTAGCCAAAAACCAGCACATATGGTGACAGTACCCACCGGCGTACGAGTGGAAAACTTTGTCACAGCCATTAAGCAGCAGCCTGATGCCCATTTAATAAGTGGGCGCACCATCCATGGGGACGATATCGCCAGCTATTTTCATACCGGGGGCACAACCGGACACCCAAAGGTTGCCCGCCTCACTCATAGTAATATTGCCTTTGTGGCTCAGCTCAGTGCGGATACCACCGCAAACAAGGGGCGCTTCGCCACCCTGAGTGGCCTCCCCCTGTTTCATATATTCGGCACAGTCGTTGCCGGTATTGGCACTCTGCTCTCTGGTCGCACGATCGTTATAATGACCCCAGAGGGCTTTCGCTCGCCCAATGTGCTGCCCAACTGGTGGCACCATGTCGCCCGTTTTCGTGTTCAAGGGTTTGTTACCGTACCCACGATCCTCGGCGTTTTGTTACAAATCCCTGTTGGTGACAATGACATTAGCTGCCTGACCGATATAGGCTGTGGGGCCTCTCCATTACCCACTGGGCTAAAGAATGCCTTCGAGGAAAAATTCAATGTGACAATCAGCAACGGCTATGGGATGACCGAATCCAGCTGCCTCCTCGCTCGCCCCCCCACCGACCTACAAGCTCCCGACGGCAGTGTTGGCCGGCGTCTTCCCTATATGGAGATGCGGATTGCCGAAGTAGTCGGCAACCGGCTAATAAGAACCTGCAACGCCGGTGAGGTCGGTATTGTGCTGGCACGAGGGCCACATATTTTCTCCGGCTACCTCTCCGAGGAGGACAATGCTAAGGCTTGGGTGGATCACGATTGGTTCAATACCGGTGATATGGGATATCTCGATGGGGATGGCAACTTATTCCTGACTGGACGTGCAAAGGACTTAATTATTCGCGGCGGCCACAATATCGATCCCGCATTGATAGAAGAACCTTTATCTCGGCACCCCGCTGTTGCCATGGCCGTTGCAGTTGGCCAACCCGATGCCTATGCTGGGGAAGTTCCAGTTGCTTATGTCACCCTTTACCCCTCCGACAACCCTCCCAGCGAGGAGCAGCTGATCGATTACTGCCGCACCCAAATTTCTGAGCGGGCAGCCATCCCTAAACGAATCGAAATCATTGATGAAATTCCATTAACTGCTGTGGCCAAAGTGTTTAAGCCTGCGCTGCGCAATCGCGCCACAGAATATGTGGTTGGCCAAGCATTACAGGAAAACAATATTGCCGCAGAACTCTCTGCCAGCTTCGATGCTTCTCGCGGTCAGATCGCAAAAGTGCGACTGGAACAAGCTTCAAACAAACCTGCAGCAGAAGAGGCCCTGGAAAATTTACCTGTAGCACTGGAATTTGATTAAGCGCAAAAATTTCTTAAGATCTGGAGGGAGCTATGTCTGCCGTACATTACGAACTCATAGGCAATATCGGGGTTATTCGACTAAACAATCCCCCCGTTAACGCCCTATCGCAAGCATTACGAGAAGGTTTATGGGGCGCCATTAAAAACGCCCAAGATGATACATCCCAGGCACTGATTTTACTGTGTGAAGGCCGCACCTTTATCGCAGGTGCCGACATTACGGAGTTTGGCAAGCCTCCGCAGGCTCCTGCACTATCCGAAGTAATTGCAGAAATTGAAAATTCTCACAAACCCGTAATTGCCGCCATTCACGGCACAGCTTTGGGCGGGGGCTTCGAAGTAGCGCTGGCCTGTCACTATCGCTGCGCCCTGGCCTCCGCCAAGATTGGTCTGCCCGAAATCAAACTTGGTTTACTACCGGGTGCCGGCGGTACCCAACGCACGCCACGCTTGGCGGGTGTTGAAGCAGCACTGGAGCTAATCACCAGGGGCACTCCGATCTCTGCCGAAAAAGCCGAGAGTATGAATCTTATCGATCGGGTCATCGAAAATGATCTATTATCAGGTACCCTTACTTATGCCCATGAACTTATTCAGCGTAACGCGCCTACGCGCCGGGTCAGAGATATATGCATAGACCCAGCCAGTATTCCAGAGGGATTATTTGATGACTTCCGTCAGCGTCTGGAAAAAAGAACACGCGGTCAGCTTGCACCACAGCACATTGTTTCTTGCCTAGAAGCGGCTGTTAAGCTGCCCTTTGAGCAGGGGCTGGCAAAAGAGCTGGACCTGTTTATTGAATGCCTACTCTCCAGCGAGTCCGCAGCACTTAGACATCTGTTTTTTGCCGAACGTACTGCTACAAAAATCAAAGGGCTGCCTAAAGATACTCCCCCCAGGGAGATTAAGAGCGTTGGTATTATTGGTGGAGGCACCATGGGTGGAGGTATCGCCATGAATTTTGCCAATGCCGGCATCCCGGTCAAACTACTGGAGGTCAGTCAAACCGCTATTGAAAGTGGCCTAGCTGTGATCAGTAAGAATTACAGTATCAGCATGAATAAAGGGAAGCTCACAGAAGGCCAAAAAGCGCACTTTCTCTCGCTAATCCAGGGCACTACCAACTACTCTGAGCTAGCAGAAGTTGATCTGGTAATTGAGGCTGTTTTTGAAAATATGGCACTCAAACAGGAGGTTTTTACCAAGCTGGATCAGAGTTGTAAACCCGAGGCTATTCTCGCAACGAATACTTCCTTCCTGGATATCGATCAGATTGCCGCCGCCACCTCAAGACCTGAAAACGTTATCGGGTTACATTTTTTCAGTCCCGCAAATGTAATGAAACTACTCGAAGTAGTTCGCGGAACAAAGAGTACAGACCCCGTTATTTTCACTGCGATACAACTGGCAAAAACTATCAACAAGACTCCTGTACTTGCCGGTAACTGTTACGGCTTTATCGGCAATCGTATGCTGCTTCCTTATAATCGTGAGGCACAATTGTGCCTATTGGAAGGCGCCACTCCAGAGCAAATCGATTCGGTGATGGAATCCTGGGGTATGGCCATGGGTCCGATTGCCGTAGGTGACTTGGCCGGACTCGATATAGGTTTCAAGGCACGCCAGGGGTTAAGTGATGCCGAAAGAGGAGATCCAAAAACTTATTGTATTGCTGATGCCCTGGTTAAAATGGGCCGCCTTGGCCAAAAGAGTGGAGCCGGTTACTACCGCTATGACCCCGAAACCCGTGCACGCGTTAATGACCTGGAAGTACTAGCTATAATCGAAGCTCAGGCTGAAATTCAAGGGATAAAGCGTCGGAAAATCTCCAATAAAGAAATCCTCGAGCGGCTTACTTTCGCCCTAATTAATGAAGGCGCAAACATTCTGGAGGATGGCACGGCTCAACGTCCCAGCGACATCGATGTTGTATATGTTTACGGCTATGGCTTCCCCGCCCATCGCGGTGGTCCCATGTACTACGCCGACAACATCGGCCTGGCCAAAGTCTATGAATCGATTTGCGCATTCCATGATCGGCTGAGTGAAAACTGTTGGACTCCGGCACCGCTACTGGCTCGGCTTGCCCGGGAAGGCAGCACCTTCGCGAGCTGGGCAGATGACTCGCATTAATATGTGCTTTTACTCGATAAACTCTATCGAGTCACGGCAACATTATGACTAGGCCCTGCCGTCTAATTAAGTCTCAATTACCATCTGCTCAGGTATATCCAGCGATTCCATTATCATCGCAAGCCCCTCCCAAAAGGGGCGAAACGGATACCCGAAATAATAATTGGAAAGGTATCGGATTCGCACTGGCCACTGCTATAGTGGCCAGTAGTTCTGCCGCAGCGAGCAAATGGGTATCCGCGGCAGTTCCTGTACCATTGATAGTCCTCAGTCAATACAGTATCTGCCTATTAATATTGATTCCTTGGCTAGTGCGCCAATCCCCACCGAAGCTCGCAACACAACACTGGAAAACTCACCTGCTTCGTGGTTTTGCCGGATGGCTCTGCTTCATCACGTATTTTTCTGCACTCAGCAAAATCTCCTTAATGGAAGCCGGGTTATTGCGTAACGCCGCCCCTATTTTCGTTCCCCTTGTAATCTGGCTTTGGGCACATGCGCAGATAGCCCCAAAACGCTGGTTACCAATTTTGTTTGGACTAATGGGTATTAGTCTAATCCTACAGCCCAATATTGATGGCATTAGTATCGGCCATGCCTTCGGCCTGCTTTCAGGACTGGCCTTAGCCACCTCCATGGTAGGCACACGAATTCTCTCGCGCACGGATAGACCCAGCCTGATTTTGTTTTACTATATATTGATCTCACTTACCTGCAGCTTGCCGCTAGGTATTTATTACTGGCAACCCATTCCATTCTGGACCCTACCCTACCTGGCTTATAATGGAATTTCCGTATTGTTGGCAATATGGTGTTATACAAAGGCTTACAGCTACGCAAAACCTAGCGTGGTATCTCCAATCAGCTACTTTAGTGTAGTGATTTCGGGGGTGATTGGATGGCTGATTTGGCAAAACCTACCCAACACAATGGCTCTGATAGGGATATTTATTGTGATCGGTGCAGGATTACTCAGCATATACCTATCCACTCAAAAAGCTCTACCAGCAATTCCTACCTCTTCGTAGCTTCCAATAAGGCACCATCGGATGAACTGGCAACACAAAAAACAACCACCGTTCAATGAGCACTTGGGAGTCAAAATTGAAGAATGGCAAGAAGGCCGAGTGGTCATCAGTGTTGACCTGAAACCCGAGCACTTAAATAGCCAAGGTGCACCCCATGGGGGCTTTATTACTACCTTAATTGATATCGCGGGTTCCTATTGTGGTCTTTACTGTCCCAACCCAAACCGTCGACGGAAATCGCTAACACTTTCTTTAACCACTAATTTTACCGGCCAAGCCAAAACTAATCACTTAACCGCTATTGGTACACTAACCAGTGCCGGGTATAAAATATTTTATTCCACCACTGAGGTATTTGATAGCCAAGGGACCCTAATTGCAACGGGTCAAATGACAATGCGTTATCGCAGTGGTAGTGAAATATTAGAGGGCGAAGTTATTGAGGAAAGTCTCACTGAAAACCTGCATTCAACTCTGAAGTGCATCACCCTTTAGGTTGCTGCCTCAGCCGTATATTCTCCCAATATCTGACTAG
>NZ_CANMKV010000059.1 GCF_947498635.1 uncultured Microbulbifer sp. | reverse complement strand
ATGAGAATGTTACAAAAGAAACCTGCGCGTGTAGCATCCTACTTCCGGCATGAATCGATTAAATATGCAGCATAATGAAACTATTTGTCCGCCGGGTTAATAGCATCGTTGGAGAATCCAGTATCAGCAGTAATGATGACCTGTTTTTCCAAGATGGCTCCATCTATTCCTATATTCTGATAATGGCAACTGATGCCATCGAGAATAGGCTTCAGTGTATGATGTTCTTGCCCCTCTCCAAAGGCCTGTGCTTCAACAACTATCTGATGCTTCCTATCAACTGCGGCAACACCGTTATAGCCCTGGATGGTTCCCTTACTGGTAGTCATCTTGGCTGATTCATTGTCCGTGATATTACTTTTTACCTCTTTAGGGTTTTTACCTTGCCCCATCCTGGGGGAGTGATTCTTTAAGAACTGATCAATTTTATCAAAGTGTTTCTGCAGAGTATCAGCCGCTTTAGCTACCGCTTGCTTTCGCTCTTTTTCTTTAGGTTTCCTGCCATCAAGCCTCTTGTGCTCTTTGAGACAATGTTTGATCTTCTTGTGAATTTTTTTCTGCTTCTGCTCTAGCTCTTTAAAGGTCCCCGAATGTTCTTTGCTGGCATTGGATGGCATCTTGCATCCATCTATTGCGAAAAGTTCGTTGCCAAGCAGCCCTTGCTGATCGCAGACCAGCAACACTTGCTCAAACACCAACTCAATCGCATCAGGATAACTGCTTACGAAACTCGCAATACTAGTAAAATGCGGAACGGTATCGCATGACAGTGCTTTGAAGAGGATATTGTTCTCACACTGCCATTGAATTTCACGGCTTGAAGTAATACCTTTTGAGTAAGAAAACAGTATGATTTTCAGTAGGATAGCTGGATGATAGGCGGTTCGCCCACCGCTATCTTTGATATTTTTTATGGAAGACAGAGAGGTCGATATGGTTATCGATCAGATGATGAAGTGTAAACTCAAAGGTTTCAGGTTGTAGTTGTTCTTCGAAATTGATGACGACCATTACATCTTGGTTGTAATCGTAACGTTTGAAATTGGGCATATGGATAATCTCGACATCAAGATCTCCATTTTAACAAAATAAGCTACCTTTTAAGAGTTTTTCTACAGCCTGAACGCTGCCGGCAGGGGCAGCTTACCTTGTGCGTGTTTTGCGCGAAAATGGGAGCACAGCGACCCACGCACAAGGTAAACTGTCCCACGGAGGGCCGTAGGCCCGGAGTAAATTGCCCGGCCTTGTTAAGCAATACTTGGTACACACTCTCCGTCTTGCTCACATTTTACAATGGAATCCACTAAAGTTGCGAGTTTAAATTTTTTACGAACCGCCTTTAACATATAGAAATTTGTAGATAAAAATACTAGCGAGCACCACAGGGAAGACAACCACCGCCAATAAATATGGCGCAACAAAGTATTCGATAGCTTTGCTATCAGAGCTTAAACCGGAAAACAGGCAAAAAATTGATAAAGTTACGAACATAGAAATTAGTGCTGCCGCAGACTGCCTTATCATTTTTGAAACTTTCCAAAAATCAGAATAATTGAATATCAATGTCCATAATGCAGATCCGATTACGCCAAACATCAAGAACCCTATCCATGAAACCACAAAAGGAAACATAAATGCTCTAAGCACATTTTGGCTTGCAGCCATTATCGCAATTACTCCTGACAATAATGACGCCAACACCGCCACCAGTATCAATGTAATTGAAATGGACGATAAAATTCTAAAGTATTCTCGCATCTCTATTTGCTTAACGCCTTTGTCACAGGCTTGATTGTAGTGGAACCTTTTGCCGTATAATTGCGAAGCAATGGCAAAAGGTGTAACGGAAATTAAGTCCTGTGCACGAACTTGTTATGTGCATTTTTTATTAATATTACAATGCCAGCTACAACAGGTGAGAAAACTGCTAAAAATAGCTCTCTAAACATATTAGGTTCTGTAAAATATATTACACAAGTAACAATACAACCAAGGATCACCCCAATAGAAATAAGTGCTTTATATTTATCTGGCTTTAGCAACTCAAACCAGAAGCCTAAGACTCCAAATAGAGCAAAACTATAAAACAATAACCATAACGGGATATTGACAATATTATTAAATAAGCCAAAAGACCAATATGACCCAAGCAAGAACCAACATGTTGCAGGAGCTACTCCAGTGATAAAGATAAATATTTTATAAAATAATCCGATTTTAATTTCCTTGCACATAACATTTATATAGTGGTCATCAAGACCACTATTTCTGATACAAATGTACGCCAACTCACCATATTCTTCTACTAAATCAATGGATTACAGCCATTCGGCACGATAGTCCTAACTAGAAAAACGATCATCGTGATCACTATCCACAATTTTCGCATTCCTTACAACTGGCTGATTTTAAAGCATTATCTTGCGTTTTTTGGCAACTGAGAAAAATAACCTTCACTGTGATCAAAAACTGGCTGACGATGTGGCAATTCTAGGAACTACTTTTTGGTTAAGCCTTGGGCTGGTAGTACAGCTAGTTAGATTATTTGATTCTCCCAATACACCCCATTCAACGCGCTTAACATCTGTATCACTACCCCAGCCAAATCGCTGCTTATGTCCCCAGTAATCACCGGCAAAGTCTCGGGGCGGCTGGCAAGCTACCAGTCGCTGCTACCTTGGACATACAGCAGCCCGTCCACTTTATTCAGAGCCACCTTTGCGGAGAGAAATTGCCATTAGCTGGGGGCTGCGACATAGCGTGCGAGCTGGCCGTCCTCACCAGCCCAGTCGCCGGTGCCGGTGCCGGTGGCGACTAGGTAGCGGTCGCCATCGCTGACGGAGGCCGGTGGATCATTCTGTATGGTCTGCACTTCCAACGGTAGCAGTGCACCTACTGTATTCAGGGCCTGATTCAGGCTGGCAGCGGGGTTGTGGGTGCCTTCCTGGGCATAGGGTATGCCGCTGTTCGGCGTGTTGCTCTGGGTGTTTTTTTCTGCTTATACCCTAATCTATGCGGTGGGATCTGTGCCGGTGATGTTATGGAGTTGGTTGACTGTGATGGTGGCCGGGCCTGGGTCTGCGATGGTGAAAGTGTTTGCGGTGGTCTCCATACTCTGACCGATGTCCGATAGCCAGCAAAAAACGGGCTTTAATTGTAAGCCGCGCGGCCATCGAGCCGCACTCTCCCAACCCATTCGATATTCAGCTGGCCGCCGCTGCAGTAGGCACTAAGATAGGTCCGTGCTGATTCGCTATGGCTGTCGCCGGCAAAGGTGCCACAGATAGCTATCTCTTTGTCGCTACCGACACCGGTGGCATGGAAGGTAAAAGTCTGGCCGAGGTTGAGGTTGTAGCACTCGACGCTGACATAGTTCAGGGTATCGCCCTCGAGTAATATACGTCGCGTTCTCGCTGGGTGGTTTATGGGTGCGGTCTTAGCACCCACGCAGGAAGTAGCCGATTTACCAAACCACAGGGCTGGTCTCTTAGCCTCGGCAAAGTTCACGATTTCATTGCCGATCGGCGCCCTACTCTGCCGGCTTAGCCTCACCACATCAGAAATTATCTATTGATGCCAAATAGTCATTTTTCACTCACTTACTCCCAAACTGACTATTATTTAGCCTCCGAATAACCAAGCCATACATTTCTGCCACATAAGTTCTTGACTAGCGCCTTCAGGATCTATATTGTGCGCAACCTCAACGACGCGCTCGTAGCTCAGCTGGATAGAGTACCTGGCTACGAACCAGGCGGTCGGAGGTTCGAATCCTCCCGAGCGCGCCATTTCAAAAGGGCTTGCATTTTCGAATGCAGGCCCTTTTTTTATAGAGCCCGCGCAAGTCTCATAGAGACAGACACAATCCTACTCTCACATCTGCCTCTTTAGGCCAACTTCACCCTCTGGGCAACCCGTAAACCTCTCATCAGCTACCCTCGCCCTCTTGCCTCTATTAAAAAATTACCGGGAAGTTGAATTGATGGAGCTCGTTCCTTCCTCGAAAAACATTACGGCAAGAAAAGTGTTTTTAAGCGCTCCAATAAACTTTACCCAACAGACACTGAGCAGTTCGCATAAAATTCACTACCGTTTTTACTTCTCACCATCGCACCCTAAAGAGCGTTTTTACATATCCTCCCCTCAGGTATGACCGTGAAACTCGATCCATTCCCCTCCCCATTTTTTTATTCGCATTGAGTCACTGATAATTTCCGAGTAACGTTCCAACCGAGCCCTTAGCAGCTGACTGATAGGACACCACTCCTATCACAGTATCTTATAAGCACATTTTCACCTGTAGCAAATAAGCCTAGTGAAAAGACGATTCGGAAGAATACCCTTCTGTCTGGACCACACAAGGCTCAGATGCCGATTATGCTTACATCAAGAATTATTCACAGACACCTGAAACTACGAGTAACCTGCCGTATCCATGCTTAAAGGTTCTATATTAGCCGTTCTATTTATCGCTGTAGTTTATATTTCTGCCGCTTATGTTTATAACAATCAATTCACTCAGTCCATTACCTTCACCCGAGCGCCCTCTGAACCCGAACTCACAAACAGCCTTGATTACCTAAAAGAAAAAGATACCATCCGCATACTGATCATTGATGGCGGTGGGGTTCGGGGTTTAATCCCACTGTATGTGCTCAAGTACATCGAGAAAAAACTAAAGAAACCGATCACCGAGGTCTTTGACGTCTACAGTGGCGTATCCAGTGGTGCGATCATTGCCAGTGGTATCAACATTCCAGAAGACTTTATTCCCGAACAATATAGAGGCCATAGCTCCGCCACAGAATATTTGATTCAACTCTACAAGGAGGAAAGCGATTACCTATTTTCCTCACCCTGGTATCACGATATTTTGACTGGATGGGGACTTTTTTCCCCCTCTTTTATGGGGGAACGTTTACACGAGGTAATGGAAAAACACTACACTAAATCCCTTTCATTCACGGACTTAAAGAACTATGTCATTATCCCAGCCCTAAACATACACAACGGTGAAGTACACCTGTTCAAAAACCGCGGAGATGCTGTCAGCCAACTGCCCACCAATAGTTTATATCAACTCATTACCGCAGCCGTCAGTGCCGAAACGGCTTACCCTCCAGTTGCGTTTAAAGTACCCGGAAAATCCCATCAGCATAACTACTTCGCGGATGCCGGCCTGGCTATGAATAACCCTACAAGCTTGGTACTGCTTAACATCCTTCGCAGGTTTCCCAACAAAAATTACTATGTACTGATTTTAGGCACAGGGACCCCACCAACAGCCAGTTCCCAACTGGAATACAAAGAACTCAAAAACTGGGGGCGCATCCGTTGGATTCAAGACGCCTTCTTAAATATTCAGAAGTCCATGGATCATCAGCAATTGTATGCACTGGACCTAATCCAATTATTCACCAGCGAAAAACGACTGCAGTACGACTACCTAAACATCGAAGTTGTTGATCCATTTGTTGGAATTTTTGATTATGATGCCCTGGATTCTCTGAGGCTTCACGCGGACAGACTGATTGAAGAAAACAAACCGGTGATTCAAAAAATCATCGATCATCTGAATCAAAGTGATCGACCCGATTAAGCGGCCGGACCAGCAGATAATTACTTTCATTCAACCTGGAATACTGTGGCTCTCAGTCACCAAACACGGCAATAAACTACTTCCAGCATCTACGCCACCGTTAGATAGAATGATTTTTAATTTACTCTAACATCCCGCCACTCGCCTCCCATTTTGATAACGCAGAACAACCGATGAAGTTAGAGGATCTGGTACTTAACCCGTATCCCGTCGTCTTTATTTGGGAGTGTCAATTTTACAGTTGTTAAGAATGGCCTTGAGGAGCTCCCGCCCGCCCTGTCCTCTGCACTTCGATTTCTTTTCGTCGCCATCCCCGCAGTATTTTACATCTCTATTCCCAAGACACCCCCATGAAATGTACTTGGTGTTGGCCTCTTTCTCGGGGCACTAAACTTTAACTACTTTTCTTTGCGATGAAAACCGATGCATCCGCTGGTATTTCTTCTTTACTTCTCCAGACCAAGCGTTCTTAACTATCTTACTCGGTGCTCTTTTCTTTAAAGAGGCCGTTAACCGGATTCAAATACTCAGTATTCTTATCGCAACATCTGGATATTCACTATTCTTCCTGAATACAGGGGGCAGCGTAAGCGCTTTTGGTCTAATCAAGCTGCTTCAGCATTCATCTGGGCCCTATCAAATCTGATTATGAGACGTACCCAGGGCAGCAATTTATTGCATTTTATGGTTTGGATATGCCTGATCCCACCCCTACCACTTTTTGCTCTCTCCTATTTCCTGGAAGCGCAGGATTCGATAGCGCTAATCATTAGGGCAAGTGACACAATCTGGCTGTCACTTGCCTATATGAACTTTATTTCCATGTTGATCGTCTTCGCTATTTGGGGCTGGCTCGCGAGAACGCACTCCGCAGCAACGATCCCCCCCTTTTGCTCTACTCATTCCGGTAATAGGCATCACCACCTCGAGCATTATCCTGGATGAACAATTGCAGACGATTGAAATCGTCGAATTTGCACTGATTATGGCTGGACTGACCTGCAATGCGTTACAAGAAAAATTGGCGAAGCTCGTTAAAAACCTAACACGACTTCTTCATACGCCTCCAAAAATTCCGTGATTCTGTTGACATCCCTTGAACTTAGATAACCTCCACGAGGTTTACGAGGCTGGCTTACATTCATACATTTTTTGCAGCAAAGGATTTCGAAGTAATGACTCCGATTCTGATGTGATCTTTATATAGCCCTTTTAAATCACTCCATTAGTTAATCATTGGCACATAAAAATTGATGCCTAGGTACTTTTTCTGCGAGCATGCTTCTTTACCACGAACACAGTACAAAATTTATGATACAGCACCGCAGGTGCAAGAGCCCTCAAGGAGAGGGCTTTTTGCAAACGATCACATCAGTTCATACTTAAAAGTGTATGGCGCCAGCTGTTCTGCAAGAGAACGTTCAAGGTCAGAGTTTCCTTGCGTAGAGATTCTGGCAATGGTTCCGAGCACCTTATCTTGCTCCACTTTTACATGCTTACCTGCAGGTGAAACATCTACTTTCTGCACCAGCTGCTTGATAATACCTTCAACGCATATACGGATTTCCTCCATCTCCAGTGCAGGCTTGAAGATCTTGCCAACCGCCGTAGTAGGGAGCATTGCTCTTAGTACAATTTTTCTGGGGATAGCCGCGCGCTCAGTGATATTCTCTTTTGCGTAAACGGTAATTTCTTCAAGTAATGCTTTGGCATAAGCATCCATTACAATCTCACCCCCATTGATCGTTAGGGTGCTCATCGCACTATCCGACAGCATTACATAGGCGACAGGAACTTCCCCTGCATGAGGATCAGGAGTCCCTACAGCTGCCGCCATGGCAACGGCAGCATGCTGGCAGAGGACCTCTTCAATCAATTTAGGCTCAATATTATGCCCCCCGCGCACGATCAGTTCTTTTTTACGACCTGTGAGCCAAAAATATCCATCGTCATCCTGCCGGCCTAAATCCCCGGTATTCAGCCAGCGCCGCCCTTGATCATCGTGTACCCATATTCCCTGATTGTGCTCGGGATTGAGATATCCTCTGAACACATTATCGCCATGAATAAGCAGGCTGCCGATTTCATTTATCTGACTGTATCGAATGAAATTACCCTGCGCATCCAGCTGAACACTTCGCATCATTTGCAACGGCAAGCGCAGTCCAATAGAGCCAACCTTCTTGGTTCCATGTGGCGGAGTGATACTGCTGGCACAGGTACCCTCCGTTAGGCCATAGCCCTCGACAATTTGTACCCCGGTTATTCGTTCAAAAGCATTGAACACTTCAACAGGCATAGGCGCTGCGCCACACAAAGCCATTTGTAGAGAGGAGATATCGCACTGATTTACCGGCTGTTGAAGCAGCGTTGAATAAACAGTGGGGACAGCACTAAAACTATTGACGCGGTAGAACTCAATTATTTTCCAAAAATGACTGAATACGCCTTCGCCGCGGTAGCCTTGTGGCGTCATTAATACTACTTCGCAACCATTGATAAAGGCAGCAAGCCCAGTCACTATTGCCGCGTTCACATGGAATAATGGCAGACCACACAGAATTACCTTTCCCGAACTCATGATGTCCCCCGCCACCAAACCAATACTTTTTGCATTGGCCAGTTCATTCGCGTGAGTATGAGTCGCAATTTTGGGTAAGCCTGTTGTGCCACCCGTGCAGAATAGGGAGGCCACATCGTCACTACGGATGATGCGTTTGAACGTTAAATACGTAGAAGGCTGCTGCTGTATTGCCGACTGAAAATGTACTCGCTTTATTCCTTCCAGTGGCTTCAGTCGCGAGCGATGCTGGAATTGTATCGCTTTAGCTGCAACGCCCTTTAGGCCTTTGGCATGATAGGCTGGATCTACATGTAAGATACTTGTTACTTCGGGCAGATTGCCTAAGATACTTTCAATTTTTTCACAAATATCAGTACCGGGAAAAGGGCTTAGCGTTACGATTGCTTTTGCCTGGCTATGCCGCATTAACTCTTCTATCTGCCTGGATTCCAATAATGGGTTGATCGCCAGTACCTTTGCCGCGGCCTCTGCACCCCAAAGTACATAGTGGGTTTCGGGCAGATTAGGCAAGATAAATGCGACCGTATCGTCCTCTTTAAGCCCGATACTGTTGAATAAATTGGCCGTTTGAGTAATCCGTTCAGCCAGCGTTTGATAGCTGATTTTTACCGGTTTTCTGTAATCCTTCCCCGAGAGAAAATAAGAGATCGCTGTTTGCTGAGAATGACGCTTACAGGCAGCCATTAATGCATCAAAAGTATTACCCGTAAATTTCTCAGATAGCGCCTTAAAACGGGAATAATCTTCACCCCCTGGCTGCTTGCCCGTTAACAAGTAGGTTTCCAGGGTTTCGATACCTTCCAAAGTCGAAGTGGACATAATATTACTCCCTGCTGCCATTCAGAATTTGGCAGTATTGAATTATTTTTTATTTCTGAGGCATAGAAAGAAAGTTAATGTGAACCTAGCTGGATTGCAGGGCAAGCCACTCTTGCTCCTCTCCAGGTTCCGGCATTACTGCACCTCCTTCAATGACCCAGCTCGCAGGCACATCGATAAGATCCACCTCACAACGAGAGGTGGGACAGCCTAAAACCTTAGAGGCTGTTTCGATAAAACCATTTGCTAGGGTTGACTTGATTTTATCGCTACGGCCTGAACGAATGGAACCCAGAACATGAACGATATTCTTTGAACGCAAGTAAACACCCTGACTGAATACAACTTGTACAAATTGTGCGGGCGCACCGGTTACTGTGCAGTGAACTTCCGTAATTTCTGAAACAAGCATCTGTTGCTCAACACTGGACAGTGGTCGCTGGGTGGAGATTGTATAAAGGGGCATCTGTGATCTCTTACAAGTTGATCTGAGTTTTGAAGTGCCCTGAGGCGCATCTGGACGTCACTAAGCGCATCAGCGTTTTCGCGATGTAGCCAATTTGCCGAAGAGGAGGCATTCGCTTGCGATTTGCGCTTAAAAATTCTTTGCTGAGTGATTGGTCGGGCGCTGTAATAACCACCTCATTTTTATTCGTCTCTGCTGTGATGCACCATTGCTCAAGCAATTTGTATAAAAATGGGTGTCGCAACCTGTTCATGGTTCCATCCGGTACGGGGGCCATAAGGGTGGCCACTGATGATGGTTTACCCTCCAAGAATGCTTGATTTACCGGTATCTCCAGCCACACCACCCTGGGGGACACAGATTGGTCCAGGTGATCCTGGTAAGCCCGGCGTATCACTTGCTCCAGCATCTGTTTCTTGGGGCTGCCTAAAGAGCCCTCGACAAAGGAGCACAAAACGATCGGTTTGAAGCGCATTACACATCTCAATAGTTGCATTTTGGAACTAATCTAGCGCAGATAAGTTCCAAAATGCAACTAACCAAAATTTGATATAGGTGTCGCTTCAATAACTTATGGTTATATAGGGGAGCTGTAGCCGCCTTCTGGAAAGTTTTGTTTTGGAACTTGCCTGTGAGACCATGGAGCCTTGGGCAACCGCAGGATGGCTATGAGCGAGAGTAAACCCACTGTTCAATGTGCAATCGAAGAGGCGCTTTCCGTCATCGGCGATCGCTGGAGTCTGCTTGTTATCCGCGATGTATTGAGGGGGGTTAACCGGTTTGACTCATTGCAGGAGAGCTTGCAAATCTCGCGAAATATTCTCACCCAAAGATTAACCACTTTGGAAGACGCTGGCATCCTGGTTAAAACCCCAATCAAACCCGGAGCGCGGCGTATGCTCTATAACGCAACTCCGAAGTGCCTCGCGCTGGTTCCCGTCTTGGTGTCTCTGATTGACTGGAGTACACACTGGTCTGGAAGAGAAGGTGTGCGCTGGTCACGGGTTATTGATAAAAGAACGGGAGAGCCTGTCCGGGTCGATTTGGTCGGTAACGATGGACAGCCGGTATCCCTGCTGGATCTGGATTTGAAATATTAGGTTTGCAACCCAACTAACAAAATCCAACCAAGCCCCCCCTAGGGCGGGCCTTAAAAGCCGTAGAGACTTTACAGGATTGTTCAGAGGTGCCCCAGTTGATAGCGGTTCCTTGTGTAGTCGTTCCGCCTTTGCGCTGCCGGGAAAAACTCCTTCCCCCGGCAGTATCTACTTGCCGCTAGACTAGTGTCTGTCGATCAACGAGTACGCCGGCCACTCCATGCACCTGTTCTGCAAGCACTGCGGTCAACTCTGGGAAATCCAAGATTCCGCCCTTATCCACATACAAGAAATCTTACGGGGCTTTCCCCGCAACAGAGTTAGCGCAAAGCAAATCAAAGCCCTACGACCCCATATAGGCCTCTCCATGATGGCCACTAAGCAATTTGCGAGCCACAAGACGCGAAAGACCGGCCACTGCTTCTTCTGCAGCGCGCACCTGGACACTATCCCCGTCTTAATCAAAAACTGCGGCCGCTGTGGGACTTTGAACCTCGATGCCCCTAAATCTGCACCATAGGCAGCGCCGCCCAACGAGTGGTATACGAGGGTGAACGATAAGCCTGGCGCATCTTCCAGTGCTTGTGTACACCCTCGGCCCCCAGGAACAGGGTACCGCGGCCAAAGTGCCGATTGACCCTATCGAGGGTCTGCATTACCTCCCCGGCGCGTTTCGACTGCCCAAGCGAGAACAAATCGCCCTGCCCCAACGACCGGGGCACCAGCTCTACCAGGCCCACACCGGCCTTCATATAGCGGTGACCCGGCCGGTAAAGCTCGGCTATAGCGCCCTTTGCCAAACCGGCGAGCAGGCGGGAGTCATCGGTAGGGTAAGGACACTGCACTAATACACTGCGGCTGTAATAGTTGGGTTCGTGGGGTGAGGTGTGCAAAAAGACATGCATCGCCGCCACCAAGCAGCCTTGTCCACGCAGCTTTTCTGCCGCCCGGCTGGCATAGAGGCTGACGGCCTGCTGGATTGGCTGCAGCTCGGTTAATTTTTCCCCAAAGGAACGGGTGCAGTAAATCTGTTTCTTCGCCGGCGGCTGCTCTTCCAACCCCAGGCACGGAGTGCCATTTAACTCTTCAATAGTTCGCTCAATATGAATATTGGTATGCCGACGCAGGATCTTGGGATTGGCCCTCGCCAAGTCATAGACGGTTTCGATCCCAAGGTGCCCCAATCGCTTTGCCAACCGTCGACCAACCCCCCACACCTTATCGACCGGCATGCGCTTTTGCAGCCACTGCCATCTATACGGAGTATCCAAGACGCAAACCCCGTGGCATTGGGCGATGTTTTTCGCCGCCCTGTTGGCGAGTTTGGCCAGGGTCTTGCTGGGAGCGATCCCCACACCTACAGGCATACGCACATCCCGCCACAGGGTTGTGCGAATCCGCTGTCCATAGCTCAGCCATTCCTCCTGCAGACCCTGTAGATTAAGGAACATCTCATCAATACTGTAGACCTCCACCTCTGGGCTGAAGCCCTTGAGCGTCTCCATAACCCGATGGGAAATATCCCCGTAGAGCGGGTAATTACTGGAGAAGATAGCCACTTTGTGCCGCCGCAACAAAGGCTCAATCTTGAAGAAAGGCTCCAGATCAGCAATGCCCAGTGCTTTGGCCTCGCTAGAGCGCGCCACCACAAAACCATCGTTATTAGAAAGCACCACCACCGGCCTGCCCCTTAAGTCGGGCCGGAATATCTGCTCACAGCTGGCGTAGCAACTGTTGCAATCTACCAGTGCCAACATTCAACAGGGGCGATGATAGCGAATAGAGGCTTTCACCACGCCTTCCACAATCAGCTCCTGCCCCTCCCAAACGGGTATGGGCGGGTAGCGATCATTGGCCGACAGCAGACGCCCGCGCTGGCGATCCAACACCTTGCAGGAAAGCTGGCCATCCAGGGCCA
The DNA here is from genome assembly GCF_947498635.1 of uncultured Microbulbifer sp. Taxonomy (GTDB): domain Bacteria; phylum Pseudomonadota; class Gammaproteobacteria; order Pseudomonadales; family Cellvibrionaceae; genus Microbulbifer; species Microbulbifer echini. The sequence goes on along the minus strand of NZ_CANMKV010000059.1, from coordinate 5,703 downwards.
CAACCACCACATCGCCATGCACCGGCTCCAGAGAGCGGTCCACCACCAGTAGGTCGCGATCAAAGATACCCAGCCCCTGCATCGAATCGCCATTAGCGCGGGCCATAAACGTAGCCGCGGGACGAGTGATTAAATGTTGATCGAGACTGAGGCTTTCCTCTTTGTGGTCATCCGCAGGAGAGGGGAAGCCAGCGGCAACGCCGTGACTGTAGAGCGTCGCAAGTTTCATAGGGTTTCACCAAATACTGTATATGTATACAGTTTAGAGGTAATGCGCCAATTCCAGCAAGAACGATGACTGACTGGTGGGCCGGCAGGTGTTCCCGTATCGGTCTCATGCACCTACAGCGCCCACACCTGGCGCCGCAGCAGATATCCGCTTTCCAGCGCTCAAACCGGCTTGGCAGTGTCTTAGACTACGACTATGATCCGCGCAGCAAGGGGCGAAACAATGATTCACCCGGCAATGCAATACTGGTACAAAGTAAGCATCTGCAGGTATGGCCGCCGGCCGCACATCGTTTAAAACTACGACCCCACAGCAGCAAGCCCTTCCCACAGAAAGGCAAGGCATTATGGAAATGGGATAAACAGTATGAATTTAGTCATAGCGGCACTGATCATCGCCTCTTATTTTATTAGCATGAGACTGAGCTCCTCCGCGATCGGCCGATTTGGGCAGAGCAGAGCGGTGAAGCCCTATCGACTCAAATATATTTCCAAGACAGTTGGTATTGCCCTGCTGGTTTTTCACTTGGTATTACTCATCAGCGCCCTCGGGTTTGAATATACCCAGGTTTCCATCTTTCTCTCTTCAGTATTCGCAGTCATCGGTGTGGCACTTTTTGCCCAGTGGTCAATATTGAGCAATATCACGGCCAGCTTGATTATTTTCTTTGGCTTTCCCTACAGGGTTGGCGATAAAATTCGGGTTATGGACAAAGATGACGATATCTCTGGCACCATTGAAGAAATCACACTATTTCACGTGCTTATCCGGAGAGGTGAAGAGCTTATTACCTATCCCAATACCTTAATTCTGCAAAAAGGTGTGATTAAAAATCCCAGCAAGAGCACGCCAGAAGCGCCACAAGCATTACAGGAAACCAGTCCGGCGGAGATTCCATAGTCCCGCCGTGCACCGCTCCCCGACCATTTCAGGGTGGGGAGTTCGCCAACGGTCAGTGCCATAACCTATCCTCATAACCCAGAGCGATCTGCAGGCACAGAAAACCCTCCTCACGTCACATCTCCTCTAGGGCGATTTGCTTCAACCGTCTCAATAGTTAAAAATGCGCAAGATTCTTAGAAATTGGCTTTAAGGGACTGCATGACCGATACCCTCAAAGATATACTCCTCTTTGTACAAGAAATGGGCCTAAAAAATGGCCTGTTTGTCATTTTTTTCATCTTTGCGCATTATTTGCTTTTCTGGATGTACAGTGGGCGGCTGAAAGATCGCCAAGTTGAAATTGATCGGCTAGCTGCGGATAATAAAGAGTATCGAGACAGGTTCCTCAAGCTGATGGATAATGCCTTCTCCTATTCTCCACCAACCCGAAAAGCGGCCTCTAAAAAGCCCATTAATGAGAAGGAGTTTGAGTAGTGCTCTACATCTTGCTCGCAATTGCTCTTTTTTTCATTGCCGTGCAGATATATCGGCTGTTAGAGATGAGAAAGCACGATCGGCATCTGTTCGAATTTTGCCAACTGCGGAGGGATACTATCGCGTATCTCTCCAACTCCTATGAGAGCCTCTCCAGAACGGACTATATTGCCCTGAGAAAAATCAATGATGCCCTGAGTAGTATTATTGCCGGATATAAAGCACATAGAACCGTGGTCTTTAACTTTCGCTTATTTACCGAATATTTGGATGAACTCAAAGCATTTGAAAAGAAAGCCGAGAAAATATCCACCAACAACAAAGATATTCAAGACCTACTAAAACGAATCCACTGCTCTATTTTCAAAGCCTTTCTGGCATTTACTCCCCACCTGAAATCAGAACTGGCGTTCTCACTAGTGATCAAACTGATCTCACTGGGTATTAAGGCGGGGCTCAACTCTCTCAAAGACTATTTATTAAGCCTCAAAGAGGCAAAGGTCATGGTAAATACCTTCAAAAGATCCTCCACTCCCTGCTAGCGCATATGGGGCCTAAGGGCCCCACCATCCTCTGCCCCCACTCCCGCCGGTCTCCCTCTTCACGGTTCATAGTCAGCAATATCGATCAAGTACTGGGGGCACAAGGCATCTAGAATCTTTTTACCTAAAGGAGGCAACAGAGATGGCGAGACATAGAGAGAGGTTTGCGCATGTCCTGTACTTTATTGAGGCTAACCTCGATTCGGATCTCGATGTCGACCAGCTCTGCCAGTTTGCCAACTTGTCTAAATACCACTTTCACCGCCAGTGCTCCGCCTTCTTCGGAATGTCAGTGATAGCCCTGGTCAGATTACTAAGACTCAAGCGGGCGGCCTATCAGCTGGCTTACCGGGATAAAAAGGTCGTGGATATAGCACTGGAAAGCGGCTATGAGAGTCATGAGGCCTTCTCGCGGGCCCTCAAAAGATACTTTGGTAAAAGCCCCGCTAAATTTAGACAGAAACCCGACTGGGCACTCTGGCACAAGCACTATGAGCCGATCATGATACTAAGGAGTCAATTGATGGCAACCACCACCAGCTTCGATGTAAAAGTCGTCGAATTTCCCGAGACCCGCCTTGCCGTCATGGAACACCGGGGGCCAGCTCACCTACTGGGCAGCACTATTAATCAGTTTATTCAGTGGCGAAAAGGGCAAGGCCTTTCACCGGATAAAAGCAGGACGTTCAATCTGGTTTACGATGATCCCGCAACCACAGCCTCAGACCAGTTCAGATTTGACGTCTGCTGCACAGTAAACCAACCGGTCAGTGCCAGTATCACCCATGAATATGGCGTCATAAATAAAGTGATCCCTTCGGGAAAATGTGCAGTCATCCAGTACTTGGGCAGTGATGATTCGATTGGAATTGCTGTTCAATACCTGTACCTTCAGTGGCTTGACTCTTCAGGCTTTACCGCCCGAGAATTTCCAATGTTTTTTGAAAGAGTGAAATTTTTCCCCGAAGTCCCAGAGCGCGAAATGATTACAGATATCTACCTGCCCATAGAATAACTTCCCTTGCCTGCCACCCTTAAAGCAATAATAAAAATCACAATACAAAGAGCAAATAAAAAAATAATTTATAACCACTTAAAAAGATAACAAAGCGTAAAACTATCCCACCAGCAAGCACTCTTTATAATATGGAGAAAAGAGTGCAGGCAGCCTCATGAAAACTTGGCATATACCAACGATTATTGTAGTAACAATCACCTTTTTGGTGGTGTTGATATACGTTTACAATAATCGTCTCACCCAGAGCATTCAGTTTAATGCACACCCTGTAACCGAGGAATTTATTGAGAGCAACCAAGCGCTCAAAGATAAAGACACCATTAATATTCTTATCATTGACGGGGGTGGTATTCGCGGTCTTATCCCTCTCTATGTACTCCAACATATAGAACGAGAGGCTGGCAAACCGATCGATGAGCTATTTGATGTTTTTAGTGGTGCATCAATAGGTGCGATTATTGCCACCGGACTCAATGTTCCTCACATACCAACTCACAACTCTGCCACCGAAGGTCAAAACATCCACTCTAAGAGTGACAAGATAATCCAAATCTACAAAGATGAAAGTGAGTATTTATTCTCAGTTCCCTGGTATCACAAAATATTGACAGCTAACGGATTGCTCTCTCCCCGCTTTATTGGCGAGCGCCTGAGCAATGTCATGGAGGAAAATTACACAAAAGAAATGAACTTCACTGATTTGAAAAATTATGTGATTGTACCTTCTCTTAATATTCATACAGGCCAATTAACGCTATTTAAGAACCGCGGCAAGGAAGTAACCAACCTGCCCACCAATACGCTCTACCAACTAGTAACCGCAGCCTCCAGTGCTGAAAGCCTATTCCCACCTGTCGAATTTATGACAAAAGACCAGGATATTCGGCACCGCTACTTTGCCGACGCAGGTATCGATGCAAACAACCCTGCCAGTATCGTACTGCTCGATATTATCAGAGAATTTCCTGGGAAAAACTATTATGTATTGATACTTGGAGCTGGCACCTCTCCATTAAAAACCATGGACGCCAGCTACAAAAAAGTAAAAAACTGGGGAAAAATTAGCTGGACCCAGGATCTTATATCCAACGTACAAAGATCCATGGATAGCCAGCAGCTGTACACTCTGGAAATTGCGAGATCTCTCAGCCCGAAAGGAAAAATCGATTACAACTACCTAAATATAGAAATTAATAATCCATACGTCGCCATATTTGACTACAAATCCGTCGACAAACTAGAGACTCTCGGAGAGAAACTTATCAATGAAAATCAAGCCGAACTTGATCAGGTGCTCAAACATTTGCAACAGGGAAATAAAGGAGGCTCTAAATGATTTCTTGACTCCTCTGGCTTTTTTAGCGGTTCACCATCAAGGGGCGGTAAAGCAACTTACCGTTCTGAATACGATGGTAAAAAACAACACATACTGGGATGAAAATATGGCTTAAAAGTCTAACGAAGAACCATAGTCACTTGTTAGGGCTCGGAGGCGGAGTACCAAACCATTTCCTTTAGCTCTACCCCTGGACAACCGCTCGCTTCCTCTAAGACTCTGAATCCGATCTTTGAATACAAGTTATACGCTGCACTGTTTTTTGAAGATACATTCAAAACTACAGAAGTAAAACCTTGAAATTTAGCATGGCCGAGCAACTCTTTGACTAAGCTTACACCAATACCGCCCTTTTTTATCAGGTTTTACCCACATAGAAACTAGCTCGTACTGCCCTTCTGAATGAACACCACCGACTAATCCGACATCCTCTCCATTACAACGAGCAAGTAAAAATTTAACCCATTTATACCAGAGGCGATTGACTTCCAATTTTCATCAGAAATCTCTTTTGTTTCTGATAGGTGATACCAAATTCATTGGAAGAATCAAGAAGTGACTCCAATCGAATATTTTTTAACGACTCCCAATCACTTTTAGTGAGGGGCACGATATTCATAGTTTTGGAACTCTAACGCCCGCAACAGGGGCGACCAATACTATGCACTTTTTGTGCGAAACTGGAAACGCAGTGACCAGCACAAAAGGTGCATAGTATTGGGCGTCCCGCGGAGGCCCGAAGGGCCGGAGCATTCTGCTTGCGCTTGTTAGTTTTTGAGTCCACTGTACCTGATCTCACTTTACCGAGGGCGAGGCCAAATATATACCCCATTATTTACATAGTAAGACTTTAGTATCGGCAGTTTTCTAGCTTTAAATAGATCAGGAACTCCGCCGAATCGTTTCTCATATATGCCTACAGCGCGAAGTCGCCTAATACGCCAGAGATAGAACGAATCATCTTGCCGAATCGCTTTGGCTTCGCGTGTAGCAAACCTTTGAATTAGCGATTTCAATTGAAGCTTACGAATCTCTTTAAGTACGAGGACCTTAAATAGCTTGCTCTCCTTCCCAAGCTTGTAGTCCATTCTCCGTATATTTATTTCGCCACTCCTTGAGGAAAACTAACGCTAAGATAACCTGCGCTGCAGGCGGCAAAAAAATGACCTGGCATTGAATTTAGGCCGAACTAAAGAGGCCC
>NZ_CANMKV010000058.1 GCF_947498635.1 uncultured Microbulbifer sp. | reverse complement strand
CTCCGCCTGCTGGGCTCGAACCAGCGACCCAATGATTAACAGTCATTTGCTCTACCAACTGAGCTAAGGCGGAATTTCTTAGCGGCTGTGCCGTTCAGATGGCGCGTATATTATAGAGCAGTTTTAGGCAGGTCAACTCTTTTTTTCGATTTAACTAATTGATTTGTCAGGAAATTATTTGTTTGTTTTGTACGTAAAAAGATATTGAGTAACAAGGTGCGAAGAGGGGTGTGATAAGTCTTTCGGGTTTGTGGGGACTTTGAGGAGGGCCTACAATCGCAGTCTGTTTTCGGTTTATTGATGCTTGGGTGAGTGTTATGGAGTCGCGTCCGTTCAAGGTAGAGAGTAACTACAGCCCGGCTGGGGATCAGCCGGCGGCGATTGAACTGCTGGCAGAAGGGATTGATGATGGCCTCAGCCACCAGACGCTGCTTGGGGTAACCGGGTCAGGTAAGACTTTTACAATGGCCAATATTATTGAGCGCCTGCAGCGTCCAGCTATTGTGATGGCGCACAACAAGACATTGGCGGCTCAACTCTACGGCGAATTCAGAGACTTCTTCCCCAAGAATGCCGTAGAGTATTTCGTCTCTTACTACGATTACTATCAGCCCGAAGCGTATGTGCCCTCCTCGGATACTTTTATCGAGAAAGATGCATCGATTAATGAGCATATCGAGCAAATGCGTCTTTCGGCCACCAAGGCACTGATTGAGCGACGCGATGTGGTAGTGGTCGCCACAGTATCGGCTATCTATGGGTTGGGTGATCCCGATAAATACTTAAAGATGGTATTGCATTTAGATCGCGGAGATCTGGTGGATCAGCGCACAATTCTGCGGCGCCTGGCTGAGTTGCAATATACGCGCAACGATGCGGATTTTCGTCGCGCCACCTATCGAGTGCGCGGTGACATTATCGATATCTACCCGGCCGACTCAGACATGGAGGCGGTGCGGCTCTCTTTGTTCGATGAAGAAATTGAAGAGATCACTCTGTTTGACCCCTTAACCGGCGAACAGCTCAAGAAAGTCCCCAGAGTTACTATATTTCCCAAGTCGCACTATGTAACTCCGCGGGAAACCATCGTCAGTGCTATTGATCACATCAAGGAAGAGTTGCGTGTGCGCCTAGAGCAATTGCGAGGCAATAATAAATTACTGGAGGCGCAGCGCCTGGAGCAACGCACCCGCTATGATCTGGAAATGATGCAGGAACTGGGTTACTGCAATGGCGTGGAGAATTATTCACGCTACCTGTCCGGGCGCGACTCGGGCCAGCCACCGCCCACATTATTTGACTACCTGCCCAGCGATGCCTTGCTCTTTATTGATGAAAGTCATGTCACCGTGCCCCAGATTGGAGGGATGTATCGCGGGGATCGGTCGCGCAAGGAAACTCTGGTTGAGTACGGCTTCCGCCTGCCTTCGGCTTTGGATAATCGGCCACTTAAGTTCGAGGAGTGGGAGCACCTGGCTCCGCAAACGGTATTTGTATCGGCGACACCGGGCCCCTATGAGGGTGAGCACGCTGGCCAAGTGGCAGAGCAGGTGGTGCGCCCGACCGGGCTGGTGGACCCTGAGGTAGAAATTCGCCCAGCCCAGACCCAGGTGGACGATGCTTTGTCGGAAATTCAGCGCTGTGTCGATGCGGATCAGCGAATGCTAATCACGGTCTTGACCAAGCGTATGGCTGAGGACTTAACGGAATACCTGGCTGAAAATGGGGTGCGCGTACGCTATTTACACTCCGATATCGATACAGTGGAGCGTGTGGAGATTATCCGGGATCTACGTATCGGTGAGTTTGATGTGTTGGTGGGTATTAACTTGCTGCGCGAAGGCCTGGATATGCCGGAAGTAGCCCTGGTGGCGATCTTTGATGCGGATAAAGAGGGGTTCCTGCGCTCTGATCGCTCGCTGATACAGACCATCGGTCGTGCGGCGCGCAATCTGGAGGGGCGGGCTATCCTCTATGCGGATAAGGTGACAGGCTCCATGGAGCGGGCGCTCGAAGAAACACGCCGCCGCCGTGAGAAACAGCTCGCCTTCAATAAAGAGCATGGCATTACACCCAAAGGCATCCGCAAGAGTGTTGCCGATATTCTCGAGGGCGCTGTGGCGCCAGGTGTACCAAAAAGTCGCCGAAAAGTGGCGGAAGGGAAGGGCGCTTACAAGGTTGATGCAAAGCCGCTGTCCGACAAGCAGCGCTGGACGAGAATTGCCGAACTGGAAGAGCAGATGTATGAGCACGCCAAAAATCTTGAGTTTGAATCTGCGGCCAAGTTGCGTGATGAAATTTCTCACCTGAAAGAGGCAGAGTAGTCGAGGGCGCAATCCGGCCAGTGTCGATTGCCAGGCATGTAGGTCGTTAAAAAAACCAGCAAAAGCTCAGTAAGTTGTTGAAAACACTGAAAAGCGGTGCTAAAGTTCGCGCTCTTCGCAGCACTGGGTTCCCCCGCTGTAGAGTTTTAGACCCGTAGCTCAGTTGGTTAGAGCGCTGCCTTGACATGGCAGAGGTCAGCGGTTCAAATCCGCTCGGGTCTACCATCTTTAGATAGGATGGCTGGCCCATCCAGATCAAGTTTTTCATGCGGTCTTTGGTAGGGATCGCCACTGAGAGAAAGGACAAGCAATGCCCGTTGTTACTCTCCCCGACGGTTCTCGTCGAGAATTTTCCGCCCCGGTTTCCGTGCATGATGTTGCCGCCGATATCGGCCCAGGCCTGGCCAAAGCCGCCCTCGCAGGTGTTGTGGATGGCAAAGAGGTCGACACCAGCTATATCATCGATTGCGATGTAGACCTGGCAATCATCACAGACCGCCAGCCGGAAGGCTTGGAAGTTATCCGCCACTCCACCGCACACCTGTTGGCGCAGGCAGTTAAGCAGCTGTACCCGACCGCTCAGGTTACCATCGGCCCGGTGATTGAAGATGGCTTCTACTACGACTTCGCCTATGAGCGCCAGTTTACGCCCGAAGATCTCGAGAAGATCGAAGAGCGGATGGAAGTGCTGGTGAAAGAAGATATTCCAGTCAGTCGCCGGCTTATGCCACGCAAAGAGGCCGTGACGTACTTCCGCGAAATGGGCGAGGAGTACAAGGCTGAGATTATCGACAGTATCCCCAGCGATGAAGATATCTCTTTATATCGCCAGGGTGATTTCGAGGATCTGTGTCGAGGTCCCCATGCGCCGTCCACTGGCAGATTAAAAGCTTTCAAGCTGACCAAAGTGGCTGGCGCCTACTGGCGTGGCAATTCAGACAACGAAATGTTGACTCGTGTTTATGGTACTGCCTGGGCCAACAAGAAAGAATTAAAGGCTTACCTGCGCCGTATTGAAGAGGCGGAGAAGCGCGACCACCGCAAGCTGGCTAAGAAGTTTGACCTCTTTCATATTCAGGAAGAGGCACCCGGCATGGTGTTCTGGCACCCCAATGGCTGGACTGTGTATAGCACGGTTGAGCAGTATATGCGCCGTCGCCAGCGCGAGTACGGTTATAAAGAAATTAGAACCCCGCAGCTGGTGGATTTCAGTCTGTGGCGTAAGTCCGGCCATGCGGACAAGTTCGGCGAAGATATGTTTACGCTCACCAGTGAAGAGCGCCAGTTTGCTATCAAGCCGATGAACTGCCCCTGCCATGTCCAGGTATTCAATCAGGGCCTGCGCAGCTATCGCGATCTGCCCCTGCGTCTGGCCGAATTTGGCTCCTGTCACCGCAGTGAACCCTCCGGCTCTCTGCACGGCCTAATGCGGGTGCGTGGGTTTGTGCAGGATGACGGTCATATCTTCTGTAGCGAAGACCAGATCCAATCGGAAGTCTCCGACTTTATGGATCTGTTGCACTCTGTGTACAAGGACTTCGGCTTTGATGATGTTATTTACCGCCTCTCCACTCGCCCCGAGAAGCGTGTGGGTTCCGATGAGAGCTGGGATAAAGCCGAGAAAGCACTGGCCGATGCACTGGATGCCGCAGGTCTGCCCTGGGAAGAATTGCCGGGTGAGGGTGCCTTCTATGGACCCAAAATCGAATTCTCTCTGAAAGACTGCCTCGGTCGTGTATGGCAGTGTGGTACCATCCAGGTGGACTTCTCCATGCCGGGTCGCCTGGAGGCCCAGTATGTTGCCGAAGATGGCTCGCGCCAGTCTCCGGTCATGTTGCACCGCGCAGCCCTGGGATCCTTCGAGCGCTTTATCGGCATCCTGATTGAGCATTATGAAGGTGCTTTCCCTACCTGGCTGGCGCCGCAGCAGGTGGCGATCATGAATATCACCGATCGTCAGGCCGATTATTGTCGTGACTTGGAGGCTCGCCTTGGCGCTCTTGAGTACCGCGCCAGTGCTGACTTGAGAAACGAGAAGATCGGCTTTAAAATCCGCGAGCACACACTTCAGCGTGTCCCTTATCTGCTGGTAATCGGCGATAAGGAAGTAGAGAGCCAGACGGTTGCCGTGCGCACCCGTAGCGGCGAGGATCTGGGGGCAATGACTTACGAGTCTTTCCTACAGCTTCTCGAACAGGACGTAAGTCGCCGCGGCCGTTTGTCCGAAGAAAATGCATAACAACTTGGCAACTGGGAGACCATAGCTATTAAACGAGACACTAAGGGACGGTCCAAAAAGGCCCGCATAAACGATCAGATTGAAGCGTCGGAAATCCGCCTGATAGGCGCCGATGGCGAACAGGTAGGCATTGTCTCCCTGAGTGAGGCGCTGGAGGCTGCGCAACAGGCCAGCTTGGATCTCGTTGAAATTGCCCCGGACTCCACGCCGATAGTCTGTAAGATCATGGACTACGGCAAGCACGTATTCGAGGCGAAGAAAGCCAAGAATGCCGCCAAGAAGAAACAGAAGCAGCAACAGATCAAGGAAATGAAATTCCGCCCGGGCACCGATATCGGTGACTACGAGATCAAACTGCGCAACCTTACCCGCTTCCTCGAGGCGGGTGACAAGGCCAAAGTATCTCTGCGTTTCCGCGGTCGTGAAATGGCTCACCAGGAGCTGGGTATGGAAATGATGCAGCGCATCGAGAAAGACCTGGAAGAGCTGGCTGTTGTAGAGCAAAGACCAAAGATGGAAGGTCGCCAGATGCTTATGGTGCTTGCTCCCAGCAAAAAGAAAAGGTGAGTTTCGGGAAGTGATTCCCGAAAACTCCTTTGAGAAGTGATTGGGCGACGGCTGCCTCCTCACTCTCACAGTGCCGATACCCCCGGTTGTCGGCAGTTACTAAAGGTGCCTGTTCTGCAGGCTAATATTCACTTTGGAGTACAAAATGCCGAAAGCAAAGACTCACAGTGGCGCTGCCAAGCGCTTCAAGAAGACGGCTGCGGGCTACAAGCACAAGCACGCTAACAAGAGCCACATCCTCACCAAGATGACCACCAAGCGTAAGCGTCAGCTGCGCGGCACCCAGACTATGAACAAGTCTGACGCCGGTCTGGTCGATCGTATGTTGCGCGCCAAGTAATTGGCCCAAATCGCAAAGGTTTAAGAGGATAGAGTTATGGCCCGTGTTAAACGTGGTGTAGAGGCGCGTCGTCGTCACAAGAAGATTTTGAAGCAGGCTAAAGGTTACTACGGTGCGCGTTCCCGCGTATTCCGTGTAGCCAAGCAGGCAGTTATTAAAGCTGGTCAATACGCATATCGTGACCGTCGCGTTAAAAAGCGTAACTTCCGCGCTCTGTGGATTACTCGTATTAACGCCCAGTCCCGTGCGGAAGGCCTGAGTTACAGCCGCCTGATCGCAGGTCTGAAGAAAGCGGATATCGCACTGGATCGCCGTGTATTGGCTGATCTGGCTGTTTACGATAAAGCCGCTTTTGCTGCCGTAGTTGAAAAAGCTAAGGCAGCCCTGGCAGCGTAAGTTGCCACTTCAGTTGTAAAACTGAATACTAAAAATAGGGAAGGGCTGTAGCGGCCCTTCCCTATTTTTTTATGGGGTCCCCGCTATTTTTTACCGATGGCGGTGCCAGAGGGGAGCCCCCGCGGTGCAAAGAGCACCGGCCAAACAAAAGCAGAAAAAGTTGGATTCAAACGGGAACAGTTCGATGCAAGATTTGCAGTCCCTCACCGAGCAGGCAATGGAGCTGGTGGAGAAGGCCGATGGCCTCGCCGCACTGGATCTGGTGCGCGTTGATTACCTGGGCAAAAAGGGCCAGCTCACAGCGCTGCTGAAAAGCCTGGGCAAGCTGTCTGCTGAGGAGCGCCCGGCGGCGGGTGCCAAAATCAATGAAGCCAAGCAGCAAGTGCAGGAAAAAATTAACGCGCGCCGTACTATGCTGGAGCAGGCGGCCATCAACGCGAAATTGGCCGAAGAAACCATTGACGTCACCCTGCCGGGGCGCGGTGAAGAGCAGGGTAACGCCCATCCCATTACCCGCACGCTCAAGCGCGTAGAAGATTTCTTCGCGGGTATCGGCTTTTCGGTTGAGAAGGGCCCGGAAGTCGAACAGGACTACTACAACTTCGAAGCGCTGAATATTCCTGCGCACCACCCTGCGCGCGCGATGCACGACACTTTCTATGTGGATCCCACCACCGTACTGAGAACCCACACCTCTTCTGTGCAGATTCGCACTATGGAGAAAGAGTCTCCGCCGCTGCGTATTATTTGCCCGGGCCGTGTATACCGCTGTGATTCCGATGTGACTCACTCGCCTATGTTCCATCAGGTGGAAGGCCTGGTGATCGGTGAGAATATCAGCTTCGCCCACCTGAAAGGCACGATCGACCAATTCCTGCGCGCTTTCTTCGAAGCGGAAGTGCCGGTGCGTTTCCGCCCGTCCTATTTTCCGTTTACCGAGCCCTCTGCCGAGGCGGATATCCAATGTACCGCCTGTGGTGGCGAAGGCTGCCGCGTGTGTTCCGGTACCGGTTGGCTGGAAATTCTTGGCTGCGGCATGGTGCACCCGAATGTGTTTGCCGCCTGTGATATCGACAGCGAAAAATACTCCGGCTTTGCCTTTGGTATTGGTATCGAACGCCTCGCCATGCTGCGCTATGGCGTGAACGACCTGCGCTTGTTCTTCGATAACGATCTGCGCTTCTTGAAACAGTTCTAAGCCAAAGTCGAATTGTGGAGGCCTGCGCGGCGAAGTTAGCGCCCCAGGCGAAATGCGCACAGAGCTGCGCTGACGGAATACAGAAAGAGATCAACTATGAAATTCAGCAACTCCTGGCTGCGGGAATGGGTAAACCCGGAACTCACCACTCAGGAACTGGCCGATCAAATCACCATGGCCGGCCTGGAAGTGGATGGCGTTGAAAAAGTAGCGGGCGATTTTTCCGGAGTGGTTGTCGGTGAGATAGTCGGCTGTGAACAGCACCCGGATGCGGACAAGCTGCGCGTGTGTAAAGTGGCCGGTCACCCTGAAGGTGAAATGCAGGTTGTGTGCGGCGCTCCCAATGCGCGCACCGGAATCAAAATTCCTTTTGCTTTGGTTGGCGCCAAGCTGCCGGGCGATTTTAAAATCAAGAAAGCCAAGCTGCGCGGTGTAGAGAGCTTTGGCATGCTCTGCGCGCAAACCGAACTGGAGCTGGGCGAAGACAACGACGGAATCTGGGAGCTGCCGGAAGATGCCCCCACCGGTACCGACCTGCGCGCCTATTTGCAGTTGGACGATGAGACCCTCGAAGTGGACCTCACGCCGAACCGTTCCGACTGCCTCGGAGTTGCCGGTATTGCCCGCGAAGTAGGCGTGCTGAACCGCTGCGCTGTACAGGGCCCGGAAATTGCCCCGGTACCCCAGCAAATCAATGAGAGTTTGCCGGTCTCCCTGCTGGCGGAATCTGCCTGTCCGCGTTACGTCGGCCGGGTAATTCGCAACATTGATATCAAGGCCCAAACACCCCTGTGGATGCAAGAGCGCCTGCGTCGCAGCGGCCTGCGCAGCATCGACCCGGTAGTGGACGTCACCAACTACGTGCTGCTGGAGCTTGGCCAACCCATGCACGCCTTTGACCTGGAGAAGCTCTCCGGCGGTATCAAAGTGCGTATGGCAGAGCATGGCGAAGAGCTGACCCTGCTGGATGGCCAGGAAGTGAAGCTGCAAGAAGGCACCCTGGTTATCGCCGACGAAGAAAAGCCCCTGGCGATGGCTGGCATTATGGGCGGCTTAGACTCCTCGGTAACTAAGGGCACCCAGCACATTTTCCTCGAGAGCGCCTTCTTTAGCCCGCTGGCCATCGCTGGCAAGGCCCGCTCTTACGGTCTGCACACCGACTCTTCTCACCGCTTCGAGCGCGGCGTGGACTACCACCTGCAAGAGAAAGCGGTAGAGCGCGCCACCCAATTGCTGTTGGATATTGTCGGCGGTGAGGTGGGTCCAGTACATGTGCGCGAGCTGACGGAAACCATGCCCGCCGAGCGCCACATCACTTTGCGTCGCGCACGGGTAGAGCAGGGCCTGGGTATCCAGCTAGCTGATGACGAGCTTGTCGATATTCTCACCCGCCTGGGCCTGGAAAAAATCGACCAGAACGACGAAGGCTGGACCTTCCTCGCCCCCAGCTTCCGTTTCGATATTGCCATCGAAGCCGACCTGCTGGAAGAACTGGCCCGTGTTTACGGCTACAACCGTATTCCCAGCGAAAGTTTTACCGCCGAACTGGAAATTGCACCGCGCCCCGAGAGCACCATTGCCCAAGACGACTTGGAGCAGACCCTACTGAGCCGCGGCTACTACGAAGCGATTACGTTCAGCTTTATCGATAGCGACAGCGCCGCGCTGTTTGACCCGGAAGCTGATCCGGTAGCCCTGCAAAATCCGATCAGTGCCGAACTGGCGGTGATGCGTACAACCCTGCTGCCTGGCCTGTGCAAAGCGTTGCAGTACAACCTCAATCGCCAGCAAAATCGCGTACGCCTGTTCGAAACCGGATTGCGCTTCGTACCTGGCGTGGAGCTGCACCAGGAGCCGATGATCGCCGGCCTGGCTTACGGCAACCGCTTCTTAGAGAACTGGACCGGCAGCAAGGACTCTGTAGATTTCTACGATGTGAAAGCCGATGTGGAAGCCCTGCTGACCCGCACGGGAGTTGCCAGCGAATTCCGCTTTATTGCCGCTCAACACCCCGCGCTGCACCCGGGGCAAACGGCCAAGATTATGCGCGGCGACCGCGAAGTTGGGGTTATCGGTGCACTGCACCCGCAGCTGCAAAAGAAGCTGGATCTATCCAAGCCAGCCTTCGTTTTCGAGCTCAGCCTGGAGGCGATCGGTGAGGGTAAAGCCCCCGCATTCCGCCCGCTGTCCAAGTTTCCGGAAGTGCGCCGCGACCTGGCCCTGCTAATCGATGCGGATGTTCCCGCCGCCAGTTTGGTGGAAACCGCTACCGAGACCGCCGGTGAAACCCTGACGGGTGTCAAAATTTTTGATGTCTACCAGGGCAAAGGTATTGATTTAAATAGAAAAAGTGTTGCTTTGGGGTTGACCTTTCAGCATTCGTCGCGCACCCTTAATGACGAAGAAATCAATGCCGCTGTAGATGCGGTGGTCGGAAAACTAGAAGAAAAATATAACGCTAGTCTGCGCTAGTAGCAGAGCATGATGCTCTCGGGTGCAGGCTGAATTGCATCCCGAGAGCGTCTGCTACCGGGTTGAAAGCCGCCGCGGTTAGGGCCGCTTCCGATCTGGAGTCGACGCCTCTGAATCAATTGGTAGGATCCAATGACAGAGGCACTGACAAAGGCCGGGCTCGCCGAGAAGTTGTACGAGGAGCTGGGCTTTAACAAGCGCGAAGCAAAAGAGATCGTCGAGTATTTCTTCGAGGAAATCCGCAATGCGCTGGAAAACAACGAGCAGGTCAAGCTCTCGGGCTTTGGCAATTTTGACTTGCGTGACAAGAGCCAGCGTCCCGGCCGCAACCCTAAAACCGGTGAAGAAATCCCCATCTCAGCCCGCCGTGTCGTTACCTTCAAGCCTGGGCAAAAACTCAAGACGCGAGTAGAGGAATATGCTGGAACCGAGCAATAATGCTCAGCTGCCGGCAATTCCGGGTAAGCGCTACTTCACGATTGGTGAAGTTGGTGAATTATGCGCCGTTAAACCCCACGTCCTGCGCTATTGGGAGCAGGAATTTCCGCAGCTGAAACCCGTCAAGCGCCGCGGCAACCGCCGTTACTACCAACATCAAGATGTCATTATGGTCCGCCAGATTCGTGCGCTACTCTATGAGGAGGGCTATACCATCGGAGGCGCGCGCCAGCAGATCGCAATTGGCAGCGAACGGGCGGAGGTGGTACAGCTGCAGCAGGTACTACCGGAGGTGATCGCAGAGCTAAAGGATGTAGTGGCTTTGCTGGAAGAGGGACGGAATTTCTAAAAAAGTGTTTATCCGGACTTGCAATCCAGCGCTAGTCCGGTATGATTCACGCCACATCGACGTACGATGTCTTTAAAAATCAATCACTTAGCGAAGTGAGCGATTTTTCAAAATCGGAGCGTAGCGCAGCCTGGTAGCGCACCACACTGGGGGTGTGGTGGTCGTCGGTTCAAATCCGGCCGCTCCGACCATATATATCGTTGCATGGCAACGGCGAAGAAACCCGCTTTTTAGCGGGTTTTTTTGTGTCCAAAATAAAGTCAATTAAGCGGTGGGGCTGCTTACCTAGCCCATACCTATTCGGGGGCTCCCTAGTTGTTGTATTGCTGGGAGTCTTTAAGGGTCTAGTAGCTCGGACGCCGCCAGGGGGCACAGTATCGAAGCGCAGATTTTTGAGTGCGCCAGGTAAGTCTCCTAGTGCCAATCGGGATAGGGGTGTATGGGCTAGATTACGGTGTTATGTCTTTGGACATGGTGCTCAGGTTATTGCTATTCACAGCGAGCGGCATCGCTCTCTCCTAGTCGCCTAGTCGCTCGACCTGACTCCCCGCTTTGCCTGGGTTGTTATCCTCCTCCGCAGGGTTTTTCAGTGTCACGATATCTAATTTCTTCTGGCGCAAGGTGATATGCCTTTCACTATTGAAGCACTCCAAAAAATGATATCGGTATGGGCACCGTCGATATTATTTACATTGCGCCTCTCCACGGAGGCCGTAAAACAAAAAGCCAACATATCTGCGCATAAATAGTTTGTTGTCTTCAGTGCATCGCAGTTGTTGAGGCTAAGCACTTATTGCCGAGGGATAGCAAATTGAGATCAATAGAGCCGAGGTTCCTCTCCTTTCCTCTCCTCTGCTTGTTAAATTCGTTTTACTGAAATTTCCCTTTAATCGGTGTGGTATGGTTTCTTGTGTAACGATTAACTATAAAAGATGTCGGTGCAGTGTTGCTGTATTTGGGGATTTTTTTCTTGTTGCCGTGTGAAATTAAGAGGCTTTGTTTAATTTGTAGTATTTTGCGAGGTGATATTTAGATGCTGAGTTGAAATCGTGGTATGGGGTTTTTGTACTGCTTACTGTGCAGGGTTCTCTCCTAAAATGTTTGTTTGGCAGTAAGTTAATTTTTGTGGAATTTATAGTTAATAAATTGTGGATTGGCGAAATGGTTTTTTGTGGGTTATATTTTTATTGGAGGTTGGTGCTGGAGGGTGGTGTGTTTTTAGTGCTTTGACTAATTCAAAAAGAGTGTAAATCTAATTGCGTAACTACAATGCTATTCTTGTTATTAGCAATACTAAAGAATAGGTCTGAAGGTCTCATAAGAACATCGAATCGTTTGCTGCTAGCGTGGCGTAATAAGCAGTACATTCGAGCCGGCTCATCTTGGTTGAATCTTGTTGAGCGCTTATTTGGGTTAATCAAGGAAAAAAATCGTTATGGCATTTTTACGTCTGTAAAGGTTCTGGAAAAGAAAACATTGGCATTCGTGGATGATCACAGCACTACCGCCCCCAAGCTTTTTATTGCAGAAATCATTTTGGGGGAAATTGAACGTGCGATTGAACACGCGAAGGCGGCATTGTTTTGAATGCGCTGTTTATTGCAGAACACTCGGTACCGAGTCAATTTAAGGGAGAATACATGAGCTATTTGTATCACTATACAGACAACAACCACAGGATCACAGATGGTGCTCTTAACCAGTTAAACTTCCATTCTGTGATCCAGGAGGATGATGGGTTTGGCGGCTATAATACCAAATTCACCGTCACCAACAGTCTCTGTGTTTACCACGTCCATTTCTATGCGAACGGTACGCGTATCTCGGTCATCCGACACAAGCCCAGTGACAGTGCGGAAGGGACGAACATCATTGAATGTACCAAGGCCAAATATAAAAAAACATTCTCTGATCTGCAACACAAATGCAATGGCTATGCCAACCATATGCTCCTAATGCAAAACTTTAGGAACGCTATTGCCGGCTTACAACGTAACGGTAGAAATGAGTTAACGAACCCCTGATTGAGTCCTGGACACCCAAAAGATTAAGGGTAATTCAGGAATGAGTGAATCCAGGACACCCATAAATTGAAAGCGCCAGCAATCCAGGACACCCAAGGATTGGAGAGAAGGAACAATCCAGGACACCCAAGGATTGGAGAGAAGTGTCAGTTACGTGGCAAGCATCAGCTTTAGTGGTTTTTCCTCTCTAATTTAGGGGTAAAGGGGGGAATACAGGGGGGGGTGTGTTCAGGCTTGAGGCAGCGCAATTTTTGGATATAAAACCGGCAATTGTGCTATCGAGTGTCTGGAGTAGGGCTAGATTAGTGGGGGGGGTAGCTGAGAGGAAGCGCCGGCAGTCACCAATGCCGTGTATCCAGCGTTTATTGAGCTGGCTGCAGGCTTGCTGTACCACCTTCACTGATCCCACCAAGCCTTTAAAGCGCCTTTCAAATTTCGGTTGAGATAGAGCCAGTGCTTGGGAGAGATACCAAGCCGATCTAGGATGGGAGGCGTATTTCCGGCAATACAGCCTCGTTTTCCAGAATCCAGGACACCCATAAATTGAAAGAACAGATTAATAGAATCCAGGACACCCATAAATTAACAACCCACCGAGGAGCAATCCAGGACACCCAAGGATTGGAGAGAAGGAAATACAGGGGGGGGCAGGCTTTAGGCAGCGCAATTTTGGATATAAAACTGGCAATTGTGCTATGGGAGAATCCAGGACACCCAAGGATTGGAGAGAAGTGTCAGTTACGTGGCAAGCATCAGCTTTAGTGGTTTTTCCTCTCTGATTTAGGGGTAAAGGGGGGAATACAGGGGGGTTGTGTTCAGGCTTTAGGCAGCGCAATTTTTGGATATAAAACCGGCAATTGTGCTATCGAGTGTCTGGAGTAGGGCTAGATTAGTGGGGGGGTAGCTGAGAGGAAGCGCCGGCAGTCACCAATGCCGTGTACCCAGCGTTTATTGAGCTGGCTACAGGCTTGCTGTACCACCTTCACTGATCCTACCAAGCCTTTAAAGCGACTTTCAAAATTTCGGTTGAGATAGAGCCAGTGCTTGGGAGAGATGCCAAGCCGATCTAGGATGGGAGGCGTATTTCCGGCAATACAGCCTCGTTTTCTGGGATTTAAAAGTCGGCCACTCCAATCCACTAGTTCCAAATAGTGATCCAACTGAAAAGGTAGCCCTTTCGGCATACTTAAACGCTCACCGCCGACAAACGGAAGTAGATTTTTGGGCTGCTTGCCTGAGACTGCGGCACGAATACGCTGTTGAATCGAAGTGTAATCGGAGTCTTCAGGGGTCTTGGCAATATTGGCACGGATCGGGTTGAGGTCTACATAGGCCATGCAGGCAGCAAGGGCTCTTTCATCCAGTAAGGCTTGGGACTTAAAACGGCCCTCCCAAAAGCGGCCTGTACAGTTGTCCTCAGCATTGGCCTGGCGAGCGATAGATTCGTTTAAGCAGCGCATAAACCAGCTGATATCCATTAGACGCTCCTGCCATAGGGAGACGACTTCCTTTAGCCTAGTTGCCTCACAGTGATCGAGGGTATCGCCCTGAAGATAGCGCTGAGCCAAGCTGGAAGCTTTGAACAGCTTTTGCCAGCGAGTAATTACCTCTGTGAGAGACCACTTGCTAGCAGCCTCTCTGTCGATATAGAGCACTATATGGTAGTGATTACTCATTACTGCATAGGCGGCAATATCTAATGCGAACACCTCGGCCAATTTATGCATACGGCTTTCAATCCACTCGCGCCGATGTTCGTAATTTCTTCCGGATTCAGTGTTTCTACCAAAAAGTAATGCACGCACGCCGTACACAGCGGGCAACGCAGTGATAATAATGTATCGCATCCAGAGAGATCCGGGTGCTTCGCGGTAGAGTTATCGGCTGTACATATGTTGATGTGTATGAATATACAGTAAACTGTGGAGCTTCATCCTTTTTTCAAAAGGGCTGGCGGATTATGTTTTCTATTTGGTGGGTGTCCAGAAATACCTGTCCTATACAAGGTGATAGCCAATATGGGGCAAGCAGGGGACTCCCCCCCCCCAAGTGCGTGGTACAGCAAAAGGTGCCACGGCTAACTTTGCGGAAATTATGTTGAAGTTAGATGAATCTGATACGGTTTTGGAGGCGACAGAAAAAAGTGTAAAGACTGTGATGGGAAACACTGAGCTCAATCACATTACCGATCATATTTTGAAAATCTCTGGCAAATCGACTAAGCGCGAGATGAAGGAGTGGAATCCTGATACTATTGATAAATATCTATGGATGTCCTTTAAAGGCGAAACGCCACCGGATGGTAAAAGTAAGGCTGGGCAGTTTTATCAAGATATATTGAACCTGGTGCAACGGGGGGCTTATGACGATCTGTCAAAAGTGGATTATGAGTGGGTTTTTGTGCACGGTGATCCGGATAAAATTGTTGATGCTATGGTTGGTCGTTTAAAGAAAGATGAACAGCGACTATTATCAATTGCAAAGTTGGCAGAAGATACTTATTTAGAATCTAAGTTGATTGATCCTGCGCAAAAAACAATCTTCTTAGAGGAAGAGTTTTCTGATTTTTTAGGAAAAGTAATAGTTAGCGCTAAAACCATTGAATAAGCGAGAATCACCCATGACTATTGTATGTACATTTATTATTCCTGGGTCTCTATGGGTTGAGCCGGTAGGGGATGATGATGGTATTCTTGTGAGCGGTTTAAATTCTTACATTGAATGGCTTGGGGGTAGTAATAAATTTAAACTTATTGGATTTAGCCACTATTTTTATTCGGTGCGGCCTGACCCGAGAAATAATAATATTTGGTTGGTTTCAATAGAAGGGAAGTGGCACACCTATATTAACGGTGAGCTATCTAAGATTGAGGATG
Source organism: uncultured Microbulbifer sp. (assembly GCF_947498635.1). Classification (GTDB taxonomy): domain Bacteria; phylum Pseudomonadota; class Gammaproteobacteria; order Pseudomonadales; family Cellvibrionaceae; genus Microbulbifer; species Microbulbifer echini. The sequence continues at coordinate 3,319 of NZ_CANMKV010000058.1, read as the reverse complement.
AAGAGTTTCAGATTTCGTTAAACGCCACAATAACTGAAGCCTATAAGGTTGTGAATTTAGGTCGAGGGTCTTATGAGATTATCTCGAAATTAGATGGTAAGTCTTATCTTTTTAAGGAGAGGAGATCCTTCTTTGTTTGTGAGATCGAAGGAGATTTAGTGTTTGATCTTCAAAAAAGAAACGCTTTTGTTAAATATGACATTGCCTCCAATGAATTGGCATCGTTCGAATATGATGATTCAGAGATCCCTTCAGGGTGTATTCAAATTGAATCGTATCTATTTTTCAGTAATTTTGGAGCGAGGCACGACCTAAAGGTTGTTGATTTGCGCACATTTAAAATACAGTTTCAATATGAGGATATCGGCTCAACGACTTTTTCAGTTTATAAGGTTGGTGATAGTTATTTTATTTTTTCGAACGGAAGAATTTTAATTTGGAGCCATTTGAGTGGGGCTGTAGAGTGTGTTGAGTTGCCGGGAAGAATTTCAGCGCATTTAATGTCTGATGACTGTTTTTATGTTGGATTTGAATCAGATCCTCATTTATATTTATACGATGCGAAATCTTTAGATCTTTTGAATAAAAAGAAGGTGGTCAAAAACGGTTTTTACCCACTGATTATTGCCGAATCAAATGATTGTTTGGCATTGCAATGTAATGCATCTACTGGGAATCCTTTGTTAAAGAAAGCATATTTTGTCCCTTTTACTAAGGCATCTTTCTTAAGTGGCGATGATTTTGAGGTTGAAATAGAGCATCCTATCTATAATGAGCAGGAACGCTATCCAGAAGGCGAACAGCTATTTATCTTGTCGTTTTCCATTGATGCCAGTCATGATTACGTTACTATTATCCGCCAGAGCCTGGCTATTTTAGAAGATGCCATTACTTGCCATGCAGTACAGTATGTGGCCGGGAAGGAGAATCAAACTTATAGCGAAAATTTCGGCGGTCAGATAGAAATGATATTTGAAAATTGTGATGCTTTAGATGCCGAGCAGAAAAAAGCATTAGAGACCTCTTTGCATGAAGTTGCCAATGACGCCAAGCCTGTGTTTTATACACATCTTTCAGGCTCACTCATAGCCTCATCCACATCAATACAGTGAAATAGCTTTACGTACCCCAACAAACTGTTCGAATTTTACCCCACAGTATCATTTAGGACTGTGAAACCATCTGAACCTGTTAACAATTGAGTAATCCTCCCCAAAAATGGAGGTTTCTTGATGAGGTAACATTCAATATCACATGCCACTTTTATTTTGGGTTCACTTTAATGCGGGATCATAGGAAACCGTTGCTCAGGAGTGTAGCTTATTGGCCAATTAATATGTGCAACAGTACTTGTGTATAAAACTTAGCGCCAAGCTTGTAAATAAAGCTTATGCCAAGGGTGAGCCTAAGGACTTGCAACTTTTGATTAGTTTTTCTGGCTAGGTTTGTCCGGGATGGTCAGTATGCGGCCATCCCGTGCTAGCCAAAGAACTTTTCCCGTTATGAGGTTGCTGGGGATGCAGGATTTAGGCAACGCATAAACCAGCTGATATCCGTTAAGCGTTCCCGCCATGTTGTAGTGATTTCTTTTAGTGTCGTTAGCTCACAGCGGTCAAGGTTATCGCCGTTTAGGTAGCGCTGGGCCAAGCTAGAGGCTTTAAATAACTTTTGCCAGCGAGTGATCACCTCAAGTAGAGACTACTTATCAGCAGATTTCTTGTCAATGTGGAGTACCACATGGTAGTGGTTGCTCATTACGGCATAGGCGGCAATATCTAACGCAAACACCTCGGTCAACTTATGCATACGGCTTTCAATCCAATCGCGCCGATGTTCGTAATTTCTTCCGGATTCAGTGTCTCTACCACGAAGAAATGCACGCCGTACACAGCGGGCAACGCAGTGATAGTAAGGTGTTGCATCTAGAGATATCTGGGTGCTGCGAGGTTGGGGCATCGGCTGAAGACACATTGACCTGGATAAATTGCCAGTATTTTGAGGGTTTTCATAAATACAGCTCTTAAATTTGCCCTGGAAATGATTACACAGAATTACTTTTTGTTGATATCTCAAGTTTGGAAGGAATAATGATGAGCGTTGGATTTTTTGGCGAATTTGATATTTAGTTATTTAGGAGAATGTATGTCAGTGCTAAGGTCAGGAGAGACCGTTATAGCTTCAGAAACGGATGTTCGGTCTGGAAGTATAGGGTACGGTGGTGTCAATGATGCATTCGATTTATATCTGGTTAAGTTGGCTAGTGGAAATTATATACTTATAGTTTTTATGAAGATCCAGTTCTTCTTTGACGATGGTGAAGGGGGGGAGTGGAGTTCATCAGAAGAATCGCTTTTTGTTAGTCGATGGAATCTTGCTATACAAAGCAGGTGGGGTGGAAGAGTGCTTAAATATCTGGAATCTGGAAAAGCCATTGGTATAGATTTTAGGTTTGAGACGCAAATAGGTGGCTGGATGTTCGATCACTGGGAAATAACCGTGGAAAAGGTTAGCAAGTTTGCTGTCAGTAGTGTTAATCCTGTAAAGGGAACCGTTGCGCTGGATAGTCAAGACCTGAAGCTTGTAAGGAAGTCGGGTGGTCAACGGCAGCGTGGTGCAGTTCATGAGTTTGGTCATATGCTTGGCCTTGAAGATGAGTATCATAAATCGAGTAAGTACAATGGTGACTATAGATCTGTTATGAATAGTGGTGAGACGGTACTTAAAAGGCATGATAGTACTCACATGAAATGGTTGAAAAGCAAATTAGCGGATCATGGTATTTCATAGTGATTAAAAATTTATGTTTGATATTGGTTGTCCTTAGCCTGGCGTCCTGTGGAAAGGGAGATAGTATGGGGGATATCAAAGCCCTGGCATCAAAGGTTGTTTCGAGCTCTACGGCTCAGGAAGAAGAGCAAGCCTTAGAGGGGGTATGGGAATCTGTTTATAAAAATAGAATTTATGTTGAGGTGTTCTCACTGGATTCTGAAGGAAGTAAATCTGATATTAATAAGCTTGAAGATTTGAGTGGTGTGGTTAAAGTTCAAGCTGTATTTTCAAAGAATGATCAGTCTTTTACTTTAGAATGGGAGCCACATGAGTTAGATAATGTGTTTATCCTATTTAGAGAAAAATAGATGTACTTTTCTAATCTTGAAGAGGGATAGCTCTTTATTGTGATCATTTTAGATTTTTTGTTCTGGGCTAGAATGAGTTGTGAGAGAAGATCCTTTTTTGGTTATTCCTAGATTCCCATAACAACCGACACACTTGGCAATAGCGAGAGAGGCCAGCTGGCTGTAGGCTAGTAAGCTTCCAC
>NZ_CANMKV010000057.1 GCF_947498635.1 uncultured Microbulbifer sp. | reverse complement strand
TGTGGAAGCTTACTAGCCTACAGCCAGCTGGCCTCTCTCGCTATTGCCAAGTGTGTCGGTTGTTATGGGAATCTAGGTAATACGTAATATAGGCTCTCACATCGGATATCGCATATTCCCTTGTCGGATAGATGTTTCCCGTCAACCATTCCCGTTTCAGGCTGCTAAAAAGCGTTCAGTCGGTGCGTTGCCCCAACAATTTCCCTTTCGGCTCATTGAGCACAACATTCCATGCTGTTTCAACAGCTCTTGGTAGGTATGGCTGGCATACTGACTGCCCCGATCAGAGTGGTGTAGAAGATCCTTTAGCGGTGTACGCAAATTAACAGCCATCATGAATGCACGACTTACCAAGGCCGTTTCCATCTGGCGATCTAGATGCCAGCCAACAATCCTGCGTGAATAGAGATCAATCACTACCGCCAAGTACAGCCAGCCTTGTACAGTCCAGATGTACGTGATATCAGTAGTCCAAACTTGATTTTTAGAACTCGGTGCGAACCCCCTATTCAGAAGGTTTTCCGCGATGGGCAGTTGGTGTTTACTATCTGTCGTCAGTGTAAATCGTTTCTTGCGCTTTACTGCCAAACCTAGCTTTTTCATTAGCTTGCGGACACGATAGCGACCAATTTTAAAGCCTTCTTTGCGTAACAGTTTCACTAACCGGCGGCTTCCGAGACTCTGTAGAGATTCAGAAAATGAGGCCTTCAAACGATGACATAGTTTCCATGTCTGGCTATCTATTGAGCTATTACTGTGCTGACACCACTCGTAATAGCTACTCCTATTTACCCGCATCACTCGGCAGAGCGTCCTAACTGGAAAGCTGCCGTGCTGTTCTTTGATAAAGTTGTACTTTACTTCATTTCTTTCGCAAAGAAGGCACTGGCCTTTTTTAGGGTTTCTTTCTCCATCAGCGACTGCTTATTTTTGCGTCGGAACCGATCCAATTCTGCGCGCTCGCCGGTATCCAGCCTTACCCCACCCTCTTCCTGCTTCAGCCCTTTTAACCAGCGTCGCAGGTTACTGGCAGTGGTTTCTACAGCCTCTGCGGCCTTAGAAATCGAATACCCTTGCTCAGGGACAAGGGCTACGGCGTCTTTCTTGAACTCCGGCTTGAATTGCCGGCGGGTACCTTTTGTTGTCATACTTCATCTCGCTTGGTGGTTTTACCATCTTAGCGAAGTGTCCGGAAGGATTAGACCACTACAGTCAGATCTATTTGCTCACCGCGAAATCAAACCGACTAAACTGTCAAATTTCTCTTTTGGAGAATCGTTATCCGAAAACGGAGCATCACATGAATATAGCTCCTTACGTAACTCCAGTATCTTCTCAGGATATTTATCCATGTAACTCTTTAGTAACCCTACGTCAATAGCCTCATAAGTACCTTGTACATAGGATGCACTCAGCGTAGGTAGCAGCTTATGAGTCTCATCTTTTACAAAACATAGGTTTGGTACTTTTAGAGCGATGCATTCAGAAATTACTGATGAAACGTCAGATACAACAAGCTCATAACCATCAACAGAAAGTGTATCACAAAATTTTAACTTTACTCGCGACTGCAAGGTGCGCCTTTCAAGCATAGTTCGAAGCCGGCTTGTCTCAGGAAGCTGTATGCTGACACTTTCAAAATGTTTTTCAGCTGCATCTAAAGTATTCAGTAAAAATTTAAAATACCTTCTATCTCTTACCCCTGTACTAGGATGTGGCCGTATCGTAACACTAGAAAAGATTGTAGATATAGATGGGAAATATTGGCATATCGCGCTACTTTCCAGTGAAGAATATCTTTGTCTAGCATCAGCTCCCTCCCATGTCGGCGCGTAAAAGCACCCTGATTTTTTAACCCTACCCTCTCCTTTACACACGCCGATTACACCCACGGCTTTGACTCGATGCTCCAGCTCTGCTGGATGAAATATCCCATAGTTTTTTAATCGTTGCTTAGCAATATTACCAGCTACGAGAACATAATCATACATTCTTATCATCGGGTTTACCGATGCAAGCTTATCACTCTCACCATGAGCAATAAAAACATGGGTGGCCTTTCTAGCAAACATTAGATAGGGGTTGGTAATTGTATTAAACGGATAAAAAATAATGCTAAATTGGCTAAAGTCAATTTCATTAAAATTGGTAATCGCAACAAAGTTTATATTGCATCTCTCCAAAACCTTAAAGGTAAAGTTGCGTGTTTTGGTATACTGGAGAAATATCACCAGGACTCTTTCTTTAGAGAAAAATCCACTCTCAAACCACTTCGTAACCTGATAAACGCTCTCTTTGTCACTATTATCAAAGTACACAGCATTTTTAAAAGTAGACACTCTTCCAGCAGGCCAACTTTTGAAGTTAGGAAGCCAGAATTTATCATTTATTCGAGTGTAGTTTGCCTCCTTATTTTTACCAAAAAAAAGATAATATGGCCGCCTTTGCAGAATTAAACGGTAAGCTTTTCTCAGCAGGTTAAGCATTCTATAAAGTGTTTCCCATAAAAAAATAACTACACGAAGCGCCAACTAAAAATCAAGAAGCTACAAAACAAACTCTAATACCTACAGGCGTAATCGCAGATAAAAACCAAAACATAAACATTATAATAGCAACCGAGATAACAAACTGTGCACAAACTCACTCCTTAACTTCATATCAAAATTTACTATAGCAGCCTCAAAAGTTTATATAGCTTCCAGTAAATGTACTTTGGTCTGTGAAGAGGAGGGGCTTTCAAGAGAATAGCGTTCAGGATATAAGTCTCTCAATAGTACTGAATTGAACCGCGAAGAGCTTGAACCGTAAAAATCACCTAAAACATATTTTTTTGTATTTTTCAACTCTTCTTGAATCAATCCGCCACTGCAAATTAATGTAACCGCCTCTTCTAGAGTCGCCAAATCACCATTAAATATTAAAGCCCCTTTTGTCGTAGGAAATTGCTCAAAAAAGGCTTCAGATTGCAATCCACTCGGATTGGTGACTATCAGCGGTTTTTGCGAAGGAAGGTAATCTACGCAAACCGAAGATACATCGGTTATTAGCGCAGAAGAAGCATTAAAGTCTTCAAGAATTGAGGCCTTCGATTCCACATCAAATATAAATCTTGGCTCACTTGAGAATCTAACCAAAATCTCATCCAAAACTTGTCTATATTTTTCATTTACAGTCCCAGTTAAGGGGTGAGGTCGGAAACGTAAGTGCACCTCAGGGCAACTCAAAACAGTTACTACAATCTGCATCCCAAAACGCAGAAGAGAACTATAGGAAGCATCGCTATGATAACCTTCAAAGGTTGGCGCATACAGCACTTCGACACTATGGCCTGAATCAGATTCGCGTATAACACCATCAATTTGTGGACGACCAATTATTTCGAAATTACACTCAGGTATATAAACTTTATTTTTCTTATATCTATCTATTGCAGCTTCTCCAGCCACATATAATTTATCATAAATCTTACTAAAACTATTGCTAGATGAAGCTTTATCACTTTCTCCATGGAGCAATAATATATGCTTTAACTCATTAAACCTGGCAAAGTGGCCATTATGGATACTATTATTTACGTAGATAGCACCCCTAGCAGTAGAGCCATTAACAACTAGACCCAGGTCAGTAAACTTAGGAACCTGTACTATCGGGAATGAGGTGTGCTTACGTAGCTTTGCTGATAGCCCACCTTGACGCAATACAACCATTACCCGAAAATTTGTAGCGTTTAAAATCGGAAGCCAGGAAATTACTTGATATAAAGAATTTTTACCTCCGAAGTAGTAGAGGAAAAGATCTGGCTGATAGTCTTTCACCGCACCAGAAACAATTGGAGCTTGTACTTTACCTGTCAGGACAGGGCGTGAACTCAAGCTTATTGCATTCAAACCGCACAAAGTACTTATAGTTACAACTACCAGTAAACCACCTCCAGCCAAATAAATTAGATTTGAGTCAATATAAAAAAGGCTAAGCGCCAACAAGATTGCTCCTTCCATATTAGTCGCAATCTGTTCCGGTCTACTCTTGAAGGTTTTCTCAACCTTCCTTATGTAGCTAGAAGCACTTTCGAAGCCCAAATGCACTACAGGCGTAGATTTTCGGACTCTACTTTTAGAGGAGCGCTGTATAAAATAAACAGAAAATACAGTAGAAACCACCGCAGCTAACGCTATGAAGGTCAATAAAAGGCTACTCCCACTCAAATGCAAAAAACTAATCGTGAAGAGCGAGTTCATTACAAATAAGAATGGCCAACTCCAACCAAGTAGCGAGCCTAACAAGGATTTAGCACCAGCAAAAACCCTAAGGCTCAATTTCCTCAACATCAAAATAGCCATACACAACAAAAGAGTTGCACTGCTACCATCAAGTGAATGGAAATATGCTGACACATAAAGAGCAGCCAATCCGACACCCATAAAAACTTGACCAATCTTATTCGCCATTGATTCTTCAGCCCACTTTATCTTTTTCTGATCTCAATATTTTGACCTGTAATAAAACGGCCTTCCTCACTACAAAGAAATTTTACGGTGTTAGCAATTTGCTCCGGCTGCAAAATCAAGCTTTGATCCTCATCAGGAGCCAATTTCTTCCTTAATTCAGTGGCAGTTCTTCCTGGAGACAAAGCCAAAACTCTAATACCATATTCTTCTAGCTCTTCCGCCATTGTAATTGAAAAATTAATTACAGCGGCCTTGCTTGCAGCATAAGCACTCCAGCCAGGTCTTGCGGACATCCCTGCAGTGCTCGCGATATTCAAGATTACGCCATTCATGTTCCTCATATACCTGACAACTGATTTCGTACAGAGAAACACTCCGGTTAAATTAACTGCAATCGTTTTATCCCAGTTATCTAGCTCCATCTCTAAGATACCAACAGGGTCTACCCAGCCTGCGTTATTAATAAGGACATCAATATGACCGTATTGGTGAGCGATTTTCTCGAAAAGCTCTTCAATTGCACCAGAACTGGAAACGTCACACTCCCCCCCGACGAATCGCTCACTTTCGAATACACGATCACTCATTTTTAAAGCTTCAATATTTTTAAGACTTGAAGATAGGCCGACAACAACATCACCGCACTCTAAAAACATTTTTGAAATACAAGCACCGATCCCTTTGCTAGCACCGGTCACAACTACAACTCTCGACATAAATATTCTCCAAGCACACAATACTATTTACTTGTATTCTTCTATTAATTGGCTTTTATGTGACAATGTCAACTCTGCGATATGAAGATCATACGGCGTTGTGACCTTTACGTTACTCTCCCTACCGTCAATAAACTTAACTTTTTTGCCGTAATGAAAAGCTAGCATTGAGTCTTCAGTTGCATCATAATTTTCCGCATGCGCTCTCTGATGAGAAACCTTTAAAGATCCCGTTGAAAAAAGCTGAGGCAACTGGATGTTTCTTAGGGATTCCCTCTCAACCTCAGCCTCCATATAGGTTCCACCGATTGAAACCGTAAAAGGAATTTTGATTACCGGAACAACACATCCCAACTCCTCTTCCCAAGCTTCAATTAACGAATCAAAATCTTTTTTTACGATATACGGGCGGGCAGCTTCATGAATAAAAACTTCATTCGTTTGAACATGCTCCAAGGCCTTTAGGACGCTCTCCTGCCTTGTCTGACCACCAGCAACGAGAGCAACATTTTCTATTGAATATTTTTCGAGAAGCTCAACATATATATCCCTATAACTTTCATTGATCGCGAGAATAATATTCTCGATAGCCTTTACTTGGGATACCACCTCAATAGTGTGGATAAACAACGGCTTGCCAGACACACGTATAAACTGCTTTGGCAAATCCCTCTTTGCTCTACTTCCAACCCCTGCAGCGAGTAAAATTACATCTACCATTTGCACCTCCAATTTAGCGCTAATAATTAACTCGTCCAACCTAACTTAGATCGACAAGTCTCGTAAAAGTTATGATCAATAGGGTGAATCAATGTTAATCTATGTGGCTTTTTATGAATCCTTATCACGTCACCTGAGACCGTTATCACTTGCTCATGCCCGTCACACGTCACGTAGGAATGCGCACTATTTTGTTGCCCAATAACAATCTTAAACTCGCTGCTACCTTCAACAACGATTGGTCGGCTACTGAGGGTATGTGGATTGAGCGGTACTACTACTATCGCATCTAGCTTTGGATGCATAATGGGCCCCCCCCCAGAGAGAGCATATGCGGTTGACCCCGTGGGGGTAGATAGAATCAGGCCATCCGAACGCTGAGTGTATATGAATTGCCCATCTATATAGAGATCGAATTCGATCATCCGAATAAATTCGCCGGGATGAAGTACGACGTCGTTCAGCGCTGAGCCTTTTCCGATCGGCTTGCCATTCCTAGTTACAGACATATCCAATAGGAAGCGACTTTCGGCCATATATTTTCCGGCTAGCACCTCACCCACTTTTTGTTCGATCTCATCGGGGGTGATATCGGTGAGGAAGCCCAAGCGTCCGCGGTTAATACCGAGCAAGGGCACGCTGAATTTGGCGAGAGCGCGGGCGGCTGCGAGCAGACTGCCATCGCCGCCGACAACGATGGCCAGGTCGCAGAGTTCGCCTAGCTTTTCTTTTGAGGATACCCGTGCGCTGCTGGCAGATACTGCAGAAGCAGTCCCCCTCTCCAGCACAACGTCATAACCCTCCCGCTCGAGGAATGCAATAAGGCGCTTGAGCGAGAGCACAGCACTATCACTTTCGGTGCGACCAATCAGACCAATATTTTTAAATTCCGACACCGCTCCCCCTCTGGTGCCCGAACCTGGGCCTTGCGATTGACTCCTTACCTATCGGACGCCTGGATATTTTTTGCGCGTCGACGGGAAAAGCCTCCTAAAATGTAACTGGTGATTATGCCTTAGCTTAGTGCTGGAGTCGAACACGGACGAACGCCCCCCCCCCCAAAAAAAACCCAAAAAATATGTTTTTCAACCTAATCAAAAAGTTGAAATCCGCGCCGACCCTGAAGCCCACCGGAATGGAGTGCCAGAATCTTAGTACCGTAACTAAAATGACCTTCGCTAACCTCTTGAGACAGCGCATACATCAGCTTAGAAGTGTAAACAGGGTCTAACGGAACTCCGGATTCGCACTCGAAGGCTTGCTGAAACTCCTGCAGCCAACTGGGGTATTTGCCGTAGCCGCCACAATGATACTCATCCTCCAAGGCGATATCACTTGAGGCTATGCGCTCACCACTACGAGCTGCGCTCTCCGCTAGCGCTGTGAGCCAACGCAACGCCTCACGCCGAATGGACTCTCCTGCCTTAAGCACCCCTACGCCACGAACAGGGAAACTGTTAATAGATGAACTCAAGCCACCAAGGGTCAAGCCAGTACCACAGGCCACCCAAAGTTGATCAAAGCTAATTGGGTGGGTCGCCTCGATAATTCCTCCCAGCAAACGAATACCTCTTACACCGGCTAGATTTGCCCCACCTTCAGGTATATAGATACTATTGGCTACTTGAGCGCCTATAAGCTTTAGAAACTCCGGCTGGCTACGTTGGCGATAATGTTGTCGCGAGACAAAATTTAGCTGCATACCAAAGCGCTCAGCATCCCGGAGCATTGCGCTCAGTACAGGCGGACGCTCACCGCGGACAACACCTATGGTGCGGAAGCCAAAACGAGCCCCTGCCGCGGCAGTGGCATGCAAGTGGTTTGACCAAGCTCCACCACAAGTGACCAGGGTCTCGACACCTCGATCTTTAGCCTCAATAAGGTTGTAAAGGAGCTTGTAGGCTTTATTCCCGGAAATCAGCGGATCCAGGAGGTCATCACGGCGAATCCAGACCTCAATTCCGGGGAACAAGTCACTATTGATCTTTTGATAGGGAATCGCACGCGCGGCTTCGATGAAACCATTTAGGTCGAGGCTGGTTAAATAATGTGCTTCCACGTTCTTCGCTGTCACTTACAAAGCTGGGATTTGGCCGGGGAGCCACCACCTGCCCCCAGCTACTGGCTTCCACCGAAATATCCACCTCCTCAGTTGGCGGATGTTTTGCAAAGTCTAGCCATCGGCACTAGCCCCTTCGGACAAGCCAAGAGGAGGCGGATCTTGGCAAAAAGGCCAATATCGCGAACGTACACCTGACGGCAAATAGGCTGCCTCGCCCGGCAATGCTAGGGTTGTCATTTTACCGTAAAGAATGCCAGGCTCCGCTATTTCGCCAAAGCGAAACTCCCAAGTTGGCGACGGATGGAAAATGGTGCAGCTTGCGGATAAGACAGCCGCTGACTACCAGGGTGCCACTGACTTCCTCTACCAAGAGCATAACAATATGGCGACGCAGCGCATGATTCACGGTAAAACCTTCCCCCAGTGGTATCCAGATAAGTGATGATACGCACAAGGTCATCAATACGAGGTCAATCCGCTCCTGGCACCAACTTTTTGGGCGCCAGCCTCCCAGACACAAAAAAGCCCTCATTTTGAGGGCTTTTTTGTGTCTGGCGGACCGGACGGGACTCGAACCCGCGACCTCCGGCGTGACAGGCCGGCATTCTAACCAACTGAACTACCGGTCCTCGGTAGTGAACTTCCCAAAGGGAAGTTGGTGGGTGGTACAGGGGTCGAACCTGTGACCTACGGCTTGTAAGGCCGTCGCTCTCCCAACTGAGCTAACCACCCAATACTCTTTTTCTTTAAGGGCCTTGCCCCCTTGAGCGAGGCGCATAGTACCGGATTGAGTTTCTCTGTCAACAATTTTTGCGCCAAAACCGTAAATTATTCATCCGTTAGGTTCTCAACCGGCACAGACACTGGTGCTGGCTTTACTTCGCCCTCTCCTACATTCGCGCCCTGTAAGAGCTTACCCTGCCGATAATCTGGGTCGATTAGATGACCTGCAATCCTCACCGGGACCTCCTGAGGGATTAACGGCTCTTTTGGTCGTGCCAAGTCCTGTTCATTGTAATTACAAACACCCGTTGGAAAGATCCGCCGCAGGTCGTCGATGCGCCCAGAAATTTCCTCGGTATGCGAACCGTATATGCCTTTAGCCAGTGCCCGCTCTACGGGCTGGAGTGCACACTTAAAGACATCGTCGGTCACCGGCCCCCCTGCGACCTGCCGCGAGGTACTATGGGCCGGGTATACCCTCATACACTTCCCTTGCGCCTGGCTATTCCAGTCGCCGTTCCAAACATCGGATCCTGCCGCCAGCACATTGCCTTCTTGATCGAAGCAGCGGTCATTGGCGTCTTCCGGCCGATTGCCCACAACGCCAGCAGAAGGGTCATTGATGATGTTTTGCATCCAACGGTCAACGAGATCCAGCGCCTCACCCAATGGATTGTAATCCTTATGGCTGACCCAGATTAACTGGTTGTCTGCATGACCCCGAGCACGCCGAATACGCTCACGGGTGGAGAAGGATGCAGAGCTGTGGTGCATATCTGGCTCCTCATCCAAGTAGTGGCGCATATCGATAATCGGTATTTCCACATCTCCTAGGAAAACATGTCCCGAGCGGTATATCCCGCTGATCGCCTCCATGCTCCCACGGCTGCGCTCGGCGGGGCTTGTGAGAGAGCCCATATTTAAGTTTTGCTCACTCCATATAGAAAGGCGCACAGGAAAGAGCCCTCCGTTGAGGAACCATAATTTCTCATCGGTTTGATTCTGCTGTGCCTTCCAGCCGCCAATAGCGGCATTGATTCTCAGGAAGGTATCAATACTAATCCCGCCATCAACCAGTGTTTTAAGTCCGTACTGAACCCCTTCGTTATCCCAGGCCGTATTTGCATAGCCGTTTTCACCCGCCCCATAAAATTGGCGGAGATCCTCCCAGTGGGTCCAGTGCACTCTATCTGACAAGTCCCCGGAAAAGCTTTTGAAGAAATGTACAAAATTTGGATTATTCACCAGGGGCACCAAACCCCGCCAACCCTCGACACATTCCGTAGCACCACTTGCCCTTCCCCGATAACGACTATCGAACAAACCAGCGGCCATTGTAATCATCTTGAAACGACTACTCGCCTCAGGGTTCGCCGCCAACCCTTGTATAGCTTGGCGCTCCTCGACATTTTTCCAGCCTGAATTACCCACATCCAAAACGTCAAAGAAATATTCGAGCGGTTCACAGTCGAAGGCATAAATTGTCTGGGTGACCATATCTGGATAGGAGTACAGCGGTATCGCCGCATCGATAAGACCTGGAGCATTTTGTGCGAAAAGGTACTGCTGGATAGCGCCCCCAGAGCCACCTACACCCACCGTGTACATAGGCTCACCATAAAGCGCTTGGAACTGCTTCTTGACGCGCCGTGCGGTATCCTCTGCCAGCCAAAGGTTATAATGATTCCTGGTTTGATTGGCCGTTGAGTACACCACAGCATATCCGCGTGCCAGCTGGTCCATACGCCGCCTAGTAACATCACCTTTACTGATTTTCCCCTGGCGCCAACCTATTCCGACCCCGCCACGAAACTGGTAGATCAGGCGGCGATTCCAATTGCTACCATTGGGCTTTTCAGCGGTTTCTCCCTCCCCACGTAAAACAGCGATTGCATAAAAGTGCCGATTGATCGTGCCAGTTTCTACCCGAACAATAAAGTCCACCTGGCGACCATTCACTGTGACCTTATCGATATCGTTTCGGGCCTCATGCAGGTAGTGGAACTTACCGTCGTTTTTACTGCGGTAAAAGTAAGTAACTTCTGTCGCATGACTGCAATCCCGACTGTAACCGATTACCTCCTTGGTTCTTTTCCCCTCATCATTCAGAGCAAAAACGGGCACTCCTTCCTTGGCTTGGTTATCGACCAGAGGCTGCCTGCCGGTGACCATATTTCTGCCACAAAAGAATGGATATTTTGAAGGGCCGGTAAAAAGTGTCTCTACAGGTCCAACCTCGCCAATTGAGATGGGGAATGGAAAGTACTCTGGCGGCCGCGACATCATTCTGGGGTGGGGGCCAGCATAAGCCGGTGTAGGGCCGTACTCGAGCGCCCCGGAGGGCACACCGAGCACGGGAGCATCCACTTTGCCATGCACTTTTGGCAGTTTTTCGTACGTGACCCAAGCGCCCACCCCTAGCACTCCGGCCAACACCAAAAACAAAACAGAGAGAAACCAAGCTCCCCTTGTCGACATAAACGCCTCCACAGCTGTCAACTTCATGATCTAGTACAGGTTGAGTATATGAAGGGATAGAGCGGTCAGTCGGCAGTTGGCGCAGAGGGGGACTTATAGGAAGCAAGTATCAGAGGAGGAGGAGGCCAAGCGGCCATAAAATTCACCCAAAATAATAAGGGAGCCCAGTAATGGCCTCCCTTATTACGATATGGGCAGCCTGGAAACAGCTTAATCCTTCGCGATAATGCCCCTTTCCTGCAAGGTGGCGATAATGACTCCCACCTCTTGCTCCAGGGTCATCTCTGCTGTGTTCAAGCGCAGCTCTGGAGAAACAGGCGCTTCATAAGGGTCATCAATACCGGTAAAGCCTTTAATCTCACCTGCACGAGCCTTTTTGTAGAGACCCTTAGGATCGCGGGATTCCGCCTCCTCCAGCGGGCAGTCTACAAACACCTCCATATAAGGAAGGCCAGCATCCTCGTGCATCTTCCTAACCGTATCACGATCTTCGCGGTAAGGGCTGATAAAGCTACTCAAAACCACTACCCCAGTATCCGCAAACAGCTTGGAAATTTCACCTACTCGGCGGATATTCTCCTGGCGATCTTCGGCAGAAAAGCCAAGATTAGAGTTGATCCCCAAGCGAATATTGTCACCATCTAGACGGTAACTCAGTACACCGCGTGCAGCCAGAGCCTTCTCTACCGCTACTGCCACCGTACTCTTACCAGAGCCGGACAAACCAGTGAACCACAGGGTCACCCCCTTGTGGCCAAGGATGGCCGCCCTATTGTCGCGGGTTACGTCGCCATCATGCCAATGAACATTGGTCGCCTTGCGTTCAACTGTAGTCGTCACCGATCACTCCAAGATTGCAGATTCAATTCCTGTTTGCTCCACCGGGAAAGCGGCACAGTAGTACTGCTTAGCCCGAGAAACTTGGGGGCCAATTATCGAGGATTAGAGCCATAAGCGTAAAGGCCCTGCTTAGAGCATATTTAGCCGCCTATACCATAAGACTGCATAAGGAGAGCCAGAGAATCTTTCTAAGCAGAATGTCACAGGGGTAACCAAGGAGTAATAGAGCCCTATAAATAGGGAAAATATCCTAACAAGAAAACCTGAGCCCTCGAGTCCCCCTCAGTCATCAGGCACCCCTCACCGCTATTGAGCAACAGAGTCGACATGCTCACTCACTGAAGATGCTTGAGCTGCCAGCCCAGTGGTAGATCGCTCATCTTTTAGACAGCCCGAGCCACCAAATATTGCGGCAAGCTTACGGTGCAGGCTAGCCCGAATAATTATTCGGCCAAAATTTAGTTGTCAACTCGACACCGGTACATCAATGGTTCGCAGGTACCTTTGTCAAGCACGCAAACATCATTGGGCAATTTCTATAGTAGGATGTTTTACTAAATAAAAAATCACCCGAAAGAAAACCCATGAAATCAACACCACCATTGCTCGCAACCGCAATAAAAAAGTAAAATAACCCCCCTCTCTACACCTGAAGGTTAACCTCAAATAAATAATTGTAAATAATACAAAAACAACACAAAGGGACCAGAATATTTTACAACTACCTTATAAATGTCTGCTCTTCTATACGCCTCCACCACCCCGATCAAATAAGCCTTTCTTAGTGACCCCCTTAAAATTCGCGCGGAAATTTATGTATTTTTTCTTTCCATAACCCAACAAGTGAGCCATCCCCAACGATAAATGCCTGTCAATATAGATAACGACGCTGCCTGCATGCTAACCTCCATCCCTATAAATAGATTAACAGCCCCACATTTAGTAGGGCTTAGCCTTCAAGAGGAGGGAATTAGCCGATGGCAAAAAGCGTTTTAGATAGGTTTAAGATTCGCAAAGGAAAAGTCTTTGAGGCACCGCTGGAAGAGGCATTTGGCCGTCTAGTTACCCCCTTTGAAGAATTTATTCATCGACAAAGTAGCAGTGGTATTTTGCTGATGCTTTCAGCGTTGGCCGCACTCATTATCGCCAACTCTCCTTTACAGGATACTTACAAACACCTGCTACATATGCCCATCAGTATCGGGTCAGGAAACTGGGAGCTTTCTCTTTCGCTACACCACTGGATCAATGATGGCCTAATGGCCATCTTCTTCTTTCTGGTGGGACTGGAATTAAAACGTGAGTTTATGGTGGGGGAACTCTCCGATCTTCGCCAAGCGGTTTTACCAGTAATGGCGGCTATTGGCGGCATGATAGTTCCTGCGCTTATTTATGCCTCTCTTAATAGCGGTGCGGAAGGTGTACGCGGGTGGGGTATCCCGATGGCCACGGACATCGCCTTTGCTGTGGGCTGTATCGCACTACTGGGCAGCCGAGTCCCCCGTGCCGTTGTGACCTTCCTGGTAGCCCTAGCGATCGTAGATGATCTGGGTGCAATCCTTGTGATTGCGATTTGGTATACCGAACAAGTGAATATTACTGCCCTGATCGCTTCAGGTTGCCTGGTTGGGCTTTTGGCCCTTCTAAATGCCGCCGGCGTTCGCCGCTCCTCAACCTATGTATTTATCGGGGTACTACTATGGTACGGACTCTACCTGGCTGGTGTGCACGCCACTCTTGCCGGGGTAATTACGGCTATGGCACTACCCGCTAAACCGAAGTATGACCCCGTAGCCTTCAGCACCTTTGTAAAAGATATCATTCGTAGTTTTGATCGCTATTTCCGCCCAGGTGACAAAATCATCGCCAACGATGCACTGCACGCGCGAGTAATGGCTCTGGGCAATGGTGTGAACATGGCCCAATCCCCCCTGCAGCGTATGGAAACCCGGCTGCATATCCCGGTTGGTTTCCTGGTAATCCCTATCTTTGCCTTGGCTAATGCTGGCATTCCTTTCGATAGCTTTAACAGCTCCACAGCTGTACTCAACCCGGTAACCCTTGGAGTTATTGCTGGCTTGGTTGTCGGTAAACTGATCGGCATTGTCGGCGCTACTTGGATCGGCTGGAAACTCGGGTGGGGTAATTTGCCGAAGGCTGCTAACTTCCAGCATATAATCGGTGTGGCACTGCTTGCAGGCATCGGCTTTACCATGTCGATCTTTATAGCCGAACTTGCGTTTAGCGGCCAGGACGAACTACTCATCCAAGCCAAAGCGGGTATCCTGCTGGCATCGGTCATCGCAGGAATTGCAGGCTTCCTAGTTTTACGCAATGCACCCGTATCTGTAGATCGTGAGGGTGAGCTCAGAGAAGAAGATGATATTGAGAATGCAGAGGTCGGATATCCGCCCCACTCCGCACCTCAGTAATTAGCCGCTTAACTATAGATTTTCTCTAAAAAAACCTTAGGGTCGGGTAGCAACAGCTACTCGACCTTCGCTCTATCCCACACTATTTTTTACAACACCTACTCGCCACCACTCCAATATGAGCGATACTAGTGAACATGAATAAGCATAGATATTGGCACAACTTAGAGATAACAGGCGCACCAGCAACCAACCTGAGAATGAGTTTCTCCTGTGAACGGCAAATACTGCGCTTAGTTGTTTCAAAAAGTCTGATACAGACTAAATTCTAACCAGCGTTACATCACAGTGCGCATGATTTACGATACCATTCGCAGTAGAACCAATAAGAGAACTTATACCTTTCTTTGAATGCGTCCCCAGCACTATCAAATCTGCATTTCTTTTTTCGGCCTCCCTACAAATAACCTCATAAGGCTTGCCCACTTTAAGGATGCGATTCCTTTTAGCAACACCAAAGTCAGAAACGATTTCCTCAAATTTTGGAATCGCACTCTCTTTAAGCTCCCGCTGGTAGTCCTTTGGCAAAAAGCTGTAAGGCAGCACATTTAACACTATCAATTTACTATCATGCTGCTTACATAGCTCTACCGCCTTTGAGAGCACATAACGGCCTTCTTGGGAAGCCTCAATAGCGCAAAGTATGGATTTATACAAACCTCTCCTCCTTAGATTTTATGCTTGAACGCTCATATTAAACGGTAAATCAATAAGCACCCAAACCTCAATAACCCAATGAATTTCATTAAAAAATCAGGAAATCTCATCAAATTCAGACTGATCACATGAAATATACAACCGACTACGCGCATCATGACAAAATTCCAACATAGGAACCCCTTATGTGGCGCAGACCAAGCTGAGCCCATCGACTCTTAAAGCACTAAAAATATAAAATTAATAAAAAATCACATCAACCAGCGTATGGGAACTCATATCGTATTTTCAGGTATGAGCTAGCAACAATCACCTCCAAATAAGGGTGAACATAAAACAAAAGCTAGCGCTCTCCAGCATCCACAAGTGCCCGATAAATACGATCGGGGTAATCGCCAATAATACCATCTACACCCAATGAAATACTGCGTTCGATATGCTCCTCATCATTCACGGTCCAAAGATCTACAATCACCCCTTTTTTCTGAAAAAAACGCACATAGGGTTTGGTTGTAATGCCATACGGCAACTGGGCAACATCAAATTTTGGCCTGAAAGCCCACCCAAACCCCGAACTCCAGGCAAGGCTTGCCTCAATAAGCTCTCCTATACTTGCACTAGTTCTAACCCCTCCATAGCTGATATCTCGAAAATGATTCATAGCCTTGCTATGCTGGCTGGCAACAGTGACTTGCTGCTCCATCCGATAATCTGAAATGACCTGCCAAAGTACTTCTGATAGCGTTTTATCATTAGGTTTTATTTCTATATTAAAAACACCATCGGGATAACGCTCAAAAATCTCGTTCAACGTTACCAGGGTAAGCCCCTGACTTCGAAAGGGATAGCTCTTACCACCATCAAGAGTAAATTTGTAACCAGCATCCAAGACTTTGATTTCACTCAAGGTCAAGTCTTCGATTTTATCGGGAACCCCAGCGTTATCTTTGAGATCAGCATCATGATTAATGATGATATAATGGTCTTTAGATAAATGCACATCCATCTCCAAAATATCAGCCCCCTGCTCCAGTGCCATGTCAAATGCCAGCACTGTGCCTTGTGGGTACTCACCAGATGCCCCCCTGTGAGCAAGAATCTCAATAGCCAAGGCCTGATTACAAAAAGTGATGGTAAGAGCAAGAAAAGCAATGGCTTGTAAATTTTTTTTCATTTAGAGAGTTTCCTTTACTATTAAGAGATCAGCCACTCCACGAAACACAGCCAAACACCAACCAAAACCGAGAACTCAAAACTTCCATCCTCTAGGGGTCAAGATTTTCTTCTTACGCGCAAATAACAAGGATACTTTAACCCCCCAATCCAACACTTGAGGCCAACGATTAGCCCGACGGAAAAGGGAGTTATTCACACCCTGTAGTGCCGACGCACTTAATTCAATATTTTTTATTACACACGAGAAGAAACCCATCCCTATCGCAATATTTCAAGTCAACTGGATAAATTTTATTGACATCCAAGTGTAAATCTACGTACGTAATTAATGCAACATCGAGGACTCGGAATACCTCGCACTTTATACCTAGCCCGAATCCAAGGGGCGTACAGCACACGACACCGCAATAGAAGTTTCCTATCTTTGCGGTGCACGCCAGCAGGATATTTTAGCATTGAAACGCCAGGGTATTACCGAAAAGCAACTGCGGCTCTCGATCACAGAGCATGCATCTGATTCGCGGCAAAACTGGCCAGGGTTTCACTCGTGATGGTTTCAATAGTACTTGGAGCAGAGAACAACGAGCCGCCGCCGAGGCTAACGCCCCCAACCGGTATCGTTTTCACGATTTAGATAATGGGTATCTCAAATTTTGTCGGGGACAAGCAAGAGTTCAGTGGGCATAAGGGTCGTAGCATGATGGAGCGCTACAGCCATACCGCCGATAAAGTTGCCTCTTTCAACAAGGCGAGAATAATAGGAAAGAAAGGAACGCCAAAAGACACTGGATAAATGTCCAATCCAGGAGGATGAAAAAATCGATTGTGGTAAAAAATACCCCCTCGAATTACCCCTCAAAGACCCAATATAAAAAACCCCGCACTAAGCGAGGTTTTAAGCCCTTGACAAACAAGGAGAAATATGCGGCGGCCGACGGGGATCGAATCCGCGACCTCAGGAGCCACAATCAAACCAAAAACTGTATTAATATCATAGAGTTATATGTATTAGTGTGTAAATACTAGGGCCGCTCAACCCCTCCATAAACCCCGTGATTACTCAGCGAGTAAATTTTTAGCACACATAAAGCTGTGTATTTTCACAGTGGATAGACCACGATCTACGGCAAATATCCCCACCGAGTTGTATAGGCAGGCGATGCAAACGCCTGCCGCGCAATCAGTTGGAATTTTGGAGCTGGATCAAGAGAATTTTAAGCTGCTACAAAAGAGACTAACCACTCTCAAATAAGCACCTATACAGGTTGGAAAAGTCACTTTTCTCCTCTTGCTAACCAGCCTGATTGAACACTTAGGCCGCTAATAGTGATACCGGCATTGAATAATAGTAGGCCCGTCATCCTCAAAGGCGTACACCAGTCGATTGGTTTGATCGATAGGGCGCGACCAATAACTGCTGAGCCCACCTTTTAAGGGCCCGGGCTTACCGGCGCCTTTGGAGGGCGTGCGCATCGATTCGTTGATCAACTTATTAATGCGCTTTAGCCTCTTCTTATCTTGGTCCTGCCAGAATAAATTATCTTTCTAGGCAGCCTCCGCCCATGTCAGCAAGGTTTAGCCCTCGATCAGTTTACGATGCTGGACTTTTCCTGCGAGGTGCTGGGCGATAGAGCACTCCAAGTGAGCGGTGCTGGATGGGCTGCTTAACAGATGCACGGTTTCCATCAGGCCATTGTAGTGATACAACTGATCGTTGAAGCCTTTGATACCGGCTTCAACGATGTAGCCGTAGCTAAAGGGTAGGAAGCCCTGCTCCCAGATACTTTGCATTAGCTGCGCTACTCTCTGATACACCAGCTGTCTTCCACTGTAGGCAGCCCCAAGGTTACTTAAGGAAGTGCTTTCTGCTAAATTCACATCTCTTCTGCAAATTCACGTATGCGTTCTTTTCGCTCCAGTTCCTCCTGCATCACCGATTTAATTTCTTCTAGCACGGCGTCTACGTCAGTGTTGTCGCTATCATCGATAAACTCACCACTGAGCGTTGAACTAGCTGTTAAATTACCCTCTTCAAACAGTGCCCACATTTCCTTGGCGTATTGAGTCTGCAATAAGGCAGGGGCAAATTCACCATAATAACGACGCATATTGTTGACGTCGCGAGCGAATAATTCTTGTGCATTGTTATTGGCTGCGGCATTAACAGCTTGAGGCAAGTCGATAATCACAGGGCCGAAAGCATCAACTAGTACGTTAAATTCGGACAAATCACCATGTACAATTCCCTCGCAAAGCATGAGCTTAATGTAATGTATCATTAGAGCATGATCTTCAATTGCCTGCTCTTCTGACATTGTCACATCGCCAAGTCGTGGCGCGACATCGCCTGCTTCGTCAGTGATTAATTCCATCAATAATACACCGTCAACGCAGCCAAAAGTTTCGGGAACTCGCACAAGAGCATCGGCTAAACGGGATAAAGCATCAACTTCAGCATTCTGCCAAATCTCTTCCTGCTGTTGGCGGCCATAGTTCGACCGTTTTTGCATGGCGCGTGCTTGACGACCACTTCGAACTTTACGTCCTTCTTGGTATTGCGCCGCCTTTTTAAAGCTGCGCTTAGCTGCATCTTTATAGACTTTGGCGCAACGAATTTTGTCATGGCATCTGACAATAAATATATCGGCTTCTTTACCGCTCATTAGGCGGCTGATAACTTCATCGATTAAACCATCATCGATGAGAGGCTGTAGGCGTTTGGGAGTTTTCACGAGGTACCAACTTCGAGTGCTCGGTAATTAATCATATATACTATCGACATGCTTATGTGTGTGCTTGAATCAAAAAATTTAATCCTGCTTGTGAGTTAAGAGTGACTATGGGTCAATGTGGGGCCCTATAACGTCTTGCTAAACGGCAGCCCGACGAAGTGTAGGCTATCCGGTGGAGGGTTCATATTTTGCACCCGGAACGAATGTCAGCCACTTGTTAAGTGCTTACCGCCGGGCCACCAATAGCACGCCTACTACTATGAGTAACGCACCACACACCCTTGAAACTGACAATTCTATCCTGGGATACCCAAGCCATCCGTTATGATCTAGAACTAGAGACGCTATAACTTGGCCACAAACAATAGAGATTGCTAAAACTAGCGCGCCCAGCTTTGGAGCCAAAAATACAGACATTGCTATATTGAACGCCCCCAAAGCGCCACCAAGCCAAGCCCACCAAGGCATGGAAGAAATTGACTCTTTAGTGAACCAACCTTCATTATGAAAAAGTGATATAGATCCTAGTATGAGGGTACCGATCAAAAAAGAGATAAAAGCTGCTTGAATAGGGGTATTTAGAGCCACACGAAGCTGTGAATTTACACCCGCTTGTGATGCAAGAGAGCCACCGACAATCAGAGCAAAAACTAGCAGGGTATACGTACTTAAACTATTCAATTTTCAATGCTCTTTACTACTGATTGCACTTAACGCCGCACTCAGGGCGTCCAACTTTGGGTGCATTATACTCGAAAATGAGAGCGTAGCGACCGCACATAAAGTGTACAAAGCTGGTCATCAGCCTACAGCGCATTGTTAAGTGCTGCCTGTATTACCATCTGAATCTACATAATAGTCAGTGTGTGATTTTTTATCAGATTGCTCCGATAAGATTACCCAATTTGGATCTTTTTCAAATAGTGGATTATTGTGCTTAGCACTATAGCCATTTACATACCTGTACTGAGATTGACGCAAACTGTAAATGTTAGCGTCACCTTCATAATCTGGGTCTGAAAACTGAACAGAGTCATCCCCCCAATCACAAACATCACAGATTGTGAATGTTCCAGGAGGTTCAAGCTCTAAGCTCATATACCCACAACACCGACATATATACATCATTTCTCTCGATGACTCGCTTGACACTTATTAACTCGGCGATCCTATAGTTCTATATAATATCCAAATGGATATTATTGATGCAAGAAAATTACCCGCTTCCG
>NZ_CANMKV010000056.1 GCF_947498635.1 uncultured Microbulbifer sp. | reverse complement strand
AAGGTGTTAAATTACTTGAGCCCACTGGAATTTTTGGTGGGTAAACGTGTGTCACTTATGTTGGCAATCTAGGCTTAATTTATGGTACATATTGGTAATAAATTTACCGCCTAAAATAAGAAAAACAGAAATTAAGAGCACAGAGACATAACCATAATCTACAGTTCCGCCATTTAAAAATTGACTAAGAATAATCCCCACGGATTTCAATGCCCAGTAGACCCCAATGAGAAATACACCAGCGACCACTAACCCCCCTCAGAAATAGCATCATCCTTCACACTTGAACTTATCTTTTTGTCAGCTATCTTGGGAGCATATACCCAAAGCAGTATACCCATGATTATAGGAATAACTGCCCGCCCGACAACAAGGATAACCGGTGCTCCTTCACGGTTGATCCAAGCTCCTGAGGCAAGGAGAAGCGGCAAGGTATTTCCCAAATTATTTAGAGCTAGATATGCCGCAAAATTTTTATTGCCAACTCTGCATATTGTTTCATATAACGTCGCCATGAGCTGGGACTTTGGTTTTACAACAGTAAAGACGCAAAGTTAATTTTATCGTTAAACACAATTAAAAAATCTAAATCAACCGACCACACTTCTTAAGTATATACCTAACCGAGCATGGATAATTTACATGCAAAATTTCCTATTGTGATCCCACATGAAGAATTGAATAGCTTCATATCCATAACTTATCTTGATTTCACGTAAGTCCGCTTTCGCCAAACACTTGGATGGTTTCAAAGAGCAGCATAAACAATTTAATTTTAATACGGTTTGAACACCTCTGACCGGTGCAACTTACGTTTTGCGCGCCAATAGGGACGCACGGGCCACGCACAAGGTAAGCTACCCCGCTACAGATTCGGAGTCGAACTATCCAGCCTTGTATAGCTGTTGTGGCTGAGCCTATAGAGCGGCTAAGTCAACAGCTGACTAATACCGACCTTGGGCATAAACACAAGAGGAGAGTAGCTGATCAATATCTCGGTAATCTGGAGACTCGCAAGACCAACCTAGACCAAAAGCTCGCTCTCTGGGTACCAGATAAACCTCACCACCATCAATGCCAGTATCCGCGGTATAAATCAGCGCAATTACGCCGCCAGCACGCAATTCGGCTGAGGTCAAAGTGCCTTTGGCATATTCCTCTGGCTCCTCAAGACCCGCTTCCCGATTAGATTCCGGTACCCGTCCGTGGAATTGATAGAACTCAGTCACCGCAACTTTAAGTATGGTACCCATGTGCAAGCCTTGAGAGAGATTGGCTGAGCGTAGCGCCTTATTCTGAATCTTGTTGGCCTGAATTAGCATATCTTGGCGAAGCCGCATCAGCTCTTCTTCGCGGCTGATTAATGCCTCACGTTGACGGTTCTGCTCCTGAAGTTCCTGCATTCTTCGCTGGTGAGCTTTTTGTTCTTTATCCCGTTGCTCCTGCACTTCCGCTGCCTGATGAAGACGCTTTTTCTCCTGAATCTTGCTATAAAAATCAGCCATTAATCCCAAGGCTAGTAACAGCAATGCTAACCCCAATAACCTACCTTTCGACATTCAAAAAACTTCCTTACATCAACCCGACTATCGAGACACCGACATAGACGAAATACTAGCATAACGTTTACGGAAGAGGGGTAATATATTTTGCTACACCCTTCTACCTGTTTCTATTATTCTCTACCTACTGCACAGATATGATATATTCCAAGAAGCCTTGAACGGCCTAAATTCGAAAGTGAATTTCCGTACTCGCAGAAAAAATCACACTTATCACATAGCCCTATAGCCATTTTCATTCTTTTTTCTTCCATGCAATATCTGTCCGGATTTAGAGTATTCCCCAAATTACTTAGTTGTATTCATTCTTCTTCAGTAAATACTTGCACCCCACATAAAACCTTCGGATCAGTTGACCAAGGTTGTGGGCAGTCATCTATTTAAATATAACGCCCCTGGAGGGGCAACCGAACCGTCTAGTCCGAAGGACCAATGCTGCTGTCACTTACTAAATGATTCTTCGACATATGGCCAAACCTCCCCAACAGGCATCACGAACTTCCAATATAATTCCTCAGTAAAATCAGAAGCAAATATAATATTTCAGAAATTGGCTGTAGCGAGCCTACTAAATTCCCTTTAGATATATTGTGACTTACGATAACCTTAGCCACTGTATGGTCCGCGAAATAGCTGGCGTGATGTAAAAGTATGTTTATATTTCTGGAGCCTATCTATCACGTAAGATAGATAGCTATTACTCCAATCCAGATTAATTTCAGCATGATATTGGTCTTGCCCACAAAAAGTAGACACTCTAACTATGTGTAGTTTCGTTCGTACTCTGCTGGACTTATATAGCCCAATGCAGAGTGCCTTCGAACCCTATTGTAGAAAATCTTAATGTATTTAAAAACCTCAGATTTTGCTTGCTCTTCGCTTTCGAATGTTCCGGCATAGACCAGCTCGACTATTAGCCTGCTAAAGAATGATTCCATTGCCGCATTATCCCAACAGTTAGCCTGGCGACTCATACTCGGCTTGCACTTGCTTTCGGACAAGAGATCCTGGTATTTCTATGAACGATATTGCACACCCCTGTCAGAGTGAACTATTAGTCCAGGCTTTATTTTTCGTCGCTCTAGAGCCATTTTCAATGCTCGACGTGTCAATTCATCGGTCATCTGGGAGTCGAATGCCCAACCTACAATATGACGAAAGTACAGATCCATAACTACCGCGAGGTACAACCACCGCTCCAGAACCCAGATATACGTAATGTCACTTGTCCAGCGGTAATTTAATCGATCCACATCCAAGCAACGCTTAAGTAAGATGGCGGAGATATTAATGCTCCCCTCTACGGGCTAACTATATCGAAAGCCTTTGCCATTTCTCGCTTTAATATGCTCCTGTTGCATAAGCTTAGCGACGTAGTTCCGTGAGCATGGCTCACCTAACTCTTGAAGCTCGCAAGCGATTCTAGGCGCGCCATAACGACCTTTAAACTCACAAAACGTCTCTCGGATTTTCTCGATTGTTCGTATCTTTCTAATCGTGCGAGCAGATGGCAACCGCCCCCGCCATCGATAATAACCCGATCTTGAGACTTCTAAACACCGACACATCAAGCTAACCGGAAATGACCCTACATGCTCTTGTATCAGTGCGTACTTTACTCTTGGTGGTTCGCAAAGTACGCAGCTGCCTTTTTTAGAAATTCAATCTCCTGACGAGCTTCATGCAGTTCCTTCTTGAGCTTGCGAACTTCAGCGCTTTCCTGTTTGAAATAGTCGACGCCGTCTAAACTATTGAACTGCTTATCAGACAGTCGATTAAATTGACGACGCCAGTTGTAGATCTGCTGTGCGCTGACGCCTAGCTCTCGCGCCACAGAAGCCGTTGTTGCTCCAGGCTTTTCCGCTCCTTTAACTGCTTCTCTTCGGAACTTCTCCGTATACGCCTGAGTTATTTTCTTACCCATGATACACCTCCGTGCTAGACCTAAACCTAACTATACAGGGTGTCTACTAAACGTGGGTAAGTCTTAAATTTAACGAAATAGATATGCGGAACCGTTAAGAAAGTTGGCAGTGCCTTTGCGTAAGCAAAGGGAATAACAACTTTTAGGTTTCCGCATCATCGGGTTGTTATTTGTTGCTCGCGGCACTGTGTACAAATTCACTGCAAATATATTTCTTTTACTGTTTACCACGATTCTAAGAGAAAAATTAGCAGCACTAGATTCGCGGCCTTGCTTCGAAGCTTACACGAAGGTCTAACCGTTGACTATGGGCCTTCCCGCCAATACTGTTTTTTTATACAGCACCCCAATAATCACCTGCCATTCTTAACTGAACACGCGCAAAACCGGAGCGAGCGACCAATAACAGTGTATTCAAAAGTAGCTTCAATATATCACCCACCACTATATCCAAAGACTCCTTTCGGCAACGATGAAAAAAACCCTGAAGGAATATTAGGTTACCGGCAGTTGATCCCGTCGTACATAAATGGATATTTTGCAGCCGCATCATATTCCGGCATTTTCGCTGTTATATGTCATTTTGACCCCCCCTTAAAAGTCAAACGGTTAGTATCTTTTTTCCTGTGAATATATGAATATGCTTTTGATCCCTGATAGTCAAAGCAAGCTAGGGGGCTTGATTACCCCAATGAGCCAATTGGGACATAGGAATTCTCCAGTCGCTTAGTAGAAATTAAAGTCCAACGCGGGAATGCGTCATTCAGTGGGATATTGGGCGGTATAGGTCAGACGTACTTCGCCCAGCGGGTGATCCTGATCCAAGGCGAAATCCGTTTGCGAGAGCGCAAAAATCTCACAGGTACCGCCCAGGGTTCGATCCTGCAGGACGCTCTCAACATTCTCAGAAGCCTAATCCAACAGTTCATAGATATCCCCCCGGCTGTGCACCACCACCGAAACGACAAGATCCAGCTGGCGGGTAGTGCCCGAGAGCTCCTGTGCTGTCTGTTCCGCGGCAAAGCCCACAAGGATGGCCGGCAGCTTTTCCTGCTCTATGCCTTCCGTGCTACCGGCTGAGGGGAAGTTATAGCTAGTTAGGTTTTCCAGCTTGTTTTGTGCGGCATCGCGGATTGTTATGCGCTGGGTCATTGGGATGTGCTCCAAGAATTTTGGGCATAAGAAAACCCGCTGGTGCGGGTTTGGAGATCTATCGCGATAGCAGTACTTTACTACAACCGCAATTTCTTTAGATGTTTTTAACTCATGGTTACACAGGACGAAGAATGAACAAAATGCAACTACATAGCTGCCCTTAACCTAATTTACTAATTTATGTACCGAATCAACAATGAGTTCAGATCGGCTCTCAAGGAATCCAATGAAGTTATCTTCACTATATATATTTTCATCCTGAGGCAATAGATTACTTAACAAAATTTCACTTTTCTTCTCCGAGGGAACAGTCGAAAAGAAGTAATCCGAGGGACTTTTGCTTGATATTTTCTTATTAGAATCAGCCGGCAAAAAACAGAAATTCACCACTGAGAATCTTTGTTCTTTCGAAAAACCCTGCTTACTTAAAAATGCATTAGGAAAAATATGGTGATATTGCTTCCGGTTGTAGCTGGATAAGGATTTTCCAGTATCGATAGAACTACCATTAGCTAGGTCCAGCGGGCTATGTTGTGCTGACAGCAATAGAAAAGCTCGAGTTACGGGGTTTGCCTTACTGAACTGTGCAGCAATTAATTCTATAGCCGTAATTGATGGAGAGTAACGTTTAATGAGAGTAAAGTCATAATCAGCCACCTTGTCTATAAAATCTATATCAGCATCCATTTTATGTGTAGTTTGACCAGTTGAGTACCTATTAGAAAAAGATGTACTCCAAAAATATCTCTTGATGATATCAAGTTGATCCTCTGTAACGCGCTTTGTTTTAGAGTAAAATCTAGCCAGTGGCACTAATTGCTGATGAAATGGAAGAAACTCAATGCTCGAGCACTTTATCTGAGTTGACAGAAAGTCTACGGTTGCTCGAACTGAATTTTTCACTTGATCCCAATTATCCCTTACCCTCTCACCAGTTAGGCGAAGTACATTTTCGGTCTTTGTAGAGCCAACTATAATCCCTGACACTATTTGCAGCACTAACTTTGGATCAATATTTCCGAAAGACTTCTCTTCCAGCTCAATCAATAACTCATCGATTGCATCGAGCAGGTGGAAATCCTCAGTCCAAGTCCAAGCCGTCATTAAATCGAGAGTGTTAAGCTTAGTTCCTGTATTATTGATTCGCTCAAAAATAACCCCTACCTCTTCTTTCGTTCGGTTCTTAATTTGAACAACAGGGATTTCGTAATTCAGCAATACTGATGAAAGATTCTTAGCTTGCAAATGGTATGCTTTATCAAGCGCAGCGATCTCATCAACAAGTTTAATAGGATCTATTATGTTCCTAAGGGCTACTACTCTCCCCGGGTCTACTTCCTCCTTCTCACTAACAGGAAGAAATGCCTCACTTTCAAAATCATAATATATTTCGAAAAGATTAAGATTCGGGTTGTACTTCGCGCTTGACTCTTCCTGCTCGACATTTGAACTAAAGACAGCATAAATGGATGACAAACGCTGCTGACCATCCAATACATAATTTACTGGCCAATTATCTCCTCTATCTGGAATATTATACCCCGCAATATTTCTTGTAGACCTTAGCTTCTCCTTTTCATTGGCCTCCCAAAGCAAAACACTACTCACAGGATATTGTTTAACGATACTCTCCAGCAGTTCAATTACTTGATTCTGTTTCCAAACATACCCCCTCTGAAACGCTGGTATCTTAATTTCCCCCTCATCGATCCTATTAATGAGCTTATCTATTTTTATTGGAGTAGTATTCAGTTCAGGTCTTTTCATCAAAACGATCCATTTCTAGTAGCAATCAAATCAGCGCCTGTAGTGACAAACACTTATATAGCGATCCCAAAGGCATATATCTTAGATGAAAATTTATGCCAATCCATCAATATCTTTTACTATTAGGTCAATGTAACATAGCCAATCTGTACGATGGCCCCACTTAAAGACTAATCATTTTGGCCGCCACCCAATACTTCCGACATTTTTCCAGTCGATTTATTTTTAACTGTTTTTCGCAATTTTAGCTTGCCCCTCTACCAACACCCGCCAAACCACCCCATCATCCGCCAGCCTCTTACGCACTTTGTTCTCCACACCACCCAGCTTAATTACTGCCTCTGAGTTGTAATCCCCCACTTCACTCACAAGCAAGCTCAACTCAATACGCGGTACCCTCAGGCGTTCCTCTTCATCAAACTGGTCAATCTCCTGATCGAAAATCAACTGGTAATCGATAGGCTCAGCACCGCTACCATCGTCATAGGTAGCGGGCTTGCCCCATTTGCGAAGCGCGCACTCTGCGGCTCGTTGGTCCAGATCCATGGATCACCTAGGCCTTAACGGTGCCTTGTACGCCGGTAAACTTAACCGCAAGGCTGGCAGTACCTGCACCGGCAGCTTCGGCGGCAAAGGCGGTTGCCCCGGTGATATCGTCAGTAGCGGCGGTGGCGGCGTTATCATCGAAGGCACTGGAGGCGGTTACCCAGGTGAGGCTTTCGCCCTGATTGATCACTGCGGCGGATACCTTCAGCACAGTGAATACGCCATCAATAACGAGCACGCCGGTTTCACCCACGGCAATATCTTCCATCGCCACACCCAGTACTGAACCTACCACCACCTGACCAGAGGTTAGCTTCGCACTGGTACTGTTGGTGACATCCAGCATGCGTCCGTCTTGCACAAAATTCGTAGCCATTTTCTTTCCCTCAACTGGGTTTGTAACTGAAAGCAAAAAGGCCGTGTGATGCGGTCCTTTTTGGATTCTTTAAGGTTTGGTTCGGTTTGAGCTGGGCATTAGGTTTTAGGAGTTTTCACCATACTTTTTACGTCCCAGGCTTTCGCTGCGGCATCGAGGCGGACTTTAAATTCCACCCCGCCAATATTCCAGCCGTTTTGCTGTTCCAGTACGGGGGCCTGCTGGCCTTCCAGGTAGAGCACTTCGATCGTGTCGTGCGCTACTGGGTCGGCCTTGAGGTGCCAGCCATTGTGCCCGCTGAGGCGACCATCAGAGAGCACGCTGGCTATATTGCGCACGCTGTTGGGGGTCGTGTTATTCTTGCTGGATGCACCCACTTCGAACTCGGATTCCAGGGCAACCTTTGCGGCCCCCTCATCGGCGATATCACACAGCAGGAATTTAGGGCGGATATTCAGGAAGGCTTCGCCATCCTTTTGCTTGCCCATCAATACCCGTGCGGCGTCGATGCTAGCGGTGTTGATGCCTGACTTAGTGGCCAGGTTGCCGTGGTCGGTGTGGAACAGGGCTTTGCCATCGGCCATGGCTGGGTTATTCAGCAGAATACTAAAGACCAGATCACCCACGGTGCGCACGGCGGCGAGACCCATCTTTTGTGGGATACGGGTGAAGGCTCCGAGGTCGTCATTAATAATCGCCTGGCGGGTAATCGAGAACATCTCCCCGTAGGTGGCCAGTGCAGCGGTTTCGGCGCGCTCACCGATGCTGACGTTTTTAAATTCAGCACCCGGTGCGACCTGGCGCAGTGAGGGGAAGGTACCGAGATCGGTGCGGGTAGCGATCTTGAAGTCGCTGAGGTGGCCGGTGGCGGTAAACTGCAAGAAGACTTCTGCCGCTTCCGAGTAACCCTTCAGCATGGATTTATTAGCGATATTACCCAGGACATTAGCGAAGTCTCCGGAGCCGTGGATAAAGCCGGCAGCGACGATGCCCATCTTATCCACGCCCGATAGATTCTGGCCGTGGGCCTGCATCAGTCCACTGCCGTACTAAATACCTTGAATGTCCAATGCCCACAACCAGCCTAAGGGCATACGTTTGCCTTTTCCGGTACACCATATTTCGCCATTAGCTTAGCGTACTCACCCTTTGAGCAAAGAAGGGCCAGCCCCTTATTGAAATCATCTCTAGGTTTTTTATCCTTAAAGGCCATTTTAAACTTGGCTACCGGCAGAAAGATTTTATGGAGATTCACTTTATCCATTGAGTGTCCCTCAATAATGGAAAAATTCATAAATATGCTTTTATCGATAATGATGACCGAATCAGGGTTTTTCCAGAAGTCCAGAACTTGATCCTTTGAATTTTGCGCCTCAACATAATTCTTTCTACCTGGTGCACCAGGGGAGAATAGATGCTTAAACTCTGGCCCAAGAACCAGATGAGCGTTCTTCCAAACAATAAGATCGCACCCAACAAGATCGCTCACACTATCAATTTTATAATCTTTATCTTTATGGCTAATGGCATAATTCAAAAACCCGATATAGTAGTTAGAGTAATAGTATTTGTTCGGCTCATCGTGCCTAATCGCATTTGCCTCGGCATTTGCCATGCCCTTACCCATAGCCTGTGGAATTCCTCCCCAACTCAACTGCAAAAAGGTTATTGAATATCCTGGCAGGGATTTCAATATTACATCTACCTCAAGCCCCAGCGCTGCATGGTTTTCCACATAAGGTGGCGCATCTTGCTCGATAGCAACTTTTAGCTCTATCGGTTTCGATGGCTTCACCGCAAAAGAAAAAGAGGCATAGCCAAAGAGAATAACGAATAGAAATAGCTTCTTTAAGTCCCTGTTTTGCATAGCAACACTCAGTAGCGGCGCAAAAAGTTGTAAATCCCTAGATAGTAGATTAGGCCATAGCACAGACCCCATACCCCCATAAGACACTCACGAGCCCCTATTAAGCCCCTTAACAGTGATTTGAACGTCAGGAAGCGGGATGCTGGCAAAATCGACAACGTATCGGACGCCTGAAGGAGAGATAAACAATACGCCTCATCACCCTTGAAACCTTTCCCCTATCCTGAAAGCTATTTCAATGCTCGACTAAATGATTTGGCAAAGCATCTCGATGCTGGCCACCGATTTCTTAACCAGCCTGGCCGGCTCCTGCAATTCCTATCTATGAAAATAGCGGAGCCAAAACACTTGTAACTCATCCTTCATCTTCTCCTGGCTCTTGCGTCCCTTTACAGCCCGTAGGCACATACCCACAACTCGATCGGTCTCCTTCGCCCTAACCTCACTCATTAGCACAGGGATCTCCTCCCTACATCCCGATACCATCTCGCAGCCAAACGCAGCCATACGGGGCCAAGATACATAATCCCCCGCCCGCTCTGGATAGGCTCGAGACCACTCCCACAAAGTTCACGTATATCCAGCTCTAACACGGCCCCTCCTCACTTTAAATTCTCAGTACTCAATATGTAATCAGCCATGCCCCACTACTAAGTCGCCCTCGGCATACTCTCGAAGTAATCCTGAAACCGCCTTTCCGCCACAGGTAAATTATCCCGGTGAAAGCTCTCCAGGTAATTTATATGGCCCTGATTTATCCAAAATTGAGTAACCACCGTATTTGCAAACACCGCCTTCACAAGGTGAGCAGACTGGGTGCGGAACACCGCGAGGGGACTGCCGGGATTGGTTGTGGATAAGCGAGTGATGGCTTCCGGGATACTAACTACGCACATAGTGAACCCTCCTTGATGATTGGTTTTTACCAGTTAGTATCTATAGCGATTTCGACGGCGCTGAGGATCCGGGTTTGCCGCTGCACTAAGGCTTGGGGCCGGGGGGCGAGATATCTCTCGTGCTTGAGTCAGTTGCGCCAAGTGGCCAGCCAATCGAGCTTCACACCTCGCTAGCCAGGTTGAAATTTCCAGTAATCGTGGAAGCTCTCCGCCACATCCTGAATTCGGTGCATCAAGTCTGGGCGGAGCCGCTAAGCATCGATGCGGAATTTGTCTGTGATAACCCAGTTTCCAGGCAAGCGTGTACCGCGTTTGGGTTGACATGATTTGGAACCCTACCGCTCTCTAATGGTTTTTTATTGGTTCTATAGAGAAGGAAGTGTTGTCATTTCCACCGGTTGGGTGCTCAGATTTCACCGGTTCGTGTTTTATTTTCACTGGTGAACTCATTGCACCGGTTAGCCTATAAAAAGAGGGCTAATTGGTTCTGCGCCCATTGGTTTTTTTAGCGCTCAGGTAGTCCAACTCTGCCTGTTATTCGATGGCGTTAGTCACTGAGCGCTTTGTGTATTACACAACGCCGGCCAGATAAGCATTACACGGATCACACTGCCCCGTATCACTGTTAGAGCAATCGACCAACGCAATTAAAACCAGCTTTGCTGGTTGATGTTCTGTTCCTCCGTTTAATAGTCCATGTCGCGACTTCAAAACAGACCACGTATCGCCTGTATAAATTTCCAAATAGCGCACTTGATGACTGCCCTACCCCAAAATATGCAGAATCACCAAGTTACAACAAAGAGACTTAAAAAGGATTGCTCTTCAGGTTTCGCCAGCAACAATCACAGCAAGATTTTTTTAACCATCTCAACTTCAATTACGCCACGAGAAACACAGTGTAAAGTGAGATCTTGCGCTGGCTCATCCGGTAAATATACGCCCTGGGCGGCACCACGATTGGTCTGCTCTGGCGTAAGCTTCCAGTTCCTAGGGTCGTAGATATGTACTCCGCCTCTAGATCGGTCGACATAATTTGAAATCCATCCCGCAAAAATACCTGCTTTGCCTTATTCAATATATCTTGCTTGCTCGAGAAGTGCTCTATCGCAAAGTACTCACTAATGATCATCGGCGACCTACTCGTTGCAGTACAACCTCCAAGGGCTGTCACCAGTAGAAGGCCTACTACCGAATATTTTGGTTTTTTCATTTTCTCCTTCGTGATAAGTGCATCTAGGAATATCAATTTTTAATTAAATTTCAACCTCACCTGAAAAAACAACGACTGGTTACCTTTTGGAGGGGATGCCGCATGAACCTGTTCAACCCAACTCAAAGCGTAGAGGCGCTGCTCACCGCAGCCAGCTGCCATACCCGTGCCAACGGGATTGCCGCACACGTTTTACTCTGGCCGTTGTAGAACTCGCCCAGCTTGATAGTGATAACTACCGCCACGTGCTCAACATTAGCAACTTGCGCTACCAATGCAAAGTGTGAGTTCGAATGCCAATAAAAATTCCACATCCTCTCGCTTGATTGCCACCACTTGAAAAAAGAGGAAAGAAGCGACGTGAACAAGAAAAAGTTATTCAAAATCAACCAGGTCGCCCGAACCATGAAATGGGTAGGAATAACCTGTTGAAACTGCTGCGAGAGAACACTCTTTTGCACATCCATGAATCCATGAATCCATGCGCAACGTCCCTACAAAAATCGCCTTAAAGCATGGCTTGCTCGTTGCGAAAAATGCTGAATACAACCGTGGCCCGACGCATTCAGTCAGTAGCAACCGTTCTAGGGCTAGCTAGTCTGGAGCCCCTTTATAAATCTGGAAGCATCCAATGAAACGATATGCAGCCTTCAGCGGCACCTATAACCTGATGATAGGTGGTGCAAAAGATTTTCAGGAGTCCGTCGAAACCCTGAAAGAAGCAAAAGAAAAAGCAGCGCAAATTGCCAAGGAAGAATGCTTTAAATACTTGGTACAAATTTTCGACAAAAAACTAACCAATTTACTACTTATAGCATTGTGGACGGCGTACTCAAGGAAAGCGCTTTCCCCGAATAAGCCATGGAGGGCTACCTTGTGGGTACACTAATGAAAGGCACTATCTGGGCCAGGGAGAAATTTGAGTTAGGCTCCCGCCCCGGTAGAGAAACATCATTGAATTGATCTAAGCCGACCATATGTCCGGCCGGATCATCGCCGGGGAGCCCTATGTGGATGCCGACCGATTCGCTATAAGCGACCACACCGGCAAAACCCCAGCCCAGAATACCTCAACGAACGATGGCCGGCCCAGAAGCGGGCTAGACCTGCTGACAGGCTAAGCACAAAACTCCTATAGCAGCAGCCGATCAAGGCAATGACCAGCCCCAGAAAGCCCCGCCTGCGGGGCGACACCCCACTACCGGAAAATCTCTACCCAGACCCGCACAACAGGGAAAACTACTGGCGCTATCGTCACCCGGATGGCTCCAACAAAATCTTCAAAGCATCTTTTGAAGATGCTCTACGTATAGCTGAGTAGGCTAATGCTCACCGGGATGAGAGCGTAAAGCGAAAACCAGCCAAGGTTCCGGATA
Source organism: uncultured Microbulbifer sp. (assembly GCF_947498635.1). Taxonomy (GTDB): domain Bacteria; phylum Pseudomonadota; class Gammaproteobacteria; order Pseudomonadales; family Cellvibrionaceae; genus Microbulbifer; species Microbulbifer echini. The sequence goes on along the minus strand of NZ_CANMKV010000056.1, from coordinate 8,521 downwards.
GAGCAAGCTTCGGCTTTCACGCCACGCGCTATATAGAATGGAGAGTAGAGAACGATCTCCGCTTAACTAGCAAAACTAGCCTACGCAATCGTTGTAACGCATTAAAACAATTTAGCGAAGTCTTCGAAGCGATCTCCCTACATAAGGCCAAATTAACCGATCTGCACAAATGGTGGGAATCCCTAACCTACCACCAACAGCACGTACGCCGCGACGAGTTTAATAATTTCTTTAATTACTTAATAGCTGAAGGCTTGTGCAAACTGGAAAGCAACCCATTTACCACAGTCGACGACCGACCGCACCTGCTGGAAAAAGGAAAGCCATTAAAAAGCGTCAGCGCTTAACCCTGGAATCTTACTGAACCATCTAAAAAAAAGCTGGGGAATTAGGCTATGAGACACTATAAATTGCCATGGGCATCAGTATGCTGACTACTATACGCCGCACTGATATTTGCGAACTGCATTTTGTGAAATACCTGAATGGCGATTACCTGCGCAAAGCAATCAATAAATCCGAAGCGCAACGGGACAGCCTTGCCGCCAGCCACTTAAGCTTTAATCTAAAAACCCACCAACAAACCGGCATAGTTATTATGCCGCGCCAGGGAACTCTGTCTCAGAAATTACCGCTGCCCCTATATACTGAGCCATACTCCCAAGCAACGTCGTACGGGAAAAACTAAAGAGCATATTTGCCAGGTAAGCCTCGACCGACTGAGCGATATGTTCACTGAAGTCCGCAACGCTAGCGGACTCTATATCGGCTTACCCAAAAACCAAACCCCACCCAGCTTCCACGAAGTGCGTAATCTGGCTTCAGACCGATTCAAGCGAATGGGGTATGACGTTAAGTCGGTGCAGCAGCTGATGGCGCATACTGATGAGCGAGTTACCCATTTTTATCAAGCGGGGCATGGTATTGATTATGAGGAGATTAATATCTATTTAGATAAACAGGTAATTGGAAGAGAGTTCTAGAAATTCGAAAGTTAAGAGATAGAGAAAAATGTATCTCGGACAATTTTCAAAGTCTGCCAACCACAAAATCACTCGGGCTCTTGTATTTCGGATATTTTCCAGAACCCACCTAAAAAACACTAAATCTATATATCCGGCCTAAGCCCACAACAATGTACAAATTCTAGTAACAATCAACCCAACACCTTCAGACCTCAAAACTCTATTTTTCTTTGACTCACCACTAACTACAATCTTCCTAAATGAACCCACATGGCCTTTGTTAATCTTACCAGTCTCTTTCCAACAATTAATAATATCTAAAGTATATTTGGGCTCGACAAGCTGAATGAAGCGAATACAGTCGTGGTAAACATTCAAACTTAACTGGTCAACCTTGGATAACCGCTCAAGAAGAAAATTTAGATTACTTTTGCACTTTTCTTTATATAAATTCAACGATTCATGGACAACGCCTCCTGCTGTGTTAGCAGTTTGATATAAATGCCAACCACCTTCCTAGTAATGCTCTTAATCCTTTTTATTTTTCGGCTTGAATAGAAAGCATGTACTAAGCTTGCTATAGCAAGAAACACACTTATAACAGAAAGGGCAAGGTCCAGGACCTCAGGAAATTTCAAAAATTACATTTAATAAATTTCCTCAAACAATAAAGAGTTGGCTAAAAGTCAACCTATCTTGTCTAGATCGGCACTCCAAAATTTTTATTTTTAAGTGATGCGACAGGGAAGAGGTCCGAATCTCTAATAAGTCTCATAGCTCTCCGTCTTTCCGCTTATTACAGATAACAGCAGCCCTAAAACTGATGAAAGGCGCTAATCAGGAAGCATAAATAAAAGATATGGGAGCAATCATCAGACAAAAAAAAGGACCAAAGAGGCCCTTTTTCATTCTTGCGAGTTTTTGTTCACGTTTTTGTTCACCGGATAAGAGGACATGAACCTCTTCTCGCAACCCCTTGAAATACAAGGGGAAATTTGGTGGAGCTAAGCGGGATCGAACCGCTGACCTCAACACTGCCAGTCTTCAGTACACAAAAATATAACTTATTGAATCTTATAGGGAAATACCTGTTTACCAATCTCAAACCTCTCACTCTCCTCGATGATAGCGCACTGATGTTTTAACCACCCCCTCTACAACTAACTCTTGCCCTTCCCAAATAGGTATATGAACATATTTATCATTTATCGCCATCAGCCGCCCAGGGCAATCACGAACACATCACCGTACTTAGGGGTTAAGGAGCGATCGATAACCAATAAATCACCACCATTGATACCCACATTTACCATTGAGTCACCATTGGCGCGGACCATGTAGGTTCCCGCGGGCTTGGTGATCAGGTGTTCCCAAGATTAGCGCTGCCTCCTTGAGGTCATCAGCGGGCGAATGAAAACCCCAGGCAACGCCGTGGCCATAGAGTGGGGAAAGCTTCATGCTGTAATGCCTAAATACTGTATATACACACAAATTATTGCCGCAGGCAGCCAATAGACAAGGGGAATGAGTGACAATGAGGCCAGCACCACCCACAGCACCAGCATGCTAAGCCACCTCTTCTATGGGCAAGCTTTTACCAGCGGCCTTTTCCTCCACAACGAAAATAATGCCCTGAAGGGTTAGCCCCACCTCCTCGCGATCAGCTGCCGGCTTGGTGTGAGGCGATGGGGATTACTTTGGCGAAGGTGTGCGGGGCCGAGAATCTGCACCACTACTTTGCGCTGTTTCCCTTTCCGTTTTTAATGGCCTGATTGTATGCAAAGTTGCCGCAAAAATACGTGACTCAAACTACCCGACTGATAGGTTTATTATAAAAGGCTAGATTTCTTCTGCACAACTGAGCTGAACCGCTATCTCTGGATAGGCGGTACGGTAATAAAAAATCTCCGAGCAATAAAAAGATTTATTTCTACATGTAGCCTTCCAAGATTTAGCATCATCATATGCGCGCACATCAACACCTGAAATAATTATTTCACTTGCTGGACAACCAATATAACCTGAACTTGCCAAGCTTAAGTTATCATTCTCGAAATCATTGCGAGCACTTGACTCCGACTTAACGTAACGTGTTGAAGGCGTGCACGCTACAACACAACAACTAAAAAACACAAAAATTATTTTATTCAATTGATTCCCTTAATTGTGCTGGGCTTTAACGCCTCAAGAAGGGGTGCCAGTTACGGCGTCCCGCTTTCTTGATTTGTTAGTACCTTTGACGAATTTAGGGGGCCAAATAATTAGTGATAGTAATACTTTGAATATCAATTAAACCTGAGGAACCATCATAATCACGGAGATTATCATTCAGCTCCCCAAGTTGATCAGTAAACTCATTCGCCAGCGGGTAGTAGTCTCTTGATAAAACAGTTTCTTTATTTGGCCCAGAGAAAAGAATTGCTTCTACATTTGTTAAGACGTTACCTTTAACTAGATTATCATATGTGCTCTTAGTAAATTTTCCATGATAGCTCATAGTTAACTGTAAATATCCTTCTACATTCGTGAGTTCATACGAAAGGTCGCGCCCTCTAAGAGTGCAGCACCAGCCTATGATATCTCCATAGCTCCAAGTAAAGAAATAATCAGTCTGATCGCAATTTTCAGAGCCGCTTGGACAATCCATATTGTAAGAGAGGGCAAAGTCCTGCCCCATAACATCACCAGTTCCATCGGTAGCCACCACAACTTTTACTCCGATATCGAGAGCGTCTGCTCGCGATACGTTTTGTGAAAATCGTACTGCAACTTCAAAAGAAGGAGGATCAATTGAAAGTAATTCGGAGGCGGTAAAGCTATCTATTTCAGAGGGCATCTCTACTGGATCAGAACTATCTCCGCCGCTGCCACCGCTGCCACCGCTGCCACCGCTGCCACCGCTGCCACCGCTGCATGCGAGCAGAAGACCCGCCAAAGAAGCTAGAGAGATCAAATGTAGAATTTTTTTAAACATATATAACATCTAAGTTTAGGTTAATTTATTTTGGGTATCAGTACTAACGCCCGGCTTTGGGGCGGCCATGGAGCCGCGAAGCGGCGGAATGGCTGTCCCAGCGCCAAAGGCGCGACAACAGCCGCTTGTTAAGTTTTTACTCTTCATATTCGAAAGAATCTTGATCCATTGCGGCAATGAACTCTTCGAGTGTTTCATATTTTGTAAAACTGGGATATTGCTCTGGAAATGCTCCTGGGCCACTACCCCAAACTAAATGTACGTTTGCATACGCCCCATCATTTAGTTTTGCTAGAACATCATCGCAATCTACTCTGCGACCGATTACAACTGGATCTGTACCCGAAAGTGGGTGCGCATCAGTTATTTCAAGTTCTAGTTGGTTTTGCACTCCTGGAATTTCAGCCTCAAACTGAATCTTTCTCCAAGGGAGTTTCCATGCTATTTCTTCCATACTCTCTCTGAAACTTAACGTCGCGCTCAGCCGCAGCTTACTTTGGACATATTATGCGCAAAAATGGGAGCGACAGCGACCGCGCAAAATATGCACAAAGTAAGATGTCGGTCTGCAGCGCTTTGTTATGGCTGAACGATATCAATTGTACCCATGCCATCCACTACTTCATTAACTTTGTGCAAATTTTCTGAACTTGGCTTTAAAACAAAAGCGGGCCTGCATGGGTCTTGTAGTATTCTGTATTTTACAGATTTTGATCCAATAGAATAAGGTTGATTCGCCAGCACAGCTGATGGCAACGCCTCCCTCTTAACAGCAACAAGGTATCTACCTTGCTCGAAATTCTCAGGCATATAACTGTAATCCTGCCAGAACGCATCCAATTCATATTCTTTATCATCACCTAGAAGATAACTTTCAATCTCAAAAGAAATTAACGAATATGAAGCCGTCTTTGCCACCGGGTTTCTATCAAAATAAATGAACTTAGATACATGACCAATAAAAATTGCGTCAGCATTTTCAATGTAGTCAAAATCAAGAGGTTCAGGAAATAAACAGGCTTTCACTGAACTTGAGCCCGTAGAGGCCAACAAAAACAATGAAAAAATTAATAATTTAGAATTTCTCATACTAGCCATCAATGGTTAACTCTGAGCCATAACGCCCGCATCATTTGCCGCAGCGCAGCGGAGGTCAAATGCATGCGTTTGTTAAGTGCCACACTATACTGTAACGAAAATTTGATCGGTACACGCATGATAGCGATTGATTTCTGATATCGATTTTCTCAATACAATTTCATCAGTTTGCTCGCCAAAAAATAGCGCGTATCTGCTGTTATCAGGATCATCTACTTTGAAATCATATTCAACGTCGAAATGCTCAGCTAAAACATCTTCGATGTAATCAAGGTGATCCCAGCAGCTTAGCTCTACACACAATCCAAACTCAGGATCATTGCTTAATTCGATTCTATTCGTGAGTATTGATTTATCTACCATAGTCACTTAACGCCCGAAACACCGGCGCAGCGTAGTTGTGTCCAGGTGCTTTTGCTTGTTATGAGTATTTGTGTTCATAGCCACCAATTGTGCCTCGCTCTTTAAGGTCTTGGAGAAAACCTTCGCTCAAGCCTTTATATGCAACAGTGCACTCTTTATCGAAATTATCATAACCACCAAATACTAGCTCTCCCTCTATAGCTATCTGCACATGAATAATGCCTTCTCTAACCAGATGATCCTTTTCTGCTAGTTCTTTCCACATGCCTTTGGAACTTTCTTCATCTAAGGGGAGAATCACGAAATCTAGTTTTGGGGATATAGTTTGTCGTTTAAGCACTGGCGTTTCTTCATAGGAAGCATTCGGCCATTTATAAAATGAAAAATGCTCCAATGAGCCCTCAAATGAAATAAGGGAGGCTCCTGCGCATTGCTCCATAACTGCATGGAGCAGGCCCGGTTTATCCCTAGGATCAATCCACGTTACTCTTTTCATATCCCTGATACTCATAACGCCGCCGGCAGGGGCAGCTTACCTTGTGCACCTTTTGCGCAAAAATGGGAGCAAAGCGAGCTGTGCAAAAGGTGCACAAGGTAAGCTGTCCCGCGGAGGGCCGAAGGCCCGGAGCAAATTGCCCGGCCTTGTTATGTGCTGATTGAAGCACAGTAAAACGCGGTTCCATTATACGTAATATAAGTTTCTGTCTTTCCGTTTACGGTATGGCTCTGCTCGATTTCAATAGGGCCGCTTGGCCTTGGCACCAGAAAATTGCCACCCATTTTCGCAGTGGCCACTTTAGCATTGTCCAGGGCCTTATACTCATCCGCTCCAGGGGCAGATACCAAACCACGCTTCTCACATTTTGGCTCGTGGTACCTTACAACCACATCATTTCCTGATGGTACACAGCCTGCCAAAACGAAAGTGATAGAGAATGATCTAAGTACTTTCTTCATATGCCTGCACATAACGCCTTTGTAATGGGCCGCGTTGTTGCGAAGCAACGCTTTTAGCGGTCCAGCACGAAGTGCGTTCATTGACAAACTTGTTAAGTGTTTTTGCTTTAGTGCTTTCTAAAATCACGCCTCGGTGCCTCTATGCCGTGTTTTTCTTCTCGGATTTCTTCGAGCCATAGTAATCGCTTGAAAAATGATTTACGACCAGCGGTAGTGCCGCCATTTTTGGAACCCCGCATGCAGCGCTCAATTTCCTTATTAATATCGGGGAGCGACATGCTAGAGAATTTCTCTAATTCTTTATCACTCCCTTTTGAGCCACTTTTCACTCAATTGCTCCTGACACTTAACGCCTGGCGCACAGGCAAAGCACACAGTGCTTTGTCCAGCCACACGAAGCGTGGCGATTGTGCCGCCACTTGTTAAATGTTTGGCTCATTTAGCTTGCTGCTCCTTAGCGATATCCCAGCAAGAACAACAGGCCACTCTAAAACCAAGCGACTCTGTCCATGCAGCTGAGTCTCCGTTGTAATTTGGCCAAGAGTCCTCACAGGACTTACACCACGCATCTGGCCTACCTAGATCTCCACTATCTTCGGTGAAAAAGCCTACATGCTTACCGCTTTCAATTGACTCGATCAGGTGGCTACACATTAAAGCGATATCTTGCTCACCGTGAATCTGGCAATGTACTTTATTCTCACTCATAGACATTTAACAGTGTATTCAAAAGCAGCTGCAATATATCACCCACTACTATATCCACAGACTCCTTTCGGTAACGATTTAAAGAAAACCCTGTAAGAACATCAGGTTACCGGCCGTTGGCACCAGCGTACATAAGTGGATATATTGCAGCCGCATCATATCCTGGCATTTTCGCTGCTATATATCCTTTTGAAAACCCCTTAAAAGTCAAAAGCTTAGTATCTTTTTTCTGTGGATATATGAAGGGGCTTTTGATCCCTGATAGTCAAAGCAAGCTAGGTGGCTTGATTATCCCAGTAAACCCCGCTCAATGCTGCCAACATCTGCCCAACAACCCCCGCTAAATCCGTGCCCGTATCCCCCGTAATCTGCGGCAAAGTCTCCGGGCGGTTGGCCACCTGCCAGCCGCTACTGGTGTTGATATACAGCAGGCTGTCGGCCTGATTGAGCACGACCTTGGCGGGAAAGAATTGCCAGTAGCCGGGGTCCGCCACATAGCGGGCGAGCTGGCCGTCTTGGTTTACCCAGTCGCCGCTGCCGGTAGCAACGATATAGCGGCTGCCGTCGGTGGGCGTTTCTGGGGGATCGTTTTGGATACCTTGCACTTCGATCTGTAGCAGTGCGTCGATAGTGTCCAGGGCTTGGTTGAGGCCGGCAGCGGGGTCTAGGGTGCCCTCTTGGGCGTAGGGGATACCGTTATTGGGGGTAGTGCTCATGGGGTTGGTTCCTGCTTATACGCTGATCTGTGCCGCCGGGCCTGGGCCGGTGATGCTGTTGAGCTGGCTAACGGTGATGCTGGCGGAGCCTGGGTCTGCGAGGGTGAAAGTGGTTGCTGTGGTGTCGGTGCTTTGGCCGTTGACCGTTACCCGGTAGCCGGCAAAAAACCGGCTTTGATCGTAGGCGGCGCGGCCGCCGAGGCGCCCTACTCCGAGCCACTGGATTACCAGCAGGCCATTTGCACGGTGCGCGCTGAGATTGGCCGGGGCGGGTTCGGTATGGCTGGCGCCTGTAAAAGAGCCGCTGGTGAGGGTCTCTTTGCCGCTGCCGATACTGGTGGCGCGGAAGGTGAGTGTCTGGCCGAGGTTGTAGCGCTCGGTGGCAATAAAGTTGAGCGTGTTACGTTCCAGTAATACAAAGCGCGTGCCCGCCGGGTGATTGGTTGGCGTGGTGCCGAGGCGCCCGCGCAGGAAATAACCCAATTCCCACACGCCGGGGCTGATTTCTTCGGCCTCACCAAAACTCACAATTTCATGGCCAATCAGTGCCCTATTCTGGCGATTGAGCAGATCCGCGAGAGTGCGGTTTTCCAGGGCATCGCCGCTATCGTAGAGGCGCAGTTGCACGCGGTTGTGGCTATCGGGGATTTCCCGTTTGTGGCAGTTGAGGCTGGTGGTGAGCTCGCCCATCACCGCTTCGATATCGGTGTTATCGGATTCGATATAGTTCTGCCCACCAT
>NZ_CANMKV010000055.1 GCF_947498635.1 uncultured Microbulbifer sp. | reverse complement strand
TGGGCCTCTTTAGTTCGGCCTAAATTCAATGCCAGGTCATTTTTTTGCCGCCTGCAGCGCAGGTTATCTTAGCGTTAAATTTCATAAGATCATGAGTCAAAAAGTAAAGATAGAGCACATACTAGAAAGAAAGCCAGTTGGCATATTCGTCCGTGTGCTCGATGACACCAAATTTGAACTCGGAGATAATCCCGCATTAGCTGGGTGCCCAATAAAGAAATCGGTGACACAACCTAGGGCTTTAAAAAAGGATGGCAGTCCAGATTTGGATGTGTTTTGTTTTTACCTTGTAAATGGTAATGACAAAAGTAAATTTAAAGTCGGTGAGGTAGTTGAGCTTGTTCCGTGAAAAATTTAACAAGTGCCGGCACAATCGCGCACTACGTGCGCTGGACTCGCAACAAGTTGCTCGCCTGTGCGGCGGACGTTAAATTGCGAATATGAAAGCGAAGCTACTTTCTACAGAAGGTAAATATCTTGAGGCGCTTATTGAAATAGGGGGCGCTGAGTACTGTGTTATGGATGAATTAACTCCTGATGTCGAAAGCATACCCAAAGATGAAGGTGTGTTTGAATTTGAGTTCGCTAACATGCTTGACGAAGAAGAGTCTTGGGAGTCTATTTTCCAAGGAAATCTGGAAAAGAAAAAATGTTTAGAGCAAGTGCATGGCTGGAAATACAGAGCTTTTGGACAAATTGTTTCAATAAATCCAGTTAAGGTAGATTGTGGTGTTCTCGTCGAGGAGGACGTATTACACACACATGACCCAAAGGTTGTTGGTGAATTCGTTGCATTTACAATCAGTAGGCTCGGCGGCTATGCCATTTAACAATCACAGGCAGTTTGCGCCGGCCCTACGGGCCTCTGCGGGACGGCCTACACTACGCTTCGGCCGCCCCTGCTGTGGGCGTTATGCATTAAAGAAGTGAGGAAGAAGTGAAAGGAATATTCCATTTATCTTTTGTGGCTGACAACTTTGAAACCACCCGAAAATTTTATGAGGAAGTGCTTGGGTGTCGTACCGGTAGGGAAAAAGAGACATGGCTTGATATTCACTTTTTCGGCCACCAACTAACTATCCATAGGAATAATTGCCCATCCGAAGTAAGCCCTATTGATCACTTTGGTGTGATTCTTGATAAAGATGAGTGGCATAATCTTTCTGAAAGAGTTTCCGCAAGTAATACTGGTTATGTTCTTTCGCCAAATGTAATAAAAATAGATACTGAAGCCGAGTCTGGAAAATACATTATAAAAGATCCATCGGGGAACATCCTTGAGTTTAAGTACTACTCAGAGCTGATCCACCCCATGAGCGAGGCCCATGCATAACAAGCAGCGGCAGAGCGACAGCCAACACTACGCACATTTTGTGTTACTCGCTGGCGCTCAAACATTAACACAAAATGCGCTCCGCGCTGGCTGCGCGTTAAATTTCTATGACCAAGAATCAATATCGAACACTAATTATAGTGTCACTAGGCATAGGCTTGCTTTCTGGCGTGTACGACTATATTTGGTCTGACCCAATAACTGATCAGGTATTCGATTATATTATCGAGATAGAGCCTGAGATTGAAGGTACAGAACTTGTTGTGGCTGGTTCATTAGCTGTTGTTGCAATCATTATGGCACTGGTTTCAGTGATCGGTCTGCTTCTATTCAAATCATGGGCAAGGCATGTTTATGCTGCTGGGTTTGTTGCGGCATTTACTCTGTATCCATTCATGGGTATTACGGTTTACGGCGGTTTCAGCCAAGTGCTCTATGAAATATCTATGGTGTTGTCTGGCGTGCTGCTGGCATTAATGTATTATTCACCTGTAGCGCGGTACTATGAGCAAAAAATTTAACAAGTGCCGGCGCAATCCCGCACTGGACTCGCAACAAGTTGCTCGCCTGGGCGCCAGGCGTTATATGCAGTCAAGGCCCGAGAAAAAGGAAGCGTCATTAAGTGAATAAGGTTGTTGTGTTTGGGAAGCCAGGGGGAGGTAAATCAACACTGAGCAGAAAGCTTTCTGTTGAAACGGGTATCAAACTGTGTGCATTAGATTTAATCGAGTATAAGAAGAATGGTGAGCGTGTTTCACCGGAAGAGTATTCGAAAAAGCATGCTGACATGATAGGCGCTGACAGCTGGATAATTGAAGGGCTTGGTACATTGGAATCTTTTTGGTTGCGTATTGATGCCGCAGATACACTCATTTACGTTGATTTGCCGTATTCTGTTCACTACTGGTGGGTTACCAAGAGGCTACTAAAGAGCTTTTTTGTAAAACCTGAAGGGTGGCCTGAAGGTAGCTCAGTTTTTAAAGGCACATTGGCGAGCTGGAAATATCTACGGTTATCCCCCAAGTTCTGGACTCCTGAGCTGTTAGAGAAAATTCAGTCTCGTAGTAAAGGTAAAGATATTTATAGGATCACATCGGTTAAAGAAATTGATAATTTTACAAAGCAGCTTGGCTGTGCAGATGTCCGCATATAGCAAGGCCATTAACTTCACGCCTGTCGGCGCCGGGCAGCCTACGCTATGCTCCAATGGCGCCGATACTACAAGCCGCCACACTGTACGGCAGCAGGGCCGCTGAGAAACTGCGCGCACAGAAATCCCTGGTAAAGTCGATCCATCTATTCCTGCACACCTCACCCCATGAACCCAACTATTACAGCCGCAGCACGGTTGTGCAGACGCCTTACCCCACCGATGACACACGGGTAATCGTGCGGCTAGTGAGGGAAACCATTGCAGATCTATACCGCCCCGGCTGCCGCTTTATGAAAGCAGGCGTCGGGCTTATCGAGATAATCCCCCGCGCCCTCGGCCTGGGGGTCTATTCACCCCAGGGCAATCGATTAGAGCAGGGGAGACCATGCAAACGATGGACAGGATCAATAAAGAGTTCGGCCGCGGGACACTGTTTCTAGGGGCCGAAGGTATCCAGAAGAAAATGGAAGATGCGGCAGGCTTTTACATCGCCTGCCTATACCACTCGGTGGGGGGATTTGCCGAGAGTGGTGACTTGATTTAACTGAGCTTGTTGTCCCTTATTTTGGGGGGTCATAGATTGACTTGTGGGGGCCGTTAAGGCGTCAGTTGTATGTCGGAAGGGGCTGTCTAAATGTACAGGTTTTGAGTGATTACCCTATTTAATTTGCCCCACAACAAAAAAAGGCTTACGCCGTGAGACGTAAGCCTTTGATTTGTATGGCGCGCTCGGGAGGATTCGAACCTCCGACCGCCTGGTTCGTAGCCAGGTACTCTATCCAGCTGAGCTACGAGCGCGTTACGGGTGCGGATACTATAGAGAGGCTTTGACCAAGTCAACTACTTTTTGCGAAAAGTCGTTACAAATCATTGCCTTACCCATGCATGCGACAATGCCAAGATAGCAACTGAGAAGATCTTTCTCCGAGGGGCCTATACTGGGGGCGCAGTGGAGTTACAGGGTTTCAGCAAGAGCTACGCAAGCCCCTACACCAAATAGCGGGCCAGGGTGTCCCAATCAAAACGCCGTGCCTTGCCGTCACTGAACAGCACTTCAATACGCTGATCTTCCCATTTAAGAACGCGCCCTTGGCCCAACTTGTTGTGGTGCAGGCCCTCGCCTAGGGCTGGCTTGCGCACGGGTGCGGCGGGCGCAGTGAGTTCTGGGGTGTAGTCGCAGGCCTCAAGATAGCGGAGCGCCTGGCGGGAGACGGGAATGTCCGTATGGATATGCTCGGGGCGTTCACGCAGGCATTGTGTCATCAACTTACTGAGGGGCAATTGCATTTCTTGAATGAATAATGAGGGCTGCGCAGCGTCGGGGTCTTTGAGTTTGGCGGCCTCGGTGGGTGCGAGCAAAAATAGCCTGGATTTTGCCCGTGTCATAGCCACATACATCAGGCGGCGCTCACTTTCCATCGAGGCGGGTGTGCTGAAGTCCCGTTGGGATTGGTAGGGCATGTTGTGCTGGGTGAGGGTGGGAATAATCACCTGGTCCCACTCCAGTCCCTTAGCTTGGTGCATGGTGGTGATTTGGATGGCATCTGCGGCGGTCCGCTCGCCTTCGCGGTGCTGCCGCTGCAATTCTTGGAGGTGTGCCAGGGCTTCAGTTGGGGGCTGCTTGAGTGTATCCAGATATTGGCAGAAGGCGAGAATGGTCTGCTGGCGCTCCTCACCCTGCTGGCGGGTGAAGGCGTCTTCCGCAATACCGCTGAGGAGTTCCAGCTCGCCAATATGCCGGCGCAATAATTCGCCGGCATGGCCGCGCCAGCTCTCAATCTGTATTAAAAGCTCCGCCCGCTGGCGCAGGCGTTTCGTCTGGGGTTTGCTCAGGCCCTCGGGCAGCTGGGCAAGCAGCTGTTTGCCCCAGCCGTTCTCGCGGGTGGCAAGTGCCGCGCAGAGGGGTTCGAGCACTTTGCGCGGGATGCGCACATGGGGGGCGGTCAGCCATTCGTACAAGCCCTGCTGGCGTCGCTTAGGTGGAAGTTCACTAAAGCGGCCGGAGGCGATATTCAGGCTCCAGAACAACGGGCGCAGCTCGCGCCGCGATAGCACCGTATTACGGCTAGCGGAGTGATAGGGGATGCTATTGGCTAATAGCGCTAGCTCAAGAGGGGCGGCAATGGACCAGAGGCGCACCAGTACGGCGGTATCTGCCAGTGACTGGCCCTGCTTTTGGCAGCGGCGCAGATGCTCCACCAGCCAGCGGCCCTCTTTATCGCTGCTCACAAGCTCGATGTCGGTTTGACGCTCTGTGTCGGCAGAAACACAAAAAATATCGGCGCGGTCCCGATTATTTTCAATAAAGTGGTTGGCGGCCAGGGACAGCTGGTGTCCGTAACGAAAAGTGCGGCTCAATTTGTAGATATGCGAGGGTGGAAAATCCTGGTCAAACAATTCGAGCAGGAAGGCGGGCTTGGAGCCGCGCCACTCATAAATGGTCTGGTCAGGATCGCCAATGGCAATCACATTGCCATTGCCTCCCTGTAGCACCCGCAATAGAAAATGTTGTATTTCATTGATGTCCTGGTACTCGTCCACCAGGATATCTTGGTAGTGGCCGCCGTATTGTGGTGACAGCTCCGGTTTTTCATGCAGTAATTTTACCGGGTCGTAGATCAGGTCGGCGTAGGTCACAGCTCCCTGACTGCGGCGCCACTGTTCAAAATTGCGAAATACCTGCAAAAAATAGCCGTATTCGTCACCGAGTTTTAGTTCTCGCAAAGCGCTGTGTTCACCGGAAAGTAGAGTTTTGCTGTAGTCGATAAAAAACTCTGCGGCCTCTATTTCCGATTGCTTGCGTTCGCGGATTTCCTCCAGCTCATGGGTGGGGGCGCACCCCTCGATCGCTTTCCAGATTTGTAGCTGCACGGTGGTTTGGGGCAGGGGGCTGAGGCTGGCTGCGGGGATGTGCCCGCTGGCGATCATGCGCTGGTACAGGCGGTAGCCGACGCTGTGGAAGGTGTGTACCGAAGGTGTGTGGCTGTCGACCAGCGGACCCATGCGGCGGTCGAAATCCTCACGCGCGCTGCGGTTGTACATTAAGACCAAGAGTTGAGCGGCGGGAATGCCGGCATCCAAACGGTTTTTTACATAGTGCAACAGGGCGGTGGTTTTGCCGGAGCCGGCTACGGCAATAATTTTGGCGTGGCCGCCGGGGTGATCCGCTATGGCCCGCTGTTCTGAAGTCAGTGTATCGCCAGCCATGGTGTCCTTCGCCCAAATACTGGATATTTTGCCAGTGATTGGTGGTGGCAGACAAGCTGCCGAGTGCGCTCTCTAGGCGGAGTCGGTGGAATTGCCTGGGGAGGCTGGTGTGTTGGGCTGGCCATCCTCTTGAATATTGTGATGGCGCAGGGCCAGTTCGGCGATATACGCGGAGAGAAATACTCGGCCCGTCAGTTGCTGGAGCAGCTTCGAACGCCCCAATCGGTCGAGCACTGGGCCCTTAACCTCCGCCAGGTGCAGGCAGATATTGCGCTCTAGCAAATCCTGGTTGACCTGCTGCAGGCGCTCGGTGGCGGTGCTGTCAATACGATTGACTGAGGAGAGAATCAGCACTAGGTCGCGCAAGCTTTTATGGCGCTTTACCTCCGTGAACAGGCGATCCTCCACCGCGCTGATATTGCTGAAAAACAGGTTTTCATCGATGCGCAAGAAGAGGATATCCGGCTGGGTTTTTACTGTGTAGCGCAACACATTGCGAAAGTGTTCGGTCCCTGGAACGCGCCCCACCACTGCGATGTGTGGCCGGCTGGTGCGCCAGATCAGGGTGGCGAAAGACAGCCCCACGCCCAGGCCGATGCCCGCCTCTACACCAAATAAAATCACGCCCAGCAGGGTGCCGCCCATGGCCAGGCCATCGGTGCGGTCGTAGTGCCAGTGGTGTGCCAGTGCGCGCAGGTCGATCAGATTGGCGGCCGCGACGATAATCGTCGCGGCCAGTACGCAGACGGGAAGCTCGGTAAATACCTTGGTGGCATAGAGCAGCACCAGGGCGATCAGTGCTGCGGCGATAACACCGCTCAGCGGCGACTTCGCGCCCGCCTCATCGTTGACCGCGGTGCGCGCAAAGCTGCCCGTTACCGCAAATCCGCCGGAAAACGCACTGAGGATATTGGAGGCGCCGAGGCCGCGCAGTTCGGCATTGGCATCGAGTTTTTCTCCCCGGCGCAGGGCGATGGTGTGGGCAACCGAGAGGCTCTCGACAAACCCGAGCAGAGCGATAATCAGTGCCGGTAACAGCAACTGGTAAATCATGCCCGGATTAAAAATGGGCACGGTGAGGTCCGGTAGGCCCGCGGGGATTTCCCCCACCACTGGCAAGTCATTTTCCCAGTGAAAGACGGCGGTGAGCACAATAGAGAGCAGTACCACCAGCATAGGGGCGAGACGCGATAGCAATTTTGCCCGAGTGGTTTCAATGCCCAGAGTACGCAACAAGAGGGGGAGCCCGAGGCGTGCGATAACCAGGCTGGCCAGGGCAATCAACCCCATCAGGGCCGCATCCGGGTCGCTCATCGGGCTGTTGCTGACGGTGCTTAACAGTATTTCCAGGGCTGTGTGGCCCTCGCTGTGTGTGCCGAGCAGTGGGGCGATTTGGCCGGCGATAATCAGCACCGCCGCGCCGGACACAAAGCCGTCCACCACTGGTAGGCTCAGTAAATTAGAGAGGCTGCCGAGACCGAGAAATCCCATCAGCAACAGCATGACTCCGCTGAGCAGGGCCAGCAGAATGGCGCCGTTGATATATTCGGCGCTGCCGGGGGTTGCGATGGGGGTGAGGGCGGAGGCGGTCATCAAGGCCAATACCGCTACGGGACCTACCGAGAGTACTGAACTGGAACCAAACAGGGCATATCCCAGCAGAGGGAGGAGGCCTGCGTAGAGCCCCAGGTAGGGTGGCAGGCCGGCGAGTGCGGCATAGGCCAGAGCCTGGGGAATCAGCATCATGCTGGCCAGGAGCGCGGCCACAGCATCCCCCACCAACCACCTGGGCTGGTAGCGCTTTAGCCAGGGGGGGATTAGGCGCTGTACACGCATGTTTTGGTGCTGTTGATTGGCGGACTCCCGATAGTGACAACGCCTTGATTCAACAAGATAGACCGCTGCGGCGGCCGGGGTTATTGGGCGATCAAATTACTCCCGCGCCGGGATCATCTTATGCGCGGCCAGCCTAAAAATGCCCATACCGGCCAGCATGGCCAGGGTAAATACCAACGCTTTTTCCTGCCCCGCGCCGCTCGCCACAATGGCGGGGCCGGGGCAGAAGCCCGCCAGCCCCCAGCCGATGCCAAACAGCAGGCCGCCGATCACCAGGCGGCGATCAATATGGGTGTTGGTGGGGAGTTGTAATGGACCCTTCAGCAGGGATTCGCCGCGCCCCTTTAACCATTGAAAGGCGGGCAGGCTTACGGCGATGGCGCCAGCCATGACCAGTGCCAGGGATGGGTCCCAGGCGCCGGTGATATCTAAAAAGCCCAATACTTTTTCCGGGTTGGCCATGCCGGATAACAGCAACCCCAATCCAAAGATCAAACCCGCCAGCAATGCGGTTACGGTGGTTTTCATCATTCAATCCTCGATCAGCCGGCCAGCAGGTGGCGCAAGACATAAACGGTGACAAAGCCCGCCGCCATAAAGACCAGAGTGGCTATCATGGAGCGGGAGGAGAGGCGGGATAGGCCGCAGACCCCGTGGCCGCTAGTGCAGCCGGAGCCCAGGCGAGTGCCAAAACCCACCAGCAAACCGGCGGCGATTAGGGTGGGGTAGCCCGCCGCAATTTTGATGGGGGGGAGGGCGGAAAATAGTTGCCAGGCCAGCGGGGCGAGCAATAGGCCGATAATAAAAGCCAGGCGCCAGCCAACACCGGAGCTGCTTTCCAGCAAGCTGCCGACCATTCCAGAGATGCCGGCGATACGGCCATTAAAAATCAGCAGTAGGGCGCTGGCGAGCCCGATAAGAGCGCCGCCAGCGAGTGCCGTGGCGGGTGTGAAAGCGGCCCAGTCGATGGTCATGGAATTACTCCGCGCAGTAAAGTTGATAGAGCGTTTGTAGAAGGGCTAGAACCTTAGGGTCGGCTACTCGGTAGTAGACGTGCTTGCCTTCCCGGCGGGTGTCCACCAGTCCCTCGCGGCGCAGTACACCCAATTGCTGAGAGAGGCTGGGTTGACGCAGCCCCAAGCGCTCCTCAAGTTCGCCTACATTGAGTTCTTCCTGGCTGAGCTGACACAGCAGCAGCAAGCGATCGTGGTTGGCCAAAGAGCGCAGCATGGATGCCGCCTGGCCGGCGGAGTCGCGCATCTTGTCTAAGTCGAGGTTCGTGGTATCGGGCATACACTTGGCCTAGGAACAATTTACAAACATACAATATATTGTTTTATATATTATCAGAATGTATATTGATCGGGTAGTGAAATTGGAGGGCATGCAATGCCGCAGGTGAAACAAAGCACTCAGGTACAGTCGTTCCTCGACAGAGAGACCGAGACCTGGAGCTATGTGGTGTATGACAGGGAGGGTGGTTCGGCTGCCGTGGTGGATGCCGTACTGAACTTTGATGTGGCATCCGGGCGCACCAGCAGTCGGGGTGCGCAGGCGATCGTGTTGTTTATCCAGGAAAAAAATCTCACCCTGGAATGGATACTGGAAACCCATGCGCATGCCGATCACCTCTCCGCAGCACCCTTCCTGCGAGAGCAGTTGGGCGGGCGCATCGCTATCGGTGAGCAGATCTGTCTGGTGCAGAAGATTTTTCGCGAAGTGTTCAACCTGGAGCGAGAGTTTCTTGCCGATGGCAGCCAGTTCGATCATCTGTTCAAGGATGGCGACACTTTCCACGTGGGGGCGCTGGAAGCGCGGGTAATTTACAGTCCCGGCCACACTCCGGCAGATATGGCCTGGCAGATAGGCGATGCCCTGTTTGTGGGAGATACCCTGTTCATGCCGGATGTGGGCAGCGCCCGTTGCGATTTTCCCGGAGGCGATGCCGCGCAGCTGTATTTGTCGGCGAAAAAAATATTATCCCTGCCTGACGAAACCCGCATGTTTATGTGTCACGACTACCCGCCACAGGGCAAGCGGGGTTATCAGTGTGAAACGACAGTGGGCAGCCAGCGTCGGGAAAATATCCACCTGCGCGACGGTATTAGCGAAACCGAGTTTGTAGCGATTCGAAAAAAACGCGATGCCGGTTTACCGATGCCGAAACTGATTATTCCCTCGGTGCAAGTCAATATTCGCGCGGGACAGTTACCCCCAGCGGAATCCAACGGCACTGTCTATTTAAAAGTACCGCTGAATCAACTTTAAAATCTATTTAAATCTATACTGCACCCCCGATGAACTGGCACTGTAGCTACCTAGAGGCGATTATGAATATTAAAACATTGGATGAACAAGTCAGCGTTTCTGAACACATCGCTTGCGAAACCATGGCACCGCTGGCGCAAAATGGCGTGCAGGTGGTAGTTTGCAACTGTCCGGAAGGAGAGAGCGAAATGCATCCCAGCTACGAAGAGATGGCCCGGGCTGCACAGGATGCCGGATTGCGTTTTATCGCGATTCCGTTTACCCGCGGACGTATGGAGCGGGAGCACTGCGAAGCGTTCCGCGATGTGTTGCAGGGCGGTGAGAAAATCCACGCGTTCTGTCGCACCGGAAATCGCTCCAGCCAAGTTTGGGCGGGTGCCAAAATTTTAATGGGCGCCGATAAAAAACAACTGCATGGTCAGGCTCAGGCAGCCGGTTTTGATGTGAGTGCCGCGCTGGTTTCTATCGATCCCTAAACCTAACTTGCATTGGCGACAGGATAGCCTGTTGAGCGATGCCTGAGATTGCCGCACAAATGCGTGCCGCAAATTAATGCCAGTAACATCCGCGATATAAAGGGGGTGATACTGGCTGTGATACGAGAAGATGCGGAAAGTGAACCATGGTTATACAGCAACTCTCCCGATGGTTTCCCATCCTCGCCACTTTCCAATCCTATGACCGTCACACTTTTAATCGCGATCTGCTCGCCGCGGCCATTGTCACGGTGCTGCTGATTCCCCAGTCCCTCGCTTACGCCCTGCTGGCGGGCCTGCCGGCGGAAGTTGGTCTCTACGCGAGCATGGTACCGCTGGTGGTCTACGGTATTTTCGGCTCCAGCAGTACCTTGTCTGTGGGGCCGGTCGCGGTGATTTCACTGATGAGTGCCGCCGCATTGGGGGAGGTCACAGCCAGTGGGGAGGTGGATTACCTGAGCGCCGCCGCCGCCCTTGCGCTGCTCTCCGGGGGGATACTTTCACTTCTGGGCGCCTTGCGCCTCGGTATGCTTGCGAATTTTCTTTCCCACCCGGTGATTTCTGGTTTTATCACGGCTTCCGCATTACTGATTGCGCTCAGCCAGCTGCGCCATTTACTGGGCGTACCCGCCAGCGGTGATACCGCACCGGAGCTACTGTTATCGCTGTGGCAGAATGTACAAAATGTGAACAGTCTCACCCTGCTAACCGGGTTGGGGGTGGTGATTTTTCTGTATTCGTCCAGAGCTTTTGCCGCAGGATTTCTGGAAAAACTGGGTTTATCCCATCGCAGTGCTGCACTGTTGGGCAAGGCGGCCCCAGTGTTGGGGGTGCTGGTAACCATCGCTCTGTCTTTTAGCATGGATTTTGAAGTCCACGCGGTGGCACTGGTCGGCGCCATACCCGCCGGTTTACCACCTCTGACCATGCCGCATTTCTCCCTGCCACTGTTGCAAACACTATTTGTGCCCGCCTTGATGATCGCCATTATTGGCTATGTGGAATCGATATCGGTGGCCAAAACCCTCGGGGCCAAGCGCCGGCAAAGAGTCGACAGTAATCAGGAATTGGTTGCCCTGGGCATGGCCAATATCAGCGCCGGCCTCTCTGGAGGTTTTCCGGTAAGTGGTGGTTTCTCCCGCTCGGTGGTGAATGATGCTGCGGGTGCACAGACACAGTTTGCCAGCCTGTTTACCGCCCTGGGCATCGCCCTGGCCGCACTCTTTTTAAACCCTGTTCTTTACTACCTACCTAAAACCACTCTGGCTGCCACTATTATTGTTGCGGTTCTCTCTCTGGTGGATTTTTCCATCCTGCGTAAAACCTGGCACTTTTCCAAAGCGGACTTTATAGCCGTTACTCTGACAATCGCTGTTACCCTATTAATGGGTGTCGAGCCTGGCGTTGCCTGTGGTGTTGGCGCATCGCTCTTATTATTTATCTATCGAGCCTCCAAACCCCATATCGCCGAAGTGGGCTTGGTAGAGGGCACTGAACACTTCCGTAATATTCACCGGCACCAAGTAAAAACCGTTCCCGAGATTCTCACCTTCCGCGTAGATGGCCGCCTGATCTTCTCCAATATCGGCGTGTTGGAAGACCGCATATATACCGGTCTTGCCAATAACCCTCAGGTAAAACATGTCATCCTGATGTGCAGTGCCGTGAATGAAATTGACTGGAGTGCTTTGGAAATTTTGGAATCCATTAATACCAACCTGCTGGATAGAGGGGTTCACTTTCACCTCTCTGAGGTTAAAGGACCGGTGATGGATTGCTTGGAGAAGAGTAGTTTTCTGCACAAGCTCTCTGGGCGGGTGTTTTTGAGTCAGTATCAGGCGTTTACTTCGCTCTAATTAAGTTGTGAAGACTATCTGATTCAAGGCTAATGAATGAAATAGATAGATCCTATTGTTTAAGCTGAAGCTGTCCCTCCTTCCAATGGAACCCTCCAGCTGAATGCAACGTTGGCAAGCCTAAATGGGACTTCGATACCGAATCGGTTGTTTGAGGATGCGAGAGCTTTGGGGCAAACACAAATATTATCGATTTTAAAAAATATACGGGCTACACAAAGGCCCTCTTCAAGATCGATTGAAGCCCTCCGGTTGGCATACCTTTTGTCTGAGGGATCCCGGTTGTCCTGAGCTTTATAGGTTGTAATTTTTCCAAAACAATTAGCTCTTGGTGATATATTGCCAAATTATCTCCAGATTTCTTTGATTCAAGTTACTAATTTGTGGATTGAAGTTAGCTATTTTTTAGATATTTGAAATTAATAATTGCTGTATCCTTCTAGCTGTCGGTATCGCTTTGATAGGTATATATTTTCAAAACATACGATGTCATATTGACGATAAATGGAGAGCAGCGCTCTCCATTTATTAAGTCGGATAATTCTCTCTTTGACTCAGTTAGTTGACACTATTTGAGTGGTAAATCATGGCTTGCCAAACATTTTGCTTGCCCCCGCCGTAGTTATCGTAGGTGGGATTTTTGATGTATGACCAAGCGACTTTACCATTGCCAAGGAAGATGGGTTCATCGAGGCCACCCCAACCAAATTTGGTCAGCTTTGTGGGGCCCTCTACTATATTCAAATCTGCGTCAATCTCCATTACATAGTAGGCTTTAGGAACCAGCATATGCATTGCACCTTTTTTAGCCGAGCTTCGGTTGTATGGGAGGTTGTCGGAGATACACTGGAATTGTGCGTAGCCAAATAAGTAGCGACCATTTTTCAAATCGATAAGTTGAGGGTCGCTAATTTGACAGTCTGAGTCTTCTACCAGCCATTTATAGCCTTGTCCCTCAATACTTCCGTTACCATCCACTGTGGCAATACCAATACGGGTTAACGAGGAGGAGTCCAGAGCGGCACCACTGCGCAGGCCCTGTCTGGAAATGGTCGGATTGCTGCTGTTCGACATATAGGAAAAGAAGCAGTTGGTATTCTCTGAGCATTGCTTGTCAAAGGGGCCTTCACTACTTGTATCAATGCCGTATTCACTTTGCAGAAAGCGATTCATTTCTGCGTCATCAATGTATTTGGGGGATACGATAAGAGACAGGTTGGTGTTCTCATCTACAGGAACGACAGTGTGGCCACCACCATTTGAGAAAAATGCATTGTCGGAAGGCACAAGGTAATTGTAACTTCCTTCGAAACTACTGGTAGAAGATGTATCTTCCATCTTGATGGCAATAGTATTCAATCCACGCGACTGATTATATTTGCCGCCATCGCTGGTACAAATTGCTCCATATTTTTCATTGTCTGGGTTATAGAATGCTCGGATGTTTAGCACGTGACCATAACCGCAGAGCCAGTACCAACCACGATTATTGCTTCCGCTCATGTTTAGGGACCAGTTATCACGATCGATAACGGTCATTCCCGCAGAATAGTGAGAGCCACCATAGCTGCCGTCAAAAACCCGAGCTGTGACGGAGAAAGCATAGCTGGTGCGGCCCTTGCTATCATCTTCGACATAGATAAGCTCCTGGGCACCGGCATGGCCTCCACCGTGCATCTTATTAACAACATAAGCAGCCGGTTTTTCACTGAGGGCTTTATTATCCCATTCCATTAGCCAGATTTGATCGTTATATTTATAACCCTTCTCACGAATATACTTGACCATCGCGTTATAGTCCGTTTCTGAGAGCTGATCGACGATGTAAGTCATCTCTTCCTGCATCTCATTACCTTTAATGGTCTTAAAAGATGGAGAATCACCAAAATCGGTCTCGGGGAAGTTGGTTTTCAGCCCAGGCAGGAAGTCTTCAAATTTCAGCGTGGGATGGTCGGTAAAATAGCCGATATATTGACTGTGGTTGGTAGATATCATCAGGCCGATGTCCCTTTCAATGCGGGCATCAATCGGACTGATATTGTCCTCCATTTTCATCCAGTCGCTACCGTATTGCTCCACTAGGTCACCTTGTACCTCGTAGCGTTCGTTTGCTCGGTAGTCTGTATTGCACAGTACTGCAACTCGGGAGCAATCAGCGCTGGCCGCAATACCGTGTGATTCATAGCACTGGTTCAGTATTGTAGTATTGCCGGTTTGATCGAAGCTCGAAGACTCAGGGTTATATTGCAGCTCGTAAACAGTACCATAGGTGATTTCATCATCTCCGCTACCTTCGCTGATTGTCTTGGAGACAAACATTCGAGGCTTATCGGTATCGGTTGCGCATGCCGCTGTGTAACTTCGCAGGGGGACTGACTGTAGATTATCGTCCTGGGTGCTATCTGTTTTGGAAATATAGTGTGGTAATCCGTGAACCTCTTTAGCGTTGGGCTGGCCATTTGGCAGGGTGATATCCCGAGAGGTAATTTTGGCAAAGCCCAAGTCTGCAGTTTCGATATCGCCTACGGTAACTGTACCGGGTTCATTGTCTGGAAGTGGTGTGGTGTCACCTGAACCCTGACCTGCATTATTTCCATCTGGTGATGACGCAGGGTTAGAATCTGAGGAAGAGCCTCCACCACCACTGCATGAAGCTAACAGGGTGGTTAACACTATCGCTAACACCTTCTTATTAAAACACTTATCCATAGTTTACTCTTAGGTACATTATTAAAATTGTGTGCTATGTGGAAATTTGTGGATCACGTCACGATCTGGGGTGGGTGATGCTGAGGAAGGGTATTTTAGTCTCGTCAGTATACTTTTCTGTGCAGTACTTAATATATTTTTACTAAAAAGAGTTTCGAATTATCTGTGCGTTTAGGTATCCCTGGCCTGGTGAAACAGTAAGCAATCTGATCGGCATTACTTCTAGCTGTATGAAGTTAGGGGAAGGCGGGAGTGTAATTAGGGTGATGGTAGAGAGTATCTGGATCCCAATCAATTTGAATATGAAAAGACCTGTATTCGACTCTGGAGTTCAGCGTCTATCAAATGATATAGATCGGGTACTTTGGAAGGTTTATCTTGTAAAAGAATTCATATTCAGGCTTCTAACAGTAGTTTTCAGTAGTTTTTTTAAACAGAAAATGTACTCGTAAGTAAAGGTTATTGATGGTTGTTTATCTGTGCTCTGGTGGTGTCCTTGAGGTTTTTTGAGGGCGTAGAGTGAATGATTTTAGGTGATTTAGATTTGGGGGCCTCCGTATATTTCGATGTTGTCTATGGCTTCCAGAGTCTTTGTACACCTTTCGCGGTTTTGCTGGAATATCCAGGTGTTTTGAGGAATTGCAATGCAGACTGTGACTGTTCCCTAGGTATAAGTCACTTAGTCCTTATCTAGAAATTCCAGGGCGTCCATCTGTCTTAAGAAGCCATATTTATCCCAGGTTACCCAGGTTTCAATGATTTTACCATTCTCAATCTTAACGAACTCAACTCCATCATAGGTGACAGTTTTCTTCGTTGGTGGTTCGCCCATAAAGGAGCCAACATGATTGGCTCTGATAACCACATGGGTTGCAACCAAATCCCCTTCGGCTACCTGCATAATTTTAAGGAGCTTGACATCCTTAAAGGCTGAATGGAACTTCTCTACTTCCTTCTCCACTTCCTTTAAATTACGTTTCTGTGGCCCAGCGCTAGGGTTTGTTGCAGAGTCTAGGTTGTTCACATAGTTGGCAGAAAAAATAGTTTTTGGATCAATATCAGAGCCACTCAACCACCATTCTACAGCTTGCATTGCAATTTTCTTGTTTTTCTCCAAGTTGTTGGATTGTGCGGTAGTGCTGTGTGCCATGCTGAATAAGAAGAAAGCTGACGTTAAAATGAATGAAAAAACAAGTTTGGACATTGTGAATTCCTCTACCCAGAATAACTGTAAGGCTGATCTATTTATTAATGTGTTAAGGTGACAAAGAGAATCGCGGATAAAGTATGACTGATAATTGGATGCGGCATATCGAAAATGGGTAGATTGGCGACAACTTCTACTTAAAGAGGTTTTTGAGGTTCGATTTCTGACAGGTATTTTTGTTAAAGGGGATAGATTGAAATAGAAGTGGCGACTTTGAGCCGGTGAAAATTAATCATTTGGTGCTGAAGGGCCAGCTTTGGTGATAGCTGAATTTTCATATTGGGTCTGACTGCTAACCAACCTTGCGGCCCTCAAATATCTATAATCCGGTTTTGCGTATTTTTAGCTTAAAGGCTTAGCATTTCTTTTAGTCGAGAGGCCGGCCTCCTGGCGACTTCTATTTCTTTTTCGTCAGTCATGATGACAAGCAAGCTATTATTGACCCAGGGTTCAATATTCTTAATAAAGTTTAGGTTGATGATCTGCTGTCTGTTGGCTCGGAAGAATAATTCTGGGTTTAAGCGTTGTTCAATCTTAGATAATGATTTATAGATAAATGGTTTTTGGTCCTCAAAAAATACTTGGGCATGATTTCCGCAATTTTCAAAATAGCGAATTTTGCCGACTTCAATTAGCCAGCACCTTTCACCGTCTTTGATGAATATCTTGCTTTCAGAATCTAAATAGTTTGTTAAGTCATTAGTTGTGAATGTTGTGTCATTAAGGGCTTTGTCAATAGCGCGCTTCAATTTATTTGGGTTGATTGGTTTGAGCAGATAGTCTAAGGCGTTTACTTCGAATGCCTTGATAGCATATTCATCATAGGCCGTTGTGAAAATCACCTTAGGTGTGAATCGAAGTTTCTCGAGTATATCAAATCCGCTTCCATCAGGTAGGTTGATATCCAGGAATATCAGGTCTGGCTTTTCTTCTGAAATAAGAGAAACGGCTTGTTCACAGTTTTCCGCTTCGGCTACCAGGTTAATCGCCTTGTGAGGCTTTAGTAATTCCCTTAGTTCATTGCGAGCGAGACGAGAGTCTTCAATAATAATGGCTTTCACTGCTTATACCACTTCTTGTTTGATTGAGATTGGAATCTGGCACTGAGCAACCACATTGAGGCCCTGTTGCTCGATTTTGAAATTTGATTGCTCTCCGTATTGGATGGCGAGTCTGTTTTTAATGTTAATCAGCCCCAAGCCGGTATTACTATTTTCATCTTTTTTAACTGGTTTTACTCTGTCGGTAGATATTTTTTGTGTGGATTTTTTTAAGTTACCTGGGTTTGTTACTGTAATGTGCATATGGTTATTATCTTTAGAGGCTTTTAGTGTTAATACACCGCCCTTTTTCGTTTTTTCAATACCGTGCCGCACGGCATTTTCTGCAAGTAACTGGATTAGTAGTGGTGGAATTTTCTCTGCCATCAAGTTTTGATCAATGTCCAGTCTAAAAATTAAGCGGTCTTCATATTGAATTTTAAGTAATTCTATATATTGACAAACTATCTCCAGCTCATCCCGCAATGACACGGCATTTTGCTTATGTGCCATCAAGGTATAGCGTAATAGATCTGAAAGGTTTGTTAGCATCGCTCTTGACTTTTGCTTATCCTCAAGGATAAGTGCACGAATATTATTCAGACCATTGAATAAAAAGTGAGGGTTGAGTTGTCCCATTAGTGCGCTCATTTTAACTTCATTCAGTTGTAATTTGAGCTGTGTGGCATCTTCTTTGGCTTTGTGCAGACGATCCTGATTGACTATGGTGAAATAAACCAGTGTCCATGTGATCATTAGAATAATTAGGAAGAGCCAGTTGTCTAGGACGCCCCCCCAGAAAGAAGAGGGCACAGTATGTCCCACAAGGTTATAATACACATATATAAAACTTACTGAAATGCAAGCACAGATAAATCCAAGAATAGTAGACGTTGCTATAAAGTAGATCCATTGTTTCTGCCAGTTCTTATCAAATAGATTGAGACGCCATATGATTTCTCGAATCCCAAGAGTAGAGAGGCCTACGGTGAACGCTACTGTGGCTATGTGAATGGTGATTTTGTCGAAATGATCTTGGGTAAGTAGCCCTAAAGAAAGGGCATTTATTAATGAAAATAGTAACCAGCCGCCAAAATGGTAGGTCAAAAATTTTGCTGTTAGGGTTGGGGATTTAAGAAGTCTCATATGGTTTACATCTATTTATAAGGTGGCCCCCATTCAGGGGGCCGTACTCTGATAGTATGGATGAATTCTAGAAGCGTTCATTTAACCAATCTGCCATCAGGTTCAGGGCTATAGGTGAGAAGCTTTCTTCTAATTCAGCATATTCAGCAAATGAACCTTTCTCTGCAACTTGGAAAAGGTGGTTCATTTTTTCTAGCTCAATCACTTTATAATCTGTATGGTCTGTGGAACTTAATATTCTCTCTAAATTATTTAGGTTCATTTTTGCATCAACCTGAAAATCTAGTGAGCCGTTCAAGGCTAATAAAGGGCTCTTAGTTTCTTTCAGGTAGTGCTCGGGATTGAATCGGACAGCGTATCTAAACCAAGGTGTAGAATATTGTCTCTTCAGTTGTTCAACCTGTGCTTCCAGTTTATCGTCCTTCAAACCCTCTAATTCTACGCTCTTGTACAGCAGTTGGTGAATCTCCTCTGTAATGCTTTGTCCTTCGCTAAGTGCTGCAAGCTGTTGAAAAACTAACTTATCCAACTGACTAATTTTTTGAGAAGTTTGTACCTTTGTGCCGTTATGTATCCGATCTTTGTGCCATTGGTCAACAAGTAGTTCTTGGATCTTTACGGTAGGGCCACCAAGAAGAATTGTAAATGCAATATCGTCACGACTACTGGCAACCATGGGGGCAATCATACCGCCTTCACTGTGTCCAATTAAACCCACTTTACCCAAGGGGAGGTCGCTACGGCTATTAAGATATTCAACCACTGCATTAGTATCCTGGGCAAAATCTTTAGTTGTCGCTGCGAAGAAGTCGCCAGTTGATTCGCCAATACCACGTTCATCATAACGAAAAACAGCATATCCCTGTCGTGTCAAGTGATCGGCAATTACCGCGAAGGCTTTATGTCCAAAGGCTGTTTCATCCCGATCTTGAGGGCCAGAGCCACTAATAAGCACCGCCGTTGCTTTGATCGTAGACTTTGGCTTGGTCAAGGTTCCTGCAAGGATGTGGTTTGTTGTCTTGTTTTTAAAACGAATGTCTTCAACAGTGTATGGAAAAGGTACTGTAGGTGTCTGAGGTCGATTCTCAGGGGTACTGTCAATTACTTTTCTAAAGTTAAGGGGGTATGATTCATCCTGAGTGTTACTGCCGAACATAAGGTCAACTATAGGGTTGTAGACCCCTTTATAGGCGATATCAAGTTCTTCTACAGCAAAAGAGATAGTGTTCTCACTCACCTGCAATCGTGATATCTCGACCCCGTACTTCTGTTGGGCAGGGCTGTCTATTTCACCCGACCATTCACCATTCTTTTCGTCAATATGGACAATGACTGGGAGCCATTCTTTGTCAGTTACTTGAACTGTTGCTTTCCACTCACCATCGATGCCATTTGCCATGCCAGTGCTGGATAACAAGCTGGATATCAGGAAGAGTGACTTCAAGCTAGCGTTGGCCTTAGCTAAGTTGAATTTGAAAAACGCCATTAGTATTTCTCTCGTGCTTATTTGTGGAATGAGTGCCATTCTACGAGAGGTGTTAACTTATGCAGCCAAATTAGGATAAACGGTTTTAATGGCTGGTGAGCGGTCTGTGAGATCAAGAATGTGAGTGGCCATTTACTTCCTGGGCTTGAACTTTGTTGGTTTGATAACCCCCGGTTGGTACACATCTTGAGGAGGGATCGGTACGGTAGTGCTCATGGACTTCTGACTTTTGGTTGATAACTCTCTAGTTAATAGATACAGGTGATTGGGGGCATCAGAAGGGTGTTGGTGCCCATCTACTCCATCTGTGTGCTTCCTAGTCGTTGTTGACACAATGAAAATCAAAGCGCTGTTCTAAAGGTCTGTAACTACTCACCAGCGACACAACCCCTGAGCCAGCGTTTAGGGCTCATTAGCTAACAAAAAGCCATACCGTGAACTTCGCCCAGTACCTGTTGCAGTTGTCTGTTTCTCTGCAGCATGGTGAATACCGGATGCAATCTTCGGTACTCCGCCAGCAATGCCAGGCAAGAGTCATTGACTTGGAATTGTTGCATGCACCGGCTAAGGTTTTCACCGATAACAATAGTTTGTTGCATATCGAGAGCCCAATAGCCGACAGTGTTTGTACCCTTTGGTGTGGCGTTACCCAGCACGATATTATTCGTGCAAAACAGAACCAATACTGTTCCCCTGGGGCCGCCAAAAACCTTGGAGACGGTATAGGTTGTGCGAAGGATCAGGTTGTTCCGTTCATCCAGGTCGTGGGAGAAGGGCACAATTTAACTGGTGTTTTCTTGAGAAGGTATCTTACTCTCGCCATTGTTATCGTTGTCCTCCATAGATGGATTGATATTGAGGTTGGTTCCCTTTACCTCTTTGGCAATGACATTGATGGTTCCGTCGATTGCTTTAGGTGCCAACATGGGCTCAACAGCACTGCGGGCTACTTCGATACGTGAGATGCCAGTGGTGGCCCGCGTATGTACCGCGTAGTAGCCAGCCATTATCGTGTGCAGGAGAATAACGTCGGTCAGAATACTAGAGGACTCTTCGCGCATACCATTTAGTATTACCCGTTTGACTCTGCACAATGGAGTACTCATTGGAAGCCCGCATGCCTGGGCACTGTTCAATGGTATCTGGCAGGTTAAACACCTGCAAGTACTTGATCATACCCTTATTGACAACTTGTCTCTGACTAGCTATGCCGGGGCGGTGTGGTAAGTCTGAAAGTAAAATCGCTTTTTAACGGCGAATACAAAAATTGCCTGGTGAATTAAACAGGTTAGCTTTAATGATATGTTTATCAATTACTCCCCACCATACTTAGGGTAGGGAGTGATTATTGTTGCCCTTAACTACTCTTTATTATTCTTCGCAAGGAATAATTTGAATGTTTAAAAGCAATTGTGCACCAACATCTGCAGAGCGCAAAGAAAACAGACTCTCAGCACCAATTACTGTGGCTACAGTATCGGCTCTGGCAATTAGTGCTTCTCCATCACAGCCGGAGTAATAAGCAAATGGTGGACGATCATTAAGGATGAAGTTCTCGAATCCTGAGCTATTCCAGTTGTGATCATGGCTAGGGCCTTGATTGCCAGAAAAAAAATACTCTCGATGAAAGTTGATATGGGATCCTGGGGCTGAAAATACTGTGCCTCGCCAATCAATATCAAGTATTCCTACTGAAAATCCAGGTTCAACACTTAAAGGTAGGGCTAAGTTACAATCAGAACTGGCAATCGGGCTTGTTGAATTTGTAACGGCACTATACCTACTAAATAATATGGCGATATTTTTATTGTCATCTGTTGCTGTAGCCGTAACAGATCCGGCTGGACAGCCAGTGCCATTCACAGCAATTTCACCGATTTCAATTTGTTGGCCATCAATTAATATGGATTTTGCTAATATTGAGCTAGAAAAAATTGAGCAAAGTGTGAGTGTTAGAAGTTGTTTAAACACTGATTCTCTCCATTCGATGAATAGTTGATGCTCTTAATCTTTGTTGATCTTGCAAATAAAACTTTGATAAGCCATTTTGTTTTTCTACTGTTTCCTCCAGTTTTGTTGCCTTCCCCAATAAAATTAAAAGCCGCAATGTCGATTGATTGCAAACGCAATTTACTGTGTCGATTTAAGTTTGATTATGTTTGTGGACAGTTTCACGAAAGGGTTCATTAATAATTCAATAGGTGAGTGAAGAGGGGGTATTGAATCAAAGGTAGAAGGTGAAGGAATGATATCACCTAATGAAAGTGTGTGTGATGAGCGCCTAGGTCAGCCTACGTGGATGGCTGGTTCTACAGAGGATTTTTATATATTTCGATGCCTTGGTATGAAGGTAAGCGGTACATGAACCACATTATTCATTAAAGTATGTAGTTTGTGTACCGCTTACTAAAAACAGCGGCTGAATCC
>NZ_CANMKV010000054.1 GCF_947498635.1 uncultured Microbulbifer sp. | reverse complement strand
GGAAGCTTACTAGCCTACAGCCAGCTGACCTCTCTCGCTATTGCCAAGTGTGTCGGTTGTTATGGGAATCTAGGATGTATTTTACTTGAGCGGTAGTCTAAATAAGCAGCCTTTATTTATGTGGATTGGATCTCCAATTAAAGATGCTTAGTGGTGGGAGGTGATTTGTACCATGCTTGTCTATGTAGGGTGTGGAACAATATGTCACCCTATGGATATGTTTACTGTATTTTATCAATGGCAATGCTGTCAGGTGGCAACAAGTGAGAATGCGAGCTGAATACCTGCAGTAAGCTTTTAATAGTGTTTGTGTTGATTTAAATGACTTTTTTAAGAATAAAATTACAAAGTATTGTGTGTTAGGCCTAGCTCTGTAATATTACACAAAAGGTATCTCAAAACTAATGACGTAATATTCACTATGTATCAGTTTACCTATGAGCCTACCCCCAAAAATATTCTATTGGATTTGATGGGAGTTAATAAACGACATGAACTGGCAACCAGTCAGCTGGGTTTCATATCTGATGCATTTGATGTTTCCACTAATAACCTACGGGTGACACTAAATAGGTTGGTGGGTAATGGCCTGATCACTCAAAATCGGCGTGGCATCTACAGTTTGACGGAAAAAGCACTTTCCAAACGTGCTTTTATAAACCGCTGGAAAAACAACACGTTTCAATACAATAACTGGGATTTCAGGTGGCTAGCCTGCCACTTACCTAAAAGAACAGCACGTGCAGTTCGTAAGAAATCATTAATAGTACTTGAGTGGTATGGATTTGCTGCAGGTTTAGATCACCTGTTGGTACGACCCAATAATCTAACACTGAGTCATACGAAATTAACGGACATGCTGATTAAACTGGGTCTTGAAGCCAATGCGCACTGCTTTGTCTTGCAGGATGTATCGGACACTCTGGTTAATCAATGGGGGCTCCATTTGTGGGATATTGCACGTTTAGATAGAGAGTATGATGCCCTGATACATACTCTTGAGAGCAGTCTTACAAACCTGGCATCAAAGCCTGTCAAAGTCTCGTTATCTGAAACATGCCGCTTGGGTGGCGAGGCTATCCATCGTTTAGCGACCGATCCTTTACTACCAAAAATAATCAGGCCACAAAATAAATATCAGGAACTTAAAAATATTGTACGCAAGTATGACCATACAGGTCGAAATATTTGGTTGGAACAGTTGCAGAAGTTAGGCGTTGACACATAATCACAAAATGGTGACTTGCAATGAATATCCCCCTTAGTAAAGAAGAGGTTAAGCCGTTCCTACAGCGCAGTGATGCCAAGGCCTGGTGGATAGTGGTTAGTAATTGGCTCGGTATAATGGGAATTTTTACCATGGCAGCGCTATTGCCACACTGGGCAACTTATGTTCTTGCTGTATTTTTGCTTGCTGGGCGGCAGCAGGCTCTGGCAGCCATTATGCACGAAACCGGGCATAAAACACTTTTCGCAACTCGAGCCTATAACAATTTCGTTTGTAAGTGGTTGTCTTCACCGTTTTTGTTAATGGATGGAGAAACCTATATAAAAAGTCACATGATGCATCACCGCAAAGCAGGCACAGATCAAGATCCAGACCTGCAAAACTATAAGGATTATCCCGTCAGCAAGAAGAGTTTGGTTAGGAAGTTTTCCAGAGATTTTTTGGGGTTAACTGGTTTAAAAGCGAATTTATATTTATTTCTGAGTGGACGAGACTTACTCAGCCGAAAAAAGCGAGTGAATTTTCAGTTAACACGAGGTTTATTCGTTAATAGTGTTATGTTTGCCATATTGTGGGCTTTTGGTATCCCAGAGCTATATTTATTGTGGATTGTGGCATATCTAACCGTGTATATGGCTATTATTCGGGTGCGTCAGATCGCCGAACATGCTGGAGTCAAAGATCTTTACCACTTGGAACCAAAATACAACACGCGTTCGATTCCCAGGGGTATTTTGGGACTCCTGTTTGTCAGCCCCACCGAAGGCTTGAGTTACCACTGTGAACATCATGCCTTTATGGCAGTACCCACTTATAACCTCAGGGCTTTGCATAAGTTGTTAAAGAATCGTGGTTACTACGATGATGTTGAGTTGGCCAGTAACTACTTCGGTGTTTTGAAACAGGTAGTGAGATGAGGCGTTACTAAGGTCAAGCATTTATTTGCACCAGTGCTGCTTACTGGTGCAATGCTTTATGGGCATACTCAGCTAAAGTATGAGTGATTTCTTTAATTAATTTGGATTTCAAATTCCAAACATGCCAGTACAAGGGGATTTTCAGGTGCTGATCTGGAGTCAGCTTGATCAGTTTCTCTTGTCTTAATAAATCCTCCACTTGTATATCTGGTGCCATTCCCCAGCCCAATCCCAGCGTCAAGAAATTAAGAAATCCTTTCGATGAGGGAATCTCATGGGACGGATATTGTCCGGCCTCAATCCCCCAATACTGTTTCAGGTAGCGACTTTGCAGTTGGTCTTTGTAATTGAATTCAACAGCAGGTGCGTAGCGGAATTCGTCCACATTGACGGGGTTGGAGAAGTAGTGCTCCTTAAAGGCCGGCGTACATACCGGATAGTAGGCCATGTGCCCCAGTAAGAGTGACTGGCAGCCCTGCAGGTTGCTGGTGACCGAACTGATGCAGCCTATGACTTCACCGTTCTTCAGCAGCTCCAAGGTCGCATCCTGGTCGTCTACTTTCAGGTCTACCAGCAGATGGTGAGAGCGGATGATCGGTGTTACTGCTTTCAGAAACCAGGTATCCAGGCTGTCTGAGTTAAGGGCGATACGCACCTTGTTTTGATTGCTGTAGCGGGTCTTGCTGCCTTCTGGGTCAATATCGGCCAGTAGCTCGTGCTGTAAGAGGTGCATCTGCTGAAAGTAGCCCAGCACCTTGAGCCCGGCGTCTGTAGGTCGTAGAGGCGTGGAGCGAATCAGCAGAGCCTGACCCACTTGTCCCTCTAGGGCCTTAATTCGCTGGGATACCGCCGATTGACTGACGTGGAGTAATGCGGCGGCTTTATCAAAACTTTGCTCCTCCACTACGAAAGCAAAGGCCTGGAGCTGTTTCAAATCAAGCATAAGTAAATCTTATGAGGTATCAAAATAATTAAATTTACTTATTTTAGCTTGCCTCTTAATCTCCTGCCACTTTCTCGACCCGCTCACCGCGGGCAGACCCCAAAGACCACAGGAGGCAACGTGATTTCGGGTTTGCTACTAGCTCCTTTCACCAAGGGCTTTATCACCACAATCAGCTTGATTATGGCTATTGGCGCACAGAATGCGTACCTGCTGACACAGAGTATACGCCGCCAGTATCACTACAGCATCGCCGCGCTGTGTATCTTGATGGATGTTGTCCTAATCAGCAGTGGTGTTTACCTGGTGGCGCACCTGGCCCAGGCTGGCGGCAATTGGATGCTCTGGCTGACTTGGCTCGGAGTGGCTTTCCTGTTTGGTTACGGTGCTATGGCATTCCGTTCCGCTTTCACGAATAAGGGACTGGAGGATAGTAAGGAGTGGGTGAAGTCCAGGCGTTCGGCCCTGATTACCGCAGTGGCCCTGACCCTGTTAAACCCCCATGCCTATGTGGATACCGTAGTCCTGATCGGCTCGGTCGGCGCACAATACGCGGGTGAAAGCACCCTGTTCTTCGTGCTAGGGGCCTGCAGTGCCTCGGTACTCTGGTTTGCCCTGTTATCCGTTGGCGGCAGCATGATGCAACCATTGTTTAAGAACCCAAAGACCTGGCGTGTCCTGGATGTTTTGGTGGGCATTATGATGTGGTCGATAGCTATTAGCCTGCTGTGGGCGCAGTAAGGCATCCTGCCTAGTAACAGGCCTGGATAACAGGGAATTTCCAGGCCTGATCAACACTCCCTAGTTTCTGTATCTCAGCGTTTGTATCTCTCCTAGGCTATAGCCATTTCTCTGCGCTCAGCTCCGCTACTTAAACGTCGCCCCAGTGTGATAGCCGGTTTCTCGATGAATTTATATATCAGGATGCTTAGAGCAATACTGACAAGCGTTGTAGCCAGAATATAGATCTCTACAGGATAGGCCGAAACCGGCTGAGCCCAGGTCTGCTGTATTATCCAGTTCAGCCCACGCATCACTGCTGGGTGGAAAAGGTAAACTGAATAGCTAATGGTCCCTAAAGATACCAGGCTGCGCCATGGTTTAAAGGGCAACAGTAAGACTATAAAGAAAACAGCCAAAGCAATGAGGTGAGGTAATGCAAAACGCAGAGGGTCTTCAGTTACTGGTTTACCTAAGAAATAGAGAAACAGCACCATCAATGGAATAGAGAAGGTGGCAGCCACAGCGAGAATGGCATACCAATAGTTTGCTTTCCTAACATAGCAATGCCTGATGAGTGTTCCGCAAAACATAACAGCGATACAGAAAGGAATGTAAGTGATGCTTGGGGCCAGCTCTGGCAAAGTAATTGGTAGCTTCTCAAGCAATTGCCAGCCAATAAAGAAGGATAACCCACCCCAGCAAAAGAGTAGCAGGACCATGGGGTTGGCGAGTTGCCGCTTGGCAAAAATGAGTGCGCAAAGGCAGTAGAAAATTAATTCTACGGTTAGTGTCCAGTAAAGTCCCTGCACATTATCAACACCCATTAGGCCCTGCAGCATGGTTGCATTTGCGGCAATGGTCGCCATGGGATACATCCAATCACTGATTAGCCAAGTCAATCCTACCGCTATAAATAGTGATGACCAATAGGCTGGATAAAGCCGAAAGAAGCGGCGAATGGCAAATTTTTTTAGGGAGCTTCGTGTGCCGGAAAGGCTAAAAGGGATAACAAAACCGGATATTAAGAAGAAACAGATTACCCCAATTCTGCCGAAATCCACCTGACTGATAAAGCTTGCTAGCTCGGTGCCATGTTGGGCAACACTGGCGTTGCGTATAAATACTTCACTACTGTGTTGCCATACAACAAGAATTGCTGCAAGGCCACGTAGAGCATCTAGGTTAAGTAAACGACTATTCATCTGGCGACTGTAATCCTTTAACCAGCAGTGATAAGCCTTTGGGCCCATTATCTTCCGGGGGGTTATTTTAAGAGTTAGGTTAGTAGCTATTCACTAGCTCGAAAGCTGCGTTATATCTTGTATATAAGAGGCTCAAATAGTGTGCTACTTATAAATGAAAGGGAACTGAGGCAAGCCACACTGTTATTAGGTGTAAATTTTCTATTACAGATGGTCCCACAGATTCCTGTCTCACCCGAAGGACTCTACCATAATTTAATCAACAAGTGGCTAATGCCCCTCAGCTTTACTCCACCAAGTGCGCTATGTGATCAGTTGATAGCTAAAATCTTATAGGAAAAATATGATTGGTTAAAAATAGTGTAAATAGAAGAAACAGAATGGTGCCGACTACCCAGGCGCTAGAGGTCACCAAAGGTAAAGAGCTCATTTCCATTTGGTGTTCATTGTGGCTTTTAGCCTGTGAATGCCCTGCTAAAGAATCCGTCAACAAGTTCGTACCTCCTGAAGGCTTCTCTGGTGAGCAGAACCCCAAACAGGGCGCTGGCCTATCCCGCCCTGGTAAGGTCATACAGCCATGTTTAAGGTGGTTCTTTACCAGCCAATAGTTAATGGGGTAGGCAATAATGCCACCAACGATAGCGGCAAGGCTCATGCGGAACCAAAATGTAGCTCTTGTAGGATCTTCCGACTCAGGCCAAAGTGAAGCCAGTATCACCATGGTCGGAATCATCCCAGCCATCACCATATTCATTGAAACGGTTTCCGCAAAAAAAGTTTTGCGTACGGCTTTCAGATAGTTGCCTTGGTACATGTTAAGCATCATCAATGCCTGGAAAATAAAGAGTCCGCAGATAAATCCTGAAATATACTCAATAATGGCATCCCACCCATTGGTAAGCCCCAAGAGGGGTACGATGGAAGCTGCAATTACAATGCCGGTCGCATCACCTGCAAGGCAATGCATCTCGCTGTTAACACTCTGCTTCCAGGTGGCACGGGTAAAGGTATCGTGACCACCGGGAAAGGGGCGTCTACAGGTAATTAGATAAAGTAATAGCCCAACAACACCCGTATATACAACCACCAAAATCCATGCCAAGCGCTGTACCCAACTGGTCGGTGTATTGGTGAAAGAGTCCCAAGTAACAAAGATCACACTAATAGCCGCGAATATAAACCAGACCAGCATTGCCCCATCTAGCATAATAATTTACCTGGAAAAGGAGAGGTATGCATATATCGCTAACAATTTAGCCGCTGGTAATTGAGTAGTATGTCGCAGTAATTAACTTATCGATATTTTGAGATGAAAAATGATTAACGTGAAAAAATCAGGAATTTCAGTCGTCAAATTTTTGATATGTTATTATATTTAGTGTAGAGGATTTTAGAGTGATTCATAAAGAAGCGTACCTTCTTGGCACGATAGCATTCTTGGAACCAAGGATGTTTCAAGAATAAATTGAGGACAAATGATTCTTTACCCTCAGTTTTATTTGCCGCAGACTCCTTACTTTACCCACAATGCTCAAAATAATCTTCAAGCGTTCACCTCTAGAAAGGCTTGATATTAGCGTAATTTTTTACTCATCATCAATAATCACAGCTAACTTGCTGTTTAAATAACGTTGAGCCCCCAAGGCTTCTATCTAGAAGGGCATAAAATAATTAAGAGCCAGATCACGCAATACCAGCAGTGGCAAACTAAGCGTAATGGGACTCCGGAAACCTCTGGTCACTTCTGTGACTGATGTTGGGGGTTTCCGGCTTGAAGATTTTTAGTGAGAGCAGAGCTGACATAAAAGCCAAAACAAACAAGGCGCTAAATAGCATTCCTCCAGTAATTACCGTAGCCAGCCCTCTATAGATAGCTGCGCTACTTCCAGGATTAAAAACGAGAGGTAGGTTGCCAAAAATACAGGTAATCGTTGTTAGCATTATTGGGCGTATTCGTAATCTGGCTGCCGTTTGGATTGCCTCAAATTGGCCGGCACCATTTTGTAAAGTTAGCTGGAATTGATTTACGAGTAATATTGAATTGTTAACTACGAGCCCCATTAAAATTACGAACCCAATCATGGTTATCACATCAAGGCTTTGAGGGGTGAAAACATTTAATATCTGTAAACTGAGCATACCCCCTGTAAAGGCTAGTGGGATTGCACAAAGCACAGCGGCAGCCAGCTTTGCTGACCTTAGTGCGAAGTACATAAGTAGGCTAAGGACTACCAATGCTGCCAAAAATATCCTCAAGAATTCACCTAAGAATAGGTTGAGCTCATTAGCGCTCCCCCTAAACTGGGTGTGTAAGTCATTATAAGGGCTCGTTGCCAAAAAGGATTTTACTGATTGATCTACATC
The DNA here is from genome assembly GCF_947498635.1 of uncultured Microbulbifer sp. Classification (GTDB taxonomy): domain Bacteria; phylum Pseudomonadota; class Gammaproteobacteria; order Pseudomonadales; family Cellvibrionaceae; genus Microbulbifer; species Microbulbifer echini. The sequence continues at coordinate 14,782 of NZ_CANMKV010000054.1, read as the reverse complement.
TTCAGTAAATGACTTCATTGCTACCCCTTCTGGGGGTGTAAGATTTAATGAGGCACTTACTTCCTGCCCAACTCGTAAAATGCTGCCAGGTGCTTGGGTTATTTGAGCCTCGGTTAGCTCACGCACGGGGATCATGCCGTGGCTCTCAATAAAAATTTCAGTATCTAGAAGTGTCTGCAGGTTTTGGGGTTCTTTTGCTTTGAGGTAAAAAGGTAGGGTATTAGTTCCTGTATAGAAGTGTCCAATATAGATTCCATCGGTCAAAGCCATCAAGTGACGATTTAATTCTGAGATTGTAATACCTAGGTGAGTTAGTTGGTCTAGACGAGGCTGAAACTCTATCCTCACGGCTCGATTTTGAAGCGCACTACCCTCCCGTATTTGTGCTTCTGGAAATTCTGAATGTAAATAGTTCATAAGCTCAACTCCGGCCTCTTGCAGCCTGGAAAGTTCAGCCCCCTTAATATCCAGTTGGCTGATACGGTTGTTGGGCATGGCAAATCGCAACAAGCCATTGTGGCTGAAGTGAACTTGTGTACCTATTAATCCATAGAGCACCTTTTTGTTCAGCCATTCCTGTAGCGTTTTAAAACTCCAATCTCCATGGGTATATAAGTAGAGATTGCAGTTGTTTGGATTGCAGATAATGCCGTAAGTAGAGACCTGGTCTTCAATTTCCTTCATGTTGGTAGTTATTCTATTAACCACCCTTTCTCCAATTTCTGTTTTAATGATTTCTGTGGATAATGGGTTTTCAAAATTTATATAAACAGAAACCATATTCTGTTTGGGGTCAGGTAGAACATCTATGGACGGTGTGGAAAGGTAGGTGGCAATAAGTGCGATAGGTAACCCTAAAATGATGACGGCGATAGATCGTTTAGGGTCGCTTGCTGCCCTCATTGAAAGGTCAACCCATTTTCTAAGCACGGTATCGATTGTTGCACTGTTTGAATTTTTTTTAAGAGTAGTGGATTTTCCCAGTAAATACCTTGCTAGTGAGGGAAGTATAATTAAGGCGAATAGCAGTGAGGCGAGTAAGGCGCTTGAAATTGTAAAGGCGAGATCTCGAAAAAGTTGTCCTGTTGCAGATTGCATTGTAATGATTGGTACAAAAACAATGACACTTGATATTGTAGATGATGCCAAAGACCCAGTAACTTCTCGGGTTCCATTTATAATGCTGTCTTGAATACTAAAACCCTTAAATCGTAATCTTTGAATATTTTCCATCACAATAATCGCAGCATCGACCATTAATCCAATGGAAAGCGCAATCCCGGCAAGTGATACAACATTCATACTTCTACCCCCTAGATACATGCCTAAAACCACGAGGGATATACACACGGGAATGCTGAGAAATATTAGAGTTAAAGTTCTAAAATTACGCAAAAACCAAAAAAGTACTAGGCAGGCTAGTAGAGAGCCGAGTAGAAGGCTACCATATACTAAATTGAGGGAACTTCGAATTCCCTTTGAGTCATCGCGACTGATAGCCAGCTCCATTCCTAAGCGTCTCAATTCTCCGCTGTTCAGTTCACCCATCGTTGATTTAAGCTGTGTAATGGTTTCAAGAACATTGACATTTTCAGTAGGCAGCAAATAAAAATAAAAGGATCGATTTCCTTCAAGTGCAAAATACGCCCAATCTGAAGCGGTACGAGCTTTTACAGAGGCAATATCGGAGAGCCGAATAATCTGATTTCCCCGTGAAGTGATGGGTATTTGTGAAAGTTCTCCCAAGGGAATCTGGCCCTTAAAGTGTAAAGCGTAATCTTTCGAGCCTATTTTTAGGTTTCCACCTGAACGATCCACCAGGTTACTCAGCTGTGCGGTTACTTCGGCAATACTTAAAGAGTTCTGAGCCATCTTTTCTGGGGCGAATTCAATATCAACGCGCCGGGCAATTGGTGTACCAGCCTCTTCAATGGATGAAACACCGGGGACTTTACTAAAAGCTGGTTTTATATGATTGATAAAGGCATCAATTAACTCTAATTCACTTGCGGATTTCTTGGAATAGAGAAAAAATGAGGCCAATGTAGCACCTGCGCCATTGGAAAAATTGAAAACTTGAGGTGTTCGGACTTGTGTTGGCCAGTTTGGTACTTGATTAATTCTGGAGAGAACCTCAATATACATCTGTTCCATATCTGCTTCTGAATGGAAGTCAACTGTGGTCCAAGCTAAACCACTGTTGATATTAGTTTGTACCTCTTTAAGATAGCTAAGGCCTGAAAGCTCCTGCTCCAGTGGCGCAATAAGTATTTGTTCAATTTCTTCTGCTGTTTTCCCTGGCCAGGAAGTTGCGAGTGCAATTTGTGGGCGTTTGATAGTGGGGAGTAAGGCGTTTGGTAAATTTAGGCCGGCGATAATTCCGGCAATGATTAGACTGAAAGTACAGCTTATAATTATTGAGCTGTATTTCTCCAGGGTTTTCATGTGCTCTCCCTCTCTGTCGGAGTAACAGTCTCATTGGGTTGTAATCCCTCATGGCCCAGTACCACTAAAAGATCTCCAGGTTCAATAGTTGAACTCACGATAAAGTGATCTCCCAGGGTGTCTATTATTTGCACATCTACACGAACAGCCCTTTGATCGCTATCTAAAGTCCAAACTTTATATTGACCGTCTTCAAGTCTTACCGCATCACTTGGTACTTTGGTGATAAGTTCCTGTTTATTGTTGCTCGAGAATGGAGTCAGCATAGTGATTTCGAATCGTTGCCCAACTAGCAAAGGCATAATTTTTCCCTACTCGCTTCAAAATAGAGGTTAAGATTTTGTGTTTCTGGAATGACGGTATAGCTGATATTTCTAAGGTGGATATCTCGATTTTTTAATTTAAAAGTGCTATTGCTAAGCAAGTTTTCACTATCTAAATGTTCTTCAGGCAAGCTGCATTCAATTTGATTCTCTGTAAGGGGGAGCAGCTGCATAACCCTTTGCCCTGGGTTAAGTCTCTCTCCAGGATTTGCGTCAATATTTAATACTTGGCTATCCGTTTTTGCGAAGTGTTGTAGTCGCTCATGGCGGTATTCAGCAGTTTTAAGCTGTTGCTCGAGCCTTTGCCTGTTTAATCGGTGGGTATCTACATTCAGTTTAAGATGGTTTAGGTGTGACGGGGATACCATGTCGGCAGCACGCAGCTTTGTTAGTCTGCTCAGCTCTTCTTCTGCATAGGTCAGCTGGCTCTGTGTAATTTCTAAATCCGTTCGAATAATTTCTATTTCCTGAGAGAGGTAAAAGCCATCTTGTTCAGCTACCAATTCTCCCGCTTTAATAATAGATCCTACTGGTTTTACTTGTGTGAGTTCGGCTTCGGTATGGCTTGAAATCTGGTGAAGAGGCGGAGATGATACGGAGCAATAAAGTTTTGTACTGACCGCTTGATTCCAGGGATATGCAGGTTCCACTAATACTATGGGGCTATCATTAGAATAAGTATTACAGCTAAGAAGTAAGGCTATGGAAGAAATGCTATTAGCAATGAAATTTCTAATTTGATGGTTTCTCATCCTGAGACTCTGCTCGATGTTGCGCTTGGTTTATTGGTGAGGAGGGAGCTAATTTTTTGAGAATGCTTAAGTGTCTTTGTTGTTATACTTCTCAAAAAGGTATGTTGATGATGGAGTTCCTGCAATCTGTATGCGATAAGTTGATCTTTGCAGGGGGTGAATGGTTTTTGACCTGAAAGCGCAGTCTCTATTATTCCAGTGGGATCGTTGAATATCAGGTATGTACTTATCGATTAGACTTCAAAAATATGCTGTTCAACCATGTTAATTCTGGAAGTTGGCCTATATAGAAAATCAATGAAAAATGCGAGGGCCTATGAGAACATAGGATTACTGTGTTTTTTCGATGATATATGGCTTTAGTCACTTGCGTAGTTAAGGTTTGCGGAGAAATACCTACAGTCTTCAGGCCTTTATTTATAGTGGTTAGGCATTTATATGGCAGGGTTGCTATAAAAACTACCTACTACCTGACCTAATTTTAGATAACTAACCATTATGTTGCCTAGAGCTTGTGGGTATTCTCCCAATATAGAAACCTATGCTTTATTCGTAATTAGTCGAGTAATAGCCTGCCTTCAATTGGAGTGAATTCACTCGCCGCATTCATCAATGTGGCAGCTGTTAAATCTGGTACGCCATATACTTCAACTCTCTTACCTCTGTCTAATCTGAGTTTCTGAGCAAGAATATCAAAGTCACCATCTCCTGAAACTAAAACTACGGTATCTACTAAGTTTGAATATTCCATTGCATCTATAGTGATCCCCACATCCCAGTCACCTTTGGCAGAGCCATCAGATCTTTGCGTAAAGGGTTTTAACTTTACTTCAAAGCCAATAGATCTCAAGATATTCTGAAATTCATGCTGTTTTCTATCACCGCGGTCGATGGCATAAGCCATTGCTTTTACTACTTCTCTTCCACCTGTAGCTTGCCGCCAAAATTTATTGTAATCAAAGTTTCTTTTGTAGATTTGCCTGCATGTGTAATAGACATTTTGCACATCAATAAATACGGCAACTTTTTCCATTTGATAATCCATTCATGTTATAAAACCTAATGCTTAAAGCGGCGATAGAACCAGCTAATACTAGTGTGAACACTTTATGTTGTTAGTTTTTCATATTCAAGCAACGATTGATAGCTAATGGTGTGAAGTAAATCCTGGGTATTGTGGAGGCTTGCGGAAGGGTTCGATTCCCAGAAATAGCGAACAAATTCTATTTTCTAGTAAAGGCAAGAACGATGGCGATTAATACTCCAATGGAGAGACCGGAACTCGCGGAAGCCTTGCGCGCCTGTTACGTGGTGGGCGTATGGGTACTCTCACTCGAAGGTAAAGTGGATAATTGGTAGTCCATATTACGTAGTGCACTGTTACTCCTTCAATTACCAAAAGTGAGTACGGGATCGTTGGTTTCTTAAGTCGAGTACAGATGTGAATTGGGCGGTTGCTATGGATAACCTGACCAGCCATTTTTCGCTCAATCCTCCCGCGCTTATTAGGGGCCCCGGCTCTCGACCGTGAGAATTTAATTTTGCAGTAAAGCGAGTCAGTACGGTAAATAGTGAATGCCGGAGCAGAATGAATCAGGGATATTCACGCCGATATATGCGAGATAGAATTGCTCAGATTTAGGGAGACTGCCGAAATATTGCTCACATTGACGGGAAATAGCAACAAGTGTGGAAATCACTTTCTCAAAAAGGTTCCCAGGATAAAAAATAGAGATCCTCATTGTATTTTACCTGGTGAAGAATTTTTCATGGATACCAGTCACATTCCCACAAACCATCTAACTCCAGAATCAAAAATCCTCATATTTACTACCCAATAGGAAGTGACAAACGACCCTGCCGTTACTCCCAGTGCCACTTTGAGTTGATTGAATCCCCACTGCTCTCGAACCCCCAAATACACCAATATTCCTATGGTAATCATCATCATTGGTTCGTAAAAATATCTAATTGGCGCATCGAAGGGAAATAGGAATACGCCGTAGATTAATCTACCTAGGCCTGGGGGAAGTATGGTGACTAAGCTTAACATCATACAGAGCATATGTTTTTTGGGGGATTTGCGGTGCAGAAAGCCAGAGAATAGAAAAAATACGAAGAGTGGTAACAAGAATAAATCAACCCAGTATACAAGTCGGAATATATCGCTCTTATCCAGAGTTGACTCAATCGTACTAAATAATAGCCATGATGAGGTGCCTATGAAGAGTATTGCTACAGGTAGAGATAGCCAGCCTAGATATTTGTGAAGAGATCTGTTGCCTTTGAGCATTAAGTATGGCTGACCACACATGAGCGTGATCCAAAGAAAGGAAGCTAGTCCATGTATATGATGCAGCGAAGATAAGCTTTTATAAGCTATAAAATAGCTGGGAGCAAAGCCAAGAATAATTACTACGGATAGACTACACATCCAAAAGAAAAGAGATCTGGGGTTCAAATATTAGTCCTTTTGTTTTAAATACTTAAATTTTTTGTTACTGCTTACTATGTGACTCACGGTAGAGGAGTCTTGTCGGTCCATGTCTTATAATACTGGTTCGATTATCATGAGGCATGGCCTTGCCGATCTATCTAGACTTGAATTGAGGGGGAAGTTGATCGACTCGACAGTCATACTGCTTGACTCTGGTCTAATTAATTCTGAAGGGATATGTTATCGGAGCTTCGATGATAATGCCAATTTTGATAAAGTTATCAAAGTGCTTGGTGGGAATATGAGGGCTGATCGAGAAGCACTAGGAATCTTATTAAAGGAGGTCATATTAAGAGAGGCATCTAGCAGTTAGTATCATGCTAGGGATGGATGAGAGTTATCGGCTCGAATTTACCGGCTGTTCTGGGAGCGGCGCCACAAGCACATAATTTTTGTTCGCTGAATTTTATGTAGCTTGGTTTCAAGTAATAACGTCTGAATCAGAGTTTTTGATGATTACCTATTGTATTGCTGATACTCATGGCTGCCGTGAGTGTTTACCAATGTGAACGCAATTTCATCTAATTCATGATCAAAATCCTTTGCATTCTGTTGTCCCGATTTTTTTAATTTCCTTAGGTTTTCTGCTGAGGCATTATCCATTGCGGGATCAGCATTATATAGGTTGGGCTGAAGCCTATAATACTCAGTGTTTTCTACCGTAGATGTAATTTGTTTTAGGTAGTAGTGGGTCATCTGGGCCCCTCCGTTCAGCGCAATATCAATGGTAGGTCTGGTCCAGTTAAAAATGCCCCAATCTTTTACTTCTTTGTATTTGTAGTTTTTTAATTGTTTGCCAGTCCCAAGGGAAACAATGATCATATCCTTGATTCCGGAGATGCCAGTAAACTTAATGGCTTCTGAATAGGCGCATAAAGCTGGATCACTGGCTACCATGCCGCCATCGACCAGGACATATTTTTTATTTAGTGGCGGTAGTGAATAAATGCGTGCGGGTTCAAAGTAGGTTGGTGCAGCGGTACTACCTCTCAGAAGGTCTCTTACCAGAAAGTCTTCCTTCCTCACTATGGCACAGTGCTGCCTGAATATGATTTGTTCACGTTTGTTGATGTCATAGGAAACAAAACAGGTGGGTTTTAACAATTTGCTTAGCGTTGTTTTACCAAAATACTTCTTTAATACTCTTTCGAGCTCATGGGTAGAGTATTTTTCTCCCCTTAAAAGTTTCAATTTATCGAAATAAGGCCAGGTTCCACTTTCAAAAACCTTATCACCTTCTTCCAGGTAGATATTGACTGCCTCCTGAGCTGTAAATTTTGGCTTTCCTTTCTTATTGGGGCATACATATGCGGCGCCCAATACTGCGCCGGTGCTTGTTCCGGCTATCAAGTCAAAATAATCCCCTATTCTGGCGTCAGGGTTTCCTGATTTCACTTTGAGCTTGTGTTCTAGTGAGACCAATATCTCTCCAGGTAATATACCCCGGATTCCCCCTCCATCAATAGATAGAATTCTTATCGCCACTGTTGTCTCTCCTCGACACCATTGATTGAGTACGATTCCAGAAAGATGGCACTAGGATCAATAGCTAATACTGTATTTGTCTGCATACTAAATATGTGTCGAAAAGTGTGTTTAGATCAATAGTATATATTTAACAGTAGTATTTTATTAATGAAGTGGCTGTATAAACATCAACTCTGTGGGGAAATTACTCAGTGCAGAAGATAGTTGATCTACACACAGTATGGAACAGTGGGAGGCTATGAGTCTATTGTGAAAATATAATAGACTTTCCCTACTTTTTTCTAAGCAGACTACAAGTCCAACACATCAAGCTCGCCGAGGTAAAATTCATTCTCATCCAGATATTCTCATCTTATGGCCGAAATAGGAAACGGATATAATTCCTTCTTATCCCAGAGATATGAACAGTCGACAATCCTATCCACACAGCGCCATGTTGGTGGATAGGTTCAGTCCATAATAATAAAGAGAGAAAATATTGATATCCAAGGTGCTGATTAAGTTAGTGCCTCTTCGCGATGACAGAAGGCTGAAGGATATCGCTCAGACGCCTATTTAGCCTTATGAATAGGACAGAATAGATAAGCCAACATAATATCTATCAAAGGTCGAACTACAATGATCATGGTCTGGAAGCGTCGCAGGAGGCGTTTCCCAACTTAAGGCGTTTCACTTAAGGGTATCCATTATGGCTATGAATCTCGCGCAGAAACTGATCCAGAGCCATCTCGTGAATGGCTCATTAGAGCCCGGCAGCCCAATAGAGATAACGATAGATCAAACGCTGGCACAGGATGGTACCGGTACTCTGGTCATGTTAGAGCTAGAGGCGCTTGGTTTATCACAAATCAAGACTGAGCTTTCCGCACAGTATGTAGACCATAACCTTCTACAAACGGACTACAAAAACGCCGATGATCACCTGTTCCTGCAAAGCGCCTGTCGCAAGTTTGGACTTTGGTTTTCACGTCCCGGTAATGGTGTAAGCCACCCGGTACATATGGCTTGCTTTGATATCCCCGGAAAGACGTTACTTGGCGCCGATAGCCATACCTGTGCAGCGGGTTCTATGGGCATGTTGGCTATTGGTGCCGGTGGCTTACAGGTGGCCATGGCCATCGCTGGCGTTCCCTTTGCGCTGAAAATGCCGAAAGTGCTCGGTGTAAAGCTTGAGGGTGAATTACCGCCATGGGTTAGTGCCAAGGACATTATCCTGGAAATGTTACGCCGGCAAACAGTTAAGGGCTGTGTGAATAAGATTGTCGAGTATCACGGCCCAGGCCTCGCCAATCTGACCGCGATGGACCGTCATGTGATCGCCAATATGGGGCAGGAGATGGGTACCACTGCCAGTGTGTTTCCCGCCGATGAAGCTGTGAAAGCCTTTCTCAAACAGCAGCACCGAGAAAGCGATTATGTAGAAATGAAAGCTGATGAGGGTGCGAGCTATGACGAAGAAGATACTATCAATTTATCTGATCTTGAGCCGCTAATCGCCTGCCCATCCAGCCCAGATAAAGTGGTAACCGTACGTGAGGTGGCGGGCCGCCCTATTTACCAGAGCTATATTGGCTCTTCTGCTAACCCGGGGCTGCGGGATTTCGCCATACCAGCGCGCATTGTCGCAGGTCGTCGTTTAGCCGACGACGTCTCTTTTGATATCAACCCAACCTCGCGCCAATTACTCGAAGAGCTTAGCCGGAGTGGCGATCTCACAAAACTACTTGAAGTTGGTGCGCGCTTGCACCAGACAGGCTGCGGCGGCTGTATTGGCATGGGGCAAGCCCCCGCCACTGGCCGTATCAGCCTACGTACTGTGCCACGTAACTTCCCTGGTCGATCCGGCACAGCAGATGACCAAGTCTATTTATGCAGCCCTGAAACCGCCACTGCTAGTGCACTGAAGGGCGTGATTACCGATCCTCGTGATCTGGACATGGATTATCCCAGCTTTAGTGAGCCGGAGTATCTGCCAGATATAAGACCTTTACTTCAGCCACCCCAAGAAATCCCTGTAGCAGTTGAGCTGATTAAAGGTCCAAATATCAAGCCGTTGCCAAACTTTGAAAAGCTTCCAAAGACCTTAACGGGCCCGCTATTACTGAAAGCGGGTGACAATGTTTCGACAGATGAAATACTGCCTGCCGGAGCTGAGATTTTACCTTTGCGCTCAAACATCCCCGCCATTAGTCGCTATACATTTTCACGTATCGATGAAACATTTTACCAGCGGGCGATAAAACTGAATGGTGACTGTTTTGTTGTTGGTGGTGAAAATTATGGGCAAGGCTCCAGCCGTGAACATGCAGCGGTATCATCACGATTTCTTGGAGTAAGGTGCATAATTGCAAAAAGCATGGCTCGTATCCACCGCCGTAATCTCATTAACTTTGGTGTGCTGCCACTGCTTTTTGATAGCTTTGATGATTACGATCGACTTGAGCAGGATTCAATCCTTGAGATTGACAAGCCAATAGCACAATTGAAGTCAAACAACTCTGTAAAGCTTTTGATTAAGTCATCTGGCGAGAGTATTAATCTGTGGAGTGATTTGTCAATAGATGAACTCGAAGTGCTAGAGGCTGGTGGCCTGATTAATCAGGTGCGAGAAAAGTATCTGAGTAATGGAAAGTAGTAGATTTTAAGCGCTCGAAATTTCTATTGGTTCATGCTATATCCCGATAGAATTCTCTGTAGAAAATCGGTTACTGTCAGATAAAGTTAAAACTACTTTACGAGTAAGTATTTTTAGCCTGATACACCTGCGACTAAAAGTTTAGGGTTTGCGCTGATTTATCTCTTCAAGAATTGTGCTGGGCTCTACAAAATGCTTGATTTTTTCTTGATAAATTTTTGATGTGCAAATTCAAAATGCAATAGAGGTTAAAGTGTGCTTCTGTACTCAATTGTTTAGACATAAGAATTGTATTTTATACGTAAAAATAATTTTATTGCCATACAGCCTTTTCACAAGAATAACTATTCCTCACCGTCTGGAGCGCGATTTCTCGCTTCCATCAAAGAGGTGGTACCATGGTGTTATAAACTTGATCGATATTTACTTTCCAGTCAGACTTGTAGGAGAAATACATGGCGATAACAAAAGAGGTGGAGCAGGGGCAGGCTGTTTACTCCAAGCCCGTGCTCTGGTTATATGATCTTTGGGTTCTAGGATTATCCAATCGATACATCTGGCAGTGTCCTACTGCAGATATTCTCAAGCACTTCAACCGGCATATTACGTCAAACCATTTGGATGTTGGTGTTGGAACAGGGTATTTTCTCGACAAGTGCCAATTCCCTCCCGGTGATGTAAGGCTGGGTTTGATGGATTTGAACCAAAATAGCTTGGATGTTACTGCCGCTAGGGTTGTTCGGTATAATCCGCTTCAATTTCGCTGTAACGTGCTAGATGAAGTAGACATAGCCGCTGGAAAATTTGAATCAATTTCTCTAAATTACTTGTTGCATTGTCTTCCTGGAAAATTATCTGATAAGCTGTCTGCCTTAGATCACATTAGTACACTGCTTGCTGAATCAGGTGTTGTATTTGGCTCAACTATTTTATCAGAGGGTGTACCTAGAAATACTGTGGCAAAGAAATTAATGCACATATATAACCAAAAGGGTATTTTTTCAAATGTTGAAGATTGCCAGGGAGATCTTCAAACCTATCTTGCGAATAGGTTTGAAGAGTATCAAATAGAAATAAAAGGCTGTGTTGCGCTATTCAGTGGAAAAAGAAAAATCTAATTTGAGTTAGTTTAAAGCCGAGCTGACAAGTCACCATTTTAAAACAGGTAACTTTCATATCAGGCCTGAACGACCAAAATGTAACTTTGCTCGATAGTTGTCGCTATTTAGGCCGGCATCCACCCGTGGTCTCTATGACATATTGGTTAATTTCAAGATTAGTTTTAAAGGTTGTGCTTGGTAATAATTGGGGTAGTGTAATATTAGTGAATTAACACATCTATAATCTTGTACGCTTAAAATTTACACTACCCTCTAAGAATTATTGCTATTCGCATTAGATGGCATCCTATTGTTCTAACCACTTTAAAATTACTTGATTTGTTTCTTCTGGCTTCTCTTGTTGAATCCAATGGCCACAATCTAGGCTGACAACATCAACATTAGGAACGAATTCTTTTAGATTGGCAGACTTCGCGATCAAATCACGATCGCCGTAAATCATCAGTGTTGGCTTTTGAATGATTGGCTTTACATCCGCCAAGATCTGCCAATTGCGGTCAAGGTTTCTATACCAATTAATGCTACTCATGAACCCTGTTTTCTCAAATGCAGAAATAAAAACAGCCAGTTCGTTATCACCCATTAAGGGCTCGCCAACTGGCGCTTCTGCTCTGGCGAGATCGATCACTATCATTCCAGGTTCTGGTGGTGCTGGAGGCATATTCTTACGGAATATATTGCGAAGGAATTGGGTAGTATTTGCGTCTAACACAGCGTCCGCGATGCCTGGCTGTCGGTTAAAGTGAACGATGTAATAGTCGTTTCCTAGAAATTCTTCCATAAACTCGATCCAAGGTTTTTCTGTTCGGGCTTGATAGGGCAGTGCTAGGTTTATAATTTTTTTAATACGGTTTGGATGTAATAGCGCTATGCCCCAAACCACCATTGCACCCCAATCATGACCGATAAAGGCGGCATCTTGGTATCCGTAATGATCTAGAAGTGCGACAAGATCGCCGGTTAAGTGTTCAATGTCATAGCTGGTTACTTCCGTTGGGCAGGATGAGTTGCCATAGCCTCGCTGATTGGGAACGATAACGTGGTAGCCCGCTGCGGCGAGAGCGGGCATTTGGTGGCGCCAGGAAAAGGCATGTTCTGGCCATCCGTGACAAAGCACAACGGGGTTTCCTATGTTCTGTTGGCCTGCTTCAAAGACCTCTAGCTCAATGCCATTGACTGAGATAAGAGTAGGTTTGGGGAAATCGGGTATTCTAGACAATTTACTTTCTCTTTTTTGGCGAGGCCCTGAGAGCCGCTATTTACCAGCAGGCTCCGATTTCTATCCTTGAGGGTTGTTTCAACTTCAACATCCCTTTGCTGGATCGTGAGTGCATAGGCTAGAATCTAATGGTGCCAAAAACTGTCACCATTAATTGATGTCCATGTAAAATGAATGTACGTCTCCGACAAGACGCCATAGTACGGAGCCTTCGCCGAAAGGGCACTTTAACGATTGCCGATTTAGCCGCTGAAGTTGGCGCATCCAGGCGCACAGTGCTGCGTGATATCAGCTCATTGCGGGATGAGGGCTTTGTTATCCATTCTGAGCCTGGCCCGGGGGGCGGCCTGCAACTTGATCCGCAATCGGTTCAAACCACAGCTCGGCTCTCGGTCGCCGAGATTTTTGCGCTGCTCATTAGCGTTGCATCCGTGCGTGCAGCAGGGAGTTTGCCCTTTTCGGATCTTGCGGATGCCGGGCTGGCAAAAATAGAGAAGGCTTTGCCTGTGGATAAAGTACGTGACCTACGCAGGTTTATGGATTGCCTGTACATCGGTAAGCTTTCACCGGAGGTAGACATATCTAATGTCGGAGAGATGTCGCCCTTACTACTGCCTACATTTGAAACAGCTTTTCTCCAGCGACTATACCTGAGCTTCCAATATCGTGATGCGAAAGGGGCATTAACTAACCGGGTTGTTGAACCGCAAGCTATGTTGATCTTGCCACCCTTATGGTATCTGGTAGCTTGGGACCCTGCTCGTAATGACTTTCGCCATTTTCGAATGGATCGGATTAGTCAACCGGAATACATTCAGGATAAAAAATTTCGAAGACGACATATAGTCTTCGAAGATAGCGTATCTCCAATTCGTAATAATCGCTGAGTTTCAAGCTGATTGAGCTTTTGGCGGTAAGTATGATCGCTCGCGCGAAAGGCCAATAATTGGTGGCAGTGTACCCCTTAGCTTACTCGACTCTGCCCCCAATAATTGGTCCAGGTTTTCCGCTCACAGATTTTACTTGCCTATCTTCTGTTCCCTCTGGATACGATTATAAATTTCTTCGCGGTGAACGGCTAAAGATTTGGGGGCCTTTATTCCTACTTGTACTTGATTGCCTTTAACGTTCAATACAGTGATTGAGACATTAGCCCCAATTCTGAGGTTTTGGCCAATTCGGCGAGTCAAAATCAACATATGTTATTCCCTAACGATACTCAAACCATGGGTAGCCTTTCCTCAAAGGGAAAGCTGTGAAAGAAAGTTGAAGAGTGAATGCGGGGTGGGGCACGGGAACGGTAGGCATAAAAGTAGAAAAGACGGACACAACGCTGCCAAAACCTGAGTAATTGCCTCAAGTTACTGAATGTGCTCCACTTTATTGAAGACAAGCGGGTTTCTAGCGTATCATCCATGCAGCCATCTTGATAGGTTGCTTATCAATTTGGTTAGCTGGCCCCTGGTGTTGGTAGCACCTTGGGTCAGCGACTTTTACTTACTTTTATCTCACGCTACCGTTCTCCTTTGAGGGAATAGGCTATTTATAAAGTTCTTCAATATTTTGAATCCGACTTGCTCACAAATAATAATGCTCAGCAGCGATCAAAATATCGAGAAATATTCACTTACCTTACACAGTTTTGTTACTGAAAACAATCTGAATAAATTCCAATAAGATCATTTCGGCGCCTATCTTTTCAGCTGTATTTATGTTTTTAAAATGTGTTAGCTATTGTTCGGGGATAATATTCTTGGGAACATATTCGATGAGATTAAATTGTTAAAATTAGCTTAAATCATCGGTATAAATCGAAAATATCTCCTTTGATTGTTGTAAACAAGTAGCCGCCTAAGTTCAAGGATGGTTTTTATCTTTCTGTTTTATGTGTGGGACTTCTGATCGCAATAAATATAGTCGCGAATTGAGATTAACAAAATGGCGCAAATTGAAGTGGTCTTTTTCATCGTAAGGTTACAGCGGGACAGGATGTGGAGGAGGTACTTCAGTCCTTGAGTTAAACGTTATAATCTAGGCAACAATATAATTTATAAATGTTTAAATGGGTATACAAGATATAGAAAGCCGGCTTCTGAGCATCAAACAACAACTTAAACAGCTGAGTCGTTTGGATAAGGATTACTCTCTCTTTGGTGCAGAGCGCTGGAAATACAACTTCCGTCGTTTTTCGGAACAAGAAGTTAACGGTATCGAGAAGCAGTACAACCTAGATTCCCATAACAACCGACACACTTGGCAATAGCGAGAGAGGTCAGCTGGCTGTAGGCTAGTAAGCTTCCAC
>NZ_CANMKV010000053.1 GCF_947498635.1 uncultured Microbulbifer sp. | reverse complement strand
CCACCAGAAGGCAAAAAAGGTATTGAATGGATGCTGCTGACCGATCTTGCAGTTGAGGACTTTAAGCAAGCGAGGATCATCATTGAGTGGTATCGAAGTCGATGGGAAATTGAAACCTATTTTAGAGTGGTGAAAGGCGGATGCCAGATAGAAAGTAATCGCTTTAGAACCGAGCAGCGAATGCTGAACTGTATTGCAATCTATATGATTATTGGGTGGCGTCTACACTCCATGACAACACGAGCACGAACGCTTCCTGATACATCGTGTACGAAAGTCTACTCTGAAAAAGAGTGGCGTATGATATGGATAATGCAAGCTAAAACCTCCCCACCAAATGAAGCTCCAAGTATGAGAGATATAACTCGTATGTTGGCAGGACTTGGAGGCTTTCTGGGGCGGAGCGGCGATGGTGAGCCTGGAGTTAAAACCGTTTGGCAGGGGTACACTAAACTTCTCCATTATATGGAGGCAGCGGAGGCTTTAAATGGACTTAAATGATGTGTATAAAACACAGCGGCGGCGTTAGGAGTAAGACTTACCCACGTTTAGTAGACACCCTGTATAGTTAGATTTCGGCCTAACACGGAGGTGTATCATGGGTAAGAAAAGAACTCAGGCGTATACGGAGGAATTCCGCAGAGAAGCAGTTAAGTGAGCGGAAAAGCCTGTAGCAACAACGGCTTCTGTGGTGCGAGAGCTAGGCGTCAGCCACAGCAGATCTACAACTGGCGTCGTTAATTTAATCGACTGTCTGATAAGCATTTTAATAGTTTAGACGGCGTTGACTATTCCAAACAGGAAAGCGCTGAAGTTCACAAGCTCAAGAAGGAACTGCATGAAGCTCGTCAGGAGGTTGAATTTCTAAAAAAAGGCAGCTGTGTACTTTGCAAACCACCAAGAGCATCAGTACCCACTGATGCAAGAGCATGTAGGGTCATTCCCGGTTAGCTTGATGTGTCGGTGTTTAGAAGTCTCAAGATCGGGTAATTATCGATGGCGGGGGCGGTTGCCATCTGCTCGCACGATTAGAAAGATACGAACAATCGAGAAAATCCGAGAGACGTTTTCTGAGCTTAAAGGTCGTTATGGCGCGCCTAGAATCGCTTGCGAGCTTCAAGAGCTAGGTGAGCCATGCTCACGGAACTACGTCGCTAAGCTTATGCAACAGGAGCATATTAAAGCGAGAAATGGCAAAGGCTTTCGATATAGTCAGCCGGTAGAGGGGAGCATTAATATCTCCGCCAACTTACTTAAGCGTTGCTTTGATGTGAATCGACCAAATTGCCGCTGGACAAGTGACATTACGTATATCTGGGTTCTGGAGCGGTGGTTGTACCTCGCGGTAGTTATGGATCTGTACTCTCATCGTATTGTAGGTTGGGCATTCGACTCCCAGATGACCGATGAATTGACACGTCGAGCATTGAAAATGGCTCTAGAGCGACGACAAATAAAGCCTGGACTAATAGTTCACTCTGACAGGGGGGTGCAATATCGTTCGCAGAAATACCAGGATCTCTTGTCCGAAAGCAAGTACAAGCCGAGTATGAGTCGCCAAGCTAACTGTTGGGATATTGCGGCAATGGAATCATTCTTTAGCAGGCTAAACGTCGAGCTGGTCTATGCCGGAACATTCGAAAGCGAAGAGCAAGCAAAATCTGAGGTGTTTGAATACATTGAGATTTTCTACAATAGGGTTCGAAGGCACTCTGCATTGGGCTATGTTAGTCCAGCAGAATACGAACGAAACTACGCATAGTTAGAGGGCCTTCTTTTTGTGGGCAAGACCAACGTTGAGGGTATACATAGAGAGTGCCAATGAAATTAGCTGAATATGAAATAGGCTCTCAACTAGTCCAATGTGGATGCTGTGACTATTATTCCCTGGTCGAGCGTGGGAAATGTCTGATTTGTCCAGTATGCTACTGGGAGGATGATTATGATTGCACAAATGAAAATGGGCTGGTATTAGATATAAAGTCCGACCTTAATAATGATTTTACATTAGTTGAAGCTAGAGAGAATTTTAAGCGCTACGGGGCTTGGCTGGAAAAGTTTAGTGGAATTGTTCTAAGCGAAGAAGAAAGAAAAAATTTAAAGTATGAGCAGAGAAACGTATAACAAGCACAGGCAAGATCGCAAGTACTTCGTATTTACTGGACCTCCGCCGCTTTACGGCTCCGGTCCGTGTTGTGGGCGTTAAATTGCATAAGCTTACCTTCAGCGAATAAAAATTCCACTATAGGAACATACTCTGTAGGGTCTAATTCTTCCGGACACTTTGCTTGGTAGTTTTACCATCTTAGCGAAGTGTCCGGAAGTATTGGACCAACACAATATTAGCTGTCTCAGCTTTATGGTCTGCACAGATGAAATTCAGCTCGTGTCTTCCTTTGTATTGAGTGAGTACTCTTTTTAGTTCATAGGTTAAAGTTGTTTAATGGTGTTTTTGATGCCATTGCCATTACTGGGGGCACTAAATAACTGGTCGACAGCTCTCACTAAGACATGGATTTATTTCTGCTTCTATCGATTCCTATATTGATCTCTTGAAGCCCCATAAGATAAGCTGTCACCGCTTTTCTACTTTTGATTGTGGTCCAATATGGCTGTTTGAATTATATCTCACGAGTGCCTGTCACATTTCTACTTATTAATGTTCTTTATGGGGCAATAATGTATGAATGCTTGCAGGCAAGATCTTCGGTGACCACCGAAGGAGGGTCTCAATTTACCTACGTAAGAAAAGGATTTTCAATCTCAGTATCAGACAAAAATAGTCATACAAGACAATACTGCCAAAACTTTGTGTGTTGCCTTTTATTTAAAAAGAATACACAAGAAGCCACCATCTCATTTTGGTCGAAAATTACGACGTTAGGTTTAGGTGTGATGCCAAAAAACAAAGATCACCAAGCAAGGTAGAAGCACCTCTCTCTGTTGAGGTTTTGAATGTGGGGCCATCTAAGTTGATGGTTGTTCATGGTTGCGAAGGCATTAGCGGTATTGGTTGCATAACTCTGTTTCTCAGCGAAACCGCTGAGTAGACTCGGCTTACTATGTTCTTTGACTATTTTTTTCTGAGTTCAAAAAAATCAGTAAATATGGAGGTTATGACAATTTCTAAAGAGATGGAGGGCAGCGGAT
Organism: uncultured Microbulbifer sp.; assembly: GCF_947498635.1. Classification (GTDB taxonomy): domain Bacteria; phylum Pseudomonadota; class Gammaproteobacteria; order Pseudomonadales; family Cellvibrionaceae; genus Microbulbifer; species Microbulbifer echini. The sequence continues at coordinate 19,294 of NZ_CANMKV010000053.1, read as the reverse complement.
ATAGAAGGTTGAATTGGTTTTTGAAGTATTTGTGCGTAGTAATCCTAAAAGGTGTTTGTAGGATCGATGGACCTTAAAAGCATAATGATCAAACATAAAAGGAGATGTCAATGCTAACAAATATAATTTGTAAGAAAGTTGTAAAAGGTATTTTGGGGATTTTATTTATTTCGGTAAGTTGGCAGGCGAAAGCTCTTACGTGTCCACAGCTGGCGAATGTTCCATTACCGCCAAAGTGCAGCTCTGTGGATCTAGGAACTTGTAATGCCGCAGTACAAAATATAATTCCATTAGCAGCATGTGCGATTTTCGAAGTGTCGCCCGCGGCTAATGACGCAACGCTTGTACTTCGTTTTACGACACTGATCACCAACTCTTGGTATGATGCAACAGCGCCTTATCATCCCACCGCTAAAGGAGTCTACTCTGATATTGGGCGGATGCCTCCATCGACAGACAATGGTGAATTAAACATTGCGCTTTCTTATGCATCTCATAAAGTATTAAGTGGTTTGTTTCCGCATTTGATATCTGAGTGGGATAATATGTTGATTGAGTTAGGCCTAGATCCTGACAATATTTCAGAAGATACCACTACACCGATTGGTATAGGAAACTATGCAGGTAGAAAAGTATTGGAGGGGCGCGCTAATGACGGTATGAATCAATTGGGCAATGAGGGCGATCAACTATATCATCGATTGCCTTATGCCGATTATACTAATTTCAAACCAGCCAATACTGCATACAAATTACGTTTTCCCTCTAAGTGGCAACCGGCGGTTTTAATGGATCGCCCAGGGGTATACCGGGTTCAGCAATTCGTCACGCCCCAAATTGCGTTAACCACACCATACAGTTATGAATCGCCGGAAGAATTTACTTCACCAGTACCGTTGAAATCGAAAATTTGGAATTTTCCAAGTTATGTGGCGCAAGTAAATGATGTGCTAAATACGTCTGCTAATTTAACTGATGAGCAGAAAATGAAAGCTGAATTGTTTGACATGAAAATATTCAGCTTAGGTTTTGCTGCTGTATTCGCGTCGGAATCCCAGGGTTTATCATTAATGGATTTTATTCATTATGATTTCTTAACTAATATGGCTGCCTTTGACACAGCGATTACTATTTGGAAAGAGAAGCGTCGTCATAATTCCGTGCGGCCTTTTTCCGCTGTTCGATATATTTATAAAGACGCACCTGTTACTGCTTGGGGTGGAGTAGGTAAGGGAACGGTAAGCGATTTGCCTGCCAGCCAGTGGACGAGCTATTTACCGGTTGCTGATCACCCAGAATATCCGTCGGCATCTGCGAGTTTTTGTGCGGCACATGCAGAAACAAGTCGTCTCTTTTTGCCTCAAGGGGACATTTTAGGATATACGGTACCCGCGCTTACAGGAAGCTCTCAGATTGAACCTGGGATAACGCCACAAACTGATTTGTATTTGAATTTCCCAACTTGGTCATCATTTGAAGAGGACTGTGGTAACAGCCGTGTTTGGGCTGGTGTACACTTTGAACCTTCAGTGCCGGCAGGCCAGGCGATAGGCCACCAAATTGCTCACCGTGCTTATCAATTTTATCTTTCAAAGGTGGCAGGCCAATAACGGAGACAAATCGTTACGGAGGATATATTCACTAATCAATTTGGTGGATATATCCTCTATTCCGTTTGTAGTACAGAGGTTTTTATTCCAGAATATCTATATTTTTAAAGATAGATTTTTCTTACCTGGAATTTATCCATTTTGTCGGGGTAAGGTCGGTTTTTAGAGGGCATGAGTTCTAAATCCTAAGCACAATTTGATGCTCAAGATTGGATCGATAGATGTAGGGATAGATTAATTCTTTCAGAATGTATGCAGCATGTATTTCTATAACGTAATTTGTTGTCGATTTATATGAGTGATGTTCGTTCAGGAAGTCTCAGCATATAGCTCCTTGGCTCTACGGTTAAATAAATAGTGGACTTTCATTTTTTTGAGTTATGCAGGGAAGCAGCAGGTAGTTGCCGAATACATTTGCTGATGTTATTTCTATGTCCGTTATCGATTGACTCACTTTGAACTCAATATCCAGCCAAAAAAATTAGCCTGAGCTATCACTGCTTTATAAAGTCGGGCCGTTTGTGAGATGTTACTGAAAAAGTTAAATTTGTTAAATTTCGGAAAGTGTAATTTCTGTCTTTAAATTACAATCTACTCATCAGTATTGAGTCTTATACATTGTGCGGGACGTTAAACTTAAATGCAGGATGCAGGAGTGAATAATGAACATGAGGTGTTAGCAAATCATGATGTTGGGAGGTTGCCGTGCCAGGATTGTTCCGAACAATAAACGCTTGGTATTCGATGGTTGTAATGTGATTTAAATCTATGTTGAGCAATTGATTTCGATCACGGATACTTTTGTGATGCCTAAAGAGGTTGCCGATACAGTCTAGATGCAGGTCTCTAACGGGAGCCACCTGAAAGAATATGGGGTACCTCTGCTCCTGGATAATATTTAACCATACAGCTGCATCACTTAGAAAATGATTAGTATTTTACCTGTTTGACATTTGGCTCTTTTATCAGTTTATTTGGTGTATCATTCAGGTGTAATTCGGCTCAAGGGCTTGTGGTACTTATTGAATATCTATTTCGAATGATGGCCCGCTTTGATGATAATGCTTCTTTTGTGGGTTAAAGTGGCTACTTGAAATTAAGGTATCCAATGGACTGGAGCACTGGTGCAAATCGAAATAATTATAATAGGCCTTTTATTGGTTTTGTCAGCAGCTGCTATTCATGGAGCATTGGGTGTGGGGTTTCCTATGCTCGCAACGCCTGTACTTGCGCTGGTTTACGATTTAAAAGTTGCGATTACCTTCACAATAGTGCCATCGTTTCTGGCAATACTTTTTAGCTTGTATCAGTGCCGGAATTACAGTGTTGACTTAAAAGAACACTACCTACTAATAGCGGTCGTCTCTCTGGGGAGTCTGTCGGGCGCGTGGCTGCTTACTTGGGCCAATGCGAGTGTTTTAAAACTGCTTTTGGCTGGCGCGATATTATTATATTTATTATCTGGTTTTCTACGAAAATATCTGTGTTTGCTGTCGTCTAGGCCAGTGGCGTTCCCTGTGCTTATGGGGGCTTCGGCGGGTTTAATAGGGGGTGCTACTAATGCAATTGCGCCACTATTAATGATCTATTTGCTTGAAAGGGTTAGGTCAACAAAGGAAATCATCCTTGTGGCTAATATCTGTTTCTTGATTGGGGAATTAATGCAACTTGCGGTGTTTTCTCTTTTTTTTACTTTCGAGGATTTACAATTAGTGCCTCTGTCTATGATCACACTTGTTACCTATATAGGCTTGCTTGCAGGGTTTAAGTTTCAATCAACAATAGATGAGTATTGGTATCGTTCAATTATTCGATATGCTCTGTCGATTTTTATGTGTATTTTAACTTACCAAGGGGTGATAAGCCTGTTCTTCTCAGGTGCAAGTGTGGCTTAGTACTTTTATGAGTATTCTGAAGGGCGCTGTGTGGTTTGCCGCGAGCTTGTTGGCTGATCAAATGCGAATAGCTGCTTTAGTTTTTTTCCGGTAATTCAATTGCTGTAAGGCCACCATTTTCTCAAAGGGCTTGAGTAGTTGTAAAAAATCCCTATTGTTCTCAAGTATCAACATCGCTTTGGTAATACTTTCAATGGTTGAGAGTCCGTTGGAGATAGAGGTTTTGCGAATGGAGTAGTTTGATTCCAGGCTGTCGCCCAGATTAACCCTGGGAATTTTTTGTAGGCTGGGATTTAAGTGAAGAATCTTCTTTGATTTTTTCCATGTGGCATCTATGACGATCAGCTGTTCAACCATCAAATACTGGCTGTCAGTATTATCACTTACATACCGATTTCCATCTAACTGGATACTGTCAGGCAGCCATGCCAAAGAGGGGTAGAGAAGAGCTGAGGGCTTGCTTAGCAGAGTGTTTAACTGATCACTAGTGAGTGTCTCCGTGATTATCATCTCACTGTTATCCAGACACAAATGCGTCATACGACCGGTATTAAACGGGTGCTTCTCTTCTTGTGGGTGCTGTATGATCACTACCTTCACAGTGTTGGCCAGATTCACCAGTGCGCTGCAGTAACAGACGTTAGGTGGGCGCAGGCAGGTATTACAGGTCTCTCTGGGCATTTCTCTATTACAGGTTTCGGTGGATTCATGGCGGTCATACAGCCTTCTTATAGCCCTCAATGGCTGACGGATATCGAAATTCCGCTGGCGAACAAATTTTACCGCATGCACGGATTCCGTGGCAAAGCCAAGCGACACGAGGACTGTGCAGTGGTGCGCAGCGAACAGAGCGAAGTGGTGGGCTGTGGTTATATAAGGAGGTACGAAGCTTTTAAATTGCTGTCGGGGGTTGCGGTGGCTCCAGATCACCAGGGGCGGGGAGTTGCGAGGGCGTTGCTGGTACTCCTTGCCGAGCGCTTTGACCGGGATACCTATACCTTTCCCTATGCGCATTTAGAGCCTTTCTATTTATCTCTGGGTTTTGAGCGGGTGGGAGCTGAGGTGTTGGCCGAGCCGGTTGGAAACTTGTTTCACAGCTACTTGAAGCAGGGCCGCTCAATTTTGGCGATGGTCTTTCGGGGATAGATTTAGTGATTGGATATTCCTATAAGTCAATCTATCTTGGGAATTTTTACCAGTAATGTCACTCAAATTACTGGGATATAGGATATTTCCCCGTCCTTCTCTTGGCTACTGAATAGGCACCAGCATTCTGATCTGGTACCTGGTTCATTTAGAAGTGGCTGATTTCTCAGATAACATTTCCTGTGTGTCTGTGTCTGTGTCTGTGTCTGTGTCTGTGTCTGTGTCTGTGTCTGTGTCTGGCTCCGCACATTTTAGGCGTTCATCGGAGGCGTTGATAGGGGTTGGTTTTCTTATTCGCGCTATCACACAAGAGGAACCATTGTGGTCCAGATGATTGAGTCGCTATTTCCCTATACGGTCTAGGCGGTATTGTGACTTCCTAGTCGATAGAGTGTGTGCTTGGTGGTTCGGTTTTGCGGCTCTTTGCTCCATCATAATCTTGCCTGCTTCTGGATTCATCCCAGGCGTCTTCCCTGGTATCGCTATCATGATTGATACTGTCCCAGAATCGTCGATATTGTCGATTGTGATACCGCAGGTCTCTTCAGCACCACTGAATAGCCAGACCCGCTGAGCGGTCCTCGATAAATCCACTTGATCAATCTAAGTATTTTGCGTTGGTTATCTGCCTATAAGGTTGGCGAAATGAAGGTTCTGAATACAAGTGGTTGGAGGCCTTTGCACTCAATAGAAGATCATCAAATTAATGGCGAGTTTTGGGGGGATTCCTTTTTTTACGGGGGCTGCCTCTGCTGGCCGAGATACATACGGCTGGCTTGGTCAATACAAAGACTTATTGATTCTTTTGTCGACGAATTAATACAGCTAGAAGCGCTAATATAGACGGCTATGATATAGAGGAATATTTATCTCTTTCATTGCCGGATGATTAACTTTCTGGGATCAGTTATCGCTCTTAAGTGGAGTGTTTGGGGCGCCTCTTGGGTGTTTATGTTCTTTGTGGCATTTGTGTCGGGGATGCTGAGAATGATCGTTATGTGAATTGCTGGAAAAGTAAATATTGTCGATTTCGATTTCGCTGATATCACCCCCTGCACCCAACAATTCGAATAATTGGAGTACATTCGACATGTCGACCTCATCGCTGAAATCTCGAACGGGGATGGATGTCGGATGCCATTCACTGTCGCGTTCTAAGCCGCATTCCTCATCACCATGGACCAGGTCGACCCAGGTACCATTCCCGCTGCCGGTGCTCGCAATACCAATGCCGATGGTTTCTATACTCGTAGTGTTAATACGCAAATTCAGGAGGCCATTCTGGTAGTATATCAAGTTGAGGTCATAGTGCATCGAAAAGACCATACCAAACCAATCGCTGGCACCAATATTAAATGTCAACGCATCACTATCTTTGGTACTTACGGCACCCTCCATGTTATTCCAAATATAGAGTTCGGTATCTGTACCGAGCTCCAGGGATTCGGTGACATCTCCTTCTTTGCCGTAGAGACCGGGGTTGTCAGATTTTGCGCTCTCCTCGGCCAGAGTGAGTTCGGTGCTGTAATCGCTGGCGTCGTTGTCGTAGATACGCACGTAGTCCACATACATTTTGGCCGGCATGAGTGCGGTAATTTCTTCATGAGTGAATATCTGTGGGAAAATACCACCAACGGCTAGGTTGAGAATTAGGAAGTGGTTCTGACGAAATTCGTCAAAAGTTGGATCCCCACTGTCAATACGAATGACTTTATTAGCCTCGCTATCCACCCACATCGCGATCCACTTGGGGGTCCAAGTCATACCGAAGATATGATAGTCCTCAGTTAAGTCGTGGCTGAATTCAAAATTCTCAATCAGGTGCTTGCTCTGGTCGTAGTCTGCCTGCCCGGTGTATTCATCGGACTCATGGTGCCAGTGAAAGGCACCGGAGACGGCCGAATTTGCACTGCCACTGCTTAGCGCTTCAGCCATGCCGGCTTCCAGGGTATCCAAATCGCCACAGGCAGGCCAACCGGCCTGGCCATAATTACTGCCGAGTTGCCTAAAGGCGGGTCAGAGGCCGGTGTCGAGGTCGGGTAGTTTGATGCGAGCTTCGATGGTGCCGTATTTGTACGAGAGCCGCCCCAATGTTTTCAGGCGTGCGGATGAGAAGCTACCATCTGTGTTGCGCAGTGCCTGGATAACTAGGTTGCCATTTTCAATGTAGGCATTCGTGTTGTCATCGGTGTAATTTTGTAATTCGTTATTGCCCCAGCCCGAGTTGCCGACATCGTAGGTCCAGACGGATCTATTGATACCTACACCGTCGAAATTGTCTTGCCAGACTTGTGTTTTTGCTGTGGTTGATAGGAACGCGCAGGCCGTGACAATAGTGAATAGCATCACTGATTTCTTAAGATGCATAGTTTTCTTTCTTGGTTGATTTTAATAAAAAATGCCATTTTAAGGGAGTTCTATTTTTTATTCGGTATTGTGTTGTTGTGGGTTTCGTGGATTCGGTAGGGCCGTTTTTTTAAATCGAAAATTGCATTTTTTAGTACCAATCAAAGCCTAACAAATACGTGGTTGTATTGGGGCGACAGCGCAACCCCTTTGTCGTACAGTCGGTCCTGCTTGTGGTATAGGGGCGGAGAGGCTATTTCCAGTGAGTCATGAGTAAACTGATTTATGGAGAGCTAAAGGGGGTGAGGTAGAGAGATAAATGACAATATTGGTTTTCGATATGGTGTATGGCTCGGGAAAAATTAATTATTTGGGCGTGGTGGAAGGTCGCATATTGAAGCGAATAAAATGAACTTGCTTCGCAAGGGTTTTCTTATTTTGAACTCTGGAAAAATAGAAATGATCAGCTAGGCTCAGCTTTGGTATTTAGGCTGGGATTGGTGTGGTTGGACAGCAAGTAAAAAATACCTTTCCCCTAGGTGCCTTCTGGAAGCATGCTTGCGATCTTTCTGGGGGGGGGGGCATAGGGTCCCACGAGAAGGTGAAAGGGGCTTTCTCTGTTCGTCTTTTCAGCTTGGGGTCGGATAGAGGGCTGAGCAGGTGTAAATGTTGTGTCATCGCCGCGTATCCAAATACTATTCTCCCTGGGGGAGGGGCTCGTTCGATCGACTTTAAAAAAAGGGGCCGTGTCCGAGCAGCCCTGGTGGAGGCTGGCCCAGAGAGATAACTGGTGGGGAGAGAAAATGTTTGATCATGGCGAGATATCTACATTGGCGCAGCGGCTTGGTGATGAGTTGGGAAAGCGCGCTTGGTTTGTGACTTCGGCAGAATCCTGCACCGGCGGAGCAATTGCCGCGGCAATCACTTCCATCCCCGGTGCGTCCAATTGGTTTGATGGCTCTATTGTCAGTTATGCCGATCGCATCAAACACAGCGTATTGGGGGTGGATGCGAAAGACCTGAAGCTTTTTGGTGCGGTCAGTGAGCCGGTGGCTCGTCAGATGGCCTGTGGGGTGTTGGCCATGATGGATGCCAATCTGTCTGTTGCGGTAAGTGGTATCGCCGGCCCTGATGGCGGCAGCGAGGAGAAGCCGGTCGGCACCGTGTGGATAGCTTGGGCCCATGCGGAGGGGCAGGAGCCGGTCCAGATCGATGCTCAATGTTTCCACTTTCAGGGGGAGCGCACCTCGGTACAGGCGCAAACAGTGATGGAAGCGATCAAGGGTATGCTAGCAATTCTGGACGAGCATCCCGTCTAAGACCGTCTGCCCGGTCAGCTTGTGCTTGTGGGGGTGGGATTGCGCTGGGCAGAGGTCGGCGAAATTCTACTGGGTTGATTGGTACTGGTCGTGCCGGAATTACTGGTTGCCTATACAGTGATCCTTCGATAAGCTTGCCACCACTCAACACAGCTCAGAAATACGGGAATGGTCATGGATTCCAATAAAGACAAGGCTTTGAAGGCGGCGCTGTCGCAGATCGAGCGCCAGTTTGGCAAGGGCACAGTGATGCGTATGGGGGATAAGGAGCGCGTGCGTATCCCCTCGATCTCTACCGGTTCCCTCGGCCTGGATGTTGCCCTCGGCATCGGCGGTCTGCCACGCGGCCGTATTGTCGAGATCTACGGTCCGGAATCCTCAGGTAAAACGACCCTGACCCTGCAAGTGATCGCCGAGGCTCAGCGCAAAGGTGGCACCTGCGCTTTCGTGGATGCGGAACACGCCTTAGACCCTATCTATGCCGAGAAACTGGGCGTGAATGTGGATGAGCTGATTGTTTCCCAGCCGGACACCGGTGAGCAGGCCCTGGAAGTGGCGGATATGCTGGTGCGCTCTGGCGCTGTAGATGTATTAGTGGTGGATTCTGTGGCGGCCCTGACCCCGCGCGCTGAGATCGAAGGAGAGATGGGAGATTCCCACGTTGGCTTGCAGGCCCGCCTTATGTCCCAGGCTCTGCGCAAGCTGACCGGTAACATTAAGAACACCAACACGCTGGCGATCTTTATCAACCAGATCCGTATGAAGATCGGTGTGATGTTTGGCTCTCCGGAGACTACCACCGGTGGTAATGCCCTTAAGTTCTACTCCTCTGTGCGCCTGGATATCCGCCGTATCGGTGCTGTAAAGGATGGCGACGAGACGGTGGGTAACGAGACCCGCGTTAAAGTCGTAAAGAACAAAGTGGCCCCCCCATTTAAGCAGGCCGAGTTTCAGATCATGTACGGCGAAGGCATCAATGTGATCGGCGAGATCGTCGATTATGGTGTGAAGATGGGCTTGGTTGATAAAGCTGGTGCCTGGTACAGCTACAAAGGCGACAAAATTGGCCAGGGCAAGGCCAATGCTACGAAGTTTCTACGAGAGAACCCGGATCTCCGCAATGAGATTGAAGGGCAGTTGCGCGAGCAACTACTGGGTGACCTCACTCCAGCCAGCCCGGAAGTGGCTGTGGAACTGCCGGAAGAGTAAGTGTCTTTTTCCAGGGCGGAGTCCTCCGCCGATCCGGCTCAAGCGCTCTTCGGTGCGGCGCTTGAGTTACTTACCCGCCGCGAACACTCCCAACTCGAACTGAGGCGGAAGCTGGCGGGTAAGTTCTCCGATGCCGATTTCGAAGCGCTGTTCGAGCGCCTGCAAGATCTCAACTACCAGTCCGACCAGCGTTTTGCGGAAGTCTTTGCGCGCTCTCGTGTCCTGCGTGGTCAGGGACCGGTGCGTATTCGCCAGGAACTGCAGCAACGAGGGATTACCAGTGAGCTTCTATCTCACACCCTTGAGAGGCTAGAGGTTGACTGGTTTGCCTTGGCGCAGGAGCAATTGCAGCGCAAATATCACTCGCTAATCAATATGGCACTGCCGCGGGATCAGCAGGCAAAAGAGCGCGCACGTCGCCAGCGCTATTTGGCCTATCGCGGTTTCCCCTCCGATGCCATCCGTTGGGCTCTGGACGAAAAGTAACCGGGCTTATACCCTCATCTATGTCTGAGTTGTGGAGTCCGTTCCGCCGACTCGGGTAACACGATGGTGAGAGAAAAATAATAAGCGCGAGAAACTTTATGATCCTGTCTATTGACCAGGGCACCACAGGCACTACGGCCTTTATTTTCGATAGTAGTGGTGCGCTGGTGGGCCGCAGCTATTCGGAAATTCCCAATTACTACCCCGAGCCCGGCTGGGTTGAGCAAGATGCCGAAGAGATTTGGCGGGTCACCCAGCGCGTATGCGCTGCGGCGCTTCAGCGCGCCGGTATCCGCGCGGCCGATATCAAGGCGGTGGGCATTACCAACCAGAGAGAAACTACGGTTCTGTGGGATCGGCATACGGGTGAACCGGTACACCGGGCGATTGTCTGGCAGTGTCGGCGTTCGGCAGATATCTGTGAAAAATTTGCCGCAGAGGGGAAGTCTGAGTGGTTGCGGGAGCACAGTGGGCTGTTATTGGACGCCTACTTTTCTGCAAGCAAGTTATTGTGGATGTTTCGCGAGCAGCCGGATCTCCTGGCCCGCGCCCGTAGGGGAGAGCTGTGTTTTGGCACGATAGACAGCTGGTTAATCTGGAGAATGAGTGGCGCACGCGCACACCTGACCGACCACAGCAATGCCAGCCGCACCTTGCTCTATAACCTAGACCAGCAGAACTGGGACCCGGAACTTCTGGTGCTGTTCGAGTGCCCGGAATCTATTTTGCCTGAGATCAGGCCATCGGCTGGCCACTTTACCGATACCGATCCCCAAGCCTTTGTCGGGATCGGTGCTCCGATTTGCGGGGTGGCCGGCGATCAGCAGGCGGCGCTGTTTGGCCAAGGCTGTACGCACCCCGGCGACATAAAAAATACCTACGGTACGGGCTGCTTTATGCTGGCCTATGCTGGCGACAAGCGGCCCGAGCCGCCCCGTGGGTTACTTGCCACTATTGCCTGTGACGCGCATGGCGCGCCTGCCTATGCGGTTGAGGGTTCGGTTTTTACGGCGGGCTCTGCGATACAGTGGTTGCGCGATGAGATGGGGCTGATCCAGCAGGCGGTTGACTCTGAAATTATCGCGCAGAGCATCCCCCATACCCGGGGTGTCTATTTGGTGCCGGCCTTCAGTGGTTTGGGGGCCCCTCACTGGAATCCTTCGGCGCGGGGTACCTTGTGCGGCCTGAGTCGGGGGGCTGGGCGTGCAGAGGTGGTGCGCGCCACACTCGAATCTATCGCTTATCAAAGTAATGAACTAGTGCGGCTGATGGAAGAGGCGCTGGGGGTTGATATTACCCATATGCGTGTCGATGGCGGCGCCTGTGCGAATAACTTTCTAATGCAATTTCAGGCTGATATTTCTGCCTTGCGCGTGGAGCGTCCCAGACAGGTTGAGTCTACGGCGATAGGTGCAGCGCTGTTGGCGGGCATCGGCAGCGGTATCTGGCATTTTCATCGATTACCGGAGTGCCTGCAGGAGATTGAGCGGGATTTTATGCCGGGGATGCCCGCGGTAAAAAGAGATTCCCTGGTGATGGGCTGGGAGCGGGCCGTTGCGGCCTGCAAGACATTTTGATCGGGACGGCTATCTTTGACTTGGCTTCTGGCAGATGGAGGTGTCTCTATGACGATTCGCGATGAGTTGCAGGCGACGATTGACGCGCTGGTTGATGGGCGTCGTGGGATTCTGGCCGCAGATGAGAGCGGCGCTACTATCGCTAAGCGTTTTTCGGCGGTGGGATTGGCGTCGACAGAAGAGTGCCGCCGCGATTACCGTGCGGCCTTATTGTCGAGTGAGGGGCTGGGGGACTTTGTCAGTGGGGTGATCCTGTTCGAGGAGACGCTCGGCCAGTGTGATAGTGCTGGTGTGCCATTGCCAGAGCTGGCTGTGGCGCAGGGAATCCTGCCGGGTATTAAAGTCGATAAGGGTAAAGGGCCTCTCCCCGGTGCGCCGGGCGATATGGTGACTTATGGGCTCGATGGTCTTGTGGAGCGATTGCGGGAATACAAGGCGCGGGGCGCGCGATTTGCCAAGTGGCGCGAAGTGTATCCAGTGGGTGCCCACAACCCCACAGCGCTTGGGCTTGCGGCCAATGCGGAAATGCTGGCGCGCTATGCGGCTGTTTGCCAGGCCGAGGGGGTGGTGCCTATCGTTGAGCCGGAAGTCCTTATGGATGGCAACCACAGTATCGAGCGCAGTGCAGGGGTGAATGAACAGGTCTGGCATTCAGTTTTTCATGCCCTCCATCGGCATGGTGTGGTTTTGGAGTTAATACTGCTTAAGCCAAGTATGGTGACTCCGGGGGCAGAATTACCTGGTGCGGAGCCGGAGGAGGTCGCCGAATATACCCTGCGCAGCTTGCGTCGATGCGTGCCTGCTGCTGTGCCCAGCATTAACTTTCTGTCCGGCGGTCAGGGTCCCGAAGAAGCGACAGAGAATCTCAATGCACTCAATCAGCTCAACAACGCCCCCTGGCAGTTAAGTTTTTCCTACGGGCGGGCACTACAGCAGCCCGCGCTGTCGGCGTGGGGAGGCAAGGCAGATAAAGTGGCTGAGGCGCAGAGGGTGTTAGTCAAGCGGGCATGTATGAATCACCTGGCCATGCTGGGTAAGTATCGCGATACCCTTGAGGGTGAGGGCTGAATGAATCCTGAAAAACCAAAAAAAGTGGGGCGTGCCGATGGAATTTGTGACAAGGAATGTAAGCCTGCATTACCGCCGCTGGTGGGTTGAGGGCGCACAGGGGGTGGTGGTGATTTCCCATGGGCTGGGTGAGCACAGCGGCCGCTATAGTGCCCTGGCCGCCCATCTCAACCGGGCTGGATTCAGTGTTTATGTACCTGATCATTACGGCCATGGATTGTCTGAAGGAAAAAGGGGGCACATTGAGGATTTCTCATTCTATTGTGAAGATCTTTATGAGTTCATTTGCCTGGTTAAAAGTGGTAACCCCGGTACGAGCCTGCACTTGTTGGGGCATAGTATGGGCGCGGTGGTTGCCTGTGGCAGTGCCATTCGTTACGGGGCTGTGGACAGTATCATCTTGTCGGCGCCGGGGTTCCGCGGTGCCAGGGAGCCATCGGGTCTGGAATTGAAGTCGGTATTGCTGCTGGCAAAACTGTTTCCGCAGATGGTGCTCTCCAGCAGGATTGACGATCAATGGCTGAGTCGGGATCTGTCCGTGGTTGAAGCTTACCGCGAGGATGAGTTGACTCATCGGGGGGTTTCCCTGCGCTGGTTTGAGACGTTCCTGCGTGAGCGTGAATTTCTTTCCGATAATCTAGAGCGGTTACTGGCCCCTTGCCTGATGCTACTACCGGAATCAGACCGTCTGGTGGATGTTGAGATTAGTCGCGAGTGGTTTGAGCGCATGGGCTCGATGCGAAAAATGCTGCACTGTTTCCCCGAGGCCTATCACGAGCTTTTCAATGAGGTTGAGGAGGGGCGGTTGGCGCGAGATTTACTGCTTGGTCACTTAAATTCGCAAGTGGCGCAGGCGCATCCTGTCGCCTCTGGATAAAAACGCGTGAGTGCCACTCACAGAGCCCAGAAGCTGTGGCGAATGCCGTGAAAAACCCTATGAAGCATTGTATGATACGCGGTCATTTTTGCCCCCTGCATGTTGTGCCAGGGGGAAATAGTGGGGTGAGACATGGATAAGAAGTTACTGAGCCTGTTAGTGTGTCCGGTAAGCAAGGCGCCGCTCGAGTACCATGAAGAGACACAGGAGCTGGTATGCAAAGCCAGCGGTTTAGCCTATCCAATAAAGGATGGGATTCCTGTGATGCTGGAATCCGAAGCGCGTCAGCTGACAGCTGAGGAAAAGCTGGAAAAATAAACCAATGGGTGAACCCAGCGTTTTCTGTCAAATTATCTCGGGCGCGATTTCGGCCGAGAAAATCTACGAGGACGATCTTTGTATCGTTATTGAGGATCGGGCGCCACAAGCCCCGACCCATCTCCTCATTATTCCGCGCAAACCTCTGGTCAATTTGTTCGACGCCAAAAGCGATGACAAAGTCCTGCTCGGCCATCTGATGTGGGTAGCCGCCGAACTGGGCAGAAAGTTGGCGCTAGAGGGGTTTCGACTTGTAGTTAACAATGGTCGGAGCGCGGGACAGACCGTATTTCACCTGCATGTCCATCTGCTGGCTGATCAACACATGCCCGAACAGGGGCTTGCACAGTAGCGGGACAGACGAGGCACCGCGTCATCGGTGCCATTCAATAACTCTCAACTAACGAAGTGGAATTACGCCGGATGAAAAGCGCACAGATTCGCGACGCCTTTCTGAATTACTTTGCCGAACAGGGTCATACCGTGGTGCCGTCGAGCTCTTTGGTGCCGGGCAATGACCCGACCCTGCTGTTCACCAACGCCGGCATGGTGCAATTTAAGGATACCTTTCTCGGCCAGGAGTCTCGCCCCTATAAGCGGGCGGCAAGCTCTCAACGCTGTGTGCGCGCCGGAGGTAAGCACAACGATTTGGAGAATGTCGGTTATACCGCGCGGCACCACACCTTCTTTGAAATGTTGGGTAACTTCAGCTTTGGCGATTACTTTAAGCGAGATGCCATTCGTTTTGCTTGGGATTTCCTCACCAAGGTGTTGAACCTGCCGGAGGAACGTTTGTGGGTAACTGTGCATATCAGTGATGATGAGGCCGCGGATATCTGGCAGAAAGAAGTGGGTGTTAGCCCGGAGCGTTTCTCCCGTCTCGATGAGGACAATTTCTGGCAGATGGGCGATACCGGCCCTTGTGGTCCCAGCTCAGAAATTTTCTATGACCACGGTGAGGACGTACCCGGTGGCCCCCCTGGTTCCGAAAACGATGATCTCGATCGCTATATCGAGATTTGGAACCTGGTATTTATGCAGTACGAGCGCACGGCCGATGGCGAGCTGCACCCGCTGCCCAAACCCTCCGTCGATACTGGTATGGGTCTTGAGCGTATCGCCGCAGTGATGCAGGGCGTGCACTCCAACTATGAAATTGATCTCTTCCAGGCGCTATTGCGAGCGGCCAGCGATATTGTCGGTTGCGATAACCTGGAAGAAAAATCTCTGCGCGTGATTGCAGATCATATCCGCTCCTGCTCTTTCCTTATCGCCGATGGCGTTATGCCTTCAAACGAAGGTCGTGGATTTGTATTGCGTCGAATTATTCGCCGGGCTGTGCGTCACGGACACAAGTTGGGCCATAAAGAAGTATTTTTCTATAAGCTCGTGGGCGCCCTGGCAGTACAGATGGGGGGGGCCTACCCGGAGCTGCGTGAAAAGCAGGCGCTAATCGAAAAGGCTCTGCGCAAAGAGGAAGAGCAATTTGCCAAGACCCTGGATAAGGGCATGGCATTACTGGAGGGCGCACTAGGTTCCCTTGCGGGTAGTGAGATTCCCGGTGAGTTGGTGTTCACCTTGCACGATACTTATGGCTTCCCCACGGACCTGACTCAGGATATTGCCCGCGAGCGCGGTTTATCTTTAGATATGGCCGGCTATGAAGCTGCCATGGAAGCTCAGCGTGAGCGTGCCCGAGCCGCGGGTAAATTTAGGCAGGATTATACCGAGACGCTGGACCTGCAGGGGTTTACAGAATTTCTCGGCTATGAAACCACTGAAGCCGAGGGCAAGGTTGTTGCCATCATTAAGGCTGGTGAGCTGGTCGAGCGCCTGGACGAGGGTGAGGAAGGGGTAGTGATTTTGGATCGCACACCTTTTTACGCAGAGTCCGGCGGCCAGGTTGGCGACAGTGGTTACTTGATTGCTGGTGCGGGTCGTTTCGAGGTGCGCGATTGCACCAAGCAGGGCGGGCACCACCTGCACACAGGTAAGTTGCTTCAGGGCGTAATTACCGTAGGCGAGCAGCTCACCGCCGAGGTTTCGGCTGCTGTGCGGGAGGCAACGGCCCTCAATCACTCCGCCACTCATTTGTTACATGCGGCCTTGCGTAAAGTGCTCGGTGAGCATGTCACCCAGAAGGGTTCCATGGTGGATTCTGAGCGCTTGCGTTTTGACTTCTCCCATCCGGAAGCGGTTACTACCAAGCAGCTACACGCGATCGAGTCCCTGGTAAACGCGCAAATTCGCGCCAATACATCTGTAGATACCTGCGAAACAGATATCGAATCCGCCAAGGAAATGGGTGCCATGGCACTGTTTGGCGAGAAGTATGGCGATACAGTACGCGTCCTTTCCATGGGGAGGGCTGAAGGCGCGGTCTTTTCGGTAGAGCTGTGTGGTGGCACCCATGTACAGCGCACAGGGGATATCGGCCTGCTGCGTATTGTCAGCGAGAGCGGCATTGCCTCCGGCCAGCGCCGTATTGAAGCAGTCACCGGCGCGCATGCGCTGTCCCAGTTCGAGCGCGCTGAACAGCGCCTCGAACATATGGCGGCACTACTCAAGGCGCGCCCCGACACCCTTGGGGAGAAGGTGGAACAACTGCTGCTCAACAATCGCAAGCTGGAAAAAGAAGTTGCCCAGCTTAAAACCAAATTGGCGAGCGGCGCTGGTGGCGACCTTACCGCACAGGCGGTGGACATTGCGGGCTTTAAGTTACTGGCGGCCTCTATTGATGGTGCCGATCCCAAATCCCTGCGTGAGCTGGCTGACCAAATGAAGAACAAGTTAGGCAGTGGGGTTGTCTTACTAGCGGCACCGGGTGAAGAGAAAGTTGCACTGGTTGCGGCCGTTACCAAAGACCTTACCGATCGTTTGTCGGCTGGTGACCTGATGCGCTTTGCCGCCGGCAAGATTGGCGGCAAGGGCGGTGGCCGTAGCGATATGGCTCAGGGAGGCGGAACAGATGCCTCTGCTCTGGCGGGTATGTTGCAAGAAGTACCGGTATGGGTTGAAAGCACACTCAAGGGCTGATTTCAATTAAATTGGCGTCATAAATAGTGTGTGAAGTTGATTTCGCCGAAGTTTGGTGATTAAGTGCGCGCCTGCACGATTTCGAGCGGTGCGCGGACTGGGCTTGGAGCTAAGGAAACGCAAAACGTTATGAGTTTGTTCGTGCAGAAATACGGTGGTACTTCCGTGGGCTCCATTGAGCGCATTGAGGCTGTCGCCGACAAGGTTGCCGCATTTCGCGCCAAGGGGCACGGTATGGTTGTGGTGCTTTCCGCCATGAGTGGAGAGACGAACCGCCTGATTGATCTCGCCTATCAGATCCAGGAAAAACCCGACCCCCGCGAACTCGATGTCCTGGTATCCACCGGTGAGCAGGTCACTATCGCACTATTGAGCATGGCTCTGAAGAAACGAGGCTACGATGCCTGCTCCTATACTGGCGGGCAGGTCAAGATCCTTACGGATAATGCACACACCAAGGCGCGTATCCAGCGCATTGACGTAGAGCGTATGCGCATGGACTTGGACCTCGGCAAAGTGATTGTCGTCGCGGGATTCCAGGGGGTGGATGATGATGGGAATATCACCACCTTGGGGCGTGGCGGCTCAGACACAACGGGAGTGGCCCTCGCAGCCGCGCTCGATGCCACGGAGTGTCAAATTTATACGGATGTTGACGGGGTCTATACCACTGACCCACGGGTGGTGGATAGTGCGCGCCGTATGGATCGGATTACCTTCGAGGAAATGCTGGAAATGGCCAGCCTAGGCTCCAAGGTTCTGCAAATTCGCGCCGTTGAATTTGCCGGTAAGTACAAAGTTCCGTTGCGCGTGCTCTCGACTTTTGAAGAGGGTGAAGGAACCCTGATAAGCCTGGATGAGGAAAATAACGAGATGGAACAGCCTGTCGTATCCGGCATCGCATTCAATCGCGATGAGGCGAAATTAACCATTCGAGGTGTACCGGACACCCCAGGTGTAGCCTGTCGCATCCTCGCACCAGTTGGCAGGGAAAATATCGAAGTAGACGTGATCGTGCAGAATATCAGTGCGGTCGATGGAACTACCGATTTTACTTTTACGGTGCATCGCAATGATTTGAGCAAGGCTCGTGAGGTTTTGGAGCGCGCTTCAGCGGAACTTGGCGCCCGTGAGGTGATCACAGACGACAAGATTGCGAAGGTCTCTATTGTCGGCGTGGGAATGCGTTCCCACGCAAATGTGGCGAGTCGTATGTTTAGTGCGCTGGGTGAAGACAACATCAACATTCAGATGATCACCACCTCTGAGATCAAAATATCGGTGATTATCGATGAGCGCTATCTTGAGCTGGCAGTACGCGCTTTACACAGTGAATTTGAGCTCTCCAAGTGAGAGGGGCGAGAAAAATACTATAACCGGAACGAAGGCGGAAAGAGTCTCCCATTTCGATTCAGTTGCTTGGCATTGCATCCAACCTGTTGAGATTTCGTTCGACTGGTCAATACTGAAGAGTGTGATGGGTAGTTTTTGACCTTTTGTGCACCGCCGCCCGGTTATGATGACCAAATAAGAGCAGCTTTGGGAAACGCCAGCTGCTCTTTATCACAGGATGATCAAGGAGAAGTAGGTAATGTTGATTTTAACCCGCCGAATTGGCGAGACGCTGATGGTTGGCGACAATGTCACGGTTACCGTGCTGGGGGTGAAAGGCAATCAGGTGCGTATTGGCGTGAATGCGCCCAAGGAAGTCGCCGTCCACCGCGAAGAAATTTACCAGCGTATTCAGCGTGAGAAGCAATCCTCTGAGGAGGGTGGCAACGAGTAAATAAATAAATTCAGAAAAGGCCGGCATTCCGGCCTTTTTTATTTTTACTCTGTGCGAGAACCATGCCCCGCATTTGGCGGAAAAGCCTTTTTTTTATACGCCTTGTTTAAAAGGTGTTCACGAAAGTGAAAAAGTACAAAAAGTTATTGATTCCCCATTGATTTTTCCCGAACCGTTGGTATTATGCCGCCCACTTTCAACGACCAAGCAAATTAGCTTGGTCGGCGGAAAAGACCTCTTTGAGAGGTTGGCTGAAGCTTAATGTTCAGCGAAAAACTTTAAGGTGAGATGGCCGAGTGGCTGAAGGCGCGCCCCTGCTAAGGGCGTATGGGTTAACACTCATCGAGGGTTCGAATCCCTCTCTCACCGCCATACAAAAGGCGATCTCAATGAAAGCCTGAAGCACTTCGAAAAAAAACATTTCGAAGTGCTTGCAAAAAGAAGTGTCGACGCTATACTGCGCGCCACTCAAGCAAGGACGGAAACTGCCTTGCAGGGATTCGGAAAGCTCTTTGAGTCACACGGATCACCGAGAAAAAGCTGAAAAAAACACTTGATTCAGCGACCAGGATGTGTAAAATACGCGTCCCGCAGTTAGAGCCCGGCGCTCAACTGAGTTGT
>NZ_CANMKV010000052.1 GCF_947498635.1 uncultured Microbulbifer sp. | reverse complement strand
TTCCTCTGAGTATTGTTTACGAGTGGTTTTGGTTGGTTTACTTGATCTTGTCATAGAGCACCTCTGCTGCGTAGTTTATCGCTTAAGAGAGTGTCCGTCTTTGGTGGGTAGGATCAATGTGCCTGAATTCCGAAAGGCTCGGATATCAGGCAAGGAAAACAGCGGGAGGCCTGTATGAAAACTTGAGTTTCGACTTAAATCAGCTAGCGCTTGCGAGTGAAGCAAAATGCTTGGCGACAAGCCTGTTTTTTAGAGCATCCATAGTCTTTTTCTATCATTTATTGGAAGTACTTTTTTCCTGTTTCATAGTTCGCACTTCAGAAAGTGATACGAACGTACATCACAGCGCTTTCAAGTTATTCTTTACCAGTTTAGCAAGGCCATTCCCCGCTTTATCCCCAGCTAATGCTGCAGCCGAGGCTTCAGCAATCGAAAAACCGCTTATAGCCGACCAATTGATAGCATACCCACTTTTAGCTACAAGCTGATCGATTAGAACACGCTGAGTTCTACCATTACCTTCCCGGAAAGGGTGTATAGTGTTAATAGCGGCAAAATAATAACCCGCCCTTTTGCAAAATGTATCTCTATCGTAGTTAAGGAGATATTTCTCCTCTTTAAGCTCTGAGAATAATTCACCAAAAACAATTTTTATAAGAGAATTACGACTTTCCGGTTTTTGAATCTTTCAGAGCTTTTCTCACTATTTCATCGGCTACTTCATCAGCATCTAATTCACCGTTGGCTATCTTACGGAGAATTTCTTTCTCTTCCTCTGGAACTCGTATTCCTTCGATGTTTAAGGATGCTATAGCTCTCTCGACTAGCTCTTCAGCCTTCTTGTCTTTACTTCTGCTCATAGACTTTTATCCTCTAATTTATGTTTATCCATACTCCCGCGAACCTGGCGTAGGCTAGCTCTGGAGCGGTACAATCCCAGCAGAGTTAAACCTTCGCCATCAGGTTTCTATCCATATTCGTTCCAGCAACAACTTAAGCCAGCTTCGGATTGAAATGTTTGGTAATGGTTAACAGAACGCAGGAGGCGTAGTCTCCTCGATAAATGCCTCGTCGGCTGCTGCGCCGGTATATTGGGAGTGACATCCATGCTAGGTGTTCTCACTAGATTTCCTCCATAAAATCTCTTAAATCAAAATCATCCATACTCGCCTGACGCTCCGCCATAGAACTGGCTGATTCTTCTAAACTCTTTCCTGCTGGGCCCTAGAGCGGTAAAAGGAGCAGTGGCTTGTTTCAGCTCAACGGTGCCGCGTTGCGGACATCCGTGAAATTCGACCATATATTCACATTGGTCGGCGGGAACGGCTTAGAATTTTGCCCGGTTATTTGTCGCAACTGCTACAGGCTGCCCCTGAGCCTCTTGTATAGCGGTATTAGTTAGGACTAGCCTTAAACTACTAATTGATGTCGTGTAATCATACATTATTTTCTGGTATTGAGAGAGGGTTCAATGCCCCATCTCTTGAGGCCCTTGGTTTACAAAACTTGCTATGCCTCCTTAGGCAATAGCGCCACCGTATCTAAAACCATTACCTGGTTTAGGCTCCCGCCGTTAAAGCCAGGGGAATCCCAGTGACAAGCTGATCCAGTAGGAAATCCAGCTTTGCCACAATGACACTGCCCCGGACTCGCAGATGGTTGCTGCAGTAGGGTTGCGTCAGCAAAGTCATTCAATCGGCTCCACCTACTCAACCTCTTGATCTCTCATCTGCACCCGGACATCCAGCTGCCCTTCCCTAAAGTCAAAAAAGCGATTGATTTTTTTCATTCCTCACTCATAGTCGCTATACCCTAGTAAATCTTTTTGCTGAGCACCCTTGGCAGGACAATTGGTACAAACTACGCATAAATTGCAGACATTTGCGGCCAACTGCGCGCTATATGCGGTTAATTTTTTATCCGATGGCGACTTATCCGGTGCCGCTGCAGATGACTTGCTGTAAGATCTGAGTCACCCACTGAATAGAGGAAAACCTACAGATGATCAGAAACCTGCTCCTGGCCGCTTTCGGCCTGATGTTCGCCCTGCAGGCCAGTGCCGCAGATGTTGTAGGCAAGTGGCGCACCATTGATGATGAAACTGGGCAGCCCAAGTCCATCGTCGAAATCTACGAGAAAGACGGCAAGTATTTCGGCAAGATCGACCAGCTGCTGATGAAACCCAACGACACTATCTGCGATAACTGTCCTGGCGATTTAAAAGGCAAACCGCTCGTGGGTATGGACGTGATCACCGATATGGTGAAAAAGGGCAAGAAATACGAAGGCGGGGAAATTATGGACCCGGTGAAAGGCAAGGTCTATGACTGTAAATTCTGGCTAGAAGGTGACAATACCCTGAAAGTGCGCGGCTATCTCGGCTTCCTGTACCGCACCCAAACCTGGCAGCGCGCACAGTAAACCTGAGATTCCTATCAAAAAAGGCTCCGGGACGGGGCCTTTTTTATCAGCATCAACTTTTCAGTCTCTGCAGCTTTTTGACCATAAATCACCAGCGATTCAATGGTACATTTTTCTTTGGCAAAGCCGTTAATCGCAAAGATTTTTAGTTCTTATCCTACGATAGCGAAATGTCTGCGCCGGCTCGCACTTTGCCTCTGTTTCCAGTAACAAATCCACTTTTTCCCGGTGCGGTGATTTTTTGCATACAGGGTCTGCTGCGCTGGCATCTCCCGCAATCGCCATTGCCTGGCATCGACACCCACCAAAATCAATATTCTTGCGATCACAGTTTTTGCAAAGTTCCGGCAGCCAATCACCACCTCTAAATGCATTAAAGGCCAAGCCACGATACCAGCTGTCTGCGAGCCGGGTTTGCCGAACATTATCAAATTCCATTCCGGGTATAATATTCGCTCCATGGCAAGGCAGCAGAGTGCCATCTGGAGTGACATTCAATCCTGTCGACCCCCAGCCGCCCATACATGCCTTGGGAAAATCCGCGTAGTAATCCGGCGGCACAAAATCAATAACCATTTCCCCCCGAAACCGCTCAATCGCACCGGCAAGAATACGCTTAGCTCGATCCACCTGATCGCGTGTTGGCTGCAACATCGCTCGATTTCGCAGTGCCCAACCTTGGAATTGCACACAAGCCACTTCAACCCGGCGTGCACCCAGCCGGTATGCCATCTGCAGAGTTTCCTCTAAGTCATCCAAGTTGTGCCTATGCATTACCGCATTCACAGTTAAAGGGATACCGATTTTGCGAATATCTCCGGCAATAGATAATTTATGCTGAAAACTACCTTGATACCCACTGACCCAATCTGACACCTGCGAGTTAACCCCCTGCAGGGATAATTGAATATGATCAACTCCCGCGACATCCAGAGCTATCAAACGCTCTCGGTTGAGGCCGATACCAGAGGTAATCAAATTGACGTAGAGGCCGGCTTGCCGCGCGCCAGCGACCAACTCAGCCAAGTCCTGCCGAGAAGCGGGCTCTCCGCCGGATAGATGCACCTGCAACACACCCATTGCCGCCGCCTGCCGAAATACATCCAACCAGGTACTTGTATTTAATTCCCGGTTCTTTTGAATCAATTCCATAGGATTGGAACAATATGGACAGGCAAGAGGGCAACGGTGAGTTAGCTCGGCCAGCATCGCAATAGGGGGTAAAATGTTGATGTTATTCAACATCAACCAGATCCACTAATCGCTTCTCTAGTAAACCCTGCAGAAATTCCTGCACATCTCGTTGAACCGTATCTTGCGGTGCTCCATAGTGCTCAGACAATTTGCCGGAGATAGTCTCCAGCGAGTTGCTGCCATCAACTTCACCCAGTATTGCATTGGATATTTCATCCAATACAAGAGTGCGCTCCGGTCCCAGTAAGACATTGCTATTCCGGACCTTATCAAAATATAAACGCACTCCGCGGGGTAGCAGCGGTATATCAATCTCTCTCATAAAATAACCCCCTCACCGGGTTGCCAGGCCCCCGGAGGAATATGGCCCGGATCAATATACCCGCCCCAAATTGCATCCAGCTGGGCCCAAAGCACATCCATTTTAAAAACCAGCGCAGCTATTGCGGCATCTTGTTCAGCGGGCGTATTTGCATGCTCCAACACCCACTGCAACGCAAAGGCCACGTCCCGAGGCGCCTCTTCAAGGCGATGGCGAAAGTAGTCGATTGCTGCCGGTGTAGCGAAGGCGTAGTGCTCCAACAGTCCAGCTATGCGCTGCTTGTGAATACTTGGGGCAAACAGTTCTGTTAATGAAGAGGCGATCGCCTGGAGTAGCGATTGCTCGCGCACATAGCGCACATAGGCATCAACAGCGAAGCGAACTGCAGGTATCACTCCCCGGGTTGAAGCGACATAGGCGGGGTCCAGCCCCACAGCCTCAGCCAGTTTTAACCAGCGGACAATCCCCCCCTCCTGCTCTGCCGTTCCGTCGTGATCCCCAATACGGGAGCGCCACGCCCGCCGCAGCATGGGGTCGTCGACCCGGGAGAGAAATGCAGCATCTTTCATCGGGATACGACTCTGGTAGTAATAACGATTTATTACCCAGGCACGGACCTGATCCATAGTGCAGCCACCGGAGTGGAGCATTTGATGGAAAGGGTGTTTATCGTGATAACGCTCTCGACCTATTTGGCGCAGACGGGTTTCTAAACAAGTGCGCTCACTGACAGCCTCACTCATAACTGAAACCTCATGCCATCCTGAGCAATAGCCCACCCTTCACTCTCAACCAGTGCCCGCTCAGGCGCCTTCGGTTGCAAAACAGGATTCGTGTTATTGATATGAATATAAATTTTTTGGCAGTCACGTAATGCCTTAAAACGAGACAGGCTACCTTGTGGACCCGCCATGGCGATGTGTCCCATTCTGGCGCCACTTTTAGTTCCAGTGCCCGTAGCGCGCATCTCATCGTTTTTCCAAACGGTGCCATCAAACAAAATCATATCGCCATCGGACACCCGCTCGATTAACCAATCCGGTATCTCTGCACAACCTGGGATATAGTAAAGCACCGAATCACCCGCACCGATGCGCAGGCCCACAGTCTGCTCTCCCATGGCATTGAGCCTGAGGTCATCCGTTTCCTGGTACAAGGGCACTTTTCCAGGCACGGCAAAAGGCTCAATAAGGAGTCCGGGCACGGGTTCAAAAAGCTGATCCAGGGATAACGGGAGAAACTCAACCTGCTCAGCATCCAACACTTTAAAAATCGTATTTTCCCGTAAAATCCCCAGAGTCTGTTCCGTCCCTAAAACCCGGAACCCACTTTTTTCACGCAAGGTGAGTAAGCCGGCAATATGGTCAATATCCCCATTAGTGAGAAAAACCGCACTAACTGGCGTGCCCCGAAGCGATTCTGGGTGCATGTCTACACACGCTTGCAATTGGGTGCGAATATCCGGCGAGGCGTTCAGAATCACCCAGTGTTTACCATCGGCAGAAACAGCGATCGATGACTGGGTCATCGCTGGAATAATGCCTCTCCGCGCGTCGGAGCAGTTACAACACCCGCAGTTCCACTGGGGTAAACCGCCCCCAGCTCCGGCGCCGAGTACCACAACCTGCAATGATCGGTTCAAAAAAGTTCTCCGTCGCGCTCATCATCTCCCGATGGGCCATACATACTAATTTCCATACCGCATTCAATTTCAATAACTACCGGTTTGCTCCAGGTCATGTCACTTCCTCACTCAATCTGTGTGCCAAGTTAAAATAAAAAATGCACTTCTAAATTAGACAAAGAGCACAGCTTTGCCACAGAGCAAGGCCAACAATTTTTCTTTGGCAAAAGACTGATCATTTGACGGCAGCCAATTTGTATTTCAAATATTTTCGCCTTTGACTGTCAAATCGCTTCGTTATTAACTCGGCTTGGCAGCTCTGCACTCAAAGATTCAGGAAATTCAGCGGCGATAGTAGAGGGTTGGAGAATGGGGGAAATTTGGGAAAAGCCCATAATCAACTCAGTAAGTCAATAGCGGGCTTTTGGCGGGATATTAAAAGATGCCTATACAAGCAGGGCCTAAAGGACAACCCTGCCTTTCTTATCAATGGAAGCTCGTGCAGAAACCACTTTGGCATCTTCACTGGTATTAATACGCACCTGGGCGCTCATACCCGCGCGCAGGGGCGGTGCATCCTTAAGGGGGTAGAGACGCAGGCGCACCGGCACCCGCTGCACCACCTTGTGCCATTCACCACTGGAATTTTGTGGTGGCGTTTGTGAAAACTCATTGCCGCTGGCCGGGCTCATGCTGTCCACCTGGGCCTGCCATTCGAAGTCCGGATAGGCATCCAGAGTCACCTCGGCCTGCTGTCCGGTACGCACCCTGGCCAATTCGGTTTCCTTCAGGTTGGCCTCCACCCACAAACCACTGGTGCCCACCATATAGAGCAGACTCTGGCCTGTGGTGGCCATTTCACCCACCTGCGGCAGGGTATTGGCAATCACCCCATCCATAGGCGCGATAATACGGGTGCGCGACAGTTGGTAACTGGCCTTGTCCAGTTGCGCCTGGGCCACCTTGAGGTCGGCTTGCTCCTCCAGGGCCACACTGGGGTCTCCCCCCAGTTCGGCGCGCAAGCTTGAGAGTTTCTCCGCAGTGATGGTGATCTGCGCCCGCGCCCGGTCCAACTGCTGGCGCGCGCTGTCCAGCTCCGCCTCGGAGAAAGCCACCTTGCCCAGCTTTTCGTTGCGCTCCAGCTGGCGCCGGTAAAAGTCGGCATCTTTGCGCGCCTGCTGCAGGGCGGCATCCGCCTCGGCGTATTCGGCGCGGCGCGCCAATAAGTCATTGCGCACCTGAGCCAGGCGCGCCTCGGCCTCGGTCACCGCCAGTTCATAGGCGGTGCGGTCAATCTGAATCAACAGCTGGCCCTTATAAACGGGCTCATTGGCGCTCACCAACACTTTGGTGACCACACCGTTGACTTCGGGCGCCAGGGACACCTTGTCGGCCTTTACATAGGCATTCTGGGTCTCGACGATATCGCCACCGTCATACAGGCTCCAGCCGGCCGCCAGCGCGACAAGCGCCAGGCCCAGGACGCCCCCCAGCTTACGCATTGCGCTTGGCTTTAGCTTCAGGTGCAGCTTATCAGTCACATTCAATCTCTTCGCCTATCAGGTTCTTGCGCAGCCGCCCAAGCAGCGCCTGCAGTTGTCCTATTTCCGCCGCACTAAAGCCATCCAGGGCATGGCTGCGGGTTTCTTCGGCCAGCCCGCCCAGCAGCGCCATGGCGGATTCCGCCTGGCCGGTCGGATAAATTCGGAAGCAGCGCCGGTCCTGCGGGTCGGGTCGACGCTCCACCAGCCCTTCACGCTGCAATTTGTCCAGCAGTCGCGCCAGACTAATCGGTGCCATCTCCAGGCGCCCCGCCAGCGCAGTTTGTTTCAGCCCCTGCGCGCGCGTCAGGTGCCAGAGCACCTGCCAGCGGGCATCGCTGAGGCCGTGATCCCTGGCGCGGCGATCAAAGTTGCGCCGCAGCAGGCGCGCCGCGCTGTGCAGCGCAAAGCCCATCTCAGTTGCCGGGTCATTCCCAGACTCGTCCGTCCCTGACATAGTCACTCCCTTTTTTTGAGGGCGCTCATTATAAGCCTGCTTATTATTTCATCAATGTACCGCTTAGTAATACAAAAAAATGGCAATAAAAAAGCGGTCGCAGTGACCGCTTTTTTCTGCCGCTTTGCAAGCCTTTATTTTTCCAGGACTTCGATCTTGTCGACCTTCTGGAAGCCCCGTGGCAGCTTGTTGCCGCGTCGGCCGCGCTCACCGCGGTAGTATTCCATTTCCGAGATCTTGATCTTGGTGTGGCGCTTGCCGGCGTGAACGACCAATTGGTTCCGGCCCTCCAACACGGCGATGCCCACCACAAATTCCTCACGGCTTGCCGCGCGCGCGGCGGTAATATTGATGATCTTGTTGCCCTTGCCTTTCGACAGCTCCGGCAATTCTGTGACCGGGAATACCAACATACGCCCCTCCGAGGTTACTGCCGCCAGCAACGCCCCCTCCGGGCTCTCCAATACCTGGGGTGGCAGCACCTTGGCGCCTTTGGGCAGCGTCAACATGGCCTTGCCGGCCTTATTGCGCGACTGTAAGTCCGAGAGCTTAGTGATAAAGCCATAGCCCGCATCGGAAGCCAACAGGATCCGCTGGTCATCGGGGCCCATCAACAGCCCCTCGAAGCTGGCCCCGGAAGGTGGATTAATACGGCCACTCAAGGGCTCGCCCTGCCCCCGCGCCGAGGGCAGTGTATGGGTGGGAATCGAGTAACTGCGGCCGGTGCTGTCCAACAGCAGAGCCGGCTGATTACTCTTGCCCCGCGCGGCGAGGCCGAGGCTATCACCCGCCTTGTAACTGAGCGCTGCGGCATCAATTTCATGGCCCTTGGCCGAGCGAATCCAGCCCTTCTCAGAGACAACAACCGTGATTGGGTCTGAGGACAGCAATTCCGCCTCGCTAAACGCCTTGGACTCTTCACGCACGACAATGGGCGAGCGGCGCTCGTCGCCGAACTCCTTGGCCGCAGCCAACAATTCTTTCTTGATCAGGGTCTTCAGGCGGCGCTCGCTGTCCAGGGTTTTGGTCAGGGTATCGCGCTCTTTCTCCAGCTCCGCCTGCTCGCCGCGTATCTTCATTTCCTCCAGGCGCGCCAACTGGCGCAACTTGGTATCGAGGATATGGTCCGCCTGGATCTCGGTGAGCTCAAAGCGATCCATCAACGCCTGTTTGGGCTCGTCGTAGGTGCGGATAATCTCGATCACTTCATCGATATTGAGGAAGGCAATCAACTGGCCCGCCAGTACGTGCAGGCGCTTCTCAACCTTATCCAGGCGGAACTGTAAACGGCGGCGGGTGGTAGTGGCGCGGAACGTCAGCCACTCGCGCAGGATCTTGTCGAGGGACTTCACCTGGGGGCGCCCATCAATACCGATCATATTCATATTGACGCGGTAATTGCGCTCCAGATCGGTGGTGGCGAACAGGTGGTTCATCACCGCCTCCAATTCCACCCGATTGGACTTGGGCACAATCACCAAGCGCGTAGGGTTTTCGTGATCCGACTCATCGCGCAGGTCGGTGATCATTGGCAGCTTCTTCGCCTGCATCTGCTGGGCAATCTGCTCCAATATTTTGGCGCCACTCACCTGGTGGGGCAGCGCGGTGATGACAATATCGCCGTCTTCCTTATTCCACAGGGCACGCATCTTGATAGAGCCACGGCCGGTGGTGTAGATCTTACGAATATCCTCCCGCGGCGTAATAATTTCTGCCTCAGTGGGCATATCTGGCGCGAGAATATGCTCACACAGGTCTTCGACAGTGGCCTTGGGGTTTTCCAGCAGGGCTACGGTAGCGTTGACCACTTCGCGCAAATTGTGCGGCGGGATATCTGTGGCCATACCCACGGCGATACCGGTGGTACCGTTCAGGAGGATGTTGGGCACCCGTGCCGGCAGCACACAGGGCTCATCCATGGTGCCATCGAAGTTCCCCTGCCAATCCACCGTGCCCTGGCCGAGTTCCGATAACAGGACTTCCGAATATTTACCCATGCGCGACTCGGTGTAACGCATAGCGGCAAAAGACTTGGGATCATCCGGCGAGCCCCAGTTGCCCTGGCCGTCGATCAGCGGATAGCGATAGCTGAACGGCTGTGCCATCAATACCATCGCCTCATACACGGCACTATCGCCATGGGGATGGTACTTACCGATCACATCGCCGACCGTACGCGCAGACTTCTTGTACTTAGCCGTATTCTTCAGGCCCAGCTCGCTCATGGCGTACACAATACGCCGCTGTACCGGCTTCAGGCCGTCTCCGATATTCGGCAGGGCACGATCCAGGATTACATACATGGAGTAATCCAGGTACGCCTTCTCGGTATACTCCTTTAACGGCAGGCGCTCTGTGGCCTCATAGATAGAGGTGTCGGTCATACAGCACTCGTTATTCGATTCGGAAGGGGCGGATTATGGCGGACTGGGGCGGGAGGTTCAAAGGGAAGCGAAGAGTGCTCAGAAGAGTACTCAAAGGGTGCATAGCGAAACTGGAGTAGAAGAAGGAATTGGGTCTAATCCTCAGCTAACCTAACAAGCCGTAAAAACCACAGTTCCAAATTCACACGATAGATGTATAAGCACTTCAAAATGCAGGCAGAAAACAAAAACCATTAACTGCAAAGTAGTTAGCAAGTAACCCTCAATATGCCTCAACTAAAATTAGAAACACTGAGTATCGGCTCTCTTGAAAAAATAGCGCTGGATGTACCGCCGGGAGAAGTCATCTGCCTATCCGGCCCCTCCGGCTCCGGTAAAAGCCGCCTGCTCAGAGCTGTGGCAGATATAGAGCCCCATAGTGGCGAGATATCTTTTGGTGACAAAGAACAGAATAAAATACCTGGCCACCAGTGGCGTCGCCAAGTCATGCTGGTACCGGCACAGAGTGCCTGGTGGTATGAGACTGTCGGTGAACACTTTCATAAACCGATGGAAGAAGCCATAAAGGTATTCGGATTTCCCGCAGAGGCCACAGGGTGGCAGGTGAGCCGGCTCTCCTCCGGGGAAAAGCAGCGTTTGTCGCTTATTCGCGCCCTGTCCTATGAACCCAGTGCGCTTTTACTGGATGAACCCACAGCTAATCTGGATACGGATACCACTAATAAAGTAGAAAAATGGCTACTTGCACAGATTAAAAAACATCAATACCCGGTAATCTGGGTGGCGCATAATAGAGAGCAGATCCAGCGCGTAGCCAGCAGGCATTTTGAGATTCAGGGCAGTCATCTTGTGGAGCGGGAGATATCACAATGAGTGTGATCGATCTTTCCTGGTGGCAGTTGTCATTGGCAGCAGCACTGGTAGTCGCCCTGGCAATTTGTACCCATATCGCACGATTACAGCTCGGTAAATCGCTGATTATTGCGGCGGTGCGCACGGCGATACAGCTGGCGCTTGTCGGAGTCATACTGGAAGCGCTATTCGCCGTAGGCACCCTGTTTTGGGTCAGCCTGTTAGGACTGGCGATGTTACTGTTTGCCGGGCAACAAGTCATCTCGCGGCAAAAATATCGCCTGCGCGGGGGCTGGAGTTTTGCCATTGGCACTTTATCCATGCTGGTTTCCGCATTTAGCGTCACAATACTGAGTCTAGTGGTACTAATCGGTCCTCAGCCCTGGTACCAACCGCAATACTCTATTCCACTACTGGGGATGCTTCTGGGCAATACCATGACCGGCGTTGCCTTGGGACTGGACCGACTAACAGAAAGTATGCGACGTTCAAGTGATATTATTGAAAACCGCCTAATGCTGGGCGAAACCTGGCGGCAAGCCAGCATCGAATTTCGCCGGGATGCCATGCGAGCGGGGTTGATGCCAACAATCAATTCGATGGCTGCAGCCGGTATTGTCTTTCTACCCGGTATGATGACCGGGCAGATACTTGCCGGTACAGCGCCTACCATCGCGGTGAAATATCAGATTTTGATTATGTTTACGATTGCTGCGGGTACGGGGTTTGGTACTTTTGTCGCGGTTGCGCTATGTACGAAGCGTTTGTTTGATGAGCGCGAGAGATTATGTATAAAAAGGCTATATGGAAATTAAATTATTTTAATTTCATAGAATAAAAAAGAACGTTTTAACCATTGCAACCAACCCCAAAGAACAAGTCCCGTAAAAAATAAAAACCTCTAACAATTGATAATATTAAAGCCCCGAAAGACGTATCTACCGGGGCCCTTTTCAACGAATCAAACCTTAAAACTGCTCCTTAGTCAGCCTATAAAATCATCAATAGATTCAAGGTTTTCATCAAACATAAGCGTATAAGAACACAACATATCCTTATCATGATCTTCATCAAACGCGTAAACATAAATCATCACATAGATATGAAAATCTGAAACCTGATCAAAGTAGAATAAATCTTCGATCTCAAAATTTTTTGAATATGAAATCCTTGCCAATTCTGTTTTAACTTCAGACACAGCATATTCATTAAATATCTCCCTATATTTATCAACACCCTCATTATTAAGCCTTTTCGCAATATCCATAAGCGCATCATGTGCCTCTTGATACAAATCGGCTTCGTTTAGTAATTTCTCTTTAAAATTTATCATTTGTTCTTGTGCGTCCCAACCTTAACCCACTCAAAAGTACCATCCTTCTGCTTATTACCATAGACCCTTACATCACCATACTTCCCCGATAAGAATTTTACCTCATGGGTCCACTTCCCACCCTTGTATTTCTTTATCCCTTCTTGCCCAGTACCACCAACTAAACCTTTTTCAAGAGATTTTTTAAAAGCTTTTTCTAACTCAGGATCCTTCTTGAAAGCCTTCTGTACTTTTTTACTTAGAATATGGCCACAATCATTATGAACCCAAGCCCCTACCTCACCGACAAAATAGGTATGGTAATCAGCAACCTCAAAGTTATAAGTATTATGCAGCTGCTCACCAGCTACGACTGACTTGACGCTAATTCTACTGCCATTAATACTCGATATTTTATAACCTTCTCGAAGCTCTTCAGCTTTTATCCATCCTAAACCCTCAACCCAGAATGGGTGATCTCTCGTAACACCAAATAACTCTTCCTCTCCTTCTGCGTCAACCAAAATTACATTCAGAATTTCTTTGTCATAATTACGGAATAATTCGACGACAGGCTTCCAAGTTGTTTCCCCTGTAAAGTCATCTTTCGACGCAACTAGATCCCCAACTTTTATTTTTTCAATAGATTTCAAACCATCTTGTGTATGGACGAGTGTTCCTTCTACAAAACAAAGTTTTCCTGCGGTCTTTGAAATCTTTAAAGCACGTGCAGCCAAATCTCCAGCTATAGGCACCAATCCAATGCCAGCAGCCAATATATTTGTGGCCGTAGGATCGGCTACTGCTTCAGCAATTCCTTTTATATCTCCAATAACAGGAATAAAGTCAATATTCTGCCCGTGTGCCCTACTTGCCTCTCTATATTCCTGCTCGGTTATCTGGTCATTTGCCAGCATTTCAACCATAGTATCCTGCTGTATGGCAAAGAGGGTCTTCCTACCATCTGGATCCACATAGCTTATAGGATTGTTGCGAACATAACGATAAGGCCCCCAGCGCTGGGGGTCGATAAAACGCTTAGCATTGTTTAGCAATGGGTCCGGACTAATAAATGTACCGATTGCAGAGTGCAGATAGCGTCTTTCGAAGTAACCTAGCCCCGTGGACTCATCCAACTCTTTACCCGCATAACGGTAAGGCGCCGCAGTACTATCACCAAAGACATTTTCCAGCTCGCCGTAAGACTTATAGGTAAAGGCATTAACGATCTTGCCAGCCATATCCAGAGTCAGGTCGGTAGAACTTATGTGCGTATGCAGATAGTACTCGGTCGGCGCGAACACCTCTCCACTCTGGTCACTGCGGGCAATACGTTTCTGGCCGACACTGATGTACTTCAGTAATTTGCCATCACGTACTTCACTATCTCCGTCAATATACAGGGTGACACTGCGAGCTCCGCCTGCACGTTCGGTGATTTTAAAGCGGCGCTGGTGTTTAAAATCATAACCGTACTGGTCAGCGGCTTGCTGATTACCGGCGTAAGTCAGGCGCTGATCGTGGTCCCAGTGGTAGGTCTGGTCATCGGCTTGCGTACGATTACCGTTGTCATCGTATTCAATCAGGCCTTCGGCCCAGCTCAACGCTTGGGGTCCGGGCAAGCTGCCACGGCTGCTGCGGTTGGAGGCGTCAGTGTTGCTATTGTCACTGCTGCCGCCGTAACGCAGATCTGTGATCTGGGTATTTCCAGCGGTAGCCATATCTGCCAGGTCGACGCTCGCGCGGCCCACTTGCAGCAGGTTGCCGATTTTGTCGTAGCTGTAATAAACCTGCTCGATATCGTCGGCAACGCCGGTCAGGCGATAGACATCGTCGTAGCTGTAGACAATATTTTTTGCCAGGGAGGCTGCCTGGGCACTGGTTGCGCCGAGTTCAGCAACCATTGCGGCGAGGGCGTCGCTGGGGCGTTTATCATCGATACCGAGTACATTGGAGACGGCATCAAAACGGTAATCCCACTGTTGCAGTGGCAGGGCGTCCCCGCTGCGCTGGGTGCGCAAGCCAGCCAGTCGCTGGCGCTCGTCAAAGCCCCAATCAGTTTCAACACCATTGGCCAGCCCTTGGTGCTGCAAAACCCCATTGGCGGTATAGTCCAGGCGCTCTACCACTCCTGGGATGCGCTCGAGCAGGCCGCGGGTGTTGTATTCGAAGTTCACCCGGCTATTGTCGGGGTAGAACTGCTGTGTCATACGCCCGGCGCTGTCATAGGCGAAGCGCGTGGTGTAGAGGGGGCTATTAATTTGCGGGCCGATGATCTTGCGCTGGCGCTGTACCACTCGGCCGCGTGCGTCATATCCCCATTGCTCGAAGCCGGCTTGGTCGGTCACTTTGGCCAGGCGCCCAAGCAGGAAGGCACCGCCCTCTTCGCCGCGCTGGTCGTACTGATAGCTGACTACCGGTGAAGTAGAGCCCAGCTGCAAGCTCGGTTGCCAGTTTGCGCCGGTGGGAGATTCTCCCTGCGGTGCCAGCTGGTACTCGGCAAAAATACGATTCGCGCCGTCGTAGCGATAGTGCCGCTCCTGCCCCAGGGCATCGCGGGTAGCCAGCAGGTTGCCGGCATCGTCAAAGTACTGCCAGCGCTGTCCGCGGTTGGGGTCGTCCAAGAAGCGCATGCGCCCCAGGTCGTCGTAGTGCATGGTGCGCACATTATTTTGCGCATCCTGCAGACGGGTAAAATTACCATTGAGGTCGTAGTCGTAATAGGTGGACCAGGTGGCACCACCGATACCGCCCTGGGTATTGGCTCCAACAATTTCATCGACTTGTCTCAGGCGGTATTCGCCCTGCCCCGTTTGCAGGCCATCAAATACCAGTTTTTTGGCGGCGCCGTTGTGAACGCTGTTCGCGCGGGTTTGCTCTTCATCTTCCAGCACCTGCGCCATGGGCAGATAGGTGATACGGCTGAAAACACTTTCCCCACTTTGCGCGGTGTAAGGCTGGTAGATCTCCTGGGCTCGCCCTTGGGCATCGTAAAGATATTGTCGGTGGTGCTGACCTTTATCATTGGCGCGGTAGGCGAGACCCTGGGCAAAGTAAGGCAGCGCGGTCTGTACTACCTGGCCGCGCGTATTAAAGTTACTGTGATCGCTGACCACAACTTGTCCCGGCTGCTCGGCTTCACTACGCACCATCAGGGTACGACCCAGGCCGTCGTAAAAACGGCGGCTGTCGATCGTACCGCCGGCCCCACTCTGTTCACGCTGGCGTGTCTCTACCCAGCTGATGCGGTGGCCATCCACCATCTGCGCCAGTTGATAATCGTACTCGACCGTGGGGAGTTCCAGGCTGTCCCCCGCTTCGGCCACTGCGGTGAGGCGCCCGTGGCTGTCGTAGTCATATTGAGTCTGTTGTCCGTTAAAGTCGGTGTAGCCGGTAAGTACACCCAGACCCTTGTCGTAACCCGCACGAGCGGTGAGCCAGCGACTACCGGTATGCAAACTCACTTCCGTGGGGAAGGTGTGATATTGCGAGTCGTAAGTGACTTTGGTTTGATGGCCCGCTTCGGAGCCCCACAGGGGGTCATAACTTTGGATGCGGTTACCAAAGGTGTCGTAGACATGGCGCTCTGCAGCAACGTAGGCATCTGCACTCTCAGCATCGTGCCAGAGTCGACGCAGGGTCAGGTTGCCCTTGGAGACCGCGCCTAAATTACCAGCGGAGAAACTTTCATCATCGTAGAACCACTGCTCTTTGGCCACAGCGCGGCCCGATAGGTCGGTAACCTTGCGCTCTAGCGGTAAGTGCAGGAACCAGTGGCCCTGTGCAGAGGCGGATTCCGCACTGAAGCGCAATTGGGTAACACGCTCGTCCTGCCAGTTGCCATCGGTACGGCCCAGCTCTTTAATATAAGTGGTATTGCCGTAATTATCGTAGTCGTACTCCCAGGCAAGAGTCACTGGGCTACCACTGCCCCGCTCCAGTATATGTTGCTGGCGCTCGGTCATAGCCGCAAACTCGACTTTGCGGTTTTCCTCGGCAAAGCCGGAAAGCAGTTGGCGCAGCTCCCACTGGTTTTCCTCGCGCGAGAAAATTCCGCCGAAGGCATCGCGGGTTTCTATTTGTTTGATCTTGCCTTGTAGGGCTTCCTGTTCGGTACCATCCGCTTTTTGGCCCAGATGGAATTCGTAGCGGGTTGCCAGTGTCGGTGTACTGGCATCGCCCACACGGCGCTCTTCACTGTGGGCAAAGCCCTGGAACTCTTTATCGGCAGCATCGTAAAAGCCGTCCCAGTAATCCATCTCGGTGGTTTGCTGTTCGCCACCGCGGCCATCATCCACAACAACGCGCTTAAGTACCTGCATTGCCACAGGGATACCCTGCGACCAGGGGCTGTTGCCCTCGCGGTCTCTCACCATCTCCTCGACAACAGAGCCGTACTCCAGGGTCGTCAATGCACCCAGGCCATTGTCGATCGTTTTTAGCTGATTCGGTTGCTCATTGGGGAATAGCTCTGCGAAATAAAAAGTATTAGCACCGCGGCCAGGGCTATACCAGACGATATCCGTGGAGCCATTACCATTGATATCGACCAGGCGCACTTCCTCGGCAGATACATTCCCTTGGGCTTGAATCAATTGTGGCTGGCTAAACTTTGCCTGCTGATGCTGATTCGTATTCAGGCCCTGGTTCAGCCAGATGGATACATGGGTTCCATTCAGATATACCAGGTCAGCGCGGCCGTCGGCATTGATATCAGTAACACGCACATTCTTTATGTTGTGCAATGTGTTGGGGCTATTGGCGAACACCACTGCGGGGGCAAACCCCTGCAAACCACGGTTAGCATAGTAAGCGGCATAGCCATTGCTAACCCAAACCAAATCAGGCAGACCATCTCCGTTCATATCGCGGAGAAAGACATTGGGATCACCCAGGCGCATAGCCGCGGTGCCTGTGGGCATCGGTAATTGAATGGGCTGCGACCAACCGTTGGGGTGGTTCAGCTGCACAACATGGGATAAAACCTTACCGCTGCTATTGGTTATCGTTGCAAAGACATCAACACGCTTATCGTTATTAATGTCCAACATATCCACATTGGGACTATCGAGGGGGATATACAGCCCGTTTATGGCACCGCTGTACTGCCAGCTATGATTATCATCAAGATGGAAGTAATGAGTACTACCAGAGCTATACTGCAGCAGGTTCACTTCACCAGAACCATCAATGTCAGCCCAGGTGACCGAGTTACTGGAAATACGGCTGGTAGTGAAAGTATTCATTTCACGATAACTCTGCCATTGGGGCAGGCCATCTTCGTCAGGACCTAAATTAAGCCAATAGACATCTTTATTCGGTGCCGTGTTAACAACATCCGGTAAGCCATCCCGATTAATATCCAGGAAGGATACGTCAGGGTTATTCAGAGGCACTTGGCTTGCAGCCGGCATCGGTGACATAAACACCTGATCCTGCTGGTAGTGGGTGTAGCCATAGCGTACTGGTGGCAGGGTTACCGTAGATTCGCCCTCGCCTGCACTGGAATGGACTTCCTGTAACAAAGAGAGGCTTTGCCATTCCGTTAGTGGCTGATAGGAAAATTCGTATTTACGTAAGTGGCGCCCGGAAAATTGTGTTTCCACGCGTTGCAAGCGATAAGCGGTTTTAATCTCAAAACCCGCTTTATAATTTGTTAGGACGTCAGGGCGGTCTTCATAGTGAAACTGCACCGCCATATCGCCATTCGTATTATATTGAATCCTGTCCAGATAAATCTGAACGCCATCATCCAACTTGCGATATTGATAGTCGATACGATTGCCCTGGGTATCTTCTACCGCCTCTAGATACCAGGAGAATACCGATGTGCCGTTATTGCCACTGACTCGGCTATTAGAGTCTTGCCCCAAATACCAACGCAGACCGTTGGACTGTGTCACCAGCCAACCCTTCGACAGACGCTCGTAGCGCGCAAAATCGCTGGCATTTTTGGTGCGATAAACACCGTCTTCCACCAGAACTAATTCTTCGCCCAGGTGATTGATAAACGTATCAAACTCATCAAACTCATCGGTGCGACCATCGCGGTCGTTATCCTGCCGATCAATCTGGCCCCACTCTGAATAATTAGGCAGGCCCTTGTCAGTTTGACGCTGGATATAGGGGATGACCAGTTTATGCCCCAGTCCCAATAGCCCGTTACCAAACCCGCTGTTGTATTCCAATAATACATCCGGAGCCAGTCCATTACGCCCAGGGGGCACAGCCAAGTTCACTAGGCGCGAGCTGGTGCCAGTATTTAAATTAGGAATAAAAGCTTCACCAAGACCAGAAATACTGCCTGGGCCTGTTGGCAGATTGAGGACGGGCGCCTGCAAAGCGGTGTGTTCATCAGCGGCAACAGCCGCCGTAGATGACACCACTATGCAGCAAGAGAGCAATAAATTGCGAAGCATAAGCATCCTTGTTTTTAAATCAGTGTTCTCTCAAAAAACACCTTAAATACTCATAGTTTTTATGGGCAGACCTCATAATCATGAGAGCTGCCATAAAAATAATACCCAACAAAAACGACAACCCAGCAGCATAATTACTGCTGGGTTGCCAGATTGGTGCTCTAATTTTTAAGTAGAACTAAATATAGATTTAGTGGACTACGGGCTCACGTAATAAAAGAATCGGGCCACCGCCATTGTCACCACTGCAAGTAGCGCCGGCTTTATCCCTTGTCTTAAAACGATGATTAAAGATCATTTCAACATCTTTGATGGCATCGATTTCAACCATCGGACCAAAATTATCTTTTAACTGAATTGACAAACGCCATCCAGTGGCAGCTACACTGCGTTCTTTAAATGCAGAAGTAGTTGTAGTATTGGAACCAGCGCCACTATTAAAAGTATCTAGATTGGCAGTCATCGGGACCCGATGACTAGTTCGAGGATCAAAAACACCTTCCGTATTAAAGTTCCAGAAAATAGGTGCATGAGTAATAAACTCACCATCAACACCAACACCATCTTCATTTTCTAAGAGGGTACCTGGCGTTTTATTCCTCATAAAACTAATACCGCCATAAGTTAATAAAGCTCTTGTCTCTGTTTGGCCACTTACATTGTATATCAAAGGAACATTAAGACTAATTGTCTCAATTTTATCTAAATAATCTCCATCGTATGCTAAACAGCTTAAATCACCATTATTAGCCACAAGCGGCCCCCTGAAGAAATTACTCCCAGGCAATTCCTTAACAGTACTGAATACTACAGATATCCACTCTTCTGCACCGGCATTAACTCTTAGCAAACGCAGTTTTTCCTGGAAAGCCTCCTGCGGACTTAAGCGAGGTCCATCTTGCTTTTCTGGATCCGGGTGTGGATAGGTTTGTTCGACACCCCATAAAAGATCAACATATCCAAAGACATCATCCTTCAATGAGAAGGTATCGGTAGCCAAAATAACATCACTGAAGTTACGTTTCTGATCGAAATCAATCATCGCGCCCAGGAAATCACTTAGCTCTTCTGCATTTCGTAAACGGAAGAGTTTTCCCTTGTTAATTTCAAGGCGCTCCGAAACAAAGGGCTCTTGCCACTTATACTCCAAGGCATTAGCAGTGTAGAACAACCAACGTTGAGCATTTTCAAAATCTCGCTCAGCTCGAATCATGTCAGTAGTCAAGCGACTGGCATGAATTGGATCAGCAAAATAGCGTTCAGATAGATTACTATTGGCAACAAACATCTGATTTACGATGCGCTGTGCCTGCCCAAGCATCCCTGACAGACGCTCAACTTCTTGTTCCAGCGCGGCTTCAGCTTGGGCAATATCCAAAGAAATGGTATTCGCCTCCAACCACATGGTGCGCACCCGTGACTTACTCTCAACATCCAGTAATTTATTCGTACTGTCATTAAGAGCAGCTCGCTCTTCCGCCGCCACGCGGACACTTTCAGCCTCTAATTTTCCTGTTTCTTTAATGGTTTTTATATTTCGGTTATGTATGGCTACAGATTCAGCCGTTTGCGCCAGTGTCTGTGCAAATGCTAGCCAACTACCCGAGGTTACGGCCCTTGCAACACCGCCAAATAAGCTACTCCGTTTTCGGGATTGCTCAGCTTTTTTGCGAATCTTGGCGATCTGCTGCGTAATTGAAGCCTGCTTGGAACCATAGTCTAGAATGATCTTCGACATTCCATCGACAATGCCTTCTTCTTCAGCGCGGCGTTCAATTTCGATTTCAATCGCACTCAGCAGATCTTCCATACGCTGCAAATTACGATCCATCGCAATTTGAGCCAAGTCGATATTATTCGCCTGGAGGGAGATCTCACTGCCCTTTTGGGCGCTATCACTAATAATTACGCAATCTGCAGAGAAGCAGCCATCTGGAAAGCTCACACCAAGCAAACTATACAACCAATTACCCAACTCTTGATGGCGATCGGTATACTCTGTAGCCAACTTATCGGCGCTATGGCGATAGCTCTCATAACTTATTTTCGCAGAAGACAAACTATTTCTTGCTCTAGCTATAGGGCCAGTGTCTTGACGAATGTAATCACTCAACGCATTAAAAGAATCAAATACATTATTGCCATTGATCTTATAATTCTGTACCAGCAGTACCGAATCTTCAGGCAAACCAAGAATATTGGTTTCACCAGTGAGCCAGCTCACGGAGTTTTCCAAATCACTGAGATGGGTCTGCCATGCATACACCGCTTCGGATAGGCCGGAGAAACCCTGCACCTGAGTAAAATCGGTATCCGGGAAGATCGCACGCAGCGATTGCTCTTTAGTAATCAGCTCACTGCGCAGCGTAATCAACTCGTCAACCATCTGCGCCAGCAGGGTGGTATTGGTCTGTCCGGCTACGACGGCCAAACGCGCCTGTTGCACCTTGGTGGAAGCCAACTTGCTCATCAATTGATAGAGCATGGTGACATCTTTGTAACCGGTAAACAGTAATTCTGCCGGGGTTACATCTTTTTGTGCCAGGTCGTTGGGATCGTAGTAGCGGGGACTAATTTGACCACGGGAGGGACCCCATTGGGCTAAAAACTCCGGTGCATAAATCAGCAAAGAGTTGTACTGCTCCAGGGCATCCTTCAACAACTGGTGTGCAGTTTCTATATGCCCAACTTCGACCTCTACCGCTTCGTTACGCAGGCGGCTAATACGGGCATTATCCAGGGCTTCATTAGCCAGGATCATCTCCGCTACCGCGCGATCGTAGTAAACATCCAGCGTGAAACGCTGCAGGTTTTCATTGCTGGGATGGTGAGTCAGCTGCTCAAAAATAAAGGCTTCTACATCTGTAGCGCGGTTGCGCTCTGCAGTGTCATACAGGCTGGAAAATTCAACCGTGGCTTCACCACTGGCATAGGGGTTGATCACCATATTAGTGTTGGTATCAACGATATACATCAGGTCCAGGTAGCGGAAGGCCGCTCTATCCTGGGAGAAAATACCCTGGGCAGGATTTTCCTGGGCCGCAGGTACCTGATCGGCTTCGTTGTAGTACAGCTGCTTGCGAATCTGTACCGTGGGATCCAGCTCCATCGTTACCGTGAAGGTATTACTAAAGTCGGAAGAGCCCGCTTTGTTCACGGCCTGTACACGATAATCGTGCGTACCGAATACTAATGGAGAGGCATTGTATTTATAGCTATTGCCAGCACCGTTATACACGGTTTTCCAGCTGCCATTATTCATACGTTGCTGCAGCAGATAACTATCAGTTTCGGCAACTGATGGCCAGCTTACGGTATACGCTTCGCCAGTAGAGGAAGGTACGGTGATATAACTAGGCGCTACGGGTGGCTTCAGCAACGCTACGGTGGCGCAGGCTTCCGGTGAATAGTTGGACTGATCTGTTGAGGTCAGTGCACGCACCCGGTAGCAGTGGCGCCCGTCTTGCAAGTTACTCAGCTGGTAGCTGCGTGCAGTGCCGCGATAAAGCTGCTTATTTGCACTGTCTACCACTTGATATTCAACGGTGAGACCGCCTTTTTTAACTTCGCTCCAGCTAAGCTTGACCTTGCCGTCCCAGCTGTTGGTTGGTGAAGCTGATGCTACCGGTACTCCAACAGCGCGGTCGACTTTAACTGTTACTAACGAGGAATAGTTGGAGCAGGTTCCCTTGGCATTACAAGCGCGAACCTTATAGCTATAAGAGCCATTGCTAACACCAGAGAAACTCTTACTTAAACCAGAACCATTGTACAGAGTGGAGCCACTGCCATCGACCAACTGATAACTGGTGGCAAACTGCTTGGTATTCCAGCTGACAGTATATTTACCATCGAGGCTGGTGGTGGTATTTAATTTAGGTGTTGGTACGCCAGGACGGAAATAGACTTCTATATTTTGACTTTCTCGATAACCTGAGCAAGTGGTATTACAGGCCCGTACTCTAAAGCGGTAAATACTACCATGGCTCAGGGAAGCAATCGTTGTACTGGTAGATGAACCAGAATAAACACCTGACCAGCTGCCATTATCCTTGCGCTGCTGTAATTCATAACGGGTAGCCCCACTGCTGGCAGCCCAGCTGATATTAACGCTGCTAGAGGAGGTATAACTGGGAACAGTGATAGAGGTTGGGGTTGATGGAGTCAGCTCTACCTTTATGGTTCCGCCGTTCTTATAAGCACCACATAAATTCTTTGCGGTGTTACAGGCTCGAACACGATATTGGTAGTT
Organism: uncultured Microbulbifer sp.; assembly: GCF_947498635.1. Lineage (GTDB taxonomy): Bacteria > Pseudomonadota > Gammaproteobacteria > Pseudomonadales > Cellvibrionaceae > Microbulbifer > Microbulbifer echini. The sequence goes on along the minus strand of NZ_CANMKV010000052.1, from coordinate 1,417 downwards.
ACCACTAGAGCGGCCACTTTCATTAAAGCTAGTTCCAGAACCGTTATAAACCCTGCTCCAGGAGCCACTATTTACCCTACGGTAGAGCTCATACCGGCCTGCACCAGTACTGGAAGACCAGCTAACCTTGTAAGCCCCATCACTATCGAAAGTGCCGTAATTGATACTGGAGGGCGCTGCTGGTTGAAATATAACGTTAACGGTATGAGTGCCTAACTTAACCCTATTGAATCGGGAAGCAGGGCAAGATGTAACTTTATCTTCCCAATCATCAGGGGAGATAATATCTGGAGTACAGTGTTCATGCCAATACTCATAAAAGTATTTACCGGCAGAAGAAACGGTTACAGATTTAGTAGAGTTTGAACTGGAAAACCCATAGTCTAATGAAACATTCCGAGTAAAAGTTCCATTTTTATACTCCTTTAAATATACACCCATTACCCCAAGTGGCGCTACAGACCTATATGATAAGGAATATTTCCCATCAGTATCTGTGCCCGGCCCGCTCAAGGCAGACCCATAAGCAATAGCACTGAGACTTAAAACCTGCAGCACAAAAAAGTTACGAACAAAAGTCAACATGTTAAAAACCAAACGACAGAGATCTAAAAAGATCGAAAAATAAAAACCTCAACCTCAAAAACAACAGCAAATAGAAAGCTCTTTATCTTTAAAGAACCCAAAAGCAGCCACTAAAAACAACAACACATATGACTTTCCTCCCTTAAACACCCATCATCCCTTTAAAGACAGTTTATTGCGGCGTTCCCGACAATAAAATACACGCCGAATTCTATCGACGAGCATAGATCTCTTTCAAGAAAAATACGCCAATTATTTTTTTATTTTTATTCCCACACACTGAAAAAGGATATCAATAAGCTAAAAATGGTACAAAAATACTACTTGTAAAATCAAAAATAGATTTTCTTCCATTAACCTAAAAGACAGACAAGCTTAGACGAAAACTTTCACACAAAAAAACGAAAAAAATTAAAAACCCAGAAAACCTTGAGCAAATTCAACAGGAACAATTAAACACCCCACTCAAACCACCATCAAAAATTAAGAGACTCCTGCCATTTAAAAAAACCAAAACACAAAAATAATTAACCCGAATAAAAAATATCTTATATTTTCAACACCCTAAAAACATAGCAACATCAAAAAATTATATATAGAACCTTTAAGCACGGAGCAGGCACCAGCACTAAAGTTAATCACACTCAACCTTAAAGATTAAAAAATGTAATCTCATAAATCTTGCAATTAAAACAGCCTTCAGTAGTAGAGAAATGTAGTAGGGAAATACTTCGGGAGAGATACGCGCTACTTAAGGAACCTCTGAATAATTCCGAGCCAATTTGGTAGTATTCAGTTATCCGTCAAGGCTACGATAGATCATGCACCAAGT
>NZ_CANMKV010000051.1 GCF_947498635.1 uncultured Microbulbifer sp. | reverse complement strand
GGAAGGTGTTAAATTACTTGAGCCCACTGGAATTTTTGGTGGGTAAACGTGTGTCACTTATGTTGGCAATCTAGGCATCAATACATATCCAAATTGGGTATGGTAAAAGGTAAACCATTTTTGATTAACTGCAAAGAAATTAGATAGAATCCAGAACACTATCTGTTCAACCAGAAGCTCCAGTGGACTCAATAGGCTGCTAGCAGTTTAGATCATTTCGATTCCCCAGGAGCGGAAGGGCTTTTAAAAGTTAATTTTGCACCTTAGTTTTCTCACAGTGTACAGGTGCCCCAAAAATTCACTTTCGTTATCGAAGGTTATGGTTTTACTTATTGCTTGATAAGGTTTAAGTACCTGATTGATTGTACTACTGACCGTCTTCATGCTCTTATTTGGCATCACTGCGAGTAAGCAATAATTTGGAAATTCACTCAACCGGTGTCACATGATAGTCGTCTTGACCATAAACTTTGTCGCCCTCTATGTGGCTAATCTCAATGTTTTCATTGGCCGCTCGCCAATATCCATCCGCGCGCTTTGGAATGAGCTTTTACCTTGATACGGAGTTTGGATGTTTACGGTTAGGCCTGCCTTTCGGTGGCAGGCGAAGTTTCCAATTAAGTTAGCCGTATTTCCAAGTGAGTCGGTTGCGATGGAGGCCTAGGTAGTATTCAGTTTTTGAAAAAGTGACTTGATATATATTTAGAGGTAATCTTGCCAGGTGGGTTCTTCTACACGATTAGGCTGGAAGTTTTCAGTAATTCCCAAAGTGAATGAACTCTAAAAGAGCGATCTACTGATCGCCCTTTTTATAGTTTGTCGATACTATTTCTTATTCTTCATTGCCGCCATCAACAGGTCGCCCATACTGCCATTGCCACCGTTCTGGCTGCCCTTTTGTTGCCGATTACCCTGTTGCTTGTTATAGCGTTGGGCTTGGCGGTTTTCGCGCTGATCGCCTTTCTTAACGCCGCCACTGCCCTGCTCTGCGGGTTCGTCGGAGAGGCGCATGGAGAGGCCGATGCGTTTGCGTGCCACATCCACTTCCATCACTTTTACTTTGACGATATCGCCGGCTTTTACCACTTCGTGGGGGTCTTTGACGAATTTCTCCGACAGCGCGGAAATATGTACTAGGCCGTCCTGGTGCACGCCGATATCCACAAAGGCGCCGAAGTTGGTGACGTTGGTGACGGTGCCTTCGAGCACCATGGCGGGGCGCAGATCTTTAAGTTCCTCGACGCCCTCTTCGAAGCGGGCGGTGCGGAATTCTGGGCGAGGGTCGCGGCCAGGTTTTTCTAATTCGGCGATGATGTCGGTAACGGTGGGCACGCCGAACTTCTCATCGGTGTAGTCGGCCGGATTGAGGCGGCGCAGGAAGGCGGAATCGCCGATCAGGCTATTGATCTCGCGGGTGTTTTTCTCGGCGATACGTTTCACCACGATATAGGATTCGGGGTGTACACCGGATTTATCCAGGGGGTTTTCGCCGTTATTAATACGTAGGAAGCCGGCGGCTTGTTCGAAAGCCTTAGGTCCCAAACGCGGTACTTCCATCAACTGCTTGCGGTTTTTAAAGGCACCATTCTGGTCGCGGTAGCTGACAATATTGCTGGCAATAGAAGCGCTAAGGCCCGATACCTTGGCCAGTAATGGTGCTGAGGCGGAGTTGAGTTCTGCGCCGACGCCGTTTACACAATCCTCAACGACGGCGTCGAGGGAGCGTGCCAGCTGGGTCTGGGATACATCGTGCTGGTACTGGCCAACGCCAATGGATTTGGGTTCGATTTTCACCAGCTCCGCCAGCGGATCTTGAAGACGGCGGGCGATAGAAATGGCTCCGCGGATGGTCACGTCCAGGTCGGGGAATTCCCGCGCGGCGAGTTCGGAGGCGGAGTAAACAGAAGCGCCCGCCTCGTTAACGACGACTTTCTGCGCACTCAACTGATATTGCTTGATCGTTTCTCCGACGAACTTGTCGGTTTCGCGGCTGGCGGTGCCATTGCCGATAGCGATCAGCCCCACATTGTATTTATTGCATAGCGCGGCGATGACTGCGGCAGATTCTTGCAGTCGATTTTGCGGCTGGTTGGGGAAGATTGCGGTGTGATCCAATATTTTGCCGGTGGCATCGACCACGGCTACTTTAACCCCGGTGCGCAGGCCGGGGTCTAAGCCGATAGTGGCCTTGTGTCCGGCAGGTGCGGCCAATAGTAGGTCTTTGAGGTTGCGGGAGAAAACCTTGATGGCCTCTTCTTCCGCTTTCTCACGCAGCTCACCCAGCAGGTCGGTTTCCAGTGCGGTGAGTAGTTTGATACGCCAGGTCCAGCGTACAACTTCGCCGAGCCATTTGTCCGCCGGGCGGCCTTCATCGGTGATCTCAAAATGCCTGGCGATCATGGTTTCGCAGGGGTGTCCGGCAGTGGCTGGGGCTCCCTCCTCTTCCGGCAGGCCCACGCTGATGGCGAGGATACCCTCGTTGCGGCCGCGGAAGATGGCCAGAGCGCGGTGGGACGGCACCCTAGACCAGTCCTCGGCATATTCGAAATAATCGCGGAATTTGGCTCCTTCTTCCTCTTTGCCATCCAGCAGTTTGGACTTGACCTGCCCCTCGGATTTGAGGAAATCGCGCAGTCTGCCCAGCAGTTCGGCGTCCTCGGCGAAACGCTCCATCAGGATAAATTTGGCTCCGTCGAGGGCGGCCTTGATGTCTTTCACCTGTAAGGAAGTGTCTTCGCACTCGGCATTTAGATATTGCTGTGCTTCTACGGCTGGGTCTAGGCTGGGGTTGTTAATCAGCGCATTGGCCAGAGGTTCGAGACCCGCTTCGATAGCAATTTGTCCCTTGGTGCGGCGTTTGGGCTTATAGGGAAGGTAGAGGTCTTCGAGGCGGTTTTTGGTGTCGGCGCTGTTGATCTGCTGAGTGAGTTCTGCAGTGAGCTTACCTTGATCATCAATACTCTTGAGGATGGTTGCGCGGCGCTCTTCCAGTTCGCGCAAATAGCGCAGGCGCTCTTCCAGATTGCGCAACTGAGTGTCGTCCAGGGCCCCTGTCACCTCTTTCCGGTAGCGGGAGATAAATGGCACTGTTGCGCCTTCATCCAGCAGGGATACTGCAGCGGTGACTTGTTGGGGGCGTACGTTGAGTTCTTCGGCGATGCGAGCGTTGATATCCAGCATTTGATGTTTATATCCGTTTTCCGGGGGTTCGTACCTTAAGGAGCGGCGTTTGACCGGGAAACAGCCTGTCGGTTTCCTTGGCTTTGCGCGGCCCGCTGTCTCTGCTGCAGCGGTCAATTGGGTCGGGCATTATGCGTTACCAGGGCGTCGCGAGGAAGGTTTGCGGTAGGGCACAAACTCTTGCGGCGACCTGCATCCAAATCGACCCTTATCGGCGTCGAACTCCAGTAGAATGCGCGCTAATTAAAAATTGACCAGTTTGGGTCACAGAATGGGGTAGAGGGTGCCTGTGAAAGTGTCGAACAAGAACAAGCTTTTATTTACCGTTTTGGCTATTGGAATGGTCGCCATTGCTGTGGTGGTGGCATTGAAACCCAAGCCGGAAGAAAAGCCTCCCGAAGCGGTAGTGCCACCGGTGGCGGATGTTCTCTATGCGGAGCCGGGGCGCCAGACTCTGCTGATACCGAGCCAGGGCACGGTACACGCCCGCCACGAAATCGAAGTGGTGGCCCGTGTCGGCGGTGTAATTGAGCGTGTGGGGCAGGCGTTTGTACCCGGCGGTTTCTTCGATGAGGGTGCCAGCCTACTTCAGCTTGAACAGGCAGATTATGTCTATAAGGTGACTCGCTCTGAGTCACAGCTGGCGGATGCCAAGTCCGCCCTCGCCCAGGAGCAAGGCCGAGCCAAACAGGCCAAGCGCGAGTGGCGCGATCTGGGGAGTGCAGCCGCCAACGCCCTGTTCCTGCGCAAACCCCACCTGCAGGCAGCCGAAGCCGCGGTGGCTGCCGCGCGAGCGGATCGCGATCAGGCCAAGCTGGATCTGGCGCGCACCGAGGTGAAGACCCCCTTTGCCGGGCGCGTGATGGAAACCTATGTCGACCTGGGCCAATACATCACTCCCGGCACTCCCCTGGCAAAAATTCACAGCACCGGTGTCGCCGAGGTGCGCCTGCCCCTGACCGACCAGCAATTGGCACTGCTCGACCTGCCCCTGGGTAAATCTTTTGAGCAAGGCCCCGAAGTGCGGCTGCAAGCTGTAGTGGCGGGGCGCCAGCGCGAATGGCGCGCCCAGCTGGTGCGTACCGAGGCCAGCATCGATACCAACAGTCGCTTTATTTATGCCGTGGCCCAGGTACAGAACCCCTACCAGGGCGATGTTCCCTTGATGAATGGCCTGTTTGTCGAGGCAGATATAGCGGGCCTGACCCTGGATGACGTGGTGATATTGCCGCGCCAGGCATTGCACGAGGGGGATCACCTGCTGGTGCTGGACGCAGAGAGCAAGCTGCAGTTCAAAACTGTAGAACTGTTGCAGAGTATCGGCGATAAAGTGTGGCTGCGCGGCGATATTGCCAATGGTGATCGCGTGGTGGTCTCCAGTCTGGGATATTCCCGCGAGGGCATGGCGCTGACCGCCAACCCCCTGAATAAAAAACCATCTGGCCTGATTGAGAGTGTGGAGAAAGAGGCGGAAGCCTCCGCAACTGCCACCAGTGAGACCGCGGCAGCGAATAGTGCTGCCCCCGGAGGCCGCTAATGAACGGAATTATTACTTGGTTCGCGCGCAATAGTAAGGCCGCAAACCTGCTGATGATTATGATCATCATCGGTGGTTTTTTCGGTATCAGCGGGATTGATCGCGAGGTATTCCCGGCCATCCAGCCGGGTATCGTCGAGGTGGAAATCTCCTACCCCGGTGCCGGCCCTGCGGAAGTTGAGCAGCAGGTGACCGTGCGTGTCGAGGAGGCTATCTCCGAGGTGAAGGGGGTCAAGGAAGTGAACTCCGCCTCCCGCCGCAGCCACGCCTCCATCGAAATTCAGGCGGTGGATGGTTACGATGAGTTGCGCCTGCTCAACGATATCAAGGTGCAGGTCGATAGTATTAATACCTTCCCCGAGGGTATCGAGCGCCCGGTGATCCGCTTGCAGGAGTGGGATACCCAGCTGATGATGATCGCCATCGGCGGTCCGGTCTCCGAGCGCCAGCTCAAGGAGACCGCCCTGGACCTGCGCGACAAGCTCACCCTGATTCCCGGTGTGCGCAGTGTGGATATCTGGGGCGAACGCCCGGACGAGCTGTCCATCGAGGTTTCCGAACTGGATCTGCGTCGTTATAACCTGAGCTTCAATGATGTAGCTAATGCGGTGCGCCGCTCCTCCCTGGATTTGCCCGCGGGCATGGTGCGTTCCGACCGGGGTGATATCCAGGTACAGACTCGCGGCCAGGCCTATAGCGCCGAGGATTTTGAACGTATTCCCGTCGTCAGTCGCGCGGATGGCTCGGTGCTGCTGCTGCGCGATGTAGCCACCGTGCGGGATGGCTTCGAAGAGTACAATAACGTCATTCTCTTCAACGGCAACCCGGCCATGAACCTGCGCGTCGTGCAGGGTGAACCGCTGGATGTGGTCGCTACCGCCGAGCGTATCAAAACGTTTATGGCGGAGGCTCGCACCCAGCTGCCGCCGGGTATGGAGTTCGATGTCTGGTTCGATTTCTCCAAGGCCTTTGAGGGCCGTATGAACCTGCTCACCACCAACGCCCTGAGCGGCTTCGCCATGGTCTTTATCATGTTGATGCTGTTCCTGCGCCCGGCTTTGGCGATGTGGGTGACCGTGGGGATTATCGTGGCCTTCCTCGGTGCTTTCTGGTTGCTGCCGATTACCGGGGTCAGCCTGAATATGTTGTCACTGTTTGCCTTCCTGTTGATTCTCGGGATTGTGGTGGACGATGCAATTATTGTGGGGGAGGCCGTCCACGCTGCCCACGACCGCGGCGTGACCGGTCTGGCCGCAGCGGAAGAGGGGGTGAAGCAGGTCTCCGCTCCGGTGATTTTTGCCGTGACCTCCACCATGGTGTTCTTTATTCCGATGCTGTTCCTGCCCGGTTATACCGCGCAGATGATGCTGGCCCTGCCGGTGGTGGTATTGCTGTGCCTGGTGTTCTCCCTGGTGGAATCCCTGTTGATCCTGCCGGCGCATTTGGTGGGTATGAAACCGGAGCAGCCGGCCAAGTCCAGTTTGGGCATCAAGCTGCAGAAGCTGCGCGGGCACTTCGCCGGCGCCATGAAAACCGCCGGTGATAAGTACTACCTGCCACTGTTGAAAAAGTCTCTCGGCAATAGCCGCACCACGGTGATGGGTTTTCTGCTGGCACTGGGGCTCTCGATCAGTGTCTTTATGAGTGGATACGTGGGTTCCTCTTTCTCACCCCAGGTACCGTCGGACCTACTGGAGCTGCGCGCCAGCATGGCGGATGGCGAACCTTTCCACGAAGCCGAGCGAGTGATGAATCAGGTGCTGGCCGCAGCGGATAAGCTCGCGACCGATGAAGAGATGCTGAAGCAAAACAACGGCGCGCCTTTTGTTCAGAACTCCATGGTATTCAACTGGCGTGGCAATATTTTTGTGATATTGCAGCTGACCGACGGTGAGTTGCGCGATGTGACATCCAAAACCCTGTCGCTGCGCTGGCGCGAATTGATTGGTGAAATGCCGGCCAGTGTCGAGGACTTGAATATCGACGCCACCATTAACGATGGCGGCAACGGTATGAGCCTGAACCTGAGCACTGCTTCGGGGGATATGGACGAGTTGCGCGCGGCCGCTGATGCGGTGAAGAAGAAAATGAACACCTACGCCGGTGTTTACGATGTGCGCGACAACCTCACCAGTGCCCGCCGCGATATCGAAATCCAGCTGAGGCCCTACGCCACCAATATGGGGATCAACCTGGCCGATGTGGCCAGACAGGTACGCCAGGGTTTCTATGGTGAAGAGGTGCAGCGTATTCCCCGCGGCCGCGAGGATGTGCGCGTGATGGTGCGCTATCCCCAGGAGGAGCGTGCCAGTGAGGAGCAGATGGACCGCATCCGCATTCGCACAGCGGAGGGCGAGGTACCTTTCTCCGCGGTGGCCGATGCGGTGTATGTACCCGGTTACACCACGATCCGCCGCAACAATCGCGAGCGCACCGTAAGGGTCTTTGCCGAGATAACACCGAATACCTCAACCGCGCAGGAAATTCTCAAGGATATGCGCGAGACCCTGGTGCCTGAGCTGGAGCGTGAGTTCCCCGGTTTCTCCCTGCGTACCGCTGGGGAAATGCAGGAGGAAGAGGAATTTAACGGGGCGATCCTGGCGTTCTTCGTGCTGTCCCTGTTCGCTATTTATGCCTTGCTGGCCATTGCCTTCCGTTCCTACTCACAGCCGCTGCTGATCCTCACCGCTGTGCCGTTCGGTTTCTTCGGTGCGGTGGTTGGCCATCTGTTGATGGGGCACGACATCAGCATTATGTCCATGCTCGGCTTCCTCGCCGCCGCGGGGGTAGTGGTAAACGACAACCTGGTCTTGATGGACCGTATCAACCAGCTGCGCGCTCAGGGCTGGGCGGTAATGGACGCGGTGATTCAGGCCGGACGCGATCGCTTCCGCCCCATTATCCTGACTTCCATCACCACTTTTATCGGCCTGGTGCCGATCATGTTCGAGCGCTCTATCCAGGCGCAGTTCCTGATTCCGATGGTGATCAGCCTCGCCTTCGGCGTACTGTTTGCCACTGCGGTGACTCTGGTATTGGTGCCAAATCTGTACAAGGTGATCGAAGTGCTTCGCCCGAAAAGCAAGCGTCTGGGTCAAGGTGAGCCCCCGGTATCACTGGAAACCGTGTGATCCTATCGCGCCCGAGGTAATGGTGGAATGACTCCGCCATTGCCTCACCAGCCTATAAATGCCTAAACTACCTGCCTGCAAAACGCCGACATCCCTGTCGGCTTTTTTATAGTGTTTTACAGGATCTTCCCCCATGCGCATCCCGCGTATCTTCTCCCACCAGGCGCTGGCGGGTGTATCGCACGTTGAACTGGATGAATCGGCTTCCCGGCATCTGGTAAAAGTCCTGCGCCTTGGCGCCGGTCATCCAATTACCCTGTTCGATGGTCTCGGTGGCGAGTACAACGCAGAGTTGGCTGAAACAGGCAAGCGCGCGCGGGTGCGTATCGGTGCATTTCGCGAGGATAATCGCCAGTCGCCCCTGGCACTGACTCTGGCCATTGGCATTTCCCGCGGTGACCGCTTCGATTGGGTGGTGCAAAAGGCCACCGAGCTGGGGGTGGCGGTCATACAGCCGCTCTTTAGCGAGCGCTGCGAAGTGAAATTATCCGGCGAGCGGTTGCAGAAAAAACTCGGCCACTGGCGTCAAATTGCCGTTAGCGCCTGCGAGCAGTGTGAGCGCAACCTGATACCGGAGATTGCTGAGCCGGTAAAACTTGCTCAGTATTTACCGGCTTCGGTACAGCAGGGGGCTTCTTCGACCAAACTAGTTCTGCACCATCGCACCGAGCTGGATTTGCGTCGCTGGCAGGCGGACAATGGCAAACCGGACTCCGCGGTGCTGTTGGTGGGGCCGGAGGGTGGGCTGTCCCAGGCAGAAATCGATATGGCTCTGGCACACGCGTTTATGCCCCTACGCCTGGGGCCGAGGGTAATGCGCACGGAGACCGCCCCCATTGCCGCACTCTCTGTACTGCAATTTCAATGGGGTGACCTGTAGCGGTCAGCGCAGTAAAAAATTTGATGTGATCATAATCCGGGAGGGAGGCCATGATCAGAGTACTTATAGGGATGTTGGGCGTCATTATTGTCGTGTTGTCGGTGGCGATAATCGCCAGGCCGCATCTGGCGCAAAAGATTAGTGAGCGCCTGAATGAAACCGGCTATTTCTTTTCCGCCTGGCTGCGCATCGCCGTTGGGCTATTTCTGCTTTTGATCGCCGGTACGCGACACTGGTATATCCTATTTAATGCCCTGGGCGTACTGGTGCTGTTGAGTGGTGCTTATATGCTGCAAATTGGCTTTGAGCGCGGCAAGGCGCTGGCGATCAAGCTCTCCAGAGGCAATGAAAACTTCCTGCGCATCAGCGGCATACTTGGTGTGATCATCGGTATTATGCTGCTCTCCGCGCGCTGACTTTATGGGGTCCCATGTCTTCCACAGATTTGATCATTTTTGATTGCGATGGCGTGCTGGTAGACAGCGAAAGTATTGTCTGCCGCATCCTGGCCGAGGAAATGAATAAGCTGGGCATGGCCACCACTGCAGAAGAGCTGGATGAACAGTTCAGTGGCCGCCCCGCCAGGGATTGCCTGCTGGAAATCGAAAAGCGTTTCGGCGGCCCCCTACCCGACAATTATTTTGGTAACACCGAGCGGCGCATTCGCGAGGCATTTCACGCCGAACTGCAGCCAGTGGCCGGTATCGAGGGGTTACTCGACCACTTACAGCAAATTGGCCTGCGCAGCTGTGTGGCCTCATCGGGCTCCCATCAAAAGATGCAGTTAACCCTGAATAAAACCGGCCTCTTCGACTACTTTGACGGCAAGATCTTTAGTGCAGAGGATGTCTCCCGTGGCAAACCTTGGCCGGAGCTATTTCTGCACGCGGCGACCACCATGGGGGTGGACCCGCAGCGCTGCCTCGTAGTGGAAGACTCCATCGCCGGGGTGGAGGCCGCGGTAGCCGCGGGCATGCGGGTGGTGGGCTACAGCACCCATGCGCTCAGGGCTCCGCAATTGGAGCAGCGCGGCGCGCGGGTTGTCGGCGATATGATGGCGGTAGTGAATTTCCTCTAATACGGATAGCCCCCTCGATTAGTTCCCTGTGCTGTCAGGGACCGGCATCCATGTTCTACACTGAATTTGACGTCTGGAAACCGGAAGTTCTACCTATGGCGGACAAGCCTTTAGTCGTCTGCTGCCTCGTCCTGCTGGTGTTGTTGCTTGCCGGCTGCCCCGATCCTGACCCCAATAGGAAATATGCACTGAAACCCCTTGCGGAGGTACAGTCTGGAGAGGGTGAAAAAGTGGCGCGACAGGCCGCTCCTTTCGGCGATGATCTGGTGCGCTTCCTGCGTGGAAGTACGCGTAAGGGAGGGGACACTTTTCGGTTGCGACTGGAGTTTGCCCCCGGTGGGTTCGCACCACAGATGGATAGCATTGCCGACCTGGAAGCACTGCTGGTGATCATGCGCGATTTTCCGGAAATGCGTATTGCGATTGAGGGGCACACCGACAATGATGGTGACCCCAAGAAGAATTTGCACCTGTCCCAGTGGCGGGCCGACTGGGTGCGCAATTTTCTTATAGAACGCGGTATCGATTCCGAGCGTATGCAGGCCCAGGGTTATGGGGATACGGATCCCATTGCCGATAATGAGAGTAAGAAGGGGCAGAGGGAAAACCGGCGCTTAGTGATCCGCGTACTGAACTTTGACCGGATGCCCAGTCGATTACCGCAGTTGCAGTCCTCTCCGAACCCGTGAACCCAGTGGAGAAACCCGGCCGGGGCCGGGCGTTCTCTCCTGCTGACAGGTGTTGGCCTTAGGTGGGCGCTTTGTCCAGCGCCTTATCACTATCACTGTCTGGCGATACTGTCGCTGGCTTGCCGCTAATTACCCGGCGCATCAACTTAGCTCCCTCACGCAACCCCAGAATACTCTGCGCGGTCAGCACACCGGAGACCATCGCCCCGGCGACACCGCAGCTCATAATATCTTGGCCCGTCAGGTACAGGCCCTGCAGTCGTGTCTTGGGTCTCAGCCAGCTCTGCTCAAAGCGTTTCGGGTCGTGGTCGAGCCCATAGATCTCTCCGCGCGGGTAGAAGCAAAAGTAATCCGTCGATAGTGGCGTGGATAATTCGTAGTAATCGATTTGCCCGCGCAGTTGTGGAAAATGCTTATACAGGTGCTCCAACAAACGTTGGCTGAAGGCTTCTTTGAGGGCTTCGTAGTCGTCACCGCGCTTGCCCCAGGGCTTGTCGTGCCACTGGGCAAACCAATCGTAATTGGCTGGCGCTACGATCTCGATCGTGGCGCGCCCCGGATAGCGCTGGGTAAAGGTGGGGTCTTTGGCCGAGGGGAAAGAAATATAGGCCAGCGGAATATCCTGGTCGCTGTCCTGCAGGAAAGCCTGCATGTCCCCTTCGTAGTGTTCGCTGGCATAGAGCCAGTAATTGGTTTTGGGCAGCTGCAGCTCTTCGGCGGTTTTCTCCAGGCCGATATACAGGCACAGATGAGACATGGACGGAGTGACGGTTTTCAGGTTGCGCAGATAACCGAGGCGCTCACTGGCGCTCTGTGGAAGCAGCTTCTCGAAGGTATTGAATACACCGGCGCTGGAAATTACTAGCGGCGCCTCGATCTCAGTGCCATCGCCCATACGCAGACCGCGTACTTTGTTCCCCTGCAACAAGATGGTTTCCACCTTGGCGTAGGTAAGCACATCGCCACCACTGGCTTGGATCTGTGGAATAATGGTTTCGGAAATCTTGCTGGCACCACCAACCGGATAATAACCGCCGTATAAGTAGTGCTTGGCGATCAGCGCGTGAATAATAAAACTGCTCTTCGCCGGGGTCATGCCGTTGTCGCCCCACTGGCCAGTGAGCACCGAGATAAGCTTTTCGTTGCTGGTAATTTCTGTCAGTACCTCTCGGGTAGTCTTGTTCAGCCAGGAGGGATCGCGCAGTTTTCGCCATAGGCGCACTGCAGGACCACACCAGCGGGGAAACAATTTTTCCATGGCTATACGCTGGATGGACTTGGCTACCTCATTGAGACGGCCCAGATAGCGTTCGATATTTTCCCGCTCAGCGGGAAAGTGTTTGACCAGCTCATCGATAAATTCGCGTCGCCCGGCGTGTAGATCAAATTGTTCCTCGCCAATGCAAATTCGGTCGTAGACCTTGTCCATTGGTGCCCAATGCAGATTACCGGCGGTGATGAAGTCAAAAATTTTGCTCGTCATGGTGGGGTGTTCACCGACATCGCCAATGTAGTGCACACCCACATCCCACTCGTAACCGTTGCGGTCGTAGGCATGGGTATAGCCGCCGGCAGTATAGTGTTGTTCCAGGACCAGTACCTTCTTACCAGTGGCGCTCAACATCGCTGCTGTGGTCAGCCCACCAATGCCGGAACCAATAATCAGGGCATCGTAGGGGCCTTCTAAACGACTGGCGCGATAGCGCTTACCAATGCGCAGGCGGCTTGGCTTGGGAGCGCTGCGTTTCTTCTCGGTGTTTTCGGACATGGTGGCCTCGTCACTATTGTTTTTATGGATCAACCATATCGCTCAAAAATTTCCTATGCAACAAGTTGCATAATATTGTCATGGTGTCCGTCCTTGCCCTCACCTTGAAAAAGAATATACACTTTGGATATGAAACGTATATGAAGTGTATAGTATGGGAATCGTCAAACTCTCGGATGAATTACATGATGAGATCCGTAAAGCCAGCACAACTCTGGGGCGCTCAATCAATGCGCAGGCGGAGTACTGGATAAAGATCGGTATGCTCGCCGAGCTGAATCCAGAGCTCAGTTACAGCCAGTTGTGCAAGAAGCTGCTGCGAACAGATGCATTTACTTTGGAGGAGCTCACTCGTGAATAACATCAAAATAAAGACCGCCAGGGAACAGGCGTTGATGCGTAACTCCGGCGAGTTACTGAGCCGTGTGTTTGCCAGGCTCGATGACATTGTTAAGCCGGGTATCACCACCATGGAAATTAATAACCAGGTGGAATTGTTTATTCTCCGAGAGCTACAGGCACGCCCAGCAAGCAAGGGTCAATACGACTACCCCTACTCTCTCAATACTTCGATTAACGATGTGGTATGTCACGGCATGCCTCGCGAGGGGCAGGCGCTGCGCGATGGCGATATCGTCAATGTAGATATTACCCTGGAGAAATCTGGCTATATTGCCGACTCCAGCAAGATGTATATGATCGGCAGCGTTACGCCGATTGCCAAGAAGCTGGTGCAGTGTTGCTACGAGGCGATGTGGGCTGGTATTCACACAGTCAAACCCGGGGCTACTTTTGGTGATGTAGGCCATGCCATTCAGCAATATACCGAGCGGCGCGGATTCAGCGTGGTGCGGGAATATTGCGGCCATGGTATTGGCCGTGAAATGCATGAAGAGCCCCAAGTAATGCATTTTGGTCGGGTTGGCACAGGTGCTGTTTTGCGTGAGGGGATGACATTTACGATTGAGCCCATGATCAATCAGGGCAACCGCAAAACCAAACTCAAGAAAGACGGTTGGACCGTGGTGACTAAGGACGGCAAGCTTTCCGCACAATGGGAGCATACGGTGTTGGTTACCGCGGATGGATATGAGGTGCTGACCTTGAGGGAAGAGGAAAGGAAGAGTTAGAAAAAAGACTAATTTCTTCGCTTTCACAGCACGCAGAGAGCAGTTCCCTGCGTGCTTGTAGACCTGGACGAGCTCTTGGACTCAGGATGTCTGGCCTGAATCCGTTTCACTACCTGTTGTGGCTTCTCTTGCGACCCAGTCGAGCAATTTTTTAGCGCGCGATCGAACCTTGTGATTGTGGGACCAGATCAGAGTTCTCTCCAGAAATGGTTTTGCGAGCTGTGGCTTTTTAAGTTTTGCGAGATAAAAGCCAATAGCACTATTAATTTCAATACTATTTGGGTTCTGCTGATAGGCGGCCATCATAGTTTTTAGTGCGGCAACACTTTCGCCTTTGTACTGCTGAGCCATCCATTTAAACTGGTAGGCCGATAGGGATGTCGGGTTCAGTTCAATGGCCATATCTGCATAATGCAGAGTGTTGGTATAGCTCTCCTCATCCCATTGCTGGGATTCGAGTGTATTTTGTAAGCTATATAAATGGTAAACAGACAGATTAGTTGCCGCGGTATGGTTTAATTCAGGTATTGCTGATAATTTTTCAAGTAAAGCCTGTGCTGCAGCCTCCTGCTGTTCATGCATTAAAAGGTTCGCTTTCAGAGCGATCACCCCTGGGAGTTTGGTAGCATTGCCTTTTACTTTGTTCAGATAGCTTAAAGCCTGGCCGTATCTTTCGAGATCAACAGCTCGTTCCGCTAATAATAGGGACTTTTCATTATGGCTCAGTTTGCGCTTCTCAATTTTAAAGTCGCTAGTGGCTAGATTAACCTTGTATCCTGATAGGCGTCGCTCTTTTAAGTATCGGGTTAATGCAATATCCAAGTCTTCCACTCGGATGTCATAATGCTGTATGAAGAGGTCTAATGGATCTCCACCATTATTGATGTCGGTTAGGTAGTTTTTGGTTTTTTCATTGTATGCATTATCTCTGGCATCTTCACTGAAAAATAAATAGTGTAATAATAACCATGCACTGGTGTAATACCGATTGGCATGCTGCCAACCTTTTTTACTGTAATCCGGCTGTAGAATCTCCCTCGCTTTAAGGGGGCCCTCTTCCAGGGCGTAAGCTCTCCATTCAGGAAAGTTGCCGATGGTGATGGAATCTTTATTAATGGTTGCACTGGCCAGTAATTCTGCGAAACCCTCTGAATACCACTTTGGATAGCGTATGGAGCCGCGTTCACGCATCAGATGGTGAACATATTCATGAAACATTATTTCTTTACCGCTCAATATGCCGCGTCTGTTTTCCTGAGAGAAAATCAAGGGGCCATCGATGGTGTTGGTATAGAAGCCGGCTATACTTCTTTTTCCTGAGAATTTTTCAAATTCTCTAGATTTATTAAAGTGGTATACCCTAAGCCTTGAATTTTCAAAACGATCTTCCATGCCCGTTAGCACAAGGGTGGCACTGCGAAATTTTTCCAAATCGCGCAATAACACCTCAGATTTTTCGGTGAAATATCGGAGTAGACAGTAAAGTTAGTGCTTTTATATTCTCGCCAATCTCTGGCATAAGCTGATACCGTCAGAGCGGATAGCAAGAGAAAGGATATAAGGCAGTAAGCTCTGCTTTTCATGGGGTATCTCGAATCAAAGTGCGGAGAGGCCTAGGCCAATTAAGGGGGCGGGATTTTATAGAGGAATATGCGTTTAGTATATGCCAAATCCTATCGCAGGACGGTATACGCACGATTTGCCCCTGTCCCTACTTGGCTTTATATGACCGTATTGCTATTAGTCCCTGAGATTGGCTCCCAAAGTGTTTTTATCAAAGGTTAAATTGCTGGCGAATAGTATTGATGAATGTTTGCCTAGAACTTCTTTGTCGCTCATGTGGGGCGAAAAGGCTGCTGGCACTATCGAGCAAGTTAACCGCCCTCTGTAACTTTTGCCTATCTATTCTTCCGTAGTTTTCCTCATTCGTCAGCTCCTTGATCTCTATGGAGGCCAGTTCTTTGCGGGCAATATCCTCGGGGAGTCCGCTTTTAGTACATAGTCCGTAAGTACCATCGATAAAGTGTTTCCATTCGTTTTCAATATGTGTAGAAAGCCCCTTGTTCATTTTTCTATCGGAGCAGGCATGGCCAATGAACTTCAATTGGTAGACCGTATCCAGGTATCTTTTCTTGAACAATGTAAATACCTGATCTGGATTGCTCTGAGACTGAAAATTCTTTAGCCATGACACATAACCTTTGGCATAAAACTCCCGGTTTTGGGATTCACTGTGGGCGCCGAAGAATGAATGGCATTGTAGGTCTAATACTAGTGTGTACGAAGCTTTAGGCATAACAAAGGTGTTTTGATAGGATGTAAATTCTTCTTGCCCTAGATTACTCAGAGACAGCAATTGCTCTTTGAGGTAAAAGTGATTTTGTAAATACTCTATCAGTTCCATAAGTGCACACCCGTATATCCTGTTGCGATTTGATTGGTGGTGCAGGGTTACATAAACGGTACTGCATTACTTCGATGGGGAACTTAGTGTGTTAGCAGGGCTCTAGGGTATGGGCGACAAATTCCGCAAAATTCTACAGAACCGTTTCTTTTTATTCTGGTTCTAGCCGCTTCCCTGCGGTTAAAATTTATCCATGGATTTTTAATAAATAGCGGAAGGTTGATGCGGTTCTTTAATCCTGAAGAAATAATACATCGGTACGAATAATATATTTCGTACCCTGAGTAATTGGCGTTGAGCTGTGAATTCTATGCAGGGGATGCATACCATGGGGAAAGCACAGCACAGATCCAGCCGGTGTGCGTACATCGATGTCTTTCATGGAGTGCCGGTTGGGCTGCTGATAAGGGTCTTCTGCATTGACTCGAAAACGTGTGGCACCGCCATTGAAGTCCTCGCTGAGTAAAACCAGGAAAGTCATTTCACTAAAACGATCAGGAAAACCATTACTGATCAATCGATCATCTATGATGCGACTACCCGGCCAGGCGCCGTCGGTATGGAATTGGAAGTAATCACCCACGCCATAACGGTAGAAACGAAAACGCTGATTGAGGCCAACTGGCTGTCGGCCCTCAAAATAGTGACTGGGGTCTTGCATTAAAGGGCTGCAGCGCTCCCAGATGAGTCGCTCACTAACCGCATCTACTACCCAAGTGAGGTTGTCGTTATGACGTACTTCTCTTGGCAGGGAGACAGCGGCATCTGGCAGATAACCGATATTCTCTGTGATCTCGATCAGACGCTGACATTCATCATTGGAAAATACGTTGAGTAATTGAAAAGCACCGGGGACTCCGACAACTTCTCTACGCTGAATTAAAGAGGGGGCTGTATTATTTAGTGAAGCAGGGTTCTCCTCTCTCGAGGCCCAGGTGGGCAGAGCGGGATGCTCCGCGCCGGGTTCCCGAGCGATAATAAAGAACTTCTGCTTTAGATTCCTGCTGGAATCCGTTGTCGTATTTGTATCGGCGACTGGAGTACTTGGCATAATCACTTCATCCAAATTATATTCATGAAGGCTCTTTATTCGTTAAATTAATGGTTAATTACGGTGAGCTGGGCAAACTGACGGTGTCCCTCGGCACCACCGTGAAAGCCAAATCCACTTTGTTTGGCCCCTACCCATGGTGTTCCTCCGGCGCCCTGATTTATACCGATCATGCCAGCCTGTAATTGATTCGCAACCAGGAGGGCATCATCTTTGCCGAAGACAACGGCACCCAGGCCATATATGGAATCGTTTGCTCTGTGGATCACTTCTTCAATGGTACTGAAGCGATCCATTGCGACCACCGGTCCGAAAGTTTCCTCGTCTTCCAGTTGCATCCCCGGTTTTATTGTGCTGATAACCGTTGGTGGTATAAAGGGAAGTTTGGGAGATTTATCTCCCAATAGAAGAGTTGCGCCCTTCTCCAGTGCATCCTGAATATGTCTAACCACTTTTTTATGTTGGCGTGCATTTACCAGTGGGCCTATATCGACATCAGTGTCAGGCCAGCCGCCAACACGATAATTTTTCGCAATAGCTACCACAGCGTGTTCAAATTGATCGGCGATACGCTCGTCCACGTAAATACGCTCCGTAGAGGTGCACATTTGACCGGCATTCTCAAAGCTGGATGCCACGGCAAATTGTGCGGCTCTGGGAATGTCCGCACTGGCCAAAACCACCATGGGATCGTTTCCGCCTAACTCCATAATCAAGCGTTTTAAGTTTGCTGCGGCATTGGCCATGATGGTCTGGCCGGTTGCGCGAGAACCGGTAAAAGCAATCATATTGATGTTCGCTTTTACCAGGGCTTCTCCAGTGCGTCCATCTCCATGGGCGATTTGCAGTACCCCGGTGGGGAGGGATTGATTTAGGGTTTTTATTAAGAGATCGGCAACCAGCGGTGTTTCCTCAGAGGGTTTTAAAATAACGCTGTTGCCGGCAATCAGTGCCGGAACTAACAAGTTATTGGCCATCGCCAGAGGATAATTCCAGGGGGAAATTACTGCGACCACGCCCAGCGCTCGGTATTGAATCTCGTTGTTGCCCGTGCGCTGGCTGCGCAAGGCATCAGCGGAGTCTTCAGCTAACCAGGGACCGCTGTGAATTGCACCGCCGGCTTCATACGTTGCGCGCCGGGCGTCCTTACCCATTTCACGACTAATCAGTTTGGCTAGTGTTGCCTGTATAGGCTGTAGGTTTTTATAGGCTTGTTGAACCAAGTGTACGCGCTGTTGAATGGATTGTTTTGCCCAAGAGAGTTGGGCCTGCTTTGCCTGTTTTACCAAGGTTTGAATTGAGTCTTCATCACAAACATCGACATTGCCGATCACTTCGCCGTTAAAGGGGTCTATGGAATTTAAGGTTTTTTGCATATTTGCCTACTGGATTTGTTAGCTAAAAACTGGGCTAAAGCACCACCAACCTGGCGGGATAAAATTCATTACTTATACAGGGCAATCGTTCGCACTTCGATACTGGTGCGTCTGACGGCATTTTCACTGTCTGGTAGATCAAAGGCGCTGTGAGGTGTGCCGGTAATTGTGCCTGTGTGTTCGCTGTCAAAAACTCTGAGCAAAAGTCCTTCACCTGGGCGCATAGCACTAAACCAGATCCAACGGTGTTTGGGGTTGGGGCTGATGACTGAGATCTGTCCTTCGCGCTCGGGATAAATCAGGCGCATTTTATGAAAGTCTGTTTCGACCACGCTGCGTAAATCCACCATCGCTAACGGGGATTCCTCCACGGGATTTAAAAGTGGCAACCATAGATTTACAAATTGATAGCGGGGGAAATCTCTGGGGTTTAAATTGTATTCGGGCAGAGTCTGATGGAGTTGTCGTTGTGCAGACCATGGGGTGTAATCGTTGTGTACGATTTTAACCGGGGCGCGGCGGCTACGGCTTTTTTCCGTATTCGAGTCCGCAGAAGCTTGAGCTCTCAAGGTATGGTCAAAGGTCAAAACATGCTCTGCACCCAGGTGCGTTGCCAGCCACTTCTGCAGCGCCGGATACCACTGTGTGCGGATGAGTGTGTCGCGGGCTTGTGGTGCCAGGGCGTGGTTACTGACGCTGTCCAATGCTCTCAAGGTCTCGTCCAGTTGGTGCAGGTCGATCTCGAGGTTGGGTTCTACCAGCTCAAATCCCTGTTCAGTTAGGCTGAAAGCTTCTCCAGCAGCGCTTAGTTGTCTGCCATCGTGAAGCGTTACCTGTTGGGGAATGACCTGTTCTATCAGGCTCGCAGGACCGGGTCCGGTGTGGCGCTGATCGTAAACCAGGTCTGCACTGGGGTCTGCATAGTTGATGTTCGCTTTCAGTGTTTTGCGGGGCGGCGGTTGCAGAGTCTTATCCGGCACTATGGCCTCCTCACTCGCGGTGGATCAATCTACCGGTAATGCTAGGCTGGAGTGGATACAAAGAAAATCAATTAACGCTTGTAGGTGATACAGGTTTGAGTAGAGGTCATAGGCCAGACCGCCTCGAGCGACTGGAGTTAAAGCAGCTGCGCCTCTTGCAGGCTATTTTGCGGGAGTTGAATTTAACGGGGGTAGCCGACCAGCTAGGTGTGACCCAGCAGACGGTCAGCGAGCAACTCAAGCGATTGAGGGAGGTGTTTGATGACCGTTTATTTATTCGAGCCAGTAACGGAGTGATAGCCACTCCCCTGGCAGAGCGCCTGGGGCCCAAACTAGATAGGATTTTGAACGATATTGCCGCACTGCTGCGTGGGCAAGAATTTAACCCAGCGGAATATACGGGAATTTTTACGATCAGTGCCACCGACTTCGAACAACGTGTGGTACTACCGGGTCTGCTGAAAAAGCTACGTGAACAGGCGCCTGGGCTCAGGGTGGTTGTGCTCAAGCTGGAAATTGACCGTATGGCCCAGCAGTTGCAAACCGGCGAGGTGGACCTGGTTTTCAGCACGCCCGGTTTTGTGCCGGATAGCTGCCCAACGATGCTTTTGTATCGGGAGCACTATGTCTGTGTTTGTTGCCGGCAGGCAAACTTGCCTGGTTGTGAAACGGGTGAGCCCCTGGCGCTGGCTCAACTGGCGGCTCGACCACAGCTGGTCGTTTCCCCCTCCCGAGGCGATCTGCGCGGTATGGCCGATATTTGGTTTGAAGCGTTTGGCTTGCAGCGCAATGTGGTTTTGTCAGTCCCTTCTTTTGCCGCTGCAGCCGAGTGTATCGCTTCTACCAATACGGTGGCTTTTCTGCCTTCGCGCCTGCTTCCCGATGCGCGCTTAAGCACCTTGCCGATCGCCGCTCAACCACCGGGTTTCGATGTAATTGCCGCCTGGCACAGTCGCAGTGGGCAGGACCCACTTCATAAATGGGTCAGGGAGTTATTAGCGCGGCAGTTCGCTTCGAATACTGATGAATAGGCTGGAATTTCTGCTAATCGGGCCTGATAAACGAGCTTGCATCAGTGTTCGGCATGGCCCCCCATAAAGTTCAGATATTCAAGACTCTTAATGAATCTGACCTGTTTACTTACCCAGATGGGATTGGCAAAGCCCGATAAGCAGTGACGAAACTTTATCGGCCCACCGGGTTTTGGCTCAGGAATACTGCAATGATAGTGTCGAGTGCTCAGCCAGCTATTTTGAAGACCGCACCAGCTACCCGACTCTAAAAACCCCAGAGAAAAGCCTATCAATACAAAAGCCGATGTATTTTCCGGCAATGGCGTGGCGTTTAATGACGTAAAATTCGATATTAGTGCCCCTGTCAGTGCCATTCTTGGCGCCTATACTCTAGCGCCGGTGGACCCTATGGTGGCCATGTAAGCCACCGTGTGGAATATCACGATCACACGGCACACGGCACACGGCCAGCAGCCAGGCTTACCCCTCGGTGGCGAGCCATGCGCCTATTATCGGAATCGCTATGGATGGCTAATAGAACACAAGTATCCTTGCCTGAGATATGGCTATCATTCACCCCTAAGCTGGCTGGCCTGTTGCCTCTCACTTGATCTGACCGAGTGGTTTTGTTGTAGGCTGGCTCGATAATATCGGCCTTCTAATAGGCTCGTTGAGTGATTGCATTGAAACCTGGTTATTCTCCGATGAATCATCCCTCCAATGTTTACCTGATCAGAATGGTGGAATCCCTGGGCCTGCTAGTGCGCACCCGCCTTTGGATGCAAATAGTATTAGCCATGGTTTTGGGGTTGGGCACTGGCCTGCTGCTATCGCCGGAAGGGGCCGGATGGGTCGATGAGGGCCTCAGTGTCATATTGGCCAGTTGGTTCAAACTGCCCGGTGCGTTGTTCCTGAATATGATCCAGATGGTGGTGATTCCACTGGTGGTCTCTTCCATCATCCTTGGGCTTTGCGGCAGCGGTAATGTGGGCCAGCTCAGGCGGGTCGGGCTGCGTATTGCCCCCTATTTTATCGCCACCACCACCGTAGCGGTGATTATCGGAATAGTCCTGGCCCAGATAATCCAGCCGGGTCATTACATTGATGAAGCGCTGCTTACGGCGGCAACTGAGTTACCCAAATCTGCTCCCCTTCAGGTACTTGAATCCAAACCCCTGCCGGAGCGGATTGCCGAGCTGATACCGGCCAACCTGAATCAAAGCATCGCCATGCGCAATATGCTGCAGCTGGTGGTCTACGCAATCTTCACTGGCGTTGCGGTCATGTTATTGCCGAGCAAGCAGCGTGAAACGGCGGTTTATGCCTTTGGCATAGTGCAGGAAATTGCTCTGAAAATTGTTGGCTGGGCCATGTTGTTCGCACCGCTGGCGGTATTTGGCCTGCTTGCCGATATCGCTATCCGTGTGGGGTTAACCGCAATTGTCGGTATGTCTGTTTATGTAGGCACAGTGATCTTGGGTCTGTTGATTCTGTTGACGTTTTACCTGTTGATTGTTTCGCTGGCCACGCCACAGGGTCCCTTAAGCTTTTTGCAGCGCATCGGCGGGGTGCAGCTCCTGGCCTTTTCCACCTCCAGTTCCGCCGCAGTGATGCCGCTTTCTATGCGTGTTGCCGAGCACTCTCTCGGAGTCAAGCCGCCCATCGCCAAGTTTATTGTGCCTCTTGGGGCCACGGTGAATATGGATGGCACGGCACTTTACCAGGTTATCGCGGCGATCTTTCTCACCCAGGTATACGGTATAGATCTCAGCACAGCGCAGCTGGTCGGCCTGACAGTCACCACTGTGGGAGCCTCAATTGGTTCCCCAAGTACACCCGGTGTGGGAATCGTAATCCTAGCCACCATCCTGACCGGTATTGGTGTGCCGGCCGAGGGCATCGCGCTCATTATTGGCGTGGACCGAATCCTCGATATGTGCAGGACTTCAGTAAATGTCACCGGAGACCTGACCGCTTGCTTGGTGATGGATAAATTACTGGGCAGCGACAGCCTGGAGGATGCCGGGACTCAGGCTGCGTGAAGGCTGTTCATTAGGAGGGTTTGATCGTACTGGAGCCCTGCAGGATCTCTAGTGTGCGCGAGTCCTGTTGCCCCCCGTAGTATCTTGCTAAAACCTGGGTAAATAGGTTGTCGGTACCGCCTTCAGCCTGAGCGAACAAAGTCATGCTGGATCTGACCTTGATGGCATCAAGGCTTCCAAATATCTCCTGGGCGCTGAGACCTTGCAGGTTTAACAGCGCCTGGCAACATTCCCGCAGTTGCGGGCCAAGCTGTGGATGCTTCAGGTAAGCCTGCGCCTCTTCCATACCCGTCAGTCCATAGCGTTGTGATGTAGCACTGTGGCCCAGCCCCTTCAGCTGCGGAAAAATATACCAAATCCAATGGCTACGTTTGTGCCCCTGCCGCAACTCCTGCAGGGCCTGTGCATAAGTATCGTTTTGTGCCTGGCAGAAACGCTCCAGGTCAAAATAATCACTCATAAAAATATTTCCGTAAAAGATCTTTCCTGTTTTACAGGAAGAAAAGCGTAGCATGAATATCCATGGGGTAGGTTATAGCGGCCATGTTTTGGCAGGAATAGTAAAGTGGTAGTACTTACCCTCTAAGCAGACGCTTTTGAGACATGTGAACTCGTGGTGATCAAACCCTTGTCTATTACGCCCTGTTTGACGATGAAATTTTTCAGGATTAGTTATTTGAAAGACGGGGTTAACCGTCTTTTTGATTGAAGAAATCCAATTTAAGCGGTGGGCAATAAAGCCCGTATATCATCAGGTACCGGCATAGATTTCCCAGCCTGTTGGTCTACCCAAACAATCTTAGCTTCACCGGTGGTGTAGACTTTATCGGTGTTATCCGCATCTCTGATCTCGTAATAGCTATTAAAGCTACTGCGCCCTGGAGTACCGCCATACATACTTACAGTAATGTTGGCAGGAAATACCAAAGGTAAATGAAAATTGGCTGAGGCATTCAGTAATACAGGGCCATCTCCTTGATTGCTGCTTAGAGCGCCTGAGCTATATATCGAGGCTAACCAACTGCAGCGACACTGCTCAAAGTAGCTGAAGTAGGTAGCGTTGTTAATATGTCCAAAGGCATCCATATCACCCCAGCGCACGGCTAAGGTTTCCTGGTGTAAAAGGTTGCGGGGGGCTTCACTCATTGTCATTTCACTTAAGTCAATACAGTAAAGCTGTTAATTGTAATAGGCCACTGGAGCTATGAATAGTTCTATATTTTTTACCTTGAGATAAAGACGAGATTGCAAGTAAAAAATAATTATTCCTAGTATTTTTCACGGCCTCTAAGAGGAGTTTGATAGCGGCTTATATTGATAAGCCGCTGAGGAGCGCTTAACTAACTTCTTTTAAAATGTATAGCCTGACTGATGGTAATAAGGAGCAGCTTTGTGTCTGTAAGTTAGCTGTCCTCCGGGTAAGCGTTTAATGAGCATGCCTCCATCAAGTTCTTCCAGAAGATGTTTTGTAGGTTTTAGTTGATCTGCCGGTAGTGGATACTGGCCTGATAGATCCTTGGCCAAAATCTTAGCAATTATCGTAGGCGCTTTCGTCAGTTCTTCTTTTAATAATTTTCCCTGATTGGCTAGCCAAATATTGCCATTTGGGTTGTGGTTATCTATCTCGACAAATCGGTACTTTAATTTCGACAGGGACCTATTCAGTAGCGGCTTATTTCTTTCTGCAAGAGTTTTTGGTACTGATGAATCGGTAGGATATTTTTCATTTAATCGTCTAATCTCAGCTTCTCTTTCTTCTGGGTTGAGAAGGCGGACTGATCTATTGTGTGGGTAAGATTGAAATATAATTAAATTGTGGTAGGCAAGTTCATGATTTTTTCCGTTTACTCTATTATATAAAGAGTATTCAGTAATAAATTCGATAACTTCCATGTTAGGAGTCATGGAATATTTTGTGGAAATAAGTAAAAGCGAATCCTCTTTAGCAAATCGCATGTACTCATTTTTGTTGAATTCTCCACTAATTTGCTCACTGGTAAAGCTTCTGTTTTTGCCCCAACCTTGATGTTCCAGATTATTCTTAAATGAAGTTTCCAGAAGATCTTTTAGGTTGATATCCTGTTCAAGAACTTTGAAAGGGTGGATTATTTTTGCATCTTGAACGGCGTGAACGGCTTCTGCTAGCGAAATTACTGCTCCTCCAGTGCCGAGTGGACTTACAAAGGGCTCTTTGATTAAAGAGTCCTGCTGAACATGAGAAATAACTCTAATACTTGCACTTTTCTCTATTTTTTGAGGGTTAAAGTTTTCATATGGAGATAGTGAACATGCGCCAACCAATAAGGCTCCGGCTAATACGAAAATCTTCTTGATCATTTCTTTCCTAAAAACATACAACTTATTAACCCGGCGATCCTATAGTTCTATATAATATCCAAATGGATATTATTGATGCAAGAAAATTACCCGCTTCCG
>NZ_CANMKV010000050.1 GCF_947498635.1 uncultured Microbulbifer sp. | reverse complement strand
CCAAAGCTTTACGGCAGTTCTGCGTTTTTCTTCCTGTGCGGAAGCGGGTAATTTTCTTGCATCAATAATATCCATTTAGATATTATATAGAACTATAGGATCGCCGGGTTAATAACACTACCATCCATAACTTTTTGAATAGCCTCTTCCCACTCTTTCTGAACTGCTGGGTCAGCTGATCCACCATCGCTAAGTAGTGACATGCTACCGAGTAAGCCGCCAACATCGTCAGACTTTGTTGCTTGGTAGTACTCATCTAGAAATGCGTACATCGCCAAGAAAGCCTGTTCTTTTGTTAGTTTAGAATCGCTCATTTTATCTCTGACACATAACAGTGTATTCAAAAGCAGCTGCATTATATCACCCTGCAACCTATCCCAAGATTAAAAATTCACCAAAGCAGGAAAAATATACAAATCAAGGAGTTAGCTATCGCTGACATAGAAATACTCTAGTGGATATATTGCAACTGCATCATATCTTGATATTTTGTTGCTTTTAATCACAGATGTAAATCCTTCAGAATCAATGATTTAACGCTCATGCTACCGTGGATATGAGCAGCTGCTTTTAATCTTCGATATTGACAATACAGAAAAACAGCAAATACTGTATATAAAAACAGCGCAAAGAAAGCGTCATGGATGATATACGCCCTAAGCTACCTACTAAGCCAGAACGTTTTATGGATATTTTGCGTCAGCATATTCGCAAACAAGGACTATCGTACCGAACGGAGCAAACTTACACGCATTGGATAAAACGATTTATTCATTTTAATCGATTGAAACACCCTGCAGGCATGGGCTCGGCTGAGGTTGAGGCGTTCCTTACCCACCTCACTGTTCAGGGACTTTGCGCATCCAATACACAAAGAGCGGCCTTGAACGCTATTGCCTATCTCTACAAGCAGTTCTTAGGTAAGGAAATCCCAGACTTGAATTTTAAACTTGCCAAGAAGCAACGGCGGCTGCCTATTGTTTATAGTCGTGAGGAAGTGGCCGCGGTTCTTAGTCATTTACAGGGCGTCTTCAGATTACAGATTGAGCTGATGTATGGCTCAGGACTTCGTAGTGCCGAACTATTATCTCTCCGAATAAAAGATTTGGATTTTGGTAGCAACAATATTTTTGTGCGCGGCGGAAAAGGAAATAAGGGTCGAACTACTCTTCTTCCGAAGGGAATAATCCAAGATCTACAACGTCAAGTAAAGTATGTATCTCTTCTTCATCAACAAGATTTACTGGCCGGCTACGGTTTGGTTTTCCTACCGGATGCACTCGATCGAAAATGCCCAAATGCTGCCAAACAACTCGCTTGGTAATACCTGTTTCCTGCTAACACTATCAGTAAATGCCCTCGATCAGGTATCTACCGAAGGCACCATATGCACTCGTCCACATTAACGCGCCAAGTAAATACCGCTGTGGGTAAGGCAGGAATCAACAAACCAGCACGCTGCCATGCATTCCGGCATAGCTTTGCCACACACTTACTTGAAGCCGAGTACGATCTACGCACTATTCAGGAGCTACTTGGGCATTCGGATGTCAGCACTACGGAAATTTATACGCATGTAGTGCATCGAGGTGATAAGGGAGTTTTAAGCCCCTCTGACCGCCTTCGCGGCCAGCATATAATTGAGGAGAGCCAACCCAAATATATAGCTGGCTTTACCAGGCTGGAAAAACTGAGTATGCGCTCTTTGCGATAACTTAGAATTTTTTCAGATTAAGGGCTTGGCGAGCCTCCGAACTCCTGAGGAATTTCTGAACAGCTACCTTATCCGCCCCCCATTTTATCCTGGTGTTACATCTCCATTCTGGCCTCGGTGACGCAGGACGTGGTCGATGAGGACCAGGGCCATCATGGCTTCGGCGATGGGTGTCGCACGAATACCGACACAGGGATCGTGGCGACCTTTGGTGACCACCTCGATAGCATTGCCGGAACGATCAACACTGCGGCCGGGGATACGCAGGCTAGAGGTGGGCTTCAGAGCGATATGGGCAACAATATCCTGGCCACTGGAAATACCGCCGAGAATGCCACCGGCATTGTTGGAAAGGAAACCTTCTCCCGGAGTGATTTCATCGCGGTGTTCGGTGCCCTTCTGCGCTACGCTGTCAAAACCGGCTCCAATTTCCACTCCCTTTACCGCGTTGATACTCATCAGTCCGTGGGCCAGATCTGCATCTAGGCGATCGAAAATCGGTTCACCCAGACCAGCGGGCACTGCGCGGGCATGAACTGAAATACGGGCACCGATGGAGTTACCCTCCTTAATCAGTTCCTGCATATAGGCTTCCATTTCAGGCACTCGCTCGGCATCTGGGCAGAAGAAGGGGTTCCTCTCCACTTGATCCCAGTCCAGTTTTTGCACCTTAATCGGCCCCAACTGAGAGAGATAGCCGCGCACCTCAATCCCGTATTTCTGTTTTAACCATTTTTTCGCAATAGCTCCAGCAGCAACACGCATTGCGGTTTCTCGCGCGGACGAGCGGCCGCCACCGCGATAGTCGCGGATACCGTATTTTTGCCAATAGGTATAATCGGCATGCGCCGGGCGGACCTGTTCGGCGATATTGCCGTAATCCTTAGAGCGCTGGTCAGTATTTTCAATCACTAAACCGATAGGCGTGCCGGTGGTTTTCCCCTCGAAGACGCCGGACAGAATTTTTACCTGGTCCGGTTCACGGCGCTGAGTAGTATAACGAGAGGTGCCAGGTTTGCGACGATCCAGCTCCACCTGGAGCTCCTCTTCACTAATCTCCAGCCCCGGGGGGCATCCATCGACGATACAGCCCAAAGCTGGGCCATGGCTCTCGCCAAAAGTTGTGACGCAAAACAGCTTGCCAAAGGTGTTGCCCGACATATGCGACTTTCCCAGATAATAGTTGGTGGATTTGCAGCGGTTGGCTTCGCGGAAAGCCGCGCATTATAAAGGATCTGCTTGCAGCGCGCGCCAGGTAGGGCAAAAAGCACAATCGCTACTTGCAAGTGGCTTTAACTGTGAATCCGACAATACTATTTGCCGGATTCACAAAAGAAATTACTCTTTTTCGAAGTGAGCTTGGTAAGCGAGCAGCTCTTCGCGGCTGATCACGAACACTCCGTGCCCGCCATCCTCAAACTCCGGCCACATAAACGGCACTTCTGGGAACGCCTCCTCCAAAGCTTCCCAGCTATTGCCCACCTCGCAGACCAGTAAGCCTTCCGGCTGCAGGTGATTGGCCGCCTCGAGTAACAAGCGGCGGGTAAAGTCGAGGCCGTCCTCTCCAGAACCCAGCGCTATCTCCGGCTCCGCTTGGTATTCATCTGGCATCTCCGCCAAATCGCGCGCGTCCACATAAGGTGGATTGCACACAATCAGTTCATAGCTGAAGCCCTTCAAGCCACTGAAAAGATCGGATTGCACTGCGCGCACACGTTCGTTGAGGTCGTGGCGATTGATATTGATCTGGGCAACTTCGATAGCGCCCGCAGAAATATCACTCAGATCCACCCTTGCACCGGGAAATGCTTCGGCACAGGCAATACCGATACAGCCACTTCCACAGCACAGATCGAGAATTGCCAGCGGCTCCACATTGAGCCAGGGTTCAAAATTGTGGCGGATCATTTCCCCGATAGGCGAGCGCGGCACCAGCACCCGCTCATCCACGTAAAATGTCATATCACAAAAATGCGCTTCATGAGTGAGATAAGCCGCCGGTGCGCGCTCATTAAAACGGCGCTCAAGCAGTGTGAGCACGTCTCGGCGCTCCTCCATGGTCAAGCGCGCGTGTAATATTTCCGGCTTGCTGTAGGGCGGCAAATGCAACGCATGGGTTACCAGTAATACCGCCTCATCCCAGGCATTGTCGGTGCCGTGGCCATACCAGAGGCCAACCTCGCTGAAACGACTAGCGCCCCAGCGGATATAGTCCAAAACCGTGGTCAGCTCGTGCAGGCTGGATTCACGCCTTTCTATCATTGAAACTATCCTTAAGTGCTATGGATCTCATTAGGGTCCGCGCGGATCTTTACTCTCGGGTTACAAACGCTTAGGGTAGCGCACCCGCCCCTCGGGCTGAGATGTTGGAAAGAGCAGCATGAACGAACACTACGCACGAATTATTGAAGCAATCGGCGAGGATCTGCAACGCCCCGGACTCAAAGATACCCCGGAGCGTGCAGCCAAGGCCATGCAATACCTGACCCGCGGCTATAAGCAATCCCTAGAAGAGGTAGTTGGCGATGCGCTCTTCCCCACCGATTGCAGCGAAATGGTGCTGGTTAAGGATATCGAACTCTACTCCCTGTGCGAGCATCACCTGCTGCCATTTATCGGCCGCGCTCATATAGCCTATATTCCCAATGGCAAGGTTGTCGGCCTTTCCAAGGTGGCGCGTATTGTCGATATGTTCGCGCGCCGCTTGCAAATCCAGGAGCAGCTCACTGTAGAGATTGCCCAAACCCTGCAAGATGTCACCGGTGCCGCCGATGTCGGCGTTATTATCGAGGCCAAGCATATGTGCATGATGATGCGCGGTGTAGAAAAGCAGAACTCCGTGATGAAGACCTCGGCCATGCTGGGCACCTTCCGCAGCAACCAGGCTACTCGCAACGAATTCCTTTCCCTGATTCGCTAGTAACAAGATCCGCTCAACAGCACGGTGCGGCCTCTGGGCCGCCTAGTTTCACAGAGTGAATTGCCATGCCCCACCTAGTCATCGAATACGCAAAAAACCTGGAAGATAGAATTTCTGTTGCCGCTCTGGTTAGCTCGGCACAAGAGGCAATGCACAGCTCCGGGCTGTTCGCCTCACACACTATCAAAACCCGCGCTAAAGCCTACGACCAGTTTATCGCTGGGGAACATGGCGACAGCTTTATTCACGCGGAAATCCGCTTACTGGCAGGTCGCGGCGCTAAGGAGCGGGAAACGCTGAGTTCAGCAGTGTTTAATTGCCTGTGCCAATTTGCCGATGGCGTACCGGCAGTCTCTGTGGAAGTGCGTGAGATGGATCCCAGCTGCTACTCCAAAAGAGTGCCTTTCTAGGGGGTACTAGCAGGCCCTAGGCGACGTCACCACGCAGAAAGGGGCCGAACCACTCGGCGATGCCTTCGGCGCCCTCTTCCATGTGCAAATGATGGCTGCCGGGCATTTCCCGCGCCTCGATATTTTTATAGCCCGCCAATACCGGGCGCAGCCGTTCGATCATATTGGCAATCCCCCCTTCCGCCAGCACCAGGCGTACCGGCATACTCAGGCGAGACAGGAAAGCGCGCACCTGAGCCTCATTGAGTTTGGCGGTAGACGCAGCCATCAGGCGCGGGTCATTACTCCAGGTATAACCACCCTCCAGCGGAAGGGTGCCGCGCTCTGCTAGAGCGCGCGCCGCCCGCTCCGATAATGGGAACATACCGTTCTTGCGCGCCTCTACCGCCGCCACAAAAGTAGGGTAAATTTTTGCTCTGCGCTGGCTGTAGCGCACGCGCTGGGCGATAGCCTTAGCGAGATTATCCGGCGCCTCGGCATCCTTCGCCGCCGGGGGCACCAGGCCGTCAATCAGGGCTAGGCGCTTGACCCGCTTAGGGAAAGTTCCGGCGGTGATCACACTGGCAATCGCTCCGCGAGAGTGGGCGAGCAAAGAAAAGTTGTGCCAGCCCAAGGCCTCGGAAATACCGATAATATCCTCAGCCTCTTCCCAGATGTTGTAGTTGGCATGGGGAGAGCGGTGATAGCTGCGCCCATGGCCGGCCATATCCACTGCCACCAAATTAATGCCGTTAAGCAATGGCGCCAGGCGATCAAAGCTGGCGCAATTGTCCAACCAGCCGTGCAGAGCCAGCACTGGCTCACCGTCCCCCTCGCCCCACTGCCTCGCGGCAATAGTCTTGCTGTCAAACTCCAGACTGATTTCGCGGGGGGCGATTTGCATCATGCGCGCTGATTCCATAAAAAACGTTGGGGAACAGATGGTGCAAGTCCAGGGGGTAACGGGCAATGACACTAAGCGCCACCGCGGTGGGGATTTGAGAGCAAAAACCGAGCCGGCGGTGACTACAAGCAGCGCAGACTGACTACTCGGCGTGCTGTAACCACTTCAGCTCGGCACAACTGTTGGCCCACACCTCTGACTGGACACAGGCGAGGCTGGAAGTGCCCATAGAATGCTGGTTTCCACTACCACACAAACCATTGAGCAAACTGCCAACCAGCGGCTGGTGGCTCACTAATAAAATGGGGAGATTATCGGGCCCCTGCTCTTGCAAAAGGTCGAGCAGCTGCTGAGGATCGCTATCACCAATTAATAGGGACTCTGTGATCACAGGCAGCCCCAAGTGCGCGGAGACAATATCCGCTGTTTGCTGAGTACGTACAAACGGACTCGCCCAAATAGCGCCTACCGAGGACAACTCCTGTGCGCGCTTTTTACATACCTGCGCCACCTGCCGACGCCCTCGCTCCGTGAGCGCGCGTGCGGCATCATTAATAGCCATGGGCTCGGCCTTGCCATGGCGCAGGATAAACAATTGCATCAATTTGCCCTCGGCAAGAGATTCTCAGTCCATTAATACTTATCGCCGCGTTCGCCGGATTCGCCGGATTCGCCCTGCTCGTCGGATGAAGTGCGAGAGGATTTATCGGCACTCTCCTCCACCAACTCAGGTTTGTCATTCCGTTCAACGGTATCGCTGCCGAGAATAATCGCATCCTCAGCCTCTTCCTCTTTGGGGCCGCTTTTTTTCTCGACTGAATCATCGTTACCAGTGGCGACCACTTCCACAGGAACCTCTTCCGCGCCCTCATAGCGAGACAGATCATCCTCCACATCCGACTCGGGCCACTCGGCAAAGGGGAAGGGTTTTTCCTCGGAGTTGTAAATTAAAAACTGCACAGCCTGGTAGATATAGGAAGCCAGCTGGTCGCCGAAGCGGCGCAAGTTATCATTGGGGTTGCCGGCAATGATTGAAAACAAAAACTGCAACACCACTACTGCCAGCAGCAACCAACCGGCTATCTGCAGACAGATGCCGAACAGCACCATATAAATCAGCCGCATCCACTGATTCCCGGAAGTCAGGTTGCGTTTTAAATCATCATTTTTCATAGGAGGCTTCCATCAAGGCTTGGCCGAGTAGGCCACATCAAAGGTTTGTGCGCCCGACATTAAATTGCGAATTACCTCAGGAATCGGCCGCTCTTCAAATAATATGGCGTGAATCGCGGAAACCAAGGGCATGTACACGCCCATTTCATCCGCTTTCTTTTTAATGAGACGTACCGTGTTAACCCCTTCGGCAACCTGACCGATTTCTGCGACAGCTCGATCCAGCGGCTTACCTTTACCCACCAGGTAGCCCACGCGGTAATTGCGGCTCAGATCGGAGGAGCAGGTCAGAATTAAATCTCCAACCCCGGCGAGGCCGATGAAGGTCATAGGATCGGCCCCCATCGCTTCGGCAAACCGCATCATCTCCGCGAGTGAACGGGTGATCAACAGGCTGATGGTGTTCTGCCCGCGATCCAAAGCCGCCGCCATACCCGTGATAATCGCATAAATATTTTTCAGGGCGCCGGCCAGCTCTACACCAAATACATCGTTACTGGAGTAAACCCGGAAGGTCTCAGAGTGCAGGGCGACCTGGATATCCTTGCACAGGGCCTCATCCTCACTCGCAACCACCGTAGCAGTGTAATGACCCGCAACCACCTCTTTGGCAAAGTTCGGCCCACTCAATACCCCCACGCGCATTCCCGTAGTCTCTTCACGCAGGATATCGCTCATCAGATGAAAACTATCGTGTTCAATCCCCTTGGTGGTAGAGATCAGCATAGTGCCGGGTTTCAGCAGGGGAGCCACCCGGCGAACCACCTCGCGGAAGGATTTACTGGGGATAGCGACAAATATAATGTTGCAACCTTGCACCGCTTCCTGCAGGTCGCTACTGATACAAAGCTCGGGATGTAGAGCCACTCCGGGCAAATACTTGCTGTTTTCGCGGTTTTCCCTACAAGCTTCCGCACTCTCCGAATCTCGCATCCACTGACGGGTGTCGTGGCCATTGCTCGCCACAATGTTGGCAATGGCCGTACCGAAACTACCGCCGCCCAATACGGCTATGGAGAAGGGATTGGAAGTTTCCTTTTGCATATTGATACCGATAAAGCTTCTCGAGGGCTGGATTATAGAGGTATGACCCCCTCAGCCCAAAGGGTTCAAGTTGCGGTAATTTGCACGCAACTTTGCAAAATAATACGGAAAAAACAGAAAACGGCCCACTGCCACTATCAACCGAACCGGAAAGCCGGCGGGTCGATACAGCAGGGGCCGCACATCAGAAGCACGCTTGCCCCGCAGGGTTTTAGCGCACAGGGCTCACAGGGTGAGCCCGCGAAGTTTCAATGAATTCCCTAGTCGTGCATTTCCAGTAACAGGGTATTCAAGCGACGCACATAGTCAGCCGGGTCTAGCAGCTGATTACCCGCGGCCAGATTGGCCTGATCCATCAAGATATTAGTGAGATCGGCAAAGCGATCTTCATCCTGCTCCTGATCCAGGCGCTGCACCAGCGGGTGCGATGGGTTGAGTTCAAAAATTGGCTTAGCCTCCGGCACAGCCTGACCGGCCTGCTCGAGAATACGGCGCATCTGCGGCCCCATATCCTGCTCGCTCACCACCAGGCACGCCGGTGAATCCACCAAACGAGTTGTAGCGCGCACGGATTCAACGCGGCCGTCGAGCACGGTCTGTACCCGCTCAACCAAGGCACCGGACTCCTTCTCAACCTTTTCGCGCTCAGCCTTGTCCTCATCACTTTCGGCTTCGCCCAAGTCCAGCGCACCCTTGGCCACATCCTGGAAGGGCTTGCCGTCAAACTCGTTCATATGGCCGACAAACCACTCATCCACCTGATCGGTTAGCAGCAGGACCTCGATCCCCTTCTTGCGGAAAACTTCCAGATAAGGGCTGGACTTGGCTGTGGCGAAGTTATCAGCGCACACATAGTAGATCGCCTTCTGGCCATCTTTCATACGTCCCACGTAATCTTCCAGGGACTGGTCCTGCTTGTCGGTATCGGCATGCGTGGTAGCGAAACGCAGCAGTTTGGCGACCTTCTCTTTATTGGAGAAGTCCTCTGCCGGCCCCTCTTTCAGCACATTGCCGAACAGATCCCAGAATTTCTGGTACTCATCGCCATCCTTTTTCGCCAGCTTATCGAGCATATCCAGCACACGCTTAGTCAGAGCGTTTTTGATTGCATCGGTATTGCGGTCTTTCTGCAGGATTTCGCGAGAAACGTTCAGCGGCAGATCATTGGAATCCAGTACGCCCTTCACAAAGCGCAGGTACAGCGGCAGGAATTGCTCTGCGTCGTCCATGATAAAGGTGCGCTGCACATACAGCTTGAGGCCGCGGGCGGCATCGCGCTGGTACAGGTCGAACGGTGCGCGGGCGGGAATATACAGCAGGCTGGTGTAATCCTGCTTGCCTTCCACACGATTGTGGCTCCAGATAAGCGGATCATCGAAATCGTGAGAAATATGCTTGTAGAACTCCTTGTACTCCTCGGCCTTCAGCTCGGAGCGCGGGCGGGTCCACAGGGCCTGGGCAGCGTTGACCGCTTCAAATTCAGGCGCTTTCTCTTCTTTCTGCTCCTCACCCTCAGCAGCGGGCACTTCCTCTTTCAGCATCTGCACCGGGATGGCGATATGATCGGAGTACTTCTTGATAATAGAGCGCAGGCGCCAGCCATCGGCAAATTCTTTCGCGTCTTCTTTCAGGTGCAGCACCACACGGGTACCGCGCTGGGGCACGTCAGTAGTTTCCACGGAATATTCCGCTTCCCCATGACACTCCCAGTGTACGCCCTGATCGGCTTCGAGGCCGGCGCGACGGGTAAATACATCGACTTTGTCAGCGACAATAAAGGCGGAGTAGAAACCCACACCAAACTGGCCGATCAGATGTGCGTCTTTCTTCTGGTCGCCGGACAGTTGCTGCATAAACGCAGAGGTGCCCGAGCGGGCGATGGTGCCGAGGTTTTCGATCACCTCATCGCGGCTCATACCAATACCGTTATCGGCAATGGTCAGGGTGCCCGCGTCTTTGTCAAACTCAATACGAATGCGCAGATCCGTATCATCACCAAATAATTCAGGGCTGGACAGCGCCTCAAAGCGCAGCTTATCGGCAGCATCGGAGGCATTGGATACCAGCTCGCGCAGGAAAATCTCCTTGTTGGAGTAGAGCGAGTGGATCATCAGGTGCAGCAGTTGCTTGGCTTCTGTCTGGAACCCGCGGCTCTCTTTGTGGGCCTCAACGGTCATCTTAGGTCTCCCATACACGTCAATCGGAACAGGGAGCAGATATTGGGACCCGCTGGCGGGTTTCAAGGGCGGAGTGAAAATGGAGCGGTATTCAGGCTAGCCTGAAATATGTCTTAGCACGCTCTAGCGCTGAGCCGCACGCAACCCAACGTCGGCTCATCAGGGCTGTGCAGGCCATCAAACGATCGCGGTACAGAGTGGAACCCGCCTGAGAACCCTTTCGGGCGGGCCATAGATATGTCAGCGTTTTCCGCTTGAGCGCTTGCTGCTGGCTTTGAGCGTACCGGTATTGCCCTTACCGGTAATATCGATCACAAAGTTGGCGGTAAGATCAGAAATCACACGGGATTCCGCATTCATTAGGATTGCGATTCCAATCTTCAGCTTCTCCGAGTAGGCCACCGCCGCGCGAAATCCCGCTACCCAACCACCGTGATAGATAATACGGTCATCTCCGATGGTGTAGAGCCGCCAGCCCAGACCGTAACCCGCATGGGATAGATAATCCCGCCAGATGCGATGGCGCATATGGCGCTGGGTGGATACCCGTTCGGTGGTCATATCCTCAATCACCGCGGGAGACAGCACTTTGGGGTAGTAACCCATCTGCGCTTTCAACCATTGGGCCATATCGGAGATGCTGGCATTGACACCCGCCGCCGGAGCGGCGAAGTAATACTCTTTCTCAACCTTCACCGGACGCCAGCCGCTGCCAGTCTGCACGTGGGGTGCGGCGCGGTTGTCCGAGGCCATAAAGCTCTCCCACCCCACCGAAGCATTCTGCATTTTCAGCGGCACAAAAATACGTGTCTTAAGCTGCCGGGCAAACGTCACCCCGGTAGCCCCGAAAATCACATCCTCAATCAGGCTGAACAGCACATTCTGATAGCCATAGCACTTTCCAGGGCTGCAGCGCGGATCGATGTTAGCGAACTTCGGCAATATCTTACTGAGAGGTTTATTGTCCTCAAGATAATTGTCGTAAGCGTTGGGGGTCAGGCCCGAGGAGTGGCTGAGTAAGTGCTCCACCTGCAGCTGACGCGATAGAGACGGTGTCTTGAAACTGAGGTCCGGCACATAGTTGACGACCTTGTCATCCCAGCCGAATTGGTTTTCATGCTCCAGCATGGTGGCCATACTCGCGGCAAAGGTCTTGGAGACCGAGGCCAGGCGAAACACCGTATCGAGATCCACCTTGCCCTTCTTACCGCGTATGCGCACGCCATAGGTGTCCATAGCGACCACCCGGTTGCCATCGACAATGACATAGGCACCGCCAGGGATCGACTTACTGGCCATCATCTGGCGGAAGTAGCGATCAAACGCCTTGGCCCTGGCGTCAATGTTGACCGCTCGCGCAGGCAACGCCAGGCTGCACAAAAGCAGCAGTGAAAGAATAATACGCGCCATCCCGGCACGTGGGTGATAGACAATATTTGAGAGAATTGCAGGTCTCATAAGCAAATCGAGCCGCCATAGCAATCCGGTACTTGCAGATAAGACTAGCAGTCGGCGGGCAAAAACTCTATTTAGGCGCCACTCAGGACTGACTGCTGAATTCTAGTCGCTTACCACAGTCACTGTGCGAACCCCCGTGCCACCTGCCCAAATCTGCGCATTGGCCCTCATTAAAACGAAAAAACCGCCTTTCGGCGGTTTTTTCTGCTTGGGAACTGAGCCCCAACAGCGCTCGAGCTTACAGCTTTTCAGCGTTCTCGCTCAGGTAAGCCGCTACACCCTCTGGAGAAGCGTTCATGCCTTTGTCGCCTTCTTGCCAGCCGGCCGGGCAAACTTCACCGTGCTCCTGGTGGAATGCCAGGGCGTCAACCATGCGCAGCATCTCGTCAACGTTACGGCCCAGCGGCAGGTCATTGACTACCTGGTGGCGCACGTTGCCTTCTTCGTCGATCAGGAAGGAGCCGCGGAAAGCAACACCAGCGTCGGCTTCAACGTCGTACGCCTGGCAGATTTCGTGCTTAACATCAGCAACCAGGGTGTACTTAACCGGGCCGATACCGCCGTCGTTCACGGGAGTGTTACGCCAGGCGTTGTGAGAGAACTGCGAGTCGATGGAAACACCGATTACCTCAACACCGCGCTTTTCGAACTCGGCAAAGCGATGGTCGAAAGCGATCAGCTCAGAAGGACATACGAAGGTGAAGTCCAGCGGGTAGAAGAAAACTACCGCTTTCTTACCTTCGATTGCTTTTTTCAGGTTGAAAGTATCGACGATTTCGCCGTTACCCAATACCGCTGCAGCGGTGAAATCTGGAGCCGGCTTGCCTACTAGTACTGCCATGAAAACCTCCTCAATCCAATGATGGGTTGTTGATAAAGAGAGTGAAGTGTTCAATTTATATGCAACAGCTATAAATTGAATGGGAATTGATAGTGGGCCGCTATGATACACATCCACTTATTACAGGCCCATAAATTTTTTAAATCGGCCTGATAGCAGAAAAGCTATACGTGAACCAAGCCACAAAATAGGAAAAGGCTTCAACGAAAAGCATAAAAAAAGAACATAAAGGTCGATTTTCAATCATTCCGGAATCTTATTGACACTCATTCTCAATTGCAATAGGATTTACATCAGTCTACTATTGAACATAAATCGACCAGAGCCCACGACGATGTATGTATGTATCTGTAAAGGTATTACCGACCGCCAAATCAAAGAGGCTGTCTACGATGGCTCCACTTCGGTGAAGGCCTTGAGACGTCAGCTGGGTGTCTCCTCCCAGTGCGGTCGCTGTGCCGAGCAGACCAAGGAAATCATCGACGAAACCATGGGCGCAGGGGTGATTACCGCCGCCACCAGCGGGCTGTTTTACTCTGCGAGCTAACCCTATCTATAACGGCCGCCTGCCAGTGGAATTCAGCGGCGGCCGCGGCCACTCCCGAACTTCCCCCTAAACCGCCCCCTCTGGGCCCGGCTTAATAGTCCTCTCCCTTCACGACTCTATGATGCGCATATTGGATGCTCTAAGCTGAGAGCACATTTATGGCTCAGATTGGAACATGAAGAAGCACCTACTGCACCTCTACGAAAAACTTCGCACCAGCTTTTGGAGCGTGCCGCTAGTCATGATCCTATCATCGCTGCTTCTCGCTTATTTGATGCGCCAGCTGGATGCCATATTGAGCGCACTGCCATTATTCGAGACCGGCCGTATCGCTACTCTGGATTGGTTGCATATGCGCGATACCAATAGCGCACGCGCCCTACTCTCCGTGATTGCGGGTTCAACCATTACCGTTGCCGGCACAGTGTTCTCGATCACCGTAGTTGCCCTGACGCTCGCCTCCAATCAGTTCGGTCCCCACCTGGTAAGAAACTTTATCCGCGACCGCAGTACCCAGGGCTCTCTCGGGATCTTTCTTTCCACCTATGTCTATGCGCTGGTCACCATGCGCGGCATCGAGGGCACAGCAGAAGGTGCAAACAGTTATGGTTTTGCCATTCAAGTTGCGCTGCTGCTCACTTTGATCAGCGTCGGCTATCTCGTTTATTTTATCCACAATGTGGCGCAATCCATCCAGGTGGATAACATCGCCCACCAGATCAACCTGGAATTTCACCAGGCAATTGATCGCGAATACCCGAGTTCTGCAGAATCTTCCGGCGAACACTTTGATACCGAGCGTCTGGAACTGGGCGCGGGCTCGACGAAAGTCCCCACCCCTCGCGGTGGTTATGTCCAGATTATTGACCGGGAAAAAATTATTGCGGTTGCCGAAAAATATAACTGCTGTGTGCGGATTAACTGCCACCCCGGCTCCTATGTGCACGGCTGGAGCCAGATCGGCAAAATTTACCAAGGTGGCAACCCGCAAGCGATCATTCCACAAGTGCAGGCGGCTCTGCAGATTGGTGCGCTGCCGACAGCAGAGCAGGATGTTGTTTTTTCCATGCGCCAACTCTCACAAATCGCCGTGCGTGCATTGTCTCCCGGAATTAACGATCCCTATACAGCGTATTCTTGTGTAGACCGTCTCATTGAAGGGCTGGGTACGGTACTGCAAAGGCCGGAACCCCCAAACTGCTATACCGGCTCTGCCGGAAACTTACGACTGGTAAGCTGTAAACTGGAATTCGCCCAATTGCTCGATGCCTCGCTCGATGAAATCGTTGAATCCGGCCGCGCTAATGGCGTATTTATACGCCACCTCCTCAATGCACTGAAACATCTCGCCGAGGTTTGCCAACGGGAAAAGGATAAAGTCGCACTATTTAACTACCTCGAACGGCTGGCCGACGACATTAAAACTTTTATTAAAAGTGAAACTGATTCAATTCAAATTCGGGAAATAATATCCGATATTCAAAAAAATCTGACAGGCTAACCCCACAACCTAAACAAGAATCATTTTCGTTGCTATTTTCGGCCGAATTCGTGTTAAAAACCTTGTTTTTTCTGCATTCCGCAGGTAGCAACTTCCCCTTGACTTGCCGCAAATCGCAACGCAAACTCGGCCCGGATTGCAGTTGCCACCCTAAAATAAATTGTGGGAAAACGGTCAGCCGCAGACTTAAGTGACTAACACAATTTAGTGACTTTTTATTGCTACTTATTTCAAGTAATCAACAAATAGGAATTCTCTGAGGGTGTTATCCAGCTCGCAGGGCCACAGGAGCACAAGCTATGAAAGGCGATCCCAAGGTTATCGAACATTTAAATAAAGTATTGGGCAATGAGCTGGTAGCGATCAACCAGTATTTCCTGCATGCGCGCATGTACGACAACTGGGGGCTAAAAGAGCTAGGTAAACAGGAATACCACGAATCCATCGATGAAATGAAACACGCCGACTGGCTCATCGAGCGCATCCTGTTCCTCGAAGGCATTCCCAACCTGCAGCATCTGGGCAAATTGATGATCGGTGAAAACACCGAGGAAATGCTCAAGTGCGACTTGAAGATTGAATCCAAAGCGATTCCCGATCTGCGCGATGCCATCGCTTACTGTGAATCCGTTCGCGATTACGGCAGCCGCGAGTTACTGGAAAAAATCCTCGACTCAGAAGAAGAGCATGTCGACTGGCTGGAAACCCAACTGGAGCTGATCGATAAAGTGGGCATCCAGAATTACTTGCAATCCCAGATGGAAAAAGCGACCGGCTGAGTTTCAGCCGTATTTCCGACATAAAAAAACCGCGGTTAAAGCCGCGGTTTTTTTATGTATCCGGCAATCCCTGCCACCGGAGTCACATCAGCGGATGAGTGAGTTATTCATCACCCTCAGCAGAGGCCTCTTCAACCAGGGTTTTCAGCTCACCATTTTCATACATTTCCATAATGATGTCGCAACCGCCGACCAGCTCCCCTTTCACCCACAACTGGGGGAAGGTTGGCCAGTTGGCATACTTGGGTAATTCAGCGCGAATATCTGGATTAGCCAGGATATCCACATAGGCAAAGCGCTTGCCGCAGGCCATCATCGCCTGGGAGGCGCGCATGGAAAAGCCGCACTGGGGGGCGTTAGGGCTACCTTTCATGTAGAGCAGGACGGCGTTGTCGGCGATCTGCTGTTTGATGTTCTCCAGTGTATCCATAAGCGTGAGAAACCTCAGGTGGTGGAAGCAAAAGTAATTAACGTGTATCGCATCGGCACCCAGCCATTGCGCACGGCCGCTCATTGTACCCTAGCGCAAGGGGGAATAAGTACCCGACTCCCCGCACATCTCAAAAATAAGCGCCACCACAGTCATCAAATGCCACCCTCTAAAGAGAAAATCAACAGATAGCACACACGCCATAGCGGCTGTGTTAGCATTAGCTAAACAGGATATCTTGCAGATTAAAACCAAACAAACAAAATTATCTGCGGAAAATTACACTTTCGATAAGCAACCAAAAGAGAAAAGGAGGCGCCGAAGTGCCCACCCCCACACTGATGCACAACTATGGCGAAAGAACCTTGACCCTGGTACGCGGAGAAGGGAATTACGTGTGGGACGACCGGGGTCGACGATATCTGGATGCCATCTCCGGTATTGCTGTATGTGGTCTGGGGCACTGCCACCCAAAAGTTACTGAAGCGCTGCATGAACAAGCCGCAACCCTGCTGCACGTTTCCAACCTGTACAACATCCCACCCCAGCAGCAACTGGCCGATCGGCTTGCGTATCTGTCCGGCATGGACAATGTATTTTTCTCCAACTCTGGCGCTGAGGCCAACGAGGCCGCCATCAAACTAGCGCGCAAACTCGGCAATGAACGCGGACTGGCAACACCACAGATTGTGGTGATGGAAGGCGCTTTTCACGGGCGAACCCTGGCCACCCTCACAGCGACCGGCAATGAAAAAGTACAACGGGGTTTCGCCCCACTGCCTGAGGGCTTTTTGCGGGTGCCGTTCAATGATGTGGAAGCCATTGAACGGTTGGCGGAGCAGCACAGCGATATCGTCGCCATACTGGTGGAGCCGATTCAGGGCGAGGGCGGTGTGCGCATTCCCGCTAGGGACTACCTGATAAAACTGCGTGCACTTTGCGATCAGCGAAACTGGCTGTTAATGCTTGACGAAATTCAGACTGGCAACGGCCGTAGTGGCAAAATGTTTGCCTACCAGCATATGGGCATCGTGCCGGATGTCCTCACCACCGCCAAAGGTCTCGGCAATGGCGTCCCGATCGGCGCCTGCCTCGCCCGCGGCAAGGCGGCACAGCTATTCACGGCAGGCAGCCACGGCTCGACTTTCGGCGGCAACCCCCTCGCTTGTCGCGCAGGTCTTGCTGTACTGGACACCCTGCAGGGCGAGTGGTTGATCGAACGTGCGGAAAAAATGGGCGCACAGCTGCTGCAGTCCCTGCAGATTCGGCTTGGCAATTGCCCCGCAGTTGTGGACATCCGC
Organism: uncultured Microbulbifer sp.; assembly: GCF_947498635.1. Classification (GTDB taxonomy): domain Bacteria; phylum Pseudomonadota; class Gammaproteobacteria; order Pseudomonadales; family Cellvibrionaceae; genus Microbulbifer; species Microbulbifer echini. The sequence continues at coordinate 8,542 of NZ_CANMKV010000050.1, read as the reverse complement.
GGATTGGGCCTAATGCTTGGTATCGAACTCAGACGCCCTTGCGGAGAACTGGTAGAGCAAGCGCGGGAACAGGGCTTACTAATCAACGTTACCGCCAACAATGTGCTGCGGCTTCTGCCCCCGCTGACGCTTACCGATAGTGAGTGCCAGCAGCTGGCCGCCGATATAGGCACCCTAATTCAACAATTTACCCTGCAGGCCGTCTGAGGCACCAATCAAGGAGAACAATTTATGGCGACCAGACACTTCCTCACCTTAATGGATCTCTCCGCCGAAGAGTTAACGCACATCATTGAGCGCGCCATCGAATTAAAAACACTGCGTAACCAGGGCATTACCACCGACTTTTTTCGCGGTAAAGTGCTGGGGATGATTTTTGAAAAATCCTCCACCCGCACCCGGGTCTCTTTTGAAGCGGGTATGGCGCAAATGGGTGGCAGCGCCCTGTTTCTCTCACCGCGCGATACCCAGCTAGGGCGCGGTGAACCAATCGAAGATAGTGCGCGGGTCATCTCGCGGATGGTCGATATGGTGATGATTCGCACCTTTGGCCACCAAGTGCTTGAACGCTTCGCTGCGCACTCGCGCGTACCAGTGATCAACGCCCTATCCGACAGTTACCACCCCTGCCAATTGCTCGCCGACATCCAAACCTTCGTAGAGCATCGCGGCAGCCCTGAAGGTAAAGTCGTAGCCTGGGTCGGCGACGGCAACAATATGTGCCATTCCTATATCAATGCGGCCCGGCTGTGCGGCTTCGAGCTGCGTATCGCCAGCCCCCAGGGATATGCGCCCAATGCCGATATTGTCGCCACCGCCAGCGACCGGGTACACGTTGTTCACAATCCAGTGGATGCCGTGCGCGGTGCCGACTGGGTCGCCACCGATGTGTGGGCCTCTATGGGTCAGGAAACGGAACAGCAGGCGCGCACCGCCGCTTTTGACCGTTTCCAGGTGAATCACGAACTGATGAGCCACGCCAATAGTGGGGCGCTGTTCATGCACTGTCTACCGGCCCACCGCGGTGAGGAGGTGAGCGCCGAGCTCCTTGAGGACGAGAGTATTTCTGCGGTCTGGGATGAGGCCGAAAACCGTCTACACGCGCAAAAAGCCCTGATGGAGTTTTTGCAGGAGCACAGCCACTAAACCACCCCCTAGGGGCCACTCCACTAAGGGCCTTTCAACGCCGATCGAAGGCACGCTATTGTTATTTCGGTCGGCTATTTCCCCGCCTCCACATCCCCATTCCGCCAATGAATTTTCAGTTGTGATCCCGCAGGTGTCGCCTAAGCATTTTCCTCAAGCTCACTCCTACACACAATTCAACCACTCACTTCCTTATTTGGCGTATAAACACAGATTCAGGCCAAACCATCAATGTGAACAAATAATAAACAACTGAGCTTTACCATAAAAATCCCGCCACAAAACTGATCATCTTAGTACCAACTTGCTCAAATTACGGCCATTTGCATATGGTTATTGCCGTTGTTAATTTAGAACGCCCTGGCTATTAAAAAAAATTGTAAGAGCTTGTATTCGCTCTACGCCCTCCCAGGCAAATGTCTTGCAGCCCAGCTGTGGCGGGCTCTGCCGCAGAAGTGGCTACTGACTCAATGAGCCTACCCACAATTTATCCACAAACAACCACAAAGTTATTCGCCTTGAACTGACCCGCCTACCGCATTATCTTGTAGCGCACTCGAGGCCGACCCCCTATATATTGGGGTACAGGGTCGAGAGCACCCCCAGATCAAGGGGCGAATCACGGCACTCCGCCAGACTTTTTGGCGGCCGGTGCCAGACGCTGCTTTTTTCAAAGCAGAATCAGAGGTAAGCGGGCGGAAAGGAATTATCCGCCGCAGGCAGCGGCCGGCAGACCTTAACAGAGAGCCGGTATCAAGCCGCCTGTTTCCAGTGCCTCCACGGTGTGGGGAGAATCACTGGCCAAGCGATGGACCCGCTCCGCACATGCCACGCAGTTCAGTGGCGCTGTTCTGGTGAACACACGCGGACAGACAACAATACAAACCTTTCGGAGATTTACATGCACACAGAGACAGGGCGCTCTCAAGCCGTGCCTGCGGAAAAATCGGGCACCTCTAGCGACCAGGCTACTGACGGCACCACTCTGGCCGCCACCGCACCGGGCCAGATCCGCGTAATCAAGCGCAACGGCACCGTTGTCCCCTATGACGATGGCAAAATTTCCGTCGCCGTCACCAAGGCCTTCCTCGCTGTTGAAGGCGGCACCGCCGCTGCGTCCAGCCGTGTCCACGAGCAGGTCGAGGAGCTGGTCGGCCAGATCAGTGCCACCTTCAAGCGCCGTATGCCCTCTGGCGGCACTATCCATATTGAGGAAATCCAGGACCAGGTGGAACTGGCCCTGATGCGGGCCGGTGAACAAAAGGTTGCTCGCGACTACGTACTCTACCGTGAAGAGCACGCCCGTCTGCGCGCAGAGAAAGGCAGCCAGGCGCCAGCTGAGCAACAGTCCATCAATGCACACCCGAGCATCCGCGTAAAACTCGATGACGACAGCTTGGCGCCTTTGGATATGGAGCGCCTGCGCACCGTGGTCAGCGAAGCCTGTGAGGGCCTCAAGGACGTCAATGCAGACGCTATCCTCAGTGAAGCTCTGAAGAACCTGTACGATGGCGTTTCTGAAAACGACATCAATACTGCTTTGGTTATTACCGCGCGTACTCTGGTTGAGCAAGAGCCCAATTACACCTACGCCACTGCCAGCCTGCTGATCGACAAACTACGCTCCGAAGCTCTGCGCTTCCTCGACGTCGCTGAGCGCGCAACCCAGCATGAAATGGAAAAGCTCTACGCTTCCACCCTGCCCGCATATGTGGAAAAAGGGATTGAACTGGAACTGCTCGATCCGGCACTGGCCACCTTCGACCTGGAAAAACTTGGCCAGGCCCTGAAGGGCGAGCGCGACCACCAGTTTACTTATCTCGGCCTGCAAACCCTGTATGACCGCTACTTCCTGCACAGCGATGACATCCGTTTTGAGCTGCCGCAGATCTTCTTTATGCGTGTCGCCATGGGCCTCAGCATTAACGAAGAAAATAAGAACGAGCGCGCGGTAGACTTCTACAACCTGTTGAGCTCCTTCGATTACATGAGCTCCACGCCCACGCTGTTCAACGCCGGCACCCTGCGCCCGCAGCTGTCCTCTTGCTACCTGACCACCGTACCGGACGATCTACACGGTATTTACGGCGCTATCCGCGACAATGCCATGCTGTCCAAATGGGCCGGTGGCCTCGGCAACGATTGGACCCCGGTGCGCTCTTTGGGCTCCTACATCAAAGGCACCAACGGCAAATCCCAAGGTGTTGTGCCCTTCCTGAAAGTGGCCAACGACACCGCGGTAGCGGTGAACCAGGGCGGCAAGCGCAAGGGCGCAGTCTGCGCCTATCTGGAATCCTGGCACCTGGATATCGAGGAATTCCTCGAGCTGCGCAAGAACACCGGTGACGACCGCCGCCGCACCCACGATATGAACACCGCCAACTGGGTCCCCGACCTGTTTATGAAGCGTGTGTTCGAAGACAAAGAGTGGACCCTCTTCTCCCCGGCAGACTGCCCGGACCTGCACGACCTCTTCGGCAGTGCATTCGAAGAGCGCTACAACCACTACGAACAACAGGCTGCCGAAGGCAAACTGAAGCTGTTCAAGAAAATTCGTGCGCTCGACTTATGGCGCAAGATGCTGGGTATGCTGTTCGAAACCGGCCACCCCTGGATCACCTTTAAAGACAGCTGCAACCTGCGCAGCCCGCAGCAGCACGCCGGTGTGGTACACAGTTCCAACCTGTGCACCGAGATTACCCTCAACACCAAGGCAGACGACGAAATTGCCGTCTGTAACCTGGGCTCTGTCAACCTGGCCCTGCACATCGATGAGAACGGCGAACTCGACCGTACCAAGCTGGCGAACACCGTAAAAACTGCCGTCCGCATGCTCGATAACGTTATCGACATCAACTACTACGCCGTTGAGAGTGCGCGCCAGTCCAACATGCGTCACCGCCCGGTGGGCATGGGCCTGATGGGCTTCCAAGACGCGCTGTACAAAGCCGGCATCGCCTACGCCAGCGACGAAGCGGTAACATTTGCCGATAACACTATGGAAGCCATCAGCTTCGAAGCCATCTCCGCTTCCAGCGACCTGGCGGCTGAGCGCGGCAAGTATCAGACCTACGAAGGCTCTCTGTGGAGTAAAGGTGTCCTGCCCCTGGACTCCATTCAGATCCTGGTAGAACAGCGCGGCCAGCAATTTATCGACCAGGACACCAGTGCCACGCTGGACTGGGACAGCCTGCGTGAGAAGGTCAAAACCCAGGGTATGCGTAACTCCAACGTGATGGCGATCGCCCCCACTGCGACCATTGCCAATATCACCGGAGTTTCCCAGTCGATCGAACCGACTTACCAAAACCTGTATGTGAAATCGAACCTGTCCGGCGAGTTCACCGTAGTAAACCCCTACCTGGTACACGACCTGAAAGATCGCGGCCTATGGGACCAGGTGATGGTCAACGACCTGAAATACTACGAAGGCTCTGTACAGAAAATTGATCGCGTACCGGAAGACCTGAAAGCGAAATACTGCACCGCCTTTGAAGTGGAGCCGCGCTGGATTGTGGACGCCGCCAGCCGTCGCCAGAAATGGATCGACCAGGCCCAGTCCCTGAACCTGTATATCGCCGGCGCCGATGGCAAAAAACTGGACCTGACCTATCGCATGGCCTGGTTCCGCGGTTTGAAAACTACTTATTACCTGCGCGCCCTGGCCGCTACCACCACGGAGAAATCCACGGTAACCAGCGGCACCCTGAATGCGGTAAGCGCACACGGTAGTAATGGCATGGCCGCTGCAACAGCGGCACCTGCCGAACAGGCCACACCGGCCCCAGCAGCAGTGCCGCAAGCCTGCTCCCTGGACGATCCGGACTGTGAAGCCTGTCAATAACCATTTGGCCCCGCCAGGGGCCTGCACTCACTCTCGGGGGAGAGCGTCGTAACCGCACGTGCGGGCATGACCATGCGCAGCGACCCCGGCTCGCCCGGCACACAAAAGCCGGGAGTAATTCACGGGCCGGGGCTCGTTAGCGTTCTTTTCCCAACAGCGTTTTACGTGTTCCGTACAAATACTGCGGAGCACCGAAACCTCGTAAAAAACTTTGCGATTCATCCCACAACTGAGCGATGAACATTCAAAATAAAAGTTGGAAAAGCAAAGTAATAATTGATCTGGCACAGGAATTTTGTGCCCAGGCAGGCTGAAAATACCTGCAGAGATTGACCACTGCCGGAGTAATTCCGACATATCACCCCTGGCTTCGCTCTGCGAACATCACGCCAGGAAGAGTACAGAAATTATTATCGAATTTTCGATAGTGAGACCGATTAAAAGGGCCAACTATGCTGAGCTGGGACGATTTCGAGACAAAGCCCCAACAACCTGAAAATGCCACCAAAGCGCAAGTAGCGCCGGAGAGCCAGACGAAATCCGTACAAGAGCCCAGCGCTTCTTACACAGCGGAAACCACAGCTCCGTCAGCCAGCTCCGCGCCCCAAAATGGCTCCACGGCCGTCGATGCCGCGCGCGCGGCAATCGCCACTATGGATCCCGCTCCCGGCCTAGAAGAATTGGAGATGGGCGCAGCCCGTATTCAGGTGGACGAAAAGCGCATTATCAATTGCCGCGCTGACCTCAATCAATTAGTACCATTTAAATACGATTGGGCTTGGCAAAAATACCTGGATGGCTGTGCGAATCACTGGATGCCCCAGGAAATCAACATGAACAAAGATGTGTCCATGTGGAAAGACCCCAACGGTCTGACCGATGATGAGCGTCGTATCGTCGAATACTCTCTGGGCTATTTCTCCACCGCCGATTCTCTGGTTGCCAACAATCTGGTACTGGCTATCTACCGCCATATCACCAACCCGGAGTGCCGCCAGTACCTGCTGCGCCAGTCTTTTGAAGAAGCTATTCACACCCACGCCTACCAGTACTGCGTAGAATCCCTGGGTATGGATGAGGGCGAAGTCTTCAATATGTACCGCGAAGTACCCGCTGTTGCCAAAAAAGCGGCTTGGAGCCTTTCTCACACCCAGGCCATCGGCGATCCCAACTTCAAGACCGGCACCGTTGAATCTGACCAGGAGCTGCTGCGCAATCTGATCGCCTTCTACGCCGTCACCGAAGGTATCTTCTTCTACTGTGGCTTCAGCCAAATCCTGTCCATGGGCCGTCGCAACAAGATGACCGGCGTGGCGGAGCAGTTCCAGTACATTCTGCGCGACGAGTCCATGCACCTGAACTTTGGCATCGACGTGATCAACCAGATCAAACTGGAAAATCCGCACCTCTGGACCGCAGAGTTCCAGCAGGAAGTAACCCAGATGATCCTGGAGGGTATGGAACTGGAAGTATCCTATGCGCGCGATACCATGCCCCGCGGCGTACTCGGTATGAATGCAAAAATGATGGAGGAATACCTCCAGTTTATCGCCAATCGCCGTCTCAGCCAGCTGGGCCTGAAAGAGCAGTTCCCAGGTGCGCAGAACCCATTCCCATGGATGTCTGAAATCATGGACCTGCGCAAAGAGAAAAATTTCTTTGAAACGCGGGTTATTGAGTACCAAACCGGCGGGGCACTGCAGTGGTAAAAGTGCCTTTCGGTAAGCGAATTACTAAAAAAGGAAAAAAGTAGTCGCTCACAGGAAAAGATGTATTGAAAACGGGCTTAATGCCCGTTTTTTTTAATTTAGAGCACCCAGATTTACTTAACCCGTCCATCGTGGATTTCAGTTCTATAGCGGCCCATGCATCTTATCATTGCTGTGTGCACAGCACTTTAACCGTTTGGACAACATCAGGGATTGGCGCATAATGTCCTGAATAGTCTGGTGTAGCCGCTACATCATCCAGTGCAAAATCATCACCCCTCAATTTGAGCAGGCTTAAATATCCACCTGCCTTTTAACCAGCGAATGTGTATTCACTTATGAACAACCCTGAACTGAGCGAAGGAATTAACCTGAGCTGTGAAGACCGCTACGAATACTTCCTGAGTATGGCCGGAGAAGAAAGGGAGATCTGGATACTCGTTGATACTCAAAATTGCTTCCTGAAAATACATACCGATGAGGATGGTGGCTTTGAATATTTACCAGTATGGCCAAGCTCCGAACTTGCCAAAGCCTATGCCGAGGATACAACTGGACTCATGCCAAAAAGCATTCCCTTGCCACAGTTTCTCAGAAAATGGCTCCCCGGCCTGAAAAGTGATGCTATTGAAATCGGTGTATTCCCCACACCCGATAAAACCGTATGGATTACCGGTACAGAGGAACTGGAAAGTGACCTGCGCGAAGAACTTGCTAATTTCTGAGTGCGCCAATCCCAAGCATATCCACTCTATTGCCCCTAATACAAGACACTAAAAAACGGGCTTGATGCCCGTTTTTCATCGAAAAATAAAACCCCACCGTTAAAAGCCACCAATAATAACCAACACCCCCGCCAGGAAAAATTTTAAAGCCTCTAATCTAGAAGTAAACGCCCTGAACCTATTTAGTAATAGTCGATTTACTGAAATCCGCTTAATAGGTGCCCCGAATCGGATAGTTGTTTTCCGGGTTACGGATGAACTCGATACCGACCAATAAGGTCTGCAAATCGGGCCTGGCGAAAGGCGCATTGGAAATGTCGACAATCTGCAGCCTGCCAGTCTCATTGACTACAAAAATCCCCGGTTCTGCAAAAGGTCTATCGGTTTCCTGAGGAGATCTGGGATGGGAGATATACAGCCCCAACTGCCGCATCTGCTCTATAGACAAGTCATAGCCGATTGGAAAGTCTGGCTTGATCTCTTTCATATGCTGCTGTGCTTTATTCAAACCATCCGCAGATACGGCAACGACATGAACACCCTCCTTGTGATATCTCGGCAACAACGTATTCAATACTCGCAAATATTTGGTACAGAGCGGACAATGCTTGCCACGATAAACCACCACCATTTGCCATGGGTAATTTTCCTCCACCCTGCCTAGCTGAATTTTTCCACCCCCGAGCATTGCTACATTGATGGCGGGAAAATCTACATCAGCCGATAACTTGAGATTGTGCATCGCATTTCCCCTTGAGACTATAGGTTGAAACGATTGATTATAGCTTGACTGCTAAGGTTAAAATTTCGGGCCCTAAGTATAGGAAACACATGAAGCAAATTATCAACGCATTACTATATATTACATTGGCGGGCTATCTGGCTGGTTGCAACTCGAAATCCATGATGGTAATACATCTAAAATCCAGACACCGACACTTCAATTTCTGCCGGCGCTGAAGGGGGATTATCTTAAGGTAAGCTCAAAAAACATCGGGCGTCCCTTTCACATCTATATCCGTCTCCCTGAAGGCTACGAGACTATTAACCCGGCGGACAAATAGTTCTGTTATGCTGCATATTTAATCGATTCATGCCGGAAGTAGGATGCTACACGC
>NZ_CANMKV010000049.1 GCF_947498635.1 uncultured Microbulbifer sp. | reverse complement strand
AGAGAAACCATATTTGAGTATATAGAGATAGACTACAATCGAAATCGCCTACACAGCGCCAATGGCTATCTCAGCCCCGAGGCGTTTGAGGAACAACTAGTCGCTTAGTGGTGTGTCCGTCGTTGGTGGGTAGGATCAGAGTGCCAAGATCAAACCAACTAGAGCTTAAAAACTTTCTCGGCATTCTTAGAAAAAAACAGCTCCGATACTTCTTCATCCAATCCCAACAAGTGCATCTCCTCCAGGCAAGCCTCCGGTGTCAGCATGGGATAGTTACTACCAAACATCACTTTACTCCGACCATGAGCCTTTATATAAGAAACCAGTTCTTGTGGGTATCGCTTAGGCTTATATGCAGAAGTATCTATATAAACATTCGGGAACTTGGTGGCAAAAGCGATCATCTCATTATGCCAAGGGTAACCTATATGACCACAAACTATCTTCAAATCCGGAAAATCGAGTGCAACCCTTTCAATATGAATAGGGCGGCCAGATTCAGAACTGCGCAAGGGACCGGTCAGCCCAACTTGAAGACAAACAGGCACATCAAGCTCAACACACGCTGCGTACAATGGGTAGTACAAAGGGTGCGAACAGGGAAGCTCCCAGAGCCACTGCACAATACGCAAGCCTTTAAAGTCATACTCAGAAACATACTTCCGCAGCTCTTGAACCGCTGCTACTGGATTCCTCAAGTCAACTGAGGCAAGCCCAGAAAACTGGCCAGGGTAAGACGAGGTGATCTCAAGGACCTCTTCATTACTGATAAGCGCTCCACTGGGACCATACCAAGCAGAAATCAGTGCCCTGGAGACATTTGCCGATTCCATGGCTAACAATGTCCACTCTATGGGAACGTCCTTGAAGTCCTGCCCCATCCACCGCTTCAAAGTGACTAAGAAGGGCTCAGCAAGAAAGCGCTCTGTTGGATGCTGGGCCCATACATCAATTACCGTCATAGTGATCGCTTCCTTGTTTTGAATTGGTTTCGAATTGGCCTTGAACTTCCCTCAAATACAATATTGCCTTATGTGATCCTACCAAACTTGAAAAATTGCAGAGACGCTAAAGTAGGCTATTCACTATCACAAGATATGCCTACGTATAGTCATTGACCAACTGGCCATCCGACGACTTTTGGAACTGCGGATATTCATCATTGATCTCGTAAAAATCTGACTTTTCACTGACAAATATATGCCCCATTGTTTTCAACCCGGTTTGGCCATCCAGTGATCCGGCAATAATTCCAGTTGCATCAAGATTGAACGGTTCCCAAAAAAGACTTGACCCACATTCCCGGCAGAAGCCTCTCCGGGCTACATCTGATGTTTTATACCAAGCCAAACCATCATTTTTTGTGATTTTGATATTAACTTTGCGGGCCTTGGTATGGGATCCAAAGTTACCATGCAACTTTTGACACAAAGTGCAGTGACAATTTACTACGTTTCTAAGTGGCCCTCTTACCTCATACCGTACAGCTCCGCATAAACAACCTCCGGGCGTGATCGCTTTTTCACTAATCATAGAATGAACCCATAAACTTATAGCAATTTAGTTAATCGACTCAATTAGACCTAAGTGCACCCTTTGGTACAGATTACTTACCCTCCCCCCTGCTCTTACTCCAGCCCCCTTCAAAAGACTCTATTTGCTGCATCAAATGCCAAGATAAACAATGGAATATTCGACAGGAAGAAAATGGCAAAACGCACTTCAATCTTGTTCACCAGGGACTGAAAAAGACTGTGAACCAGCCGCAAACCCACATAGACCCAAGACGCAATAACGTTGACTTCTGTAGACGCATCAAGAAAAACCAGGGAAAGCACAATGGCATAGAATATGGTCGGCTGCTCCATTAGATGGTTATAGTTATCAGCCTTCCAGCGAACGCTTGGCGGAAGCTTTGACATTAGAGTACCCGCTGGGGCTTCTGGGTCCAACTCCAATTTCATAGCCGCGATAGCTGGTAGTCTCGTAGCGTACATCCACAGCCACATTAGCAAAGACCAAATCACTAACGCCACCACAGGCCGAATCAGTTCAGCGCTTGTTTCCATGACCGCTCCGATCACTACCCAGTTCGAATTTTGGGGACAATGAAGTCATAAAAAAGCGATGACAACGAAACTATATGCCACTATTTCAAATAGAACAATTTATAGCTGCCACCTGTCCGCATAAAATCCACACTATATTAAGAGCGCAATGAGAGAATAAAAAAACCACACTTTTAATATCTTATGTACCTTACAGGACAAATAAAATGTATATCACTCCAGCAGGGGTGCCCGAAGGACCAAAAAAATCACCTGCACCTGTCAGGAACTACCGCCTTCAACGCTCGCAGAAAAGAGGTTAATAACTACAACCCCTGTGACGATTAGAGTTATACCTAGAATCGCCCCCCAATCAAGCTTTTGCCCAAAGAAAACATACCCGGACAAAGCAATTAATGCGACACCCACCCCAGACCATACTGCATATGCAACACCAACTGAGAGAGTCTTCAATGAGATTGAAAGTAAATAAAATGCGAGCGCATACGATACAACAACGATCACAGACGGAACGAGTTTAGAGAACCCATCTGAGCTTTTCAGGAATGATGTACCCAAGACTTCGGCGACAATTGCTACGGAAAGATAAATCCAGTGTGACACGTGACTTCCTTAATGATTGAGTAAGCATCGCCTCGCGAAACGCTTGCTTAAGCGTCCACCAACCCCGGGAGCTCAGCCACAGCGTTAAAACTTACATCTCCCTTAGTCTGCTGACGAAACACGAATGACGTGGCCGTCGGGATCTTTGATTAAAAAGGTCTCCCCAAACACATCGGTATGCAGCTCTTTATAAAAATTAATTTTGGGGTCATTTTTCCACTCTTGATAAAGCGCTTTAACTTCACTGTCAGATGCCAAATTGATGCCTATTTCTGTAAACCTGGGAAAGTCGTTCTCTGGCACTTCACCGCCTGACCAGATAGCAAAGTCAGCCTCGCCATCAATCTTGAAGACCACATACCTTGGTGTTACGAAGTGAGGCTCAAAATTAAAAAGGTCTTTGTAATATTCCGTTGATCTTTTGACATCTGAGACGTAGATGAGCTGCAGGTTTGGCTTGCGAATATTAGGCATTTTTCACTTCCATTAAAGTTCAACGAGTATTAGAAACACCCTGTGAAAATAAAATCCAACACCACCGACAACTGCGGCATTGTCGTCGACTGCTATTTGTTAGCGCGGCAGTAGTCGACGCACAAGCCAAACAAGGAAAAGCTACCAGAGGATTGGCCTTGTCCACATTTAACTACTTGATCAACGCTGTGGCTACTGCCCTGATTACAAGACGATCATTTTGTGAAGTGTATTCCGTATTTATGGCCGGGACAGTTACACACTCAAAACCTGATATATCACTGCTGTTGTTGCCTTTGGCACCGATCGGGATCGGTGCCTAGCCACATAACAAAGTATCAACGCTGGTGTTTTACCAAACTATGGATCTGCTTCTGGTGCTCATTGGGTGAAAGCTGCTCTATCGAAGCATCGTTCAGTTGTATGGGATGAAGATCAAACCACTCAACTTACCCCCGGATACGTCGCACCCGGAATTTACGCCCCTTCAGTTTTCCGTTTTCGATCTTTTTCAGTGCTTGCGCTGCCACGTTTCGTTTAACCGCCACATAGGCCTTCATATCCAGTACGTTGATCTTGCCAACATCCTGCCCGCTGATCGGATGATCGCCACCGGTCAGCGCACCCAGAATATCACCCGGACGGACTTTCTGTTTCTTTCCGCCATCGATCAGCAGGGTGGCCATCGTCGCCTGAAACGGGGGCTCACTTAATATATTGGCCGGTGGTGGTGTATCCGGGTCGGACAGGGGGTCCTGCGTCAGATTCATGCGCAGAAGTTTATGACCCTCCTTCTCGGCAAATAAGGAGTAAGCACAACCGCGCTCACCGGCTCGCCCGGTCCGCCCGATGCGGTGAGTGTGCACTTCCGGATCTTTGGCAATATGAAAGTTGATGACGGCATCAAGTTTATCAATATCCAGGCCGCGTGCCGCCACATCGGTGGCCACCAGGATTGAAGCACTGCCATTGGCGAAGCGAATCAGCGTTTCGTTACGCTGACGCTGCTCCATGTCGCCATGTAAGGCAAGCACATTAAATCCGGCCTGCTCCAGATTGTCGGCCACGTCATCGGTTTCGCGCTTGGTATTACAGAAAATCAGAGTATTGACCGGTTTGTCATTGAGCAGGATGCGCCGAGTCATCTCCAAACGATCATCAAAGCTCTCAGTTTTGTAAAAACGCTGTTCGATCACGTCCTCACTGTGCGCGGACTCAATTCGCACCATCACCGGTTTTTGCATGACCCGGGCACTGAGGCGTTCGATTTCATTCGGATAGGTCGCGCTGAACAGTAACGATTGTCGCTCGGCCGGCACTTGCGCCAGAATGGTATCGATAACGTCCTGAAACCCCATATCGAGCATCCGATCGGCTTCGTCAAAGACCAACGTGTCGACATGCTCAAGTGACAGTGTCCCCTTGCGCAGGTGTTCTTCAATACGCCCAGGTGTGCCGACAATGATGTGCGCGCCATGTGCCAGGGATCCGATCTGCGGACCGAACGGCATGCCGCCACACAGCGTCAGAATCTTAATATTGTGTATCGCTCTGGCCAGTCGGCGCAGTTCCTGCGCAACCTGATCGGCCAGTTCCCGTGTCGGGCATAGAATCAGCGATTGAATCCGAAACCGGTCGGCATTGAGCCGGTGCAGTACACCCAAACCGAAGGCCGCGGTTTTACCGGAGCCGGTCTTCGCCTGTGCGATGACGTCTTTTCCATCGATTACAATCGGGAGTGTCTTGGCCTGGACCTCGGTCATGGATGTGTAGTTCAGTGACGCCAGGTTTTTGAGCAGGGCGGGCTTTAGGGGCAGGTCGGTAAAGGGTGCAGTCAAGGTGAGTCCTGGAGTGGTTGGATGTCAAATTCGCGCGTTACTCTACCACCCAGCAAGGTGATTTTCACCCAGCATAAACTCGGCCACTCCCCTCCGCCCCGCTGGCGAGCCCCTTATTATCCGTAATCATCCAGATGCTTTAATGCCCTCGGATCGGCGACATAGACTCCTCTATCGGGGCTCACCCCTTTTAATACGTTGCTCGCACCTATAGAGAACACTTTAAACGCCTCCGCTTTGAACCTTAATAACAGATGTATTTCTATCCATTAAAATGCTATTCAGCATATAAAAGCTTTATTTTCATCCATTAACTTAAAATCGACCCATTCTGCTATAATAGGCTGAAATTCATCTGTTAAGGCCAGTTAACGCCAATAAAGGTTTGAAAAGCAGCTACTATGAGCTTCCACGGGCAATCGGATAAACAGATACTTGAGACACTGGGCAGCCGCCTTCGAGAATACCGACTGCGGATAAATCTCACCCAGGAGGATATGGCTGAGCGGGCCGGCCTCTCAACTTCCACCATCAAGGGATTAGAGGCTGGTCGCGGTAGACTCGATAGTTTGGTTGCGGTGCTGAGAGTGCTTCGGCAGCTAGAAGCACTGGATGCATTCCTCCCTGCCCCGGTAGTCAGCCCCATGCAACTTGCCACGCACGGCAAGCAACGCAAAAGGGCTCGCGCCTCCAACGTTGCCAACCCTCTCAAGGAAGGCCCCGAAAAACGAGGGTCCGCCTCTCGCCAGGGTCCGACAAGCAAAACTAAAAAAAGGGATAAGCCAGAATGGTAACTCAGACAAATACGGCAACCGTACATTTATGGGGAACGTTGGTTGGCGCTGTGCACTGGGATGACGCTGGTTATGGCTCTTTTGAATACGCCCCGGCGTTCCTGCGGCACAGGCTGGATATTGCCCCAATTACCATGCCCATCGAGATCTCTAGGGAGCCCTACATGTTCCGCACTCTCAGCCGGGACACGTTCAAGGGCTTGCCAGGACTCCTTGCAGACTGCCTGCCGGATAAGTTCGGTAACGCCGTAATTGATGCCTGGCTCGCCCGGCAGGGGCGTACTCCGGAGAGCTTTAACCCTATTGAGCGGCTCTGCTACACCGGTACCCGTGGTATGGGCGCGCTGGAATTTCAGCCTGCCGTGGATGGTAGCTTTAAAGACTCTGTCGATCTCAATATTGAAGAGCTGGTAAAGCTGGCGGCGGCAATTACCCATAAGCAAACCGATCTCAACGCACAGCTTGGCGAAAGCGATGCGCAAAGATCAGGCGCGTTGCTGGACATATTAAGGGTGGGCACCAGCGCTGGGGGCGCCAGGGCAAAGGCGGTAATCGCCATGAACAGCGAGGGCGATATTCGCTCCGGCCAGGTACCCGCACCGAAGGATTACGACTACTGGCTGCTGAAATTCGATGGTGCCGGAGACCTGGAACTCGGCACTACCGATGGGTTTGGGCGGATCGAATACGCCTACCACCTTATGGCCCTGGAGGCCGGCATCAATATGACAGAGTGCCAGCTGCTGGAAGAGAACGGCAGAGCACACTTTATGACGCGACGCTTCGATAGAGAGAATGGCACGAAGCGGCACATGCAATCCCTCTGTGGTATTGCACACCTGGATTTCAATATGGCTGGTGCGCACTCCTACGAACAAGCATTTAGCGTTATGCGTGAGCTCTACCTGCCCAAAAGTGAGGCCATTCAACAATATCGTCGGATGGTATTCAATGTACTGGCCAGGAACCAGGATGATCATACAAAAAACATTGCATTCCTGATGAGCCACGAGGGCGAGTGGTCTCTTTCACCGGCATTCGATGTGACCTACGCCCACAACCCCGGCGGTGCATGGACCAGCCAGCACCAAATGAGCGTCAACGGCAAACGCGACCATTTTCAATTAGAAGATTTACTCACTGTAGGTAGGGCAATCAGTATCAAGCGGCCAATGGATATTATTGAAGAGGTAGCAGCCGCGGTGAAGAAATGGGAAAGCTTTGCCCAAAGCGCGGGAGTTTCTGAAAGCTGGACGCAGGAAATCAGCCAAAACCACCGACAGCTCTACGGATAACGAATCACAATCGCCGTTTACGCAAGAGCACGTCGCCACATAGAGCAAATACTCCAAAAGCAGCAATCGCTCAAACAACCCTCTATCAGGTACACATTCCAGCCGGGTTTCCCCAGCTACTCTCTTGATTCAGGTGTTGGATTTAATCCCCGGTGAGGATGCGAGGAGCCTAGCATGTCCGCAATGTGCCGCTTAGCTCTGCTGGCAGTGGTTTTTGTTGACCTGATGGGCCAGGGGCTGCTGTTTCCTATTATCAATGAACTGGTTATGTCAACCAAATTCCAGTTCCTCCCCACTGACACACCTCAGGCAACACGCCACCTATATTATGGCGTCGTTATCGGCAGCTTCTTTCTGGCGTGGTTTATTGGCTCCGTGTATATCGCCAGACTTTCCGACAACATTGGTCGCAAGAGTGCCATGCTACTGTGCCTGGTAGGTGCCCTCGCTGGCTATGCGATTACCATTTTCTCTTTAGTGAATAGCAACCTTTGGCTTCTGATCCTCGGGCGGGTGATCAGTGGCTTTACCGCTGGTAACCAGCCTATCGCCCAGGCGGCCATGATTGATGCCAGCACCAGTGAACTGGAAGCCTCCAAGAACCTGGGGCTTCTGGTTGCTGGTATGAGTGCCGGCGCTGTTGCCGGTCCGATTATGGCTGGCCTATTGGCGGATCGAGCACTGCTGGGGAATATCGCGAGCATTCAACTGCCTTTCTACTTTGCGCTAGGGCTTGTCGCCATCACCCTATGCTTGATCCTGATCTTCTATCATGACAGCCGAAAGGCCCCAAGGCAGCTTAAGCTCGGCTTCCTGGATCTCTTTACCCAGTTCGCCCATTTAAAAGACCGTCCCCAGGTAGTACGGCTCTGTCCTGCCTACCTCTGTTTTATGCTTGTACACCTCAGCTTTTATATCTTTATCACCAACTACCTAAGCAGTCGATTCCAGGCCGGTTTGCTGGTAACCAGTATGGCCATGCTGACAATGGGTATTGCCGTGGCCATATCCAGTCTGTTTATGGTTAAACCGATTCTGTCTCGCTGGCCTAAGCCGTCAGTCATCAAATTGTCTGCCTTGGTTATGGGAGGCAGCGCTTTGGTTTTTGCATTCAGTAATCAGATCTGGCTTTGTTACCTCAGTATTTTCTTTGCCTACCTCTGCTTTGGGCTCGCCTACCCGGCTCTCCTGAACATGTTCGCCAACAGCGTCGATGAAACGGAGCAGGGCTGGGTTATGGGCATAGCCACCGCGGGCTTTACGCTGGTAGCGAGTCTGATATCCCTTGTGGGCGGCGGCGCCATGGAAGTGAATATTCGGTTACCCTTTTTTATTACCGCTTTCGCGGCAATATTGGTCCTACTTTTAATGCAACTGGGCTGGCGCAACCTGAGCGTAAGGGGGACAGCAAAGTAATCTCCCACTCAATGAAGGCGAAGTAGATCACTTCATACGTCTATCGATAGGACCTGGCCCTTCAGAGTGCATTGAAGGACCAACCCCAAAGATTACCTATTCAACCTAACTAACCAATAGCCTGCTCTTTGCGCGACTCCGCACCTGTAACCTCCTCTGAAGCGCGTCGCCAATCAACCATGCGTGCGATAAACCAAATAAACGGCTCCACCTGGCCATGTAACTCACAGCTTCCAGCGCAAATACTCTGGAGTAGCCCCCGGACATCCGATGAGCGCAAGGAAGAAACAGCCTTACAGCTTTTAAGAAGCATTGAACATGAAGGCAAGCCGGAGATTTTATGATCACTCAAGGTGACATTTCCGTCGTAGTACAAAATCCTGACGGGCTCTTGCTGGTCAGAGACGCTCACGGATAGAGCCAGATTGGGGGTTGGAGCAGAGTGTTTTGTCAACGTTTGGTTAAGATAGCTGGAGAAACTATTCGCCCACCCTTCCACTTCAGAGTGCGCCAGACTCAAGTCCATGGGTTCCTCTTTGGTGGCCACCAGTAATTTATCCACTTCCCGCTCCGCCTCGACAAGGGCTTCGACGGTTTTGTCTACATCCCCTTTCGTATGCGCCGCCGAGCAGATTAGTCTGAGTCGACCACGCCCACTCTCCACAATGGGATAGGTCACTGCCGATGTCTGTACGCCGCGTTTGTATAATTCCTGCACAATCGCAAACAGTTTGTCTTTGTCACTGAAATGCGGCGTGACAATAGGCCCATCTCCCGTTCCCAAATCATAGCCCGCCTGTTCAAACCGCTGTCGCATATAGCGGGTTGTCTCCCAGAGTCGCGCCCTCAGATCATCGTCTGAATTGAGACGGCGCAAGGCGGTCAGTGCTGCGGCGATATCCGCAGGGCTGATTGAAGCCTGGAAGATGTAGGCCCTAGCCGACGACCTCAACAGATCGACGTATTCCTGCTTCGCCGCAATAACGCCACCAAGGCTGCCAAGGGCCTTGCTGAGCGTCGTCATTATAAAATCGACCTGGTCGGTGATTCCTTGCGCGGCACAAATGCCGGCTCCACGCTCTCCATAAAAACCGAATGAGTGCGCCTCATCCACTAAAACGAGCGCGTTATATTTTTTTGCGGTACGTACAATTTCTGTAACCGGTGCCGCGCCCTCCCCCATGCTGTAAACACCCTCAAGAGCAACAAGGATTGTGCGGTAAGGGGATACTTCTGACTCCAGCACAGATTCCAAATCGGCGGCATCGTTATGTTTAAATGTCCTGATGGTTGCGCCACAAAGGCGGGCACCATCAACGATGGAGGCGTGGCACAGCTGATCAATGACAACCACGTCGTCTTTGCCAAGCAGCCCCGCAACCACCCCGACATTTGCCGTATACCCTGTTGGAAAAAGGCAAGCGCTGGGTTTTCCCACCAGTTCGGCAAACTCGGTTTCGAATTCCAGGTGCAGATCCGTTAAGCCTGACGCTGCTGCAGACGTTCCCATCCCGGTGCCAAACCTTGCTACCGCTGAAGCGGATTCTTCGATAACTTTCTTATCCCGGTTTAACCCAAGATATAGATTGGTTGTCCAGATAATGGCTTCCTGCTCTTCATCGTTATACACGTCGCTAACCGTGCCCCGAGTTGCGCTGCCTGTACGCAATACTTTGCTGTAGGGGTTTCTGCGCTGGTCATTGACCATGTACATCACTTCTTGTACCAGCTTGCTCTTATCCATTGCAGACCAGGACGGCGCTTTTGCGGCCTGGAATGTCGGGTGGCTGGACTGAATGTGCGACTGGAAGCTGGCAAGTGAATCGGATGCAGCACGATCTGCTGTTTTCACTGGGGCTTGACCAGCACGGTCATTCAAGGTGCTGAGAATATAACTCGCCAGAGTATTTACGGTGTCGTAATCGATCATCGCCTGGGCAGTAATTGATCGCCCCAAGTTATTACTCAATCGTCGGGCAAATTCCAGGGTTGTCAGAGAGTCGAGGCCAAGACTGGAGAATGAGAGATTCGGTGATACCTGTTCCGGATCACCAAAATTGAGGAGTACGGCCACCTCTCTTTGAATGATCGACAGCATGGTGGCTTGTTGCTCTGACTTGGACCCAATCAGGCGCTGTATTAAGCGGCTGGCGTTTTTTGTGGAATCGATACTTGAACCGAGGTTAACTTGTTTGCCCTCTTCCAGCTTTATAAGCGTCTTGCGGTCGAGCTTGTCGTTGGGCAACACCGGTAACGTCGCGAGATGCCTCACAAGTTGTGGGACCATATATTTTGGAAGCCGTTGCGCCAAGAATGCTTTAACCGCTATGTCTGTTACCGCTTCGCTCCGGCTAACGACATATACCGCAAGCATTTTCTGACCAATGCCGCCATCTACCGCCGCTGCGGCCGCGGCGTCAACGCCCGGCATCGATTCGAGGGTCGACTCAATTTCTTCAAGCTCAATACGGAAACCCCTGACCTTCACCTGCTGATCGACCCGACCGAGAAATTCTATCTCGCCATTCTCTGTCCACTGACACAAGTCCCCCGTTTTGTACAGGCGGGTATCTGGGATCTGATCAGTCGGCACCCTCTCGATAAAACGCGCTTTGGTCAGCGTTTCATCATAGAGATAGCCTCTTGCGAGTTTACTCCCCGCCAGATACAGCTCTCCTGCCACACCAGGGGAAACCGGTTGCATAGCATCATCCAAAATGTAGGCACGGGAGTTTGGCACTGACTTCCCAATCGTAACTACCTTAGTGCCTGACGTAACTTCGGAAATAGTCGAGTAAACGGTATCCTCGGTAGGGCCGTAGGCATTGAATATTCTCAGCCCAGGTTTCAGGCTATCGACCTGCTCAACCAGTGACCGCTTCAGCGCCTCACCGCCAAACACCAGACACTGCAGCCTCTCGGGTAATTTTTCTGTAGAGAGCAATGTCTGCATGGCAGAAGCCACCGATACACAGGTTCTCACTTGGTCGACGGCCGGATGATTTGGCAGTTCTAGTATGTTCTTACCCAGTATTACAGTACCCCCAAGGGACAGAGTCCCCAAGATTTCCATCACCGAGGTATCGAAACAGACCGAGGCCCCGGCAAATACCCCTTTGAGTTCCGCTTCATTAAACAACTCACCCATAGAGCGACTCATAGCCACAATGCTCTTATGCTCAACCGCAACACCTTTTGGCCTGCCGGTAGAGCCAGAGGTATAGATAACATAAGCCAAGTCGCTTGCTGATGGCTCTACAGGGCCACTTACAACACCCCTTGTAGGATCACCCACCTGATCGATCCACACCAACTCACGCACGTTCCGGCAGAGGTCAGCGGAAATGTCACTATCCACGATAGCCGCCACTGCGCGTGAGTGTGTCAGCATGTAACGTACGCGCTCTTGTGGGTAAGCTGGGTCCAGAGGTACATAGGCACACCCTGCTCGCATTACACCAATTAACGTTGCCACCAGCTCCCAGGAGCGGTTCATGCATACCCCAACCAAAGAGCCGGGCTTAACCCCACGAACCCCAAGCTCAGCCGCAATAGTACTAGCCCGCTGAAGTAGACGCTTAAAGTCCACCCGGACTTTTCCATCGATGATCGCTACGCGATCAGGATTTTCTAGCATTTTCTGTGCAATCAAATCACAGATTGAAATGTTAGCTTGGGGTTGTATTTTGAAATTATTCACTGGACTACTCACAGAATCTTACCTTTTATCTTTATTAAAGATCTGGAAACTTTAAAATTCGGGTATCAATTACTCATCCTGAAGGCCATTTCCTCTAAGTTCTAAAACTGCAGATTCCAGAACAATTATTTAATTGAGGATCGCAAGAGAGGTATCGATCTAAGTGATACAATTATGGCTATTAACCAAGTTTTTTATTCCGCTTACTCCACCACATTAGTTATAAAGCCTGTATTCAGCAGAAATTTTGCACTACAAAAAGGCCCTTGCAGAGTCAATTTCACTTTAAGGTCGATTTTTTGATTGATTGCGAACTTAATATTACAGCGATACCCCCTAGAAATGCCCTGTACAGTTTCACAGTAATAGCTCTCTATTTGGTTTTTAAATCAACGCAGAAAAACTTACACCGTTCTTATTATTGTGGGAAGACCATTAAAGAATTATTCACGACCCACTTGGCCACACTCCAAGCCTAATTAGCCACACTCAGAAATAAATTGGTAACAACTACCTCAAACATGGAAACTTGAAATTTTACAGTGCAAAGATAAATCAGAATTGAGCTCATGAAATAAGTATAGAGGGATTGAAAAACCAACAATATTGGCCGTAACGGTGAAGCGAAGAGACAACCGATTTAAGGGCACCTCTAGAAATTACTTCTAGGGTGCCAACCGGTACCAAATAATGCGGTTCAGGTTATAAATTGATGAAAATTCGATTTTGCGAAGCACCTTTTTAAAGTAGTCAATGGATAAAATATACTGAACGCTTAAGTACTGAATCAAGCGATTCGCTTTAGGCGCTTTTCTGCTTTTTCTCGCCACTCCTGCGATAAGGGCTGTAATTGACAGGCTATTTCAAGGACCGGCTTGCTATCCTTATACTCTTTATCAAATAGGGCCCTAAACATGGATTGGATGCTGATAGAGCCCGACATCTCATGAACTTTTACAAGCTCCCTATCCTCCGCAATATAGCCCTCTTCCAGCACCCTAAAATACACCCCGGTATTACAGTAATCTTTGAATAGTTTAACGGCTTTATCGCTCTGTAAAACCATATTGAGCTTAAAGCATGGAATTCTGGGCTGACTTACCTCTAGAAGACAGTCGCCTACGCGGAATCGGTCACCGATAAAGGTTTCTTCTTCGGTAAGTCCCGCAACCGTCAAATTTTCTCCAAAGGTTCCGTACGGTAAGTGCTTTTTCTCCAAAATTTTTTGCCAATACGCATAGTGATCACTAGCAAATGCATAAACGGCCATATCGATTCCGCCATGATGCTTCAGATCAGCCTGCTCGTCGCCTTCCAGATTACCCTTACCAACAAAGACCCTGCCCTTCACCGGTTTCTTAAAGATGCCAGTGGAAACTGGTTCACCTTTATATTCAACAACCTTTTTCTTGGATACATTGACAGAAACAATTTTCATAACTTGCTTTCTTATCGTCCACTTTTATGACCTGAAAGATAAACTCTTCTACCATAGTCCCCGGCAACTTGAAACCCGACTTCACTTAAAGGCCATGGAGGCTCTGGAGTCAATAGACAGAGGGGCTAAACGCCCCTCAAATAAGGGAGGTAGCGGTTAACAACCACCGCTTTTCCGAAGGATAAAGGCTATTTGCAAAGGGCCAACAAACCTACCCTAGCGCATTACAACTTGCTGGATAGGTCCCGGATCTCATGATTGAGGATACGGTCGTTATGGCTGTAATCCACAGGCACATCAATCAGATGCACCCCACCCGCTTTACAGCACTTTTCTATCATAGGCTTCAATTCATCCGTGGCTTCTATACGATGGCCTTCGGCGCCATAGGACTTTGCATAGGCGACAAAATCGGGATTGGTAAAATCAAGGCCGAAATTATTAAACTCCATCATAGATTGCTTCCACTTGATCATGCCGTAAGCATCATCGCGCAAAATCAATACAATCAAGTCCATCTTTAATCGCACAGCCGTTTCTATTTCCTGAGAGTTCATCATAAACCCCCCGTCTCCACAGATCGCCACCACCCGGCGATCCGGGCAGACCAGTTTGGCCGCCATAGCCGATGGCAACCCAGCCCCCATAGTGGCAAGCGCGTTGTCCAGCAGGACTGTGTTCGGGTAGTGAGCCGGATAGTTGCGCGCAAACCAGATCTTAAACATACCGTTGTCCAGGGCAATAACACCTTTGTCTGGCATCACTTCCCGCACATCCTTTACTAAGCGCTGAGGCCGTATAGGAAAAGTATCCGCGCTTGAGCCCTCTTCGATATGTTTCAGTAGCGCCGCGCGAATGCGATGGGCATCACTAAAACTCCAGTGCTCCTGGGGCTCCAGGTGCTCCTGCAGCTGCCACAGGCTGTTTGCAATATCGCCAATCACTTCAATCTGGGGGAAATAAACCGGGTCCACTTGAGCGGTGTTGAAGTTGATATGCACCACTTCAGGCCCACCGGGACGCATAAAGAACGGGGGCTTTTCCACCACATCGTGCCCCACGTTAATAATCAAGTCCGCCTGCTCTATGGCGCGATGGATAAAGTCGCCATCAGATAGAGCCGTATTGCCGATAAAGTGGGGGCCGGACTCATCAATCACCCCTTTACCCATTTGTGTTGTAATCGCCGGAATTCCCAACTTTTCAACAAATTTTCTCAACATTTTTGAGGTCAGCTTTCTATTTGCACCGGCACCGATCAGCAACAAAGGCTTGCGCGAAGCGGTGATGGCTTCCGCCGCTTTGCGAATTGCCTTCTCCTCAGCAATCGGCCTGCGGGAATAGCTGATTTCCAGTACTGGCATGGTGGAGTGCTCGCGGGCAATATCTTCAGGGAACTCCAGGTGCGTAGCGCCGGGCCGCTCCTCTTCGGAGCGCCGAAAGGCCTCACGCACATGTGCTGGCACATAATCTCCACCAACAATCGTCTTGGTGAACTTGGTGAGCGGGCGCATCATGTCGACAATATCGATAATCTGAAACTGTCCCTGCTTAGAACTCTTGATCGGCTTCTGCCCAGTAACCAGCACCATCGGCATACCGCCCAACTGCGAATAGGCCGCTGCAGTGACAAGGTTGGTGGCGCCAGGCCCCAGGGTTGCCAAACAAACACCAGATCGACCGGTGAGGCGACCATACGTTGCCGCCATAAAGCCCGCCGCCTGTTCGTGGCGGGTAAGAACCAGCTGGATCTTGGAGCCTCGAAGGGATTCCAATAAATCCAGGTTTTCCTCGCCAGGAATCCCAAAAATATACTCAACCCCCTCGGCTTCCAGGGCGCGCACAAATAGGTCGGATGCTTTCATAGGAGCGTCTCTCGTCGTTGTGAGCTATCAAGGCTGGCTAGCTCCAAGGTATGTTGGTTGTGGGTAAATTTAGTATGCCGTTACAACCCATCACCACATCATTTGAGCTCTGACATCATTCAGCACACATAGGAATAAAACCCCTCTGAGTTGTAGCACAGGATGACGCCTCCAGTGCCCATCAGCTTCAATTATCGAACATCCCCGTATAAAGCTTTGCCTGAGAGTTAATGAAAGCTACGCAGGTTGGACCTTGTGGCAGCAGAAACAACTCGACCACTTGCAAGGGCTGCGCCGATTAAAACTAAGCTCGTCGGCAAGTGCGACTTGCTAATATCTCACCACGAGAACCTCATCAGGAAGGCTGACCCTATGAAAAATTCGTGCCGACAAATGGACGAAATGGCGTCGGCCGTAGGGCTACCTCTCCCCTCTATTCTGCTCACTCAACTGGTACCGACTATCTGTCATAAAATTTGTGGGGCCGCTCCCGCTTTTCAGCTCAAACACTAAAGATGGACTTATGAAAAGCACAGAGAAGAGGCGCAAGGGAAACTGGTTGCTGTCTCTGGCCGCGCTCGGCGTGGTCTTTGGCGATATCGGCACCAGCCCGCTGTACGCGGTGAAGTTAATTTTTCACTCCCGGCACGGCATCCCCCTAACAGAAACCAATATTCTGGGGGGCATTTCGGCTATCTTCTGGGCCCTAACCGTCATAGTCACCATCAAGTACATTACGCTGATAATGCGCCTGGATAATCGCAGTGAAGGTGGGATTATGGCCCTAATGACATTGGCCATGAACGCCACCGCAGGGCGCAAATACTTACGTGGGTTTGTCTTAACCGCGGGCATCTGCGGCACGGCGCTTTTCTTTGGGGACGCGGTTCTCACTCCCGCAATTTCTGTACTATCGGCCGTGGAAGGTCTTGAAGTGGGCGATAAGAGCCATAAAGCCCTGGTCATACCTATTGCAATTGGAGTGCTAATCGGCCTGTTTTTTGTCCAGCGTTACGGTACATCCACCGTGGGGGTGCTGTTTGGACCCGTGACCACCTTATGGTTTCTCACCCTATTGGCAATTGGGGTTTCCAGCATTGTAAGTAACCCCCAAGTTCTCCAGGCCATCAACCCAATCCATGCTGTCAATTTCCTAACAAATCACGGCCTGGGCTCTTTTATGGTACTCGGTGCCGTTTTGCTGGTGTTTACTGGCGCTGAGGCACTCTACACCGATATGGGGCATTTCGGTCGCACCCCAATCAGAATGGCCTGGCTGGGGCTGGTATTTCCGGCGCTTTTTCTGAACTATATGGGACAGGGGGCACTGCTGATCAGTGATCCCAGTGCGGTGGACAACCCCTTCTATCGTATGTTTCCCAGCTGGGGGCTTTATCCGGTTATTGTATTGGCTACTATGGCTACGGTGATTGCCTCCCAGGCCTGTATTACTGGCAGTTTTTCTCTTGCCAAGCAGGCCATGCAGCTGGGTTTTCTACCGCGCCTGTCTCTTCAGCACACTTCAGCGCATTTAGAGGGGCAGATATTTATGCCGGGAGTTAACCGGCTGTTAATGTTCCTGGTGATTGGCGCAGTAGTTGGCTTTGGTTCTTCCACTAATCTGGCCAGTGCCTATGGTGTGTCGGTGAGCGGTGCTATGTTGTTAAGCACCTGCCTCGCCGCTGTGGTTTACCGCGTACAGCTGAAATACAACCTGCTGCTTTGTATTACCATCGCGATCTTCTTTATTTGCATTGATGTATCCTTTTTCTCCTCAAGCCTGCTAAAAATTAGCCACGGCGGCTGGTTTCCTCTGGGCTTGGGTGCTATCGCCTGTCTATTGATGTTCACCTGGAGGGACGGCAAGGAAGCTCTCGCTTTACAGCTTCAGCGACAGGAATTCAAACTGGAACCCTATCTAACCGCGCTCCTTAAAAAAAATCCTACTCGGGTTCCTGGAACCGCAGTATTCCTCACATCCAGGCAGTTGTATGCCCCCCATGCCCTGATCTACAACCTAAAACACAACAAGGTACTACACGAAAATTTGCTATTCATTACCGTATCTTTTGTCAACGCTCCGCGAGTCATGCCCGGTAACCGGTATATTCTCAGCAAAATCAGGGGGAACGGTTTGTACCTGTTACTGCGCTATGGCTATATGGAACAGCCCGATATCTGGAAGGTCCTAAAACGATTACGTCTTAAACACGAGCTGGATATTGATCCAAACAGGGCCTCTTATTTTCTGACCAGGCAAACTATTGTGGCCACAAAACAGGAGGATAGCCGCATGTTCCTTTGGCGCGAACGTCTATTTGCCGCCATGTTCCGTAATGCCAGCAGTGCCGTCGAGTATTATCGAATACCCGTAAGTCGAGTCATTGTGATGGGAGAAAAAATCAGAATATGAGGGACGAATAAAAGGGGTTTTTAAAGGTACCCTATCCGCGGCGTTATCAGGTTTAAGCGCCTTGACAAATCTCAGGAAGCACTAAGATTCTAGCAGGTAACCTGTCTGTTAAGAAAGCTAAATCACCCCAAGCCGTGAAAGTTGCTGTCGAGCAAATTTTATCCGCTTCGTTTGCACGTCACGAAAGGTCTTGCCATCAATATTCACCGCAAAATAGTAAGTATTCTTGCCTGTTTCCACCACTCCAACATACCAACCCAAGGCATAGCCATCCGTAATCTGCCCTCCCCCGGTCTTTGCATATAGGCGGTAAGAATCTGTTTCCTCAACCAACATAATTTCTTTAAATAAGGATAAAGACTCTTCCGAGACTGGAAGCGCACCTGAAAACAACCTTTGCAAAAAGTCTACCTGCTCCCTAGCGGATATTTTTAAACTACCGTTGAGCCAAAACTTATCCAGGCCGGAAGAGATGTCCCTGTTGCCATATTCGAATTGAACCAAATACTGATGCATTCGCTTGGTGCCAATATTGAAGGCCAATTGTCGATAGATTGGCACAGCAGAGTTCTGAAAGGCTGCGCGAATGGGCAGAGGTTTTTCATACCAAATAGTGGGCCACCACCTCTGTGCAGGATACCTCAGATGATCATAGGTCAATTCCTGCACAAGGCTGCCTACCTCACCGGTATCCAGTGCGATCAAGGTGTTGGGAACTTTGAATGTTGAGAAGGGCGTGAGCCTGACATCAGCCCTACTTTCATTGATGACGGTATAGTTTGCATCTTTGTGCTTTTTCAGAACAAAGGTACATGATTTAGCGCATTCGATATTTTCTGATGCCCAAGTCAAGCGGCTAATCAACAGTGCGATCAAGACAATTACTTTCAAGTTAGCGTTTCCAGAGGCGTTGATAGGAGGATTGAGAACTCAGAATAGCAACCTTAGAGGGGCCACGTGCATTCTTACTTGCCTTCGACTTCAAATCATACTGCGGCCAAATTCAATGTGCCACTACACCCTAGAGCCGCAGTATGAGTCAAGACTCGCTAGTGGGCCTTGATAGGCCCATCGCTCAGTCGCTTCAAATTTATCAGTGCCTTATGGGCATCCACAAAGCCCAGCCCGGTATTATTACTCCCCAGGTGAGAGTGCCTTGCTGTTTTCTGCAGCGATTGTACAACGATCGGCACCGCTTCCGCTTCAGAGTAACCATAGTAATCGGCCGCATTCAGTAACAGTGCACTGATAGCCGCCAATTGCGGTGCGGCAAAAGAGCTGCCGGATTCAAAATTATGGCTGGACGCTGAGAAAACGGCGTCCCCTGAGATGGCAAAGCTGCGTTTGATCGCCAGCTCGTTATACCCAGGAACTGTCGCGGTTAGAGAAACCTGGTCAGAAAAAGGTTGTAAATTGATTGCGAACATCAGATTTTGACTACCTGGCACGCTTTGATTTTGGGCTAAAAACGCTTTAATCAGAGCAAGGTCGTAGGTAAAGAAACTGCCCAAAGGGGGAAGCCCCAGACGTTTTCGCACATCGCTGTTCTCCCCGTCTAGGTCAGTACCTGTATTTCCAATCGATTTGGTAAAAATTTTGCTTTGTAGGATGTGTGAAAGGTGCTCTGCAAACTCTGGATCGAGCTGATCACTCGTGATATGAAAGGCCCGGCTCATATTAATAACGCTGATATCATCGCGATTACGTATATAGGCCATGGCTTCATTGTACGTTTTACTCTCGGTACTTACCGGTACAATAGTGGCCTTGGGTGCAAGGTCGAGAATAATATCAATCACGGTATTGCCATGGAGAAAGGTGATCGGATCCCCAAACTGCACTTCAGCTTCAATATTGGCGTGCTGGGCACGCTGTTCCTCTAAACGTGCAGGGTCGAACAAATCGAACACCGCAATGACGATGCCCTCCCCATCGAAGTGCCGAACCAGGTTATGCTGTTTAAGGTTATAACCCGGTACATAGGGGTATAAGAAGTCATTAAGTTCCAGCCTAAATAGATCCAACTGAGTAATGGCAGCCTCAAAAGCGTGCTTGTTCTCAACCTGATAATCCTCCGGCTGGAAAGTATACAAAAGTTCGGCGAGCACAATAAACTCGGTAATTGACTGCCCCCACTTATGCATTTTTAGCTCATCTACCATATACATCGATTTCGCCCAGCCCTGATACTGATCAAAATCAGCCGACAAATACTCATCCAGTATTGGAGTAACAGGCTCTTCCCAGGGCCATGGGGTTAACTCTTTGATAGTGCCCAGAGACTCTCTAGCTTGTTCCACACTGAGACCGGATGCAAACACCTTCAAGCTAAAAACTACCAAAAGTATCGCTATTATTATCTTATTCAAAATCACTTCCCTTATAGTGAAATTTATTTGTGATTTAAACTACTAATGGCCATAGGCGATCAAGTGACCACCCAACCCAGAATCAATCTTTTAGTGGCTGGGAAATAGGATCATGTAACACAGAAAAACGCAAACCCATAAGCACGAATGAGCGAATTCGATAAGAAGGGGATTAGAGATAAAATGATTCAGGCAGGAGCTTGTTTGTTTTTTCTGGTTTCTAACAATAAAAACATTCGGGCAACAGATTACCCGAATGTTCTTTCAATCAATTGCAACCGTGCCCGTCGACATCTGCTCCATCTTCAACTGCATTACAATTCGGACAGCGAAAACCACCACCTTCCACATTTTTATAATTAACGTAGGTCCATCCTTTGGGCGGATTTTCAGGCGAGTACTTCCCACTGTATGGCTCAGTAGTGGGATCGGCAGGATCTATAGAACCTTCATTAGAAGTGACTTCAATTTCCATATTTCATTTCCTTATTAATTATCCTTGCAACATCAGAGGATATGGGTGTTTGGCACATAGGAAGTGCTAATCCAGCCAAAGCTGCCCTAGGCACTGAATTAACACGACGGTATTTTAAAGGTAAATATATGCAGGACTGCACGCTTTTAAGGTCACACGCTCTTACAGGGTACTTTTACCAAAAAAATAGCGCCTTAACCAATACTGCGCCAAATGACGCCCAAAATTACTTTGACAAGAAACTTAAGGATTAAGGATTAAGGATTAAGGATTAAGGATTTTAGCATCAACCAACAACCAACAACCAACAACCAACACAGTCATGGGAAATGTTCTTAGCAAATAACCGCCAAACATTAAGGAAGCCATTTATCAAATTGAACGCTCAAAGAAAACTGACTCAAGAAGGATTGTTTCATGATATGGCTTTACAAACTTAATATACGCCCCATCAATTTCAACCAACTCCCCAGACCATGCCAAATCATACAAGTTTTTCAAATCATTTTTATCAGACTTTGTCAGGCCACTCTTTTCTCCATAGTTCATAATTGAAAAAGGCTTATGCTCACCATAAATCACACTGGGCCAAGTCTTTTCTTTCACATCTGCAAAGAAATGCCTAAGGCCAAATATATGGCCCAATTCATGAATCATTGTATCGACCTGCTCCTTCCTACTTTGTTCAAACATTGTAGGAAAAAGCACCAACTCATTGCGCCCTGGGTTTGGGAAGAAGGCGCGCGCCAAAGTGCAACCAGTTACACTACACTGCTCAACCGGCTCTAGCCTAATTTTAAAATCCCAAACATTTGGATTCTCGTTGAACTTCACCGGGGTAGCATCGCCCCATTTCAATAAAGCCTTCCCTAGCAGAACACGAATATAGTCTTTTATCTCATCCGATTTTTTAAAATACCTCAGAGATCCCTCATCAAATTTCCACCTCAGGGTCGTGCCTTTCTCCCATAAAGGGATATAGCCTTCGCCGCTATGTAACACTAAATCTAGTGGAGACCTATTCCTTAAGGTAGGATATCCAACCTTATCAGTGACACATATTTTATCATGGCCATATCTGTGAACTATTGGCGCGCCACAGGAATCGCATTCTTTTTTTGACCTAAACCTTAATTCAAATTTTTCTTTTAAAGAAACCTTATCTACTGACGACATGGTATTCCACCCAGACTCACTAAGACAACACTAGAGCAGCGATCGATATTTATGAAAGGCATACAAATCTAACAACTGCAATACAGAGTAATCTATAGACGCAGCGATAGTTCCACACAAACAAACCCACTTGATCGCCAAGGATTCCGATATGTATTACGTACACGGTTACACCTTAGTTTGCGTAGGTGTAACCTGCACCATATATAGGCTAACTTCGGGGTAACCTTGTACTTACAGCTTACTCATCAAGAATGATATTAAATCCACCATAAATGAGTCGTTTGCCGTCAAACGGCATCGGATTTTGGTCTGAGTGCATTCTTGGGTCATCCATAAGCGCTTGCCATCCAGTGTCACGAATCTTTTTAGAGGGCCAAACCACCCACGAGAATACAACTGTTTCATTCTCTGCACACTTCACAGCCATGGGAAATGAGGTTACTTCACCACTCGGCACCTCATCCCCCCATGTTTCTACCACCTTCAGGGCACCCTGCTCCTTAAACACTTCTGCAGCCACTTTTGCATGCTCAAGATAGCTTTCTTTATTTTCTGTAGGTACTGCTGCCACGAAACCATCTGCGTAAGACATTTGAAAGTCCTCTAATAGTTAACGTTGGATAGAGAAATGACCATTCACTCCACATCATACTGCCGTTATGAGATTAACAGGCTACCGACTAAGCACACAGCAACCGGCGTCTATAATAACCCTTTATTTCCCCGGCACCCAATAAAGAGTACAAAATCAAAAGCTATTCATCTTGAGTCCATCGCCGATCCAAAGTCTTTGTAATTTACAAGAGTTTTGGTTGAGGGGGCGCCTCTAATAACATCCATACATGGTTAAAACATATAAAGCACAGATATAATAGAAAATCACCCCATCTCCCATAGAGGGTTTTCCAAATATACGTATACCTCTTGAAAGAGAGGCCTGAACGAGAACACTAATGCTTTACTACGCCAGTACTTTCCGAAAAATACTGATTTTAAGCCTGTGAGTTATAACAAGGTCGAAGCGGCTATTGATCGCTTAAATAATCGCCCAAAAAAATGTCGGGTTCAAACGCCCAGGCAGATATTGGGAGAGTATACGGCTATCGCAGCAGCCTAAAGGGTGATGCACTTCAGAGTTGAATGCAGGCTTTTTTAGCACGATTCTTGCCCCTAAAATTCGGCTCAAACCCACGGAACAATTGGGTGCGAAAATGCTACACTTAACGGCACCCTCAGATAATGAGGTGAGCGTCAGGAGCAAATTATGAAATACAAAATCGCAAAACATAATCAGAAAATCTGTATTTCAGATTCAAGCCAAAGAGCCACCTTTGCTTTTAAGGTATTCTTTTGATTGGAGGCAGGAGTATTCAGCACATGAATATCCGATTCAGTATTATCATCCCCTGCTACAACAACGCCGATCTCTTACGAAATGTACTACAAGGTTATTCCACTCAAACCACCCCTAAAGAAAGTTATGAAGTAATATTAATCGACAATAACTCAAGCGACCCAAACATTATTTCATGTTACAATGAATACAAAAATAAAGTAAATATAACATTGGTTTTCAGGCCTGTATTAGCCAATCCATTTGCCCTCAATTCCGCACGAAACCTCGGTCTAAGGATTGCAAAAAACAATTGGTGCATATTTACAGATAGCGATTGCATCCCCTCCCCCAGCTACCTTATGCAGATCAGTACAACAATAAGCAACAAAGGAAAGTATATCTGCATGGCCGGATTAAGAGAGTTTATTCACAGCAAGGATGTTGATATCACAAAAATAGACACCTCAAACTCACACCTTAGTAATTGCCCTCGTATAAAAAGCCCGTCAAATTATGGACTTATTAGAGATCGACGTCTTGGCAAAATAGAACTTCTACCAAATACTGAGCAACCCTGGGGGCATTTTTATGGTTGCAATATGGTATTTAAAAAACAAGATATTATAAACGCGGGACTATTTGACGAACAATATGATGGCACGTGGGGGTATGATGATATTGATTTAGCTTACAGAGTAATACACACCCTTGGAGTCGAACCCGTCTTTATAAAAGAGGCCGTTGTCTATCACCAAGATAAAGTATGCTCAGACACCTCCGCTAGTGAAATAAAAAATAGAATTGAGAAAATTAACAACCCCAACTACAAATACATCTGTAAAAAGATACCTGGATATTATGAATTTAGCCTTCGCGAATTCAAGCGCTTTGGACTTTCAGAGTTCCAATCACTACCGAAATAGTGGGCGAGCGTGCTAAATCTATAATGATGAATTTAGAACCTAAGTAATGACAATAGATTTCCGCCCTCTTCCTCCCACTCACCACTCACCACTCACCACTCACCACTCACCACTCACCACTCACCACTCACCACTCACCACCTCACAACATGGTTCTATAAGAGAAAAAGTTAAATATCAAAATATCACTCTGGTCCCAATTATTCGATATTTTTGCAGACGAGGGCGCCTCTAATATTGTCCATACATAGCTAAAATACATATAAAGAAAAAGAGGTAACAATATGTTGCCCCATCTTCCATAGGGAATTTTTGAATCCTATGATTTTAAAAGGAAAGACTATATTGGCGCTATCTTCAGAGTTTTTGACTTGAGTAACTGATAAAACTCTAAGATATTCTCTATAAACGTATTGAATGAGCCTCCACTCATTTCCCATAATTGAAGTAGAGAAATAAATATAAGCTAAAGTAATGTGTGGGTGTACAAAAAGCTGCGGGACATGTCCAGAATCCAGGCTTGCCCCGCATTAAGATGAAATCACTATCAAGCTGGCTGTGCTTCGCCTAGGACATGTTGCTTGGCGCTTGTTGTGGGCTGTTCTGGGATTGGCAAAGCGATGGGGACTTGCTGCGCTTGACCGGTGGCCATAACTACGGTGCTACCGTGGCGAGCAGCGGTCACCAAAGCATCGTTATCAGCAATAGCTGTCATAAAGCGTAAGGCCTCATCCGCACTAGTGCCCGCCCTGGTCAGCACCTTGATAGCTTCCGCTGCACTCTCAGCGTACACCCGCCTAGCCTCCCCCATTTTCTCCATACGAATCTTAACCGACTCACCATCTGCCTTGGCTTTGCCCACTTCACGCTCGCGAATTGCCTCGGCCTCGTAGGTTGCGGCCTGCTTCTCACGCTGCATTTCCATTACCTTGTTGGCCTGAACCTCCACCGACTTGGGTAGACGCGGCTCATCAGACAATATATCGACAATCTCTACTCCATAGTCATGGAAAAATTGACGCAGTCGTTCCTTGGCCTTATCAGCTATCTGTTCTTTCTTGTTGTACACGTCTTCAAGTTCGATACCGTTGGCGACCGGAATAGCCGCATCGGTAGCAAAGGACTTCAATTGAGCTTGATAGTTCTCCAAGTCGTAAAGCGCCTTGTAAGCCAGCTTTACATCGGAGGCTACCTGGTGCTGCACCTTTAGGATCAACCCGAAAGTAACATGATTACTCGTCTTGAGGCTGAGCTCCACAGGCGTCTCGTGCAATGCCGTAGAGGCTTTTTTGTCAACCCAGGAAAGATAGGGGACAATCAGGTTGAAACCGGGTGTAGCGGTTTTCCAGTATTTTCCGAGAAAAAGTACAAAGTGGTACTGTTTAGGCTCAACAATAACGATGGCCTTAGTCAGTAAGAAGACTCACGCCAAGCCAAGTGCAATTGGCCAAAAGGCAATGATTTCGAAAATCTGTTGCGGCATGTTTTTTAACTCTTAATGTGTATTTGGTTAAAAATACAGGTTTTGATATTCAGGTATCTATAAAAATGAATTTTTGGTGATGATCTGTACCAAATACAAGGTATTCATAAGTAGGCAGCACACAATCTATCAATTCGTAAATTGCTCCTAACCGCCCTACTTTTTTGACAAACACATACAACGGTAATGAATAGAAGGTAGGGGTAGAGACTCTGAGTAAGAGCTGAAAATAAGTCAAACACTTGTTTACTTTATATATTCAAAGTTAGCGAACTTCATTTCCCTTGGTTTCGGATAATAATTGTATTTTATCATCCACTAAAGTCAGATCTCCATAGCATTCATATTGACGATCAATGTCGACTACTCCCTAGATTCCCATAACAACCGACACACTTGGCAATAGCGAGAGAGGTCAGCTGGCTGTAGGCTAGTAAGCTTCCAC
>NZ_CANMKV010000048.1 GCF_947498635.1 uncultured Microbulbifer sp. | reverse complement strand
AAACCACTCATGAATATCCCCCTCTCTATCCGCGATACTCACAATCGTGGTTTCAGGGCAGCGCTCTTGTATCTCACAAGCTGATTCATAATGGTCTAGCCAGCGTCGACTCTCTTTATCTTGTATCGACTTGGTATAGCGAGAATTAGCACTAGATTCTTTATCTCGCTGCCACATGCTACCCTCAATAATTCCCAGATTATCTCTGGATGGTGTTATAGCGATAGACGTATGTAGGAGCTGCTGATTAGTCTCTTTGCGTCGGAGTGTTCCCATTTCTTTGCTTTCTAAATCGGTAGCAAAATTTAGGAAAGTGGTATCCTGAGGGATAAGAACAACTGGCTGAACCTTGATTCTTTCAAGAGTGGCTGATTTATGGCCACTCATAATGGAGTCAAAGCTGACTTTATCATTTTCGATAAATCGATAGGCTGCAAAGGTTTCTGCCCAAGACTTGTTTGCACAGGGAATACTACTCTTTGGGTCGAAACTTAAATTACTGAGAATATTGGACAAGCGCTTATTCAATCGTGTATCACCCATAACCTGATTTTTCACTTCGTCCCTGACCCAGTCCTGCATAATTATCCAGCCAAATCTGTAGCTCCTATACCATACAAACTGTAACTCATTGATTTTTATAATAAAACTGAAAAAAAACTTGTGTATAAAACTTAGAGCAAGGGTCAGTGGAAAAACATCGAACCACAGCTGGAGCCATTGCAGAGGGTTCTGTCTGGGGAGAGAGCGATAGGTGAAACGGTTTCTAAGCCATAGGGCAGTTCGTTGAGGCCATTCGCGGCATCCTACCCCAAGATCCAACGTCTTTGAGTCTCACAAAAATATTAGAGGGCTTTTCTAATATTCTTAGATGGGTGAGCGAATAATCAACAAGGAAAGCTTACTCGAACTCGCTACGGGCTGTAATTTTATAGAAGCTATAGCACTGGTCGATATCAATGGTACAAATCTTAGATGGCCGACTTGTTAAGTCGAATGAGGAAGGATCAGCATCAGTGATTACTTTTCCGGGTGTTTGGCTAAATACCTAATCATCGTTTTGGGTAAGTCGATAATTTAATGTTTCAAAGTTTTTTAAAGCTGATTTTACATATTTTGTTTTCGATATGGATGTAAGCTGAGCCCATAATCCGTCTGGGTAGATAGGCACTTACTATATCTTGCATAAAAAAGGGGGTTGCCTTAAAGGTTCCGTTTTTTGCAGATTTGATATGTGTCATATTCATGATGAGCCTTGTTTCTATCCTTTGCACAGGCTCGGTTTGCGATGGAAAAAATTTCGCTCTGAATTCAGGTATTCCCATTCCTCGAAAATATGTGTGATACCTTACTTTCGTAAAACCATTGATTTTTAAACTTTAACAGCTTTCAAAGTCATAATTTGTTAATCTGGTAGAGAACCTTCCTTGTGCCGAATTCCACTGTGCCCCCCCCCCAGAGCAATCACTTTTGGATCAACCTGACCCAATGTTAAAGAAGGTAGGGGTAATGTGCGTCTAGCCGTCTAAAAAATTGAAGTAGTTATAGAATTTGTTTTTGTAAGTTATTTGTTGTGGTTTTAGTTATTCTTTTTTGCGGTCTATTGCGCTGGGATTGTAATGTCGGGCGATGAGAATCTCTATTTACACTGGCGTCATATGAGGGTGGCCATGTTTCCCATTAGGTTTCCAATAATAAGTTGATATGTGATTGGTTCTTAGGGTCCATGATGGTAATTGGCACTTTTGTTTCGGTTGTATGCTTTCTCTAATTTTTGTCAAGGCTTCCTGAGTTAGTTGTGAGAGGGGCTGCTTATGGTTTCGCAAATACGAATTTCATATCACTTATAGAATAATTTCTTGAAAGTGTTTGCTTTTTATTCGGTGTGGGGCGAAGAACGCCCCCCTGTCCAGTATGTTTTTGAGGGAAAGGTTATCTCTTATCGACTAGAAAACGCAATGGCTGTATTCTTGCCCGCGGCGGCGCTCCCTCTCTTTGATCAGATTTTTTTGATATAAATCAATTGGGGCGCTGCTTTTTAAAGCCTTGAACACCAGGTTTGGTTATAAATCGTGAATTTTCAGAGAAGGAACATGAAAATGAAAAAATTAACCGATGCAGTGCTGGGAGTTTCCACAGCGTTGGCTTTGATGGGTCATTCAACGATGGCTTCGAGTCAGGTAGAGACTTCAATGACTCCAAATTTTACCGCGTTTGAATTTGCTCAACTGGAAGAGCAATTTGCCGCGAAGAGAGTGATTGTTGATGGAAAACTCTACCAGTTGACAGGCGATATGCTGGAGTTGATTCAGCAGAATCCTGAACAAGTAGGCATTATGTCGGCTTTTGAAATATCGGCGAAAAAATGGCCAAACGGTATTGTATATTATGATTTTTATGAGGGTGTAACAGAAGAAAACCAACAAAATTTTGTTGATGCCACCAAGGTTTGGGAAGAGATTGCAGATTTGCAGTTTGTTCAGCGCACAGATCAGACGGATTATATCTATGTGCGAAATGGTAGTGAAAACCGTTCTATGGTTGGAATGTCCGGTGGTGGGCAATTTTTCAGCCTGAGCGACTGGGATAGTAAATATATTATTGTTCATGAGTTGGGCCATGCAATTGGTATGAGGCATGAGCAGCAGCGTTCGGATCGCGATAAATACGTAGATATTGTTGAGGAGAATATTAAGCCAGCTTATATCTACAATTTTGATATTCGTCAATCGCATAATTATAGTGAATATGACTTCTTGTCAGTGATGCACTATCCCTCTCACGCCTATACGGTCAATGGGCAAGCGACTATTGTTCCAAAATCGGGTTATGAGCACTTCTCCGATGTTATGGCGCAACGTGTTGATTTGGGTGGTGGTGATCAAGTCGGCGCGGCCTCTCACTACGGCACTGTGAATATCAATATCCCAGACCCGGCATTTAAGTCTTATTTATTGACATTTTTCGATATGGACGGGAATGGCGAGATTAGCAGCCTAGAGGCAGCTGAAGTTGAAGAAATCCGTACTCCCGGGAATGGTAAAATCCAGTCTTTAGAGGGGGTTCATCTATTTAGATATCTAAAACACTTGACTGCGGCCAATGAAAATTTGACGCAAATCGCAGAGCTGCCAAAACGCCTGGAAACGTTAAATGTTTCTGGTAATTATTTGGCATCCGCTCAGTTTTCATGGGTGATAAATAAGCCTTTCCTTAGTAATGTGGATGCTACCAATAACCTGCTGGATATTTACTCCTGTGAAATGCTCACATTTATTAATGGCGTGCTTGAGGAAGGTGGTATTCAATACAATCCGGTTAAAGGTGGTGGGTCATTTGTTTGTGATGCAGAAGCTGAGCAAATACTTATTTCTGGTAAGCCAAGAGTCGACTTGAGGGGTAAAGGTGAAAAAATCTTTCATATTGATGTTCCAGAAGGTACTCAAAAGCTGACTGTTCTAACTGAGGAGTCAGAAGTAGAGAATGAGACAAGTGGAGAAATGAATGTTTATGTCGCCTTTGATCGAGAACCTAGCGTCATGGATTTTGATTTCAAATCTGAGAATGCCGGCAATAACGAAAATATACAGATCACATTACCTAATTCAGGTCGTTGGTATGTATTATTGTCACCCATTGAGCGCTCTTTTGAAGGAGTAAATCTAACTGCTGCGGTGGATTTAAAGGGCGAACCTGCTAATGAGCTCATTAACCAAGCCCCGATTAACGGGCTGGGAGCCGGTGCTGGTGAAGCACTGTATTACACAATAACTGTTCCAGAAAATGCCGCTGATTTACAGTTTGAAATGCGTGGTGGTAGCGGAGATGCTGATCTTTATGTGCGCTTTGGCAGTAAACCGACAAAATCAGTGTATGACTACCGTCCGTATTTGGAGGGTAATGAGGAGGCAGTTACAATCGCCAATCCTAAAGCAGGCGTATGGCATATCATGCTCCTGGGCTATACAGATTTTGATCAAGTCACTTTAGTTGGTGCTTATAGTGAATTACCATCTGAGTATCTGATCGCCGGTGAAACAGTGAGGGACTTGGATGGTAAAGCCGGTGATGAGCAAATTTTTATGTTACAGGTGCCTGAAGGTGCAGCTAAGCTTTCCGTAAAAACAGGTTTATCATTGGTTGATTCCAGCGGTGACGCAGATCTGTATATTAAATTTGGTGAGCAGGCTTCAGAAAATAATGCGGACTACGTTTCTGATCGTTGGAGTAGCTATGAATCTATTGAAGTGAATGCGCCAAAGGCCGGTATTTGGTATGTGACCGTTCAAGGTTATACAGATTTTAAAAATATCTGGTTAAGTGTTGATTGTTAACATTTAGATTGCTAGGTAATTCACAGGCAGAAGATTTTTTAATGTTTAGTAATTCTTCTGCCTGTTTTACTTTGGGGCGAAATGAAAAACTTGACAAGCTATGTGCGTCTTTAATGTTTCGCTATAACCGCCCCCCAAATAGTAACTAAAAGCTCACTCCCCAGCGGGCATGTTGTTTAACATCACTATGGCAGGGTTGAGAACTTGAGTTTCTGAGATTCAATATTGACTGAAGCGACAATGTTGAAAGTCCTAGAAGATAGCGAAGGTTAACGACAAGTATGCCGCTGTCTCCCATTTCTATTAGCAATATTTAAAGAGTGAGCAGTGCCTTAATCGATTGATGATTTTGTCGATTCTGTATTGATAAACTTGTCTTTGAAAACCCTCTCGAAGGGTTCTCCTGTTGGAATCTGGTCAATATTTTCAAAGAAATTCTCTGTTATTTAATTTCTAACTATACATGGTTTATTGTTGGGAGGAGATCGCAAGCTAAAGCGTGTCGTTGAGTGAGGCAGGAAATGATAATATTAGAGTAATTAGCAGCAGTGTTCCCGGCCTCAAGTTATCTATAAGTTCTAGATAAAAGCGGCCGTTATAAAAATTGATTGGAAGAGGTGTGCGAATCTATTGTTGTGGTCAAGCTTAGCGGGGCGCTCTTCTAAGCTTGATCACAAGCAAGTAAGGCTCTCACCTCCATAAGTGCAAACCCCAAAAGATTAAGACCTCTCCAGGTGTTGGGATCTTGTGCTGATAAATCATCTTGCGCCAGGCCAATACCCCAAATTGTATCTACGGGGCTGGCTTCCACTAAGACTCGGTTTCCTGTGTTGAGCAAAAATTCCTTTAGTGCTGGATTTTGGGAGAACTTAGCTAGGTTGGCATTTACTACAATTTCGAAGCGTTTCTCTTCCCAGATTTCCTGTTTGAAGCCAATGACCTGTCGCCCAATTCTCTTGGCTTCATTTGGGGTGGTCGAAGTGAGCACTTTCTGACACGCGTTGCTATCCCTAAATAGTTTAGCTTTGTGGTACATCATATAGTGCTCAGCAGTAATATACTGATTTCCATCTTTTTCGAAGGTGGAGTTATACCACTGGCTAAAGCAGCGTTTTGTTACTTTGCTTCCATTTTCCTGATGACCCCAGAAATAAAGGTACTTCACCTTGTTGCCGTTGTTTGCGAAATCGATAAGTTGATCTCTATTGATAATTTTCAATATATCTCCAATTGTAGATTGTTGTAACTGTTTATTAGAGGGGTAACGTATGTCTAGAAAGTGCCTGGCTTTAAGGTGGCTAACAAAATCAATGCAAAACCTCAAGAAGAGTTTTCGTATCGTTGACGATGGCATTATTAAGGCTAGGAACTCCTCTATCCATTGTTTTTTACGGTGGCATTTCCATGTTCTTTCAAAGCAGCGAAAAGAGTCTTCCCATGCATGTGGTAAATTTTTTGATCTTTGCGCTGCTCGAATTTTGACATAAATATCCGGCTTGCTCTCTAGAAAAGCATAATATTGCTTAATCGCATTTTTCGTTTGAGGGATTCGAAAGTATCGGTAACTCAAACTGACCTCCATTAGCTATGAGTTGCTAATGAAAGCTATATTCTTTTCCTATCAGTAAACGTCTGTAATTCATGTTTCCAACGTCTAAATTGTATTTAGAGGTAGATCTATAGATAATTTTTTTCGAGACCTGGGGTTACAAAAGTACCTTGGGAGCCTCTGAATAACGCTGTGAAACCTCTGAAAATCCAGTAATGATAGTACGGCCTTGCTCAGAGGCGGCAAGGCCGAATGTAGATCGCATAGGAATGGATTTCTTAAACCTTGGGGTTAAACAAGCGTCAGTACCAAGTCCCACGAGTCTACCAACTTTCACTTGCTTCCATTCCTGCAAGGATGTTGCCGGCAAATTTTGGGGCTTCTTTGAGGGCGATAGTATCTGCTTGTAAGCCGGCTTTGCCAATACCTTTAGAGACGTTCAAAGGGTAAAATGGAGCAAGTCAATTATAAGGGTTTCCGGTAAACCCTTTTCCCTGCAACCCAAGTCTCCAAAACCTGTACCTGCCAAATTTCCTGCGGGTCAATTTCAAAAATATTCTTATCCAGCAAAATGAAGTCAGCGAATTTCCCCGGCTGTAGGTTGCCGATTACTTTCTCCTGGTGGCTGGCGTAGGCGGCGTCCAGGGTGAATGCACGCAGGGCTTGCTCCGGAGTCATGGCTTCTTCAATGCGCCAGCCTTCACTGGGTTTACCCTGGCGGTCGCGCCGGGTGACAGCCGCGTGGAGGCCGAACATGGGGTTGGCCGGTTCTACCGGGAAGTCGGAACCGGCGGCGATGGGTGTCCCCTGGTCTAGCAGTGTTTGCCAGGCATAGGCGCCGATTAGACGTTTTTCACCTAGGCGATCACCGGCCATATTTTTGTCACTGGTGGCGTGGGTGGGCTGCATGGAGGCAATCAGATTGAGCTGGCTAAAGCGGGGGATATCCATTACCTCAATCACCTGGGCATGCTCTACGCGATGACGGTGCTGTTTCTGGCTTTTCTCTTCGTTCAGCGTCTCGAGGTGATTGAGTACGATCTGGTTGGCTCTGTCGCCGATGGCATGCACGTTGACTTGGAAGTTATTGTCGGTGGCCAGTTTGAGTAAGGTCAACATTTTGTCTTCAGGATAGAGTAATAGCCCTTTTTCCTTTGGGCGATCATGGTAGGGCTCCAATAACGCTGCACCGCGGCTACCCAGGGCGCCGTCGGCGGAGAGCTTAATACTGCGCATATAGAGTCGTTCGCTGGGGCTACCAATATGGCCAGCATTGAGCAATTTAGTGTAGTTGTGGCTATCCACTGAGAGCATGGGGTACACACGCATGGGAATCGCTTTTTGCCTGGCCAGCTCACGGTAGACATTGAGAGTTTTCTCGGTAATGCCCGCATCGTGGACACTGGTGAGGCCGAGGGAAAGTGCTGTACGAAAGGCGTTTTGTAGCGATTTTTTTTCCTGTGCCAATGTGGGGGAGGGGATGGCTTTCTGCATCAGGTCCATGGCGTTGTCGACCAAAATTCCGCTGGGGTTGCCATGGGTATCTCGTACGATCTCTCCGCCTTCCGGGACCTGGGTATTTTTATCAATACCGGCGAGTTGCAGGGCCTTGGAATTAGCCCAGCCCGCGTGACCATCTACCCGGCGCAGCCAGATGGGGTGATCTATTTCGAGGGCGTCGAGTTGGGCGCTGGTGGGAAACCGTCTGTCCGGCCAGGTTACCTGGTTCCAGCCGCGCCCGAGTAGCCATTCGTTGGGCTCCAGCCCTTGAGCGTGGTCTTTAATCGCATTCAGGGCGCCTTGAAGGGATTGATCGCGTAAATCTAATACAGTGTTGAGCTGCCCTAGGCCGAGCATATGCCCGTGGGCATCGATGAGGCCGGGTAGCAAGGTTTTACCTTTGGCATCTACTTTCTCCGCGTGGGGATACTTGTGGGCCAGATCCTTGATGCTGCCGGTTGCGAGCACTTTTCCCTGGTCAAAGGCCATGGCGCTGAACTGAATCAGCGCTTTTTCGGTAGTCTGGTAACCGGAAAAGTTGTGGATCAGCGTTACTGCCTGGGTGCTGAAGGAGGTGGCGGCGAGGAGTGCTGCCGCCAGGGCCTGGGCTAATCGCATGGTTGGATGCCTTGTTGTTTTCGTTACTGGCCATTCTATGGTGGCTTTGTATCGGATGAAAAGCGGTTGGGTATTACACAATAAGTGCTCATTTGAAGCGGTCTTTTGGAAAGGTGAGCGATTCACTGCGGCCCCCACCTAGACCGCAGCGACTCCGCTGGCGAAAGCGTTTATTGAGCGGGATCAATACGAAGCAGGCGCCCTTGAGGGCCATCCGTGATGACGTAAAGTGTGCCGTCTGCGCCGATTTCCGAGTCTCTGACTCTTTCACCGATCACAATTCGGCTTTCCGTGTTAAGGGGATCACCCTGCGGATTGATAAGGCGTAAATCCTGGCTCACGAGGCCTGCCGAGAGCAGGTGACCGCGCCATTCGGGGAAGGCTTTACCTGTATAGACGGTAAGGCCACCGGGAGCATGGGTATCGATCCAGGCGAGAAACGGGGAGACATATTCCGGGCCGGCTATCTTAAAAGCGATATTGGAGCCATCGCGATAGTCCCTACCAAAGGTCACTCTGGGCCAGCCAAAGTTTGCACCTTTCTTTAACTGGTTTAGCTCGTCTCCGGCCGCGGGGCCGTGCTCGGAGGACCAAATAATTTGGTTCTCGTGATCGATGGCCAATCCCTGAGGGTTACGGTGGCCAAAACTCCAGATTTCTGGAAGGGCACCATCCACTCCAATAAAGGGGTTATCGTCAGGTACTGAGCCGTCAGGTTTTATACGGATCACCGAGCCAAAGTGGGTCTGTAGGTTTTGCCCCTGTTCGCGAGCAAAGACGTCGAGAAAGTCCTGGGGTGGGTTGCCTCCGTCCCCAATACTGGCCAGCAGAGTGCCATCTGGCAGGAAAGCCAGACGCGAGCCAAAGTGCGCACTATTCTTTTTCCCCTGGGCCGCTTTAAAAATTTCCTCGAAATCCTTCAGCTGCCCGTTTTGCCACTTACCTCGACCAATTGCTGTGCGATTGTTCTCAGTATTTCCCGTGGAGTAACTGAAATAGAGCAGCTGGTCTTTTTCAAAGTTAGGACTGGCGGCGACATCTAGCAGCCCCCCTTGGCCTTCAAAGAGTACATTGGTGGGAAAATCAACGGCATCGGTTAGTTGATTACCTTTGACGCTGCGGAGTTTGCCATCGCGCTGGGTAATGATCAGGGTGCCATCGGGTAACAGGGCTAGACCCCAGGGGTAGGGTATCGGCCCGGCTATTGGGCTAATTTTTACCTTGTTTTCTACGGGGATGGCGCCTCGAGAGATGTGAGGGTCAGCATAGCAGTTTAATGAGCTGACGGCGCAAGCCAGTAGCAGGCTCGCGGTGATAGAAATCCTTCTCACTTTGGCTCCTTGGACTTGTAATAGGGGATAACCACTTGGGATCTGAGTGAGGTCCACATAGTGGGGTAATAGCAAGCGAAGCTCTGAATAATGCCGTAATGACTTTGCGGGAAGCATATACTGCTACGAAGTTCACTGAACCCTTTGAAGCCGATAAAACGCAGAAGATGAGGCATTCAAGGCCGATACGACGGTGCTTTTAGAGCGAATTGTGCTCTAAAAGCCAAAGTTTCACAGAATTATTCAGAGGTTCCCTGAATATTGATTTTGGCTGCAAAAGCAGAATATTTCCAAAAGTCCACGGAAGATAATTTCTCGCTTTGGCCGTGAATCACACTTCCTACACAGAGTTATGACACACAAACTCGAACAGTATCATGCCGGGTATAATCTGCGTTGACACATTGGCGTCCTAAAGAAAGTAATTTTGAGGGTGATTGCTCTGGGCAGACTGGAGCAAAAATACAGCAAGGCGGTTTGTTCCCTGACAACGGTCGCAACCCTGAGCCGTGAAGGCAAGAAACTCATCCAGCAATATCTGCAGGAAACCGCGGATAGCCTGGAGGGACTCCCATTTAAACTACATGACTTTGGTGCTCACGCTGCAAGCACTGAGGAAACAGCGGCTATCGGCGGGCTGGCTCATCTGGTGAACTTTCAGGGGACCGATACCATAGCGACAATAGTGGCTGGGCGTCGTTATTACCACGCTCCTATATTACCACACCCCTATGGCCGGGTTTTCAATTCCCGCAGCCGAGCAAAGTACGATGACGAGCTGGGGCCGGGAGCATGAAGCCGATGCCTATGCCAATATGCTTGAACAATTTTCCAAGGATGGA
Source organism: uncultured Microbulbifer sp. (assembly GCF_947498635.1). Taxonomy (GTDB): domain Bacteria; phylum Pseudomonadota; class Gammaproteobacteria; order Pseudomonadales; family Cellvibrionaceae; genus Microbulbifer; species Microbulbifer echini. The sequence goes on along the minus strand of NZ_CANMKV010000048.1, from coordinate 20,470 downwards.
CGTTTGTTGGCGGTGGTGAGTGACAGCTATGACCTGTGGAATGCCCTTGAAAATATATGGGGTGGAGAGTTAAAGGAATATGTTGAGCTTAATGGTGGAACCTTGGTAATTCGCCTGGGTAGCGGCGATCCTGTCGAGGTGGTAACTCAAACCATAGAGCGATTGATCGATATCTTTGGGGCCCGGATCAATGGGAAAGAATACCGGGTTCTGCCAGAATTTATCCGCGTGATACAGGGCGATGGTGTTTCTCGCCACACCATAGGGAATATTCTGGCTACTATGAAAGCCCAGAAACAAAGTGCGGAGAATATCGCCTTTGGCATGGGCGCTGAACTGCTACAAAAGGTCAATCGAGATACGATGAAATTTGCCATGAAAGTGAGCGCAGTTCGGGTTGCTGGCGAGTGAAGAGATGTGTACAAAGACCCCGTGACGGATATTGGCAAAAGGTCTAAGAAAGGCCGCCTGGCACTGGTTCGTCGGGGCGATGGCCAGTATGGAAGTATACGCGAAGAGCAATTGGGTACGCGTTTCAACCACTTGCGCCTGGTATTTCGCGATGGAAAATTACTGTTGGATGAGAGCTTTGAAGCGATTCGAGTATTGGCGGCGGTGTTTGTTGGGGAGAAAGGATTGGCGAAAGTGAATTGAAAGGTCAGTCTTTACAATAAGAGCTGGCTTGTGCTGGCTCTTTGCTTTTGCGTGAATCTTCATTCAATGACCGCTCTATTATTTACCATCAGGTAAAGTACCCCTAAATAAATTGAGGGCGTGGGGCGCTTAGAGCCCTATTGAGGACTCACCAACAAACCGGTTCTGTAAAGATTTTCTGCTAATAAAATAATATCTTCTGACCAGCATATTTGTTGCTGCCATTCTTCAGGGATTCCAGAGATTCCATAGTAAGCTCCAGCTATTTGGCCACAGATGGCAGCGGTTGTATCGGCATCATTCCCAATATTTGCGGCTAGCAGTATGGCTTCGTGAAAGCTATCGGTATTAAAAAAGCACCAGAGAGCAGATATCAAGGATTCGATTACGTAGCCGCTGCCTGTCAGCTCCTCATAACTTTGCTGTAAGAATTCACCTTTGGCGATACTAAAAACCTTCTCAGAGTTTGGTGTGTATTCTAAGGTGTGAAGAAGGTTGTCTTTAGTGGTGCCGTTGAACACAGAAAGGATTAGGTCGCAAAAAAATCGACAACTCTCAATACACTCGGTGGACCCATGGGTTGTTCTGGAACTCTCTCCAGAATAATGGATTGCCTCAGAAGGCAAAGATAAGAAAAAAATTGGTACTGGTGCTAGCCGCATCAGGGAGCCATTACCGGATGAGCGGGTGGCAACAGAGCCGCTAAAAGGATTACCCGTTTCCAGGTACCGAATTAAAGCGGATTGCACTGTAGCGCCAATATCAAAGCACACACCTGTAGAACTCATATACCCATATTGATACCAGTTGCAGTAGCGATTCATCTGGTCGATAGCACAGAAACCCTCTTGAAGGAGTAAACTGTGTGCCAGGCAGAGCGCCATAGAGGTGTCGTCGGTCCATTGTCCTTTTTCTAAACCAAAGGGCCCCCCACCCACCATATCGGATATAGGGGTGAATTCCCCCTTTCTTTTAAATTCCAGTGTGGTGCCTACGGCATCACCACAGGCGAGCCCCACCAGGCAACCTTTTACTTTGTCTAATACATTGAAATTCACTTAAATATCCTTCTCAGTGTACTCACTCATGATATTTAGTGTTTTCGATAAATTCTACTCTGTGCTATAACTCAAGATTTCGTACAAACGTGTGTCTTCTTGAATTGACATGCATAGTGTTCGGGGTGGCTGGGCGGCCCCGTCCCGTGCGTTTTTCGCCGGTATCGATCAAAAGGTCTGCCTGTTCAATACGCCGGCGAAAGGATTTTTTTTGTAGTGGCTTGCTGATAATTACTTCATGCACCTGCTGAAGCTCTGGTAGGGTGAATTTTTTTGGTAGGGCATAGGCGGGGATAATGCTGTAAAGGGCCTTTTGTATAAGGCGGTCGTGTGCAGTATTGATGATTTGCAGATGATCAAATGCCAGACTCATCTGGTTTGAGCGCTCAACCAGCAAGATCTTAAGGTGGCCATCCTGGTAAGTGAAGAGGGCGGCATCCACGGTAATGAGTGGCGTATCGAAACTGCTCTTGTTATAGCAGGCAAAATTTTCTTTTTCGTTCATCTTGACAATGAGTGTCAGTTGGTCACTTATGGTAGCGGTATCAAAAGTTGAGCTCAAGCGCTTTGCGTTTTCAGTTATACGATCTTTGTGAAAGAGTCTATCCTGGAATTTGGGTTTGAAGCTTAAAAGGAGTGATAAAAGAGACCTGAAGTTTATAGGCACCCTAAATGGGCCGCTATACGAAGGAGGGGAGATGTCCCGTTGGTTGATCGTCACCGGAATAATTTTGCTGATAGTCGGTGTCCTTATGCACTTTGCCCCTTGGCTGTTTAATTGGTTTGGACGTTTGCCGGGGGATATTCGTATTGAGTCCGGCCGCACGCGGTTTTATTTTCCTATTGTTTCAATGATTATTATAAGTTTGGTGCTGAGTTTGCTCGTGAATTTCTTCCGGCGCTGAACGATTGTGTCAACGGGTGGGATAAAAAAAGGCCGCATGGGGTACGGCCGCAAGGGACTTATAGGAGAGTGGGAGAAAAATTTCTCCTGTTATCAAAAAAGGTCATCCGTGACCTATTTGATCACCACCCCTGAAAGTGCGCAAAGCGCAGAGTGACTTAGTTTCAGGGGGTGTGCTGGCCGTGACCAGCCCGGCACATCCGCTGTGCCGCATCAACCCGGCGATACACTAACTCGCCGGATCAACAATCATAAAAACGTCTTTAAAAATCGTACTTAAGGGATGCCGAGAAAGTGCGCCCCGGTGCGGAATTTATCGTGAGGTCACTGCCTTTATCCCAACCAGCCACGTTCAGGTAGGGCACATATTCCTTGTTGAGCAAGTTGTTAACGGCCAGATTAAAGGACATCTTGTGCATCAGCTGATAACCCAGGGTCCAGTCCACTACGCCATAATTCGGAACTTCGGCTTTCCCATCATTAACGCGATTCATCCGGTCTGCCCAGCGTAGCAGTACCTGGCTAGAGAGTTTCGCACTGGTGTAGCTGGCACCCACCACGCCGGAAAGAGGGCTGATAGTGGTGAGGTATTCACCAGTGGTATCGTTTTCACCACGTTGGTAGCTGGCATTAGCAAATAGTTCAAATGCTGGGGTCAGATACCAGTTAGCACTCAACTCAACTCCCTTGATCGTCACAGAGTCGATGTTTTGGTATTGGTATTGCTCGAATACGTGGGAGAAGCTGCCGTCGTCATTGTTCATGATTTCGCTGTTTATCAGTACGGTTTCCAGGAAATCATCGTATTCGGTGTAAAAGGCCGCGGTACTGAAGGCAATCGGGCCCAGATGGCCGCGCAGGCCGAGCTCGAAGGTGTTACTGGTTTCGGGATCGAGGTCATCCGCCGGTAATATTTGGTAGGCGTAGCTGGAAGTTGGCTGCAAGTAGTGCTCGATATAGGCCAGATCGTAGGCCGGTACCTTAAAACCTTGCCCGTATTGGGCGAAAGCGGATAGTTGCGAATTGATTCTATACAGGGCACCCAAATTAAATGAGAAATTACTCTCTTCAATAGTGGCAAAGGGGGTACCGTCAGATTTCTCTGCGCCATTGGGGTCCATTTCGTACCAGTCGTAGCGTACGCCGGGAGTGATGGTCAGTTGGCCATTGGCAAAAGTCATTTCATCGTTAAGGAACAGGCCTGCGCGGGAGACTTCGTTCTTTGGGAATTTTTCTGTGGTTACATCCAGGGTGGAATTGCCTTTCACTTCACGATATTGGTGAACGCTGCGCTGGCTTTCGGTTTGTTCCAGGTCGAGGCCATATCCCAGGATGTGGGTTTCGTTCAGGATTTTGCTGGCATTGGACAGTAGGCCAATCGTGTCCTGACTGTACAGGCTGGTTTCCCACATATCACGGATTTCAATAACACCGAACATGGGGGCGTTGATATCCAGCTGTGCGTACTGTTCGTCCTCCTGCTCGGATTCATTTTTATACAGGTTGATGTTCAACTGGCCATAAAGTGCGCTTGGGGTTTCGCTGTGGTAGCGCAACTGGTAAGCGCGGGTCTGTTTGTCGGAGAGGGACTGCTCTTTTTTGATGTTGTAGCCATAGTCGGCCAGGCCACGGAAATAGTGAAGGAGACCATCTGCACTGTCACCGGTACTTTCCTGATTCCAGTGGTCGATAGTGAAATTGATGAAATCTTCGCCGTCGAGCTTGTATTTGGCTTTGTATAGCAGGCTCTTGGATTCTATCTCGAAGGGGTTTTGACTCTCGTCGAAGTTTTGCTGTTCCTCGCCATCACGGTAGGTCATATGCAACAGCTGTTCAAAATGGCCGGTGCGTAAGGCCAGGGTAGGAGAGACGTGTGATTGATGGGTAATGCCGGTATATCCCGTTTTGACTGCGCCACCGAACTGTTCGCCATCTTCCAGATAGTCATTGGCATCTTTGGTGGTAAACACCACGATACCCGCTAAAGCATCCGAGCCGTACAGCGAGGAGGCAGCGCCTTTGGCAATTTCCACCTGCTTTAGGGTATCCACCTCAATAAAGCCGCGGCCAATGATGTCATTCTGACCATTCGCTCCATAGCCTTCATTCACTCGCATACCGTCTTTGATGATCAGTACACGGTCTCCACCCATGCCGCGTACCAGGATATTTTGCGCACTGCCGGCGGCACCGGTTACTTCCACGCCTGGTTCGTATTGGAACAGCTGATTCATGTCGCTCAGCTGTAATTGCTCAATTTCGTCATTGGTGACAACAGAAACACTGCCCGCAACATCCTTCAGCGGTTTCTCCGCACGGCCACTGACAACGATCAGTTCTAGATCGTTACTCGCTGTAGATTCGGAACTATCGGCATGCAGGTCAGAGGCGGAGGCCAAGCCCAATAAGGCCGCTGCGAGAGGGCGAAGTTTCATGGTGTTGTCCTTGAGATGGATTCTATATTGCTGCACTTGTCGGTTGGCCACAGGGGCTGGTGTAAAAGTCCACCGCCAGGGCCAGCTGGTGGAGAATTATAGGGATGATTTTAATAATGTAAAGCTAAATGCGAATCACTATCAATTAGATTAAATTTGACGTTAGCGGGTACTTCCGCTAGTTTCCGCGGCCATTGATCAAGAGTGGAAGTGCTGGGCTGAGGAGGCTTGCAATGAATATTTCGATAGTTGAAAACCTAATGGCGGACGTGGCCGATTTGTTTATGGCCCCAGTCCTATTGGCGATTTTGGCCCTGTTTGTCTACTCATTATTCGCCATCGGGCGATTTATTTCGTTGTGGGTGCTGCGTGGCCGCAATGCGGACAGCTATCGCTTGGCCTTGCAACAAGGTCGGATAGAGGGTTTGCCGGGGTATCAGGTACACAATTATTACGTGCAACATCCTTTGGCTTGTGATGACGAGCTGGAGGTTTTCGCCCTAAAAAAATTGGAATTGCTGCGTATGGCGACCCGTATCGCCCCCATGCTAGGCCTGATCGCCACCATGATCCCCATGGGGCCGGCATTGCGGGCACTGGCCGATGGCAATATTCAGGGTATTAGCGAAAATCTGATTATTGCCTTCGCTGCGGTAATTTGGGGACTGGTAATTTCTACCCTTACCTTCTGGCCAGCCTCAGTGAAGAAACGCTGGTTTGCCGCCGAGCTAATTAACATTCGTAAGTTAAAGGAGGCCTCCTGATGCGCTTCCTGGATGAAGATGAAGAGCTCAATCCAATTTTAAGCGCGGTGAACTTGATTGATGTTTTTCTAGTGATTATTGCCGCACTGCTTATTGCCATCGCGCAAAACCCGCTAAATGTATTTTCCAATGAAAAGGTCACGGTGATCAAAAATGCCGGTGAGCCCAATATGGAAGTGATCGTAAAAGACGGAGAAGAAATTAAGCAGTACAAATCCTCCGGCGAAATTGGTTCGGGAGAGGGCACTCGTGCGGGGGTCGCCTATCAAATGGCAGACGGCAGTCTGGTGTATGTACCGGAAGGCAAAGAAACGCCCTCAAAAGATAAGGCCGCAGGAGGTAACTAGTCGTGTTGAAGAAAGCCTGTGTATTTCTGGTGAGCTTTGTTGTTGCGTCGCTTTGTGGGATGGTCACGCAAGCCAATGAGAAGCCCAAAGTTTTATTAATGATGTCCAGCCATACCGCTAAGGCCAAGGGCAGGTTGCTCTCCGAACTGGCCGCAGATCATCCGTTCGCGCTGGAAGTGTTTAACAGCAAGGGCAAGAGTGAAGAGCAAACCGCCCAGGCATGGGGCTCGGCGGATCTTGTGCTATTGGATGGTATCAATCCGGCACTTTCCCAATTTATGTTTGGCAAGTTCGAACCGCTGCTCAGCCAGTACCCCGAAGTACCGGTAGTGTCTTTGGGGGATTTATCGAATAAAGCGATGAATCAGGGCTTACCATTGGTACAGCATGAAGCGGTTGCAGCCTACTTTAATAATGCCGGCCGGCAAAACTATCGCCACCTGATGCAGTTCCTTGCGACAGAGATATTTAACTTTTCCTCAGCTAATGTGCCGGAGCCATATGCTGTTCCGAAAGTGGGTTTTTATCACCCGCGCTGGGAGCAGCTGGTGACCGATCGTGAAGAAGACTTCTTCCGCTGGCTACAACCTGCGGATCAACAGCCGGTGATAGCCGTGGCTATTCATCGCTCGGTGGTAGATTACGAACAGCAGCAGGTGGTGGATACCCTATTGCAGGGGCTGGAAATGAAAGGTGCCAAGGCGTTCGCCTTCTTTTTTGAAGGCGAAGACCTGCCCCTGTCCTACCCGGATCTGTTGCAGGATGGAGAAGGGCACACTCGTATTGATCTAATGATCAATTACCGCTCCTTACATTATGTGAGCAAGCGCCGCGCCGAGTTCGAAAAACTGGGTGTGCCGGTGATTCATGCCCTGAATTATACCGAGGGCAGTGAGGCAGATTACTTTGCAGATCATAGTGGTGTCTCTCCTTCTCTAACACCTTTCTTCCTAGTAATGCCGGAAGATACCGGCAGCATTGACCCGGTTGTTATTGCCGCGCAAGAGGAGGGCGATAGATCGGTAATGGAAGTTCAGATGAACGCTCTAGTGGAGCGTGCCTGGCGCCATGCCGCTCTGGGGCAAAAGCCAAACTCCGAAAAAAAGGTCGCCACCTTTATTTGGAATTATCCCCCAGGCGAAAAAAATATTGGTGCGGCCTTTCTCGATGTTCCTTCTTCTATAGAGTCGATCGCCCAGGCCATGGCAGAGCGCGGTTACCAAATAGACCAGCGGGACTCCAAGACCTTGATCGACTGGGCGGGCCAGTTATTGCGCCCTTATTACCGCCGCGAAGAGAGCGTTACGTTGATTGATAAAGGATTAGCAGATTGGATGCCGCTGTCCACTTACCTGGATTGGTTTAATGCTCTGCCGGCTTCAGTACGTGAGCCAATCGTGGAGCGCTGGGGAGAGCCGGGAGATAATGCCATGTTGGCCGAGCACAACGGTGAGCCGGCCTTTGTGATACCGCGCATGACTTTGGGCAACCTGGTAGTACTGCCTCAAGGTGTGCGTGCTGATACAGCCGGGGATCACTCGGCTCTCTACCACGATATGAAGAGCCCGGTGAACCATGCCTACCTGGCAGTTTATCTTTATGCGCGTAAAACCTTTGCGGCCGATGCCTATATTCACCTGGGTACCCACGGCTCGCAGGAGTGGCTCACAGGAAAAGAGCGAGGACTTTCTGTCTACGATGCACCCAATTTGGCCCTGGGAAATATCCCGGTGTTTTATCCCTACATTATTGACAATGTTGGTGAAGCCATGCAGGCCAAACGCCGCGGACGCGCCACCATGATCAGCCACCTGACACCGGGCTTTGCCAAAGCAGGTCTCTATGCGGAAGTCGCCGAACTTTCGGAGCTGATTGGCAACTACCTGATTTTGGAAGAGGGGAAGACTCGTCAGAATACGCAGGCGCGCATTATTGAGCTGGCCGACACGCTCAATATGCTTAAGGATCTGGAGATTAGCGCGGAAGCTTTGCGGGCTGATTTTGATCACCAGCTCAGCCGTCTGCAGGATCACCTCGGCCAGTTGGCAGAAATGAGCCAGCCGCTGGGTATTCATCGTTTCGGTCAACTACCCAAGTCTGAACATCTCACCAGCACCATGTTGCAAATGCTGGGCGAGGGCTACATCACAGCAGCGGGGAAATTTGAGGCTGAGCATAACCTCAGTCTACCGGATGAACAGCAGCGCGATGAGCGCAATGTAGTCGCCTTGGAGGCCCAGCCCGGGTTTCAGCTATTAAAGACCTACCTTGCGGGCGAGAAGTTGCCAGAAATCTCCGCGGGATTGCAAAAGCAGTTGCAGCAGGGCCGCGAGTATGCCGAGAATTTTGCCAATATTGCCGAATTGCGAAACTTGATGTCGGCACTCGATGGCAAGTATATCCCGGTCAGTCATGGGGGTGACCCCATTCGCAATCCCCAAGCCGTGCCCACGGGGCGCAACTTGATTGGATTCAATCCGGCGAAAGTACCCTCCAAAGAGGCCTATGAAGCTGGCGTAGAGTTAATGGAACAAACCATCGCCGACTACCGTGAAAAGCACGGACGCTTCCCAGATAAGTTGGCCTTTTCACTTTGGTCCCTGGAAACCATGCGCCATCAGGGCGCACTTGAAGCACAGATACTGCATGCCTTGGGGCTCAAGCCAAAATGGAACCCGCAGGGCAATGTGACCGGAACTGAGGTGATTCCCTATTCGGAGTTGAAGCGTCCGCGTATTGATGTGGTGATTTCGGCAACGGGGTTGTATCGCGATGCTTTCCCCAATGTGATGTTGTGGCTAGCTGAGGCAATCGACAAGGTGGCACAGATGAAGGAGGAGAATAATTTTGTCTATCGCCACAGTCAGGCCCTGCAACAACAGCTAGTGGAGGAGGGTAACTCTGAGGAAGATGCCCGCTACCTCTCTTCGGTGCGAATCTTTTCCAATGAGAGTGGTAACTACGGTACCGGCCTGAATGGCGCCAGCCTAGCTTCTGATAGCTGGGAGACCGACGACAAACTGGCAGACTTATATATGCGCCGTATGGGTTTTGCCTACGGCAAAGATGAATCCCGTTGGAGCGAAGATTCGCGTAACGCTGCGCTGTATGGCCGGGTACTGTCGGGTACCGACGGAGTGATTTTTTCTCGTTCCACTAACCTCTACGCCATGATGACCAACGACGACCCCTTCCAGTATTTTGGCGGTATGGGCCTTGCCGTGCGTAACCTGGATGGCAAGACACCGGAGATGTATGTCGCAAACCTGCGCCGTAAGGACAACATCAAAACCCAGACATTGGGAGAATTTGTCAATCAGGAAATGCGCAGCCGTTATTTTCACCCGCGCTGGATTCATGCAATGCAGGAGTCCGGCTATGCCGGGGCCACAGCAATTCTGGATAGGGTGAATAATATGTGGGGCTGGGAGGTGATGACTCCGGAAACGATCCGCGATGACCAGTGGCAGGAAATGTTCGAGGTCTATGTGGAGGATAAATACCAGATGGACATGCGTGAATTCTTCGAGGAGCACAACGCCGAAGCGATGGCGCAAATGCTGGAGCGAATGCTTGAGGCTGTGCGTAAAGGCTATTGGCCGGCCGATGCGGAAACACTCAAAAAAATGGTAGAGACGTACACTGAGCTTGCCAATCAATATGATGTCGCAACAGACAATGAGAAGTTTTCTGACTTTGTGAGCGAGCAGGCCCTTGGCTTTGGTCTTACGCCCTTGTTGAGTAATCAGGCGGTTAATGATGTTGCGGCCAGCACGGCTGAGCCTCAACAGGTTAGTGGTCAGAAACTTGAGCAAGTACAAGAGCTCAAACCACAACAAAAGACACAGGAGTTTTTGTGGTTGGTGTTGCTGGGAATTTTACTGGCAGGCTTTTTGAGTGTGTTTTTTGATCGGTTTTTCATTATGGGTAATCAGCGAATTACCCACGCTTAAGGGGAGGGGGCTGTGCAACAGCCCCCTCAATTTTTTCAACTACTGCCTATCACACCAAACCAGCTGCACTCTCCTTTAGCGCTGGCCTTCTCTAGGGCGAATCCGCCAATCTTATACCTCTAAGTCCCACCTTACTGACTACTGTTCGCCACGCCTAAAAAACTGAGTACGGCCAAGTCCTATTGGAATCGGTGTAAAAAATTTCTGAAAAAATTATTGCGTGGAAATCTTGGTGAAGCGTCTCAGAAATACAGGGAGTGTTAAGAAGGGTAAAGCCCTAACGTGACAGAGTGCTCAGATTTATTGTGTCGGAATGGCAACTCTTGGCAAGAGCCGGAAATATATACCAAGAAAATTGAAAATGATAAAAAATTTTTGCTGCTCTTTCTGGGTTTATGGCTAGAGCCTATTTCTTGTGGGGGGTATCGGAGTTGTCTTCTGCAGTGTTCAGAAAAAATACTAATGAAGAGAAAGCAAAAAATAGTTCCAGTTGAAACCATTTTTTCGGAGCAAAGCGTGCATAGCTCAGTCCTTTTGTTGAAATTTCAGGAGCCGCCTAAAGGTGTTCCTCCCACGTCTGGTGGGTTAAGTGTGTGATTGACTTTTAAAGAAAAATGCAGGGACTGGTTTCAAGCCTCCAGGTTGTGAAGGCTGTAAATGGTTTGGTTCGTCATGCAAAGCCATTCAGGTTTCATTTTTCTAAAAAAATGCCACAGATATCTAAGTGGAGTGAGTGGCCTGGCTTTAAAAAGTGAGGGCCTGATTAAGGTTGCAAAGTGGCTGTGGTGAGATCTATGTCACTTAATCTCTGCTGAGGGGTAATCAGAGTAGGGAAATTCTGCAATAGGAATACTTTTTATAGGTGGCTAATTTTTACCCGGTAAAAATCTGCCCAGAGTGAAGTGAGTACTGTGTGAAGAGGGTTGCTTTCATTGTGGGATTGAGTCGTCATTTTTGGCTGGGTTGAGTGTTCAGTTTTGTTTTTTTATTTTGATTCTTGCCATTTGGTGCCGAAATTAAGAGTGTGGGAAATTTTATTGAACTTATAGTCGAGTCGATGGACCTATGTCTGTCTCGCTGAGATGTGTAAATTTTCTCGCTGAGATGTGTAAATTTTCTCGCTGAGGTGAGAGGGTTCACAAAAAAAAATTTGGTTTCGTTTTCTTCTGTGAAGTACTTTCCAAATAAATTTTGAGGTGTTGATACTATAGTGCGTCTCTTTCGGGGCGGCTTAGGAATCTCTATTTATACCTCATTATTGTTTGGTGTAAGAGGCCGTGAAGCTGTTTTCACCTGTTTTGGGTGCGACTTTTTATAAATAATTGTTTGGGGTGTAAGCCGTGAAGAAATTGGCGTTTCCTGTGTTGATTCTGTTTTTGGGCGCAGGCTATTTTTTCTGGATTAAAAGCCAGCCTGCCCAAGTAGAACATTCCGCTAAATTACCTGAGCCTAAAATGGTCGTTGACAGGGTTCCCGTTGAATCTTCTTCTGCCGAGACTGTTGATGACAGCGGAATTCCGGAAGAAGTTGTTGCAGATAGTGAAAAATCACTTTGGTCAGAATCAGATCTTGCAAGAGAGGTGTTGCATGAAAATGGACGCCTACCCGTAGATCTCAATGGGGAAACCTATCTGGAACTTGATATGGAGAGGTTGAGGGGACTTGAAACCGGCGACTATGTTGATATTGATCTGCCGGGTCTTGAAAGTGTCTATGACGCCCAGGTCGGTGATGTTGAGCAGCATGCAAGCGGGAATAAAAGTGTGCAATTGAACTTTTTGGGCCAGTCTAGATTGCATGGAGCCACTTTGACTATCGGTAAAAGCTCCGTGTATGCCCAGCTAAACACGCCCGCAGGCTCTTATACCCTTGAAGCCCAGGATGGATATGCGTGGATTGCACCCAACGGTGCCCTAATTTCAAGTCATGTTGAGAAGCATGATAAAGACCTATCATCTGAGGCGCAGCGCGAAAAAGACTGGAAAGACAGTGACGTTCCTCTAAATGATTTTGAGTAAAAGAATTGATTGAAGGTATTTCTTCAAATCGATAATCAAGCTAAGGAGAGCTGATGTAAATCCTGCGAATACCAGAAGTTTATCTTCACAGGCGGTTAAAAATTCAGGACGATCTTTTAGTCGAGTCAGGGTATTAATTGCGTATTGCTAACACACTATCAGGCAGGCAGTAAATTTACTGGTTGTCAAAAATAGAGTATGCACTACTTATAATAAAAGGAGTCTATAGTGAGTTTTAAGAAAAGCCTGGCAGCTACTATTGCTGCACTGACCGTTTCTGCTGCTGCAACTGCCGAAACTGTTGATATTGCTATTATGTACACCGATCCAGCTGCACAGCACACCGGTGACATTTCTGCAAAAATTGATAACTACATCAGCTATGCCAATAATTCCTTTAAAAGGAATGGTGTTGATATCCAGCTGAATCTGGTTGATAGCTGGGAAGCTTCCAGTTCTGACTTTCGTGTTAACGAAGCAACTCTGGACCTGATCACTTTTCACGACAGCGTGAATAGCTGGCGCTCGTCCAAAAAAGCCGACATGGTGGTTTTCCTGACGAAAGCCGAAGAGGTTGTTGAGAACGGTAGCACCTACATTACTTGTGGCATTGCCTGGGTTGGCCAAGGTAGCAATGGCACCATGTACAACAGCGCTAAAGAGCGTGCTTACAGCGTGACTGGTGTTGACTGTGGTTATAACACTTTCGTCCATGAGCTGGGCCACAACATGGGTCTGACGCACTCCACCAAGCAGGGTGATACTTCTGGTGGCGTTTACTCTTATGGTATGGGCCATGGTGTAGACAACAAGTTCTCCACTATTATGGCTTACCCGTGGAGATACGGATCCAATGTTACCCAGTACGATTGGTTCTCTGATCCTGACTGGAATGAGTGTGGTGGTTTGCCTTGTGGTGAGCGTTCTAACGGCAAGGATATTTCCAATGCCTACAAAGCACTGGGCCCGATCGTTGACGATGTTGCTGGTTACTATTAATAACCCGCTTTATCTTTACGATAAAAACAGCACGCTGGCTATTTGCAGATATTAGCCTTAGCTTGCGCCTCTAGTCATCGGCTAGATGAAAGCCAGGGTTTTCCCTGGCTTTCATATTCCGCTATTTATAAAACGCAAAGATAACTGGGAAAACCTCAAGTTTAAAGATTGAGGATATCTTTAAACTTATTTAAAAAAACGAATACTGAGTGGATATCGCCAGAATATCCCATCGTTGGCTCGAACAGCCCCGATAAGGATAAAGATTACATTGATTAAGGCTAGAACTAACAATCCTAAAAGACCGACGCCCAGGATAATTAGAATAGTGCTTATGATGGAGTAGATAAACAAGCTGATCATCCAGTTGAAAATCATCTTGCCATGGCGATCAACTTCAATGACCTGATCTTTAGTGGTTGCCCACATAATAACAGGTAATACGAATCCGGCTCCAGGGATAATAATCCAGGCCAGTTAGCTTAGGTGTAAAAGAACTAGAAAGGTGTTTCTTTCTAGTCCCCATGGTTTGTAGTTATCCATTACAGCATACTCCTGTTAATTAACGGCTGAAATTACTCGCTTTACGGCTTGGATCAAAGCCACTTGTCTGCCGTGGTGGTCAGATGCCTCGCGCTTGCCTTTCTCTGTTGCTTTTTTCCCCATTCCTAGCTCTCAGTGTTCTGACGCCAGGCGACCGGCCAGGCCTAGGAATACCACACCTAAAAAACCGTCGAAGTGTCGGCTGAATGCTGATTGATGACTCAGTGTCTGCTTCAGCCTGCTAAAAGAGAAAGAAATTGCTGTGTTTACAGTGAGTGCAATAGTACTTAGGAAAAATCCTAGTAGCAGTATCTGTTGGGTGATGGGCTGGGTAGGGCTCGTAAATTGCGGTAAAAATAAGCTGAAAAAAACTAAAGCCTTTGGGTTCATTAAATTGTTGATCAGCCCTCTGCTGAGGAGTTGTGAGGCACTCAGAGGCTCGGTGACTGCTTGCCTTTGAGTGTTTCCTAAATTGGAACGCCACTGGCGTATTAAGTTAATCCCGAGCCACGCCAGGTAAAGTGCTCCTAGTGTCTTTACCGCCAGGGCAACAACAGGAATCGTCTGCATGATGTGCCCGAGACCAAAGGCCACAAGGAACGTTTGCGTTAGCCCTGCCAGAAATATACCCAGACTGAGCAAAAAACCAGCGATAAAACCTCGGGCTGCCGAGTACGTTGATAGTAATAGCAGGTCCGGCCCAGGAGAGAGTGCCAGCAGGGCAGATGCGCCAAGGAATGTCACTAAAATCGGAATTTCGGGCATTAAATTGACTCTAGAGAAATTTTCTGGGGCGCCATTATAGCTGTAATGCCCGCAGCCCACCCCTCAGATAGATATCATGCAATTTCACTAGAGTAACCTCCTGGGGTCCCTGGCTCTTTTGCTTATAAGTTCTCTAAGTTAGCTAATAGGTCGACAATATCAGCCTCCGTGGTGTGATCTCACGCAATATTAGTCGGTCGTGGTTTGTACTAGTTTACCGGGATGATGCTTAAAGGGGGCTCTTCTATGCTCTAGAGAAGCATGCTGATCGGTGAGTGATTGATGAGAGTTCTGATTGTTGGGGCGGGGACAACGGGCCTCACTGCCGCCTGTGCATTATCGTTGCAAGGGATCGATTGTCAGATCATTGAGCGCCGCAGTCAGCCCTCCCAGCTCTCTCGTGCTGTTGGTATCTTCCCTTCTACGATTGAGCTACTCAGTAGTATTGGCGTTTCCGCGGATTTATTCTCTGAGGCGGTGCCGATGCGGGGGCTTCAATATCTGAGAAATGGGCGGCGCTTGTTGTTTCTCGACCTTTCCTCTAAAGAATACCTAGGGAAGGTCGGACTTTTTTTTCCGCAAAATAAAACAGAATCGGTTTTGGCGGGTGTACTCAGGGAGCGGGGGGTTGATGTGCAGTATGGTTTGCAATTAACCGATATTGCCAGTCAAGACTCCTCTGCAGTAGTGGAATATTCTAATCATTACAAGGAATCTTTCGACTGGGTGATCGGTGCTGATGGCGTTTACTCTCTGGTTCGTCAGAAAATGGCAATAGGGTATCCAGGACTAGATTTACCAGAGTGGTGGTCGATTGCCGATGTAGAGGTAAACGGGTACATACCTCCCAATTTGGTTACGGTGAACTTACAGGAGCCGGGCAACAGTCTGAGTATTGTTTTGCCACTAGGACGGGGGCATGTCAGGGTGGTTTCTTCTAAAGAGGATGCGCTTTCCGCCCTTCGGCAGCCTCTTGATATTAAAAAAGTACACAGCCTGGGCAGTTTCCAGATATCCGTCAGGCAGGCAGAAACCTATTATAAAAATAGGGTCCTGCTCGCTGGAGATGCGGCCCACTGTCATTCACCGGTCGGCGGCAAGGGAATGAACTTGGGAATTGCCGATGCTGTGGCCGCAGCTGGGGCCATTTCTCGAGGGGAAGTGGAACAATATGCCTGTGAACGCCACAAAATAGCTAAAGAAGTAATTAGGAAAACTGAATTTGCCCGAAAGGTAGTGACTTCAAATAACTTTCTGATGAAATGCGGGTTATGGATTCTGGTTAAAGCTATCGATGTTGTGCCCGTAATTCGTCGCGGTTATATTCGTCATTTAACGGAAATTTAATTGCATAGTTCCACTGAGATGTTGGATGACTATTGATGAGCTAGAGTCAGTCATCCAGAATTTTATTCAGTCCATAGGTATCTTTCCCATAAACCTGAAAGGTACTTACTTCGGGTATCATATACTCTATTGGTCCTTCAAGACTCGGGTACCTGTCTTTGCCATGTGGGGCGACTTTTACATGGTTAGCTGTACAGCGTCCCACAAAAGAGAATCGTTCATCCTTTCTGGAAGTGTTGGGGTAGGAAGCGTGCATATTTAGAGAGGAAAAAATCAGGCACTCACCGGCTTTCATCTCCAGATCCTTGACTTCAAATTGGTCAAAAAAGTTATCCCCCAAAAGTTTTTCTGCGCTGAATAAAATAACGGCACTCTTATGGAAAAGCCTTCCATATAAAGCAATTTTACCGAGTTTATAGAGAAAGGAAGGGGAGAATGGTAGAAGCGAAAAAAAGAAAAGTTCATTTTCCGGGATAAATTCATAGAGGTAATTTATTCTGGCATCTGTGAAGGAGCCAGGCAAAATACGCAGGCAGCCGTTCTCTCTGGTAGAGTCGCTCAAGGCTACCCAGGCATTCAGTTGAATCAATGCGGGAGATGTTTTTTGCGTGGGTTGTAATTTCGCATATTTGCCCGCTTCACGAAATGTGGCATTTTGGTGCCAGGCGGTGCCTTCTGCACCGGGCATTTTATCGAAGAACTGCGTGCGCCAGCATAGAATTTCATCTCCGAGCAGGCTCGTTAATCGCTCAGCAATTTGAGGCTTTCGCAAAAGCTCTCTAAACGGTTTGAGCCGCAGGGCCTGGTACAGGCCTGCATATTCGATAGTCCAACGATTGTATTTCTTCTCTATGTCGCGAATCTTACTGCCTAAGTAGGATATGCCGCCAAAGCCACTTTTGTACTCTCGAATAGCAAGCTCTTTTAGTGCGCTTGCCTCTTCACTGGAAATTACCCGAAAGGGAGGTAGGTAACCGTTTTTTGTGAAGAATGTGCGGTCCTGTGCGCTCAGGAAGTACCTGCTGTCTTGTTGGGTGGCCGATGGGGTGGGGAGGTCAATCGTTAAGTTTGTTAGCTGATCCAGCGTTGCAAAAAGTTGCTGTCGCTCTTTTTTCTTCCATGGAAGAAAAAAGAGTTTGTAGAAACCTATAGCTGATACCAGCCCAATTACTTTTAGCCGCTGGGTCCAGGTAATGGGAAATTGGGCCAGTTCTTGGAGGGTGCCAGCTTCCTTGTGCATCTCCGCCAGTGTGCTGTTTTTCGGCATTGCGACCTACCGCTCATGAATGACTTCCACTGGCCCGTGATCATCACAATGGTCGCCATGGACATGGTGTAGGCGCCCATCCACCAGATAGTCGAAGTGGTCGCCGTGGGGAATCCGTGTGTGGCTGCAGTTCTCCCCGTGAACGTGAGTTGCATGGGTACTTGCGTTGATGGGATTGCAGTCATTCGGGTTTTTTGTGCTCACCTCTAGAACGTGTTCGTCGTAGTGGTCCCGGTGAGGATGGTGCAGGTGGCCATCATGCACGTAGCACACATGGTCTCCGTGTCGAATGGCGGGGTGCCCACAATGCGGCCCATGTTTGTGGGAATGGTTGTCAGTTTGTTGGCAGGTGCTGTTGGCCATTTGGAGTCCTCAGTTGAACGGCAGCGACTTCTGAGCGGGTTGTCGAGCGCTGTGTCAATGCGGTTCGAACAGCCTCGCTAAGAAGACCCATAAAACTGTAGGAACGCCTTTCCCCGCTTTCAAAGCAATAAGCAATTTTGGCCTCTGACCCATTGTGTGTGGCTACCGGGGGAGGATATCTGGCTGCGATCAACTTATTTAGTAAATGTGACTAAATCCTACAGAATGACCCCAAACACGCCTTGCAATCGATTGCATTGTCAAATTATAGTGCCTAGAAGGTGTTGTCTCACAGGGCAGGCCTGGCTTATGGCCGTCATCGATTGAGGCTATGGGCCTAAATTGGCCACACCAAAAAAATTTATAAGAATGACGATGAGAGGGAAGAGTTGATGAAAAAGAGGCCTCTAGCGCTGGCGGTCACTCTGACGACCGTATCGATAGGTTTGTGTGGCGCAGCCATTTCCCAGGAGACTGTGTCACCGGTAAGCGGGGAAGAGCGGATGATCGAGGAAGTCATCACCACGGGGACTCCCGGTGGTACCGGTGTTAGAAAGCTGGAAGCTAGCTTCTCAGTTACTACTCTGGGTGACGATGAGATTGGTAAGGCTTCTCCGTCGAGCACCGCTGATCTGCTGAAGTCTATTCCGGGTCTTTGGGTTGAGAGTTCCGGTGGTGTATCTGGCGCAAATATCGATGTGCGAGGCTTTCCCGGTGGCAGCGACGCGCCTTTCGTCACGGTGTCTATGAACGGCCTGCCGCTCTATCCGGCGCCGACACTTTCTTTTCTGGAGAACTCTTCACTGTTTCGCGTGGATGACACCATTCAGCGGGTTGAGGGGCTGCGGGGTGGCCCCAACCCAGTCTATTCAAACGGACAGCCCGGTCTTACTACTAACTTCATCCTGAAAGAGGGGACTGAAGAAACCGAGGGCCGTTTTAAATACACCACTTCCGATTACGATCTTCAGCGTACGGATGCTGTGTTAACCGGCAAGCTCAGTGACGATGTTTACTACATGCTGGGCGGTTACCTAAGCACTTCTCCAGGTATCCGCGATGCCGGATTCAATGCAGAGGAGGGCCATCAGTTCACCCTACATCTGACCAAAGAGATGGACAGCGGCAAAGCCGGTTTTTATGTGCGTGACACGAAGGATACCGGCACCTGGTATTTACCCAACGCCGCTTTCCTGCCCACCGATTACACCCAGGTTGGCCAGAGTAATCGAAAGGTCTCTGTGCCTGTTACACAGGGTGATGGCAGCGGTGGGACGACTGTGCGCTGGCAAACCTTTGATCTGGGGGAAGGTCGTGGCTGGGATGGTAGTGTGGCCGGTGCATATTTAGAGCTGGATCTAGGGGATGGCTGGAGTCTTACTGAGCGCTTTGCACTGACCAGCGGTAGTGCCGATACCCTGGGCTTTGTCCCGGATGGGGCGCCTCTGGCTCTGAATACCCTCACAGATCAGGCCGTTATAACAGCTTCGGGCGCTGAATTATCTGGCGAGACCTTGGTGCAACAGTTTGGTGCCTGGGTGGTGCGTAAGGATATTGAAGCAGCCACCAACGATTTCAGTCTGGCCAAGGAGTGGGATAACGTTAAAGTCACCGGCGGTTTTTACACCTCCAGCTGGGAGGTGGATGAGTGGTGGTCCATCGGCAACCAACGATATTATGTGCTCGGTCAGGATGGCGAACTGATCACCGGAGCAGCCGATGGCGGCGCACTTACCGGTGAGCTGGCCTGTAACAATGTGCCCGATGTACTGACCTGTGGTTGGAAGTACGATGTGGAGGCGGTGGGGGATGCGCGTGAAATCGCTGTCTACCTGGCCGGTGAGTACTACCTGGGCGATTTTACTTTTGATTTAGGGCTGCGCTCCGCCAATCGTGAGACCAACTATTCGGTCGATAAGGGGATTCGAGACGGAGTATTTACCACCTATAAAGCCGATGAGGAGGGCTTTGCCTACACCGCCGCAGTGGACTGGGCATTTGCAGAGAGCATGGGTGCCTTCTTCCGCATCAACTCCGGTTTTAAATTTGCCGACTTCGATAACTACCGCGAGTTTGATGATCGTTACCTGGCGGGGTCCGATTTGATCATCGATATCGACCAGTATGAACTGGGCTATAAATTACAGGATCAAGACTACTCCCTGTTCGCCACCTTCTTCTATAACGAAACCCAAGGTATGCCGGACTGCATTATTGGTAGTGGGACCTGTACTCGCCTGGAGACCAAGGCGCTGGGATTGGAGTTGGATAGCAAGGTGCACTGGGGAGACTTTACCCTAGGCCTAAATGCCACTCTACAGAAGCCGGAAATTACCAGTGGTCAATTCGAAGGCAATCAGGTGATGCGCCAGCCCAAGTATCAGGTTCGCCTGAGCCAAAACTATGATTTCACCGTCAACAATATTGATATGGCAATATTTGGTGGGATCAGCCGAGTGGGGGATCGTTTTAATGACAGCGAAAACTTAGTGACCTTGCCGGGGTATACCAAAGTGGACCTGGGGGCTATAGCTTATCTAAACGATATTTCTGTTCAGCTTTCGGTGGACAATCTCACTGATGAAGACGGCATTACCGAGGGTGACCCTCGTAATCCTCTGGCTTCCAATGTCCGCTATATCCTGCCGCGCAATATCAAGTTGAGTATTGCTTACGACTTCTAGTTCGGCTCAAGCCTCTCCCATAGGCTTTCTGATCTTTGCCGCACAATATTTTTGTGCGGCTTTTTTATGCCTACGTTTTTACCACTTATCCTTAAAGTCACCAGCTTGATCGAATAGATAGCATTATTCAGGTTGGTTATTTTCCTTGGCAATTAACCATGCTCTTATAAAGCAAACGTTATAGTGATTTTCCTTGGATAGGTTTTCTGGGGTAGTGCCTGCATTGTTGCTGCAAAATTGATGGGTTGTACTAATTATTCGTTCGGCAGGCTAAATGTAAGTTATAGCTTCGCTGCATTCAACTCTGAAGTGCATCACCCTTTAGGTTGCTGCCTCAGCCGTATATTCTCCCAATATCTGACTAGGATT
>NZ_CANMKV010000047.1 GCF_947498635.1 uncultured Microbulbifer sp. | reverse complement strand
ACCCGGTTATGCATTTTCTAAAATGCCTCTTATAATTTAAAAGTGGCACCACTCCCGCGCAGCGGGTTTGTACAACAGTTTATTAAAGAGCCAGTGGCTCACTATCCATTTGGCCACTATTTCTGGGATGGAGCTTCCAGGCTCGGCAGAAAAGCCTTTAATTGCGCTAGGTTATAGACTATTCGTTCAAATAGTAACCAGAGATAGTGAGCCATCGGCTCAAGTCGCTGGGTTCAACCTCCCGCTCTTGAACACATTTTACCTATAATTAAATCAATAAGTTAGGGGGGACTTCCTGTGGATATCAGCCATGGCTCTATAATTCGGGCCTTCGTACTGGCGATACGCCCAATCCACCACTGAAAATAACGGCCAGTATTACCCACTCGGAATCGCCATAGCCGCAATAGAGCTATGCACGGCCAGGCAGTTGGCCACTTCAACAATGCAGCTCGCCACTAAATCAGCCACATGGTCGGCGACATTTACTACTCCGCCGCCATCGGTTTGCAGGGTTTTGGTAGTGACATAAACACTGGTCATTGGATCGTCGGCGCCGTCAGTTTGTACTGTATTCTGGTCATCAATCACGGCGATGGTGCATTTTAAAACGGCGGGTGTTTCAGGGGTTGCGGCTTCGACTTTCTGAGTTACCCTGTAAGCGACCTTACCAGATCGTAGGTAAGAGTTGTATTTAGAGTACTGGGATAGCACGCTGAATGCTAAGTCATGGAAGGCTTAAAGGGCCGTTTCTTCAACAGACAAATACGGCTATTCAACAGACGCTCGCCTTCTTGCGGGCAGCATCGCTGTATCATGCGGCTGCGGCCATCCCAACTTTCTCAAGCTGGATATACCAGGGTAGCAGTGCCCCATAATCCCCAACGGATTGGCAGTGAGGAATCTGCTCAAGTATCTCCACATAATACCTGTAGGGGTCAAGGCCGTGAATCTTGGCAGTGCGAATCAAACTGAAGCGCAGGCATAATGCTCTAGCGCCATTGACCGAAGATGCAAATAGGAAGTTCTTTCGAGCCATGAGAAAGGGTTTGATTTCCTGTTCAGTCAAAATGTTGCCGATTTCTAAGCGACCATCGTTGAGGAAGCACATAGCCCATTCCAATACTTCAGGCAGTGATTCATTGCCTTGCCCAGCGGGGATTTGGGTAGCACTTGCGGATAGTGCTCATCCAGCCAGCACTTAAAGGCCGTCATAATCGGCCTGTACTTCTCTTCTCGCAGATCGTGTCGCTGTTTTGCGGCCAGCTGAATCTCTTTGGCCGTCCTCTCAACCCGGTAGAGCTTCTTATAAAAGTGCATTGCCCGTTTTGCCAGCCCATCCCCTTGCGCCGCTCTCGCTATGGGTTCGAATTTTCGCCGGGCATGTGCATTGCAATGATTTGGGTACAGCTGTCTGCTCAAACAACAATTCAAAAAATGGATCAGTATCGCAATGTAGTGTGCCTTTAAAGCCGACAAACCAGTCATTCACAAAATTTTTGTGATCAAGGGCATTATATTCATAGAGGATCGCTTCCGTTCTCGGAGGGCCACCTCGGAAACAGTAGGCATAAGATTTTCGGCTTGCTGGCCGGCCAGGTTCATTAAGAACTTGGAATGACGTGGTATCCAAAGCCCAAAAATCGTGGCCAATGACGCCGTCTTTTAGGAAATTGACAGTGGTTGTAGGGGAAGTGAGAATCGCTCTAAACGGCCCACAGAGACTTGCCGAATTATTCAGGGACTTCTTAACGCTTCAGACAGAAGCAAAAAAAAATATTTGTTCTTCGCAATAGGCAACATTATATTTGACCGATGTCATTTATTGAGCTGTAGCAACATCATTATGGCAACTGGCAGATTCTTGCTAACAGAGTGCACAATCCTGGCTCTAGCCGCCCTGATACTACTGGGTATTTCATCTTCTCCCCGAGCGAGCAGTTTAAATGAGCAGGAAGCCCGCAAGCGGTGCCTCAAAACCTGTAAAGAGGTTTACTACCGGTGTATTGGAGATAACAAGCAGATACCAGCCGATTGTGTAAGCGATAAGAGGTACTGTGATCTTATTTGTTATGAGGATGATCTCTATTATCGCGAACGTGACTATCTGCGTCGTTTACACAGACGCAGCCGCTGGGACTAACGCCTTTAAGGCCCACCTCCAGAGGCGAAACACACGAACTCTCGCACTTCTACAATGCAGAACAAATACCCTTAAAATCCGAAAACATCCTGCACTGCAATTGCACTCGTCTCTCGAATCCCCCTGTATTCTGCCGATAACGGATGCCACTGGCCTTTGTGGGATACTCTACAAATACACGCTCCTCAAATCCTTGCAACTCATCACCAAACTTTGCGTCTCCCTGAGCGATATATCAATCCTGAGGGATACCCCTGATCAGATCATACACCTCATAAACAGTGCGCTTTACTGTTGCGGGAAGCCAGCATCGACAAAAACCAACCAGCGCCTTGCCACAATATTAATACCTACACTGCGCATCGCCTATGCACCAGATTTTCACACGCTAGAAATTTCGCCTAAAATTCAATATCGGCAGGAATTTTAAACTGGTGGCCATCGTTGGATATAACATAAGCTCAAAATTGATGCGGAAAAATGACTGTGATTTCAGGCAGGATAACAACGTATTTATAGGCTCCCAATGACGATACGCAGGAACAATATAACCGAATCGATTAAAAAGTGGGGTCCCGCTGCTAATTTACAAGCGTTACCTTTTACATTCTTCGCAATCGATCCATCCCCCACGCATGAAGCGTCTTACTGAAACTCAGGGGGAGCCGCACCACGATAGCAAACCCTATTTAAACCCTGAGTCGCCAATAAATTATTCAGAACTCTGATTACTGGGTAATTTACGAGCAGACTGAACAAAATAGCCATATTGACTCTCCAGGAGATCAAGCCTTACAGTATCTCCCACATCAATAGACTCAAAGAAGCGGTGAGTTACGCAGGTAGCGTAAGTCTGCCCATAATAGATACTACGGCAAACATGCCCCCAACGGTTTTTGTACACTGCTTTCTTGCTGATAACCCGCTCAATCCTAGCCTCACTACCAAACGTATTCGTATAATATGCAGGGGCGGCAACATAAATCACCCCCCAGGTAAAGCCATAGAAAATAAAATAACACAGCCCCCAACAAACACTCCGAAGCACAATATTCGATTGATTTATCTTGTTTTCTGGGTGCTTATCTAACAGCAGAGGCAGAGCCCATATCGCAGCCAATAGCCAAACAACAATACCACCATAACCGGGATCATTATAAAATTGGTATCGACCTATCTCAAAAGATCCCATTAGCAACAGCAGCATTAGTATAGAAACCAAGGTGTAAGCCTTTTCCTTACCACTGGCACCTTTACGAAAAATTACGTTCACAATAAAATCTCAAAAACCAACCAACTGGATTCCCTCAGGAAATTACCGCTTAATCTAGCGACCTAATCACAACAAACATTATTTTTTTTGAAATTCTCAGTAATTTTTAATGTGAATAAAAGCAGGGGAAAATGGCCATCATAAATGATGACTGGAGACTCTCTACCAATAAAAAAATACCAGCCGTTATTTTTTTAAATATACAGATAACATTTACATTCTTTTCCGGGAGGCTCCCTCCCCGGAAAAACCCAGCTGATCAAAATACATCTACCCTAGGAGCCCCTTAGAAAGCCCTACTCCCTGGAGAGTACAATCCGATACTTGGAGTTACCCGACTTCAGGTGTTTAAACGCGTCTTCAATCTGGCTCATAGGGTAAATTTCTACCTGCGGCCTGATTTGATGGTGGGCGACAAAATCGAGCATAGTTTCAATCGTTGCCGGACTCCCCACTGGGGAGGCGGAAAGCGAGCGCTGACCAAATAATACGGGGAAAAGTGTGAATTGAATAGGATCAACGATGGCGCCGACAAAGTGCAAGCGCCCTTTGGGCTTTAACGCCTGAATGTACAAATCCCAATTCAGATTCACATTGACTGTTGAAATAATAAAATCGAAACTCATAGCGGCGGATTTAATTTCCTCCGGATCGCGCGAATTCAATGTTTTATGTGCGCCAAGGGACAAAGCTTCCGTACGCTTGTGTTCACTGGAGGTAAAAGCCGTGACATCACAACCCCAGGCATTCAGGAACATCAGTGCCAGGTGCCCCAACCCTCCAATACCAATTACCCCCACTTTGGCCGTCGGTTTAATATCAAACTGCACAAGAGGATTGAAGACAGTAATACCACCACACAACAGTGGCCCGGCAGAAACCAGGTCGACCCCCTCGGGAATCTCCAGCAGACTATCCATATCAGCGCGAGCCTTATCGGCGAAACCCCCACCGGTAAGCGTGGTAAAACGGGCCTCAGCACATAAGTTTTTGTCACCCTGCCGGCAATAGTGGCAGGTTTCGCAATACCCAGAATTCCAACCTAACCCGACAACGGTACCGGGCTTGAAGTGTTTGGCGTGCTCTCCCGTGGCAACAACCCGCCCAATAACTTCATGGCCGGCAACCATGGGGTACCTGGATATTCCCCATTCATCCTCAATCATGCTGAGGTCACTGTGACAAATACCACAGTAGAGCACTTCCAGCTCCACCTCCGTCGCCCCCAGCGCACCCACTTTCACCTGATACGGTTCAAAGCCCCCCCCGGCCTGCATAACCCCGTAGGCATTAATGATATTGCCGCTGGACATAACATACTCCCGAGGTATTGATTGAAAACAATCCTGAACTCTCAGACTAAAAACCACTGCCCCCACCTGAGTACCGTAAAAGAGCAACAAAAAAAGAGCCGGGAAACTCCCGGCCCAAGCCAAGTCCTGTGAGGTTGCCGAATATCAGAGGACCTACGAGAAAACTTGGCAAATTCCTGTGAGGGAAATTAATTCAGCACGCGATATCCGCGGCCGCGCAGACAGTTCTTAATAATCTGCTGGGCCTCGGCTCCGGCACTACCAGCACCGGAAAGGCCGCCCACCAGAGCGCCTGCTCCAGCACCGGCTGCCGCCGCCCGGCTGCTATCGCCAACGATGGCGCCTAGAGCACCCCCAACCACCGCGCCACCGGCAGCGCCGGTCAGGCCTCGGCGGCCCTGATCGCTGTAAGTGGAATAGGCGATCCCCTTACATTCAGAGAGGTCAACTTGATACTGGCTCATATTGACACCCCAAGTATCAATTACGATGCCCCCGGCACCTGGCACCTGCTCTGGCTGAGCAGCGCACCCAATCAGAAGGGCCATGCAGAATCCAGCGGTGACGGTAATACCAGTCTTCATCGGACACCTCTTACAGCCTGTGCCTAGAGAGCGCGAAAATGTCACGCTTTTCATCATTAGGTTTAGCCGTTGGTAGAAGTTCGCGCCAGTCCGCAAAGGGGAAAAGCAAGAAAAAGAATGACTAGAAGGCCGCTGACAAAGCCCTATTGAGTGTTTTTGCCGCTCTGCCATGGCGCCAATAATCGGGCTGGGTTTAGCGGCTCTCGCGTCCCGTGGACGATATCGATTTAACCGAGCAGATACGTCAATGGATATTCTGAGATGGCACCCAATACCCAGTGCGCACAATCGGCTACTGCAAGCCATGGCCTACTCTGATGGGATAGATAGTTTCTATTTTTACAGGGGATACATGCAGAGCGCCAAATCGCCCGAAGACGAATCCAAAGCAGCCCCCGAGCCAGTGCGAATAAAGCCACTGGTATTTTATGGCTCCGTCGTGGGTATCGTACTGTTCTCCCTCTGGGCGATGATTTTTACCGAGCAAGCGGTCAATGTTATTTACGGTACTCTGGGCTGGATCTCGAGCAGTTTTGGCTGGTTTTACTTTCTCGCCGTCGTCACCTACCTCGTCTTCGTGGTCTTGGTGGCGATATCCAAATTCGGGGACATCAAACTCGGCCCCGATCACTCGGAGCCCGAATTCAATATCGTGACCTGGGCAGCTATGCTATTCAGCGCTGGAATTGGTATCGATCTGATTTTTTACTGCATCGTAGAACCCGTCACTCAGTTTATGGAGCCGCCCGTTGGCGAGGGCGGCAGCATCGAAGCGGCACGCCATGCTATGGCGCTGACCTTTCTGCACTGGGGCCTGTCCGGCTGGGGCGTCTATACCCTGGTGGGGATGTCCCTGGCCTTCTTCAGCTATCGCCATGGGCTGCCCCTCACTATCCGCTCTGCACTCTACCCACTATTTGGCAAGCGTATTTATGGATCAATCGGTAATTCGGTGGATATTGCTGCGGTGCTGGGCACGGTATTTGGCGTTGCGACCAGCCTGGGAATTGGGATTATCCAGCTCAATTACGGCTTACAGTACATGTTCGGTATACCGGAGGGCACAATTACGCAATCAGTCCTGGCAATCCTGATTGTGGTGTTTGCCGCAATCTCTGCCGCGACCGGTGTCGAGCGCGGAATTCGGCGACTGTCAGAATTTAATATGTTACTGGCGGTGGTCTTGATGCTCTACGTATTGTTTGCCGGCAAGACCCGTTTTTTACTCGACGCCTTCGTTACCAATATCGGCGACTACCTGCAAAACTTTGCCGGGCTGTCCTTCAATACCTATGCTTTCGCCCCGCCCACAGACTGGCTCAATGCCTGGACACTCTTTTTCTGGGCATGGTGGATCGCCTGGGGGCCATTTGTCGGCCTGTTTCTGGCGCGAATTTCCCGAGGCCGCACCATCCGCGCCTTCGTTACCGGCACCCTGATTCTGCCTTTCACGTTCATGGCCGCCTGGATGGCCATCATGGGCAACTCCGCCATCGACATGGTGATGGGCGGCGCTACGGAGTTTGGCGTACAGGCAGTAGAGAAACCTGGATCGGCCATCTACCTGTTTCTGGAACAGCTGCCCTGGGGCCTCTTAACCACCATTGCGGTAACCATTCTGTCGATCGTGTTCTTTGTCACGTCTGGCGACTCGGGCTCTCTGGTGCTTTCCAATCTCACCATCCGGCTCGAAGATCCCAATCAGGACGCACCGCCGTGGATGCGTATTCTATGGGCGGCCATCATCGGTATTGTGACCATTGCCCTGCTGATGACTGGCGGCCTTTCCGCCCTACAGGGAGCGGTGGTCATCATGGGGCTCCCCTTTGCCATCGTCCTGCTGCTGATGATGCTGGGCCTGTACAGAGCGTTGCAGCTCGAAGGGCTCAAATCCGCGAGTATGCAGGAGGCCCTGTCCGGGCACCTTTCAGGCAGAACCATATCGCGGGAAGGTCATACCAATTGGGCCCAGCGGCTATCTCGCGCCATCAGCTTTCCCACCCTGAAACAGGTAGACACGTTTATACAGCGGACCGTAAAACCTGCGTTCGAAGCGGTGAAAGAGAAACTCGAAGAAGAGGGGCACCCGGTCAGTATCACCGGGGATAGCGGCGACAAACTGCACCTGGCACTCAGCGTGGATCTCGGCGGCGAGTCGGCCTTCACTTATCAGGTATGGCCCAAGCGGTGCTCGATGCCAGCATTTACCCTGCTCACAGAGCAACCCCATTCCAGCTACTATCGACTTGAGCCCCACCTGCAGGAAGGCGGGCTGACCTACGATCTGATGGGCTACACCCGCGAACAAGTGATCGGCGATATCGTCGACCACTTCGAAGTGCACCTGCAGTACCTATACATGCGCCGTGAACGCAAGACACGTACATCCGGCAAAGAGGGCGAACCAGGATCGGCCTAGGGCAAGTAGATGAGTAATCAGGACTTCGATCAAGCTGTTGACTATATCGTAGTGGGAGCCGGTTCTGCCGGCGCCGTGCTGGCCAACCGGCTAACGGAGGATGGTAACAACAGTCTTCTGCTACTGGAGTTTGGTGGCAAAGATAATTCCATCTTTATCCGTATGCCTTCAGCGTTTTCCATTCCGCTAAATATGCCGAAGTACGACTGGGCGTTTTACACCGAGCCGGAGCCGGGACTACATGGACGGCGCATCCATCAGGCGCGTGGCAAGGTCATTGGTGGCTCCTCTTCCATCAACGGGATGGCCTTTGTGCGGGGCTGTGCCGGCGACTACGAGGAGTGGGTGGAACAGGGGGCATCGGGATGGGGCTACGCCGCTGTCCTGCCCTACTTCCGTCGGGCCGAAACCTGTATCTATGGTGGTGATGCCTACCGCGGTGACCAGGGGCCCACCACCACCTGCAACGGCAACAATATGAAGAACCCGCTTTACCGCGCCTTCATTGAGGCCGGCACCCAGGCGGGTTACGGCTTTACCGAGGATTACAACGGCTATCGTCAGGAGGGCTTCGGGCGCATGGATATGTCGGTGCGCGACGGTGTTCGCTGCTCAACCGCACTCGCCTACCTAAAGCCCGCTCTCGGCCGCAGTAACCTCGAACTCAAGATGCATGCGCTTACAACACGTGTGATTCTGCAGGGCAAGAAAGCCATCGGCGTGGAGTACCAGCAAAACGGCAAGACCTTTCGCGCGCGCGCCA
Organism: uncultured Microbulbifer sp.; assembly: GCF_947498635.1. Lineage (GTDB taxonomy): Bacteria > Pseudomonadota > Gammaproteobacteria > Pseudomonadales > Cellvibrionaceae > Microbulbifer > Microbulbifer echini. Next base: position 22,752 of record NZ_CANMKV010000047.1, on the reverse strand, counting down.
ATAAAGAAGTCATCGTTGCCGCCAGCGCATTCAACTCGCCCAAGTTGCTAATGTTGTCCGGCATAGGGCCCGCGGCGCATTTGCAGGAACACGGTATTGCCGTGGTGCACGATCTGCCCGGTGTCGGACAAAACCTGCAGGACCACCTGGAAGTCTGGGTACAGCAAGAGTGCAAGCAGAAAATTACCCTCAACGGCTGGCTCGGGCCATTGGGTAAGGCCTGGATTGGCCTCAACTGGCTGCTCTTCAAACGGGGCCTGGGTGCTTCCAACCATTTTGAATCCAACGGCTACATCCGCAGTCGCGCCGGCCTTAAATACCCGGATATCCAATATCACTTCCTCGCTGGCGCCATTGCCTACGATGGTTCGAGCGCAGTGAAAGGGCACGGATTCCAAGTGCACCTGGGAGCCAACAAACCGCTGAGCCGCGGTTGGGTCAAACTCAAGTCGGCAGATCCCGCCGTCGCACCGGAAATGCTCTTCAATTATTTAGCCCACGAAGAGGACAAGCAAGCCTTCCGCACCGGCCTGCACCTCACCCGTGAAATTTTTGCCCAGGCCGGGATGGACCCCTATCGGGGGCGGGAAATTTCGCCGGGAACGGAAGTACAAAGTAACGATGAGATCGACCACTGGCTCGCACAAACGGCCGAAACCGCCTACCATCCCGCCGGTAGCTGCCGTATGGGCAGTGATGAAATGGCCGTAGTGGATACCGAGTGCCGGGTGCATGGTATCGAAAACCTGCGTGTGGTGGATTCGTCCATTATGCCAACCTTAACCAACGGCAATCTCAATGCTCCCACCATCATGATTGGTGAAAAGGCGGCCGATCATATTCTGGGTAAGGCCTTACTGGAACCAGCCACCGCGGAAAGCTATATAGCGAACGAATGGGAAAGTAGCCAACGGGAGGGAGAGCCGGAACGCCCTCTACGCTAGGGACAACCGAGAGACAACGCTGTCTCAACCCGCCCAGCAATAAAGAGAGCCTTAGAGGTGAGGTCCCCGCCGCTGCAGAGCAATTCCTAAGAGCTTGTGTTCAACACTAGAAATTGCGGGTGACTTTAAACACAAATCGCCCATCGGCCAAATTTGGGTTGGCCAGGAATGGATCGATTCCATCAGTATCGTACCAACGCAATCCCAAAATATAATCGCTGATTTTCCAATCTATACCAGCGTCGTAATAGCCATAGTTGAGGTGACTGTATGAGGACTCAAAAGTTTGCTCGCCGAGATGCAGAACAATATCCATATAGCTGGCAAGCTCAAAACTGAACGTCGCCTCATAAGCCAGAGAGTCCACATTATTGAGAAAATCTCTGCCGAAGTAATTATTTGAATACCAGAGACTCGGACTGATCGTTAATTTATCTACCGTAAAGCTAAGGATCAGATAGGTTTCAGCATAATCAAAATCAAATTCCGATTTCGGATAATTGTAGGACCAGTAGCCGATATTTAAATTGACCTCAGTATCCGGTAGATTTCCGGACCACCCAACATAGGGATCAAATTCCATACTGTTGCCCGGACCGCCAAAGTCCGTGTTGGTTGTCCACACACCAATATAGAAGCCTATATCGTGGGACCAATTGAGATCTCCCTGAACCGTGGGACCATTATTTGAGTTGGAGATGCTGCGGAACATATAGTCGGAGGCAATCACCAGATTACCAGCGACCGTGCCAAATCCATCGTCCTCGTCGTCCTCGCCGTTTTCCTCTTTCTCGCCGCTCCCGTAAATGTCACCCCTTTCCTCGCCGATCTCTTCCGCCGCCAGATAGGTGGAATTCATTAACCCTACAGCCCCGATCAAGATCAAGACCCGCGCGAGGTAAGCGTCCACTACTTGCTCCTTGGTGGCTAAGGTGACAAAACCAGAAACCACATTTTCCTTTTAATGGATTAGTGTAGTGAACTCATTCTGCCCACTGTCTTTGAGCACCCCATCTCGACCAGATTTGGTGGCTAGCCATCCTTATTTCGATAGGGCTGCACTAGGATAATGTAGTCAATCATCTACTGAGCGACTGACACCTTCTCTGCTGCAAGGCTCTTCAGCCCATTTGTGGCACTACGATCCACGCCCCGATCACCAGCGCGATCAGGTGCCCAAGCAGCGCCCACCTTTTAAAAACAGTGTAACCATTTACGGTTGAGCAGGGTTGATCGTACGAGCCAAGTAGCTAAAAGCCGGTAGCATTAGCGCCCACAACAGTGACAGTATCATCAGTGATTGCCACAAAGGCTGACCCAGCTCTACAGTGCCATTTAAAAAGGCGCCGGAGTAGTAACTGAAAGGACCGAAGAAACCGCCCAATAATACGGCGAACCAGAGGTTGCGCTGTAAAAAAACCAAGCTGTAGCGCAGTGTCATAGCAAAGTTTAACCACAAACAGATCAACCAGATTGGCGGCCAGGAACTATCATTTCGATTTTGCAATATATCCAGATGAAAAAGTACAGAATCCACCCCCACCCCGAACAGAAAAACAGCGCCCAGCCACAGGGGCTCCCTGCGTAGGTTTGCCACAAAAACCAGGTGAATGAATAAATTCGCCAGGGTGAACGGCACAACAACCCAAGGCCTCGCAACGATCACGCAGAGAGGCCAGGCAACATCAAACAGTAAGGCATTGGCGATCCATCGCCACATCAAAACCTGCCGAGATAACGCGGCTTGGCGAAGACAAACTGGGCGGTACTAATCACCCGCTGCATAAATCCACCTTCGCAGTAACACAAATAAAATTCCCACATGCGAATAAAGCGTTCGTCGAAACCCAGTTGACGCACTTGTGACAACTGACTTAAAAACGCTTCACGCCAGTACCTTAGGGTACGCGCATAATCCGCAGTAATGTCTTCCAACCCCACAATCTGCATATCCGTGGCTGTGGCTATCTGCTCAGCAACAATCTGGTTAGATGGCAAACAACCGCCGGGAAAAATATAGCGCTGGATAAAATCTATCTCTTTGCGGTACTGGTGGTAACGCTGGTCTGCGATAGTAATAGCCTGCATCAACATCAATCCCTCGTCTTTAAGCAGGCGATTACAGATTGAAAAGAACTTGCGATGGTATTCATGCCCAACGGCTTCCACCATTTCAATAGAGACCAGTTTGTCAAAGCAGCCATGTAAGTCCCGGTAGTCTTGCAACAGCACGGTAACCCTGTCCTGCAACCCCTCCCGCTCCACCCACCCGCGGGCATACTCATATTGCTCTGCGGAAATGGTCGCGGTGGTTACCTGGCAGCCGTAATGCTTTGCCGCATAAATGGCCATCCCCCCCCAGCCAGTGCCAATTTCCAGTAAATGATCATCGGCTTTCAATTGCAGTTTCTGGCAAATATGCTCCATTTTATAAACGGAGGCTTGGTATAAAGAGGTGTGCTCTGAAGGGAATATCCCCGAAGAGTAGAGCATGGTTTTATCGAGAAACAACCTGAAAAAGTCATTGCCCAGATCGTAGTGTGCGGCAATATTTTTGCGCGAGCCGCTGCGATTATTGCTATTCCATCGGTGCAGTATACGCAACACCGTACGGGGTAGCTGACTCCAGCGGCCATCCATGCTCTCAACCAGGGACATGTTATCGACCATCACGCGAATCACATCCAATGGATTTGGAGAATCCCAGGCACCTTGCATATAAGCCTCGCCAGAGCCGATGGTGCCATTGAGCAATACCTGCACATAGGCATCCCCATCCCGGACACGAATATGCGCGCGTATTTTTGCCCGCTCTAGTGGCTGGCCAAACCGGTAACTGACTCCTCCCTCTTCAATTAACAGGTGACCGCGCTCAATTACTTGCATCTTACTCAGGACCAACTTGCGTGCGAGCCGCACCAACCAGGACTGAGTTTCCTCTGCGGCAGCTGCCGCGGGTGACTCCTCTGCAACCTTCATAAATGCTTCCCCCCTCCCCTGTCGCCGGGATGAGCATAGACAGGTGTGCGCTTGAACCATAACTTCAACGCTTGCCAATAAATGGTGGCAATCACTTTTACAGTCATCAATGGGTACTGAATTAAGATGCGATTGAGCAGAGAGCCACTCAATTCTCGACGGCGCAAGCTCAGAATGGCATCGAACAGCGGGCGCTCACATTGCCCTTCTGCAGTCTGATCAAAATTTTGCAAATAAGCGGTAAGGCGGTCGCTCGGAGTAATACTGCGCCAGCGGTAACCCTGGGTAATGGGCATAAACGGGGAAACATGAAACGTCTTGGCAAACACCACCTTCTGGACCCGCGCTCCGGAGCGGCAATCCAACACATAGCTGTGTCGCTCCTTCCAGGGTGTATTGTGTACATCCAGTAATAACCAGCGCACTTCCTTGCCCTCAGGATCAAAGCAGTAATAAATACTGATAGGATTCATGTTATAGCCAAAGTAGCGCCAGTTGGCGAGTAGGCGCACAGGCCCCTGTGGACGCTCTCCAGAAATCTCCTCAACCCGGCGGCGCACAGCTTCATCGAGGCTTAACGCCGGATCTCCCAAAAAATCCTCCCGCCGAAAACGCGCCGGTGCCCAGGGCTTTTTGGACCACCAGGGCGATAGGGTACAAAGCTGATCCACCTCCGCCAGATCCACATACACCATAAAAACTTTGTAGCGGAATTCATTCTGACGCGGCGCAAAGCGGCGGTGCTGTACCCAACCGGTGTAGATAGCGCTCTCCATTAAGGCTTCTCCCTCACCAGGCAACACCAAGGCCCTCAGCGACCCGCAAGGCACTGTTTACTCCATCTTCATGAAAACCATTGGTCCAATAGGCTCCACAGAACCAAGTGCGATTGACTCCATTAATCCGCGCCCACTGCTGCTGTGCTCGGGAGCTCGCAACGGAGAATTGGGGGTGTGCATATTCAAAGCGGCCGAGAACCTTTTCCGGGTCGATACGATCCTGAGCATTCAGAGTGACACAATAGGTTTTGTCGGTTTGCAGCCCCTGCAAAATGTTCATGTTGTAAGTGAGCAGAGGCCGCTGGTCTTGTTCGGCGCGCAGTCGGTAATTCCAGCTCGACCAGCTGCGCCGGCGCTGCGGCAGCAAAGCGGTATCCGTGTGTAATACCACGCTGTTGCGCGTATAGGGTATGGCACCGAGAAGCTGCTGCTCCAACTCAGAAGCATCCTCGAGGCACTCCAAGGCCTGATCCGAATGACAGGCTAAGACCACTTCGTCAAAATTATGCTGCTCACCTTTGCAGGTTTTCAATTCCACGCCCTGCGCTGTGCGCCTGAGGGACTGCACCTTGGTGGATAGACGCACTTTGTCGGCGTATGGCGCACTGAGTGCAGGAATATAGGCGCGTGACCCCCTTTTAATCACCCGCCACTGGGGCCGGCGCACCAGGTTGAGCAAACCGTGATTGAAAAAGAAGCGCACAAAGAAATTCACCGAAAATTCCAGCATCTGGGCCACACTGGCCGACCAGATCGCCGCCCCCATGGGCACCAGATAGCGATCGGCAAACTCCGCTGAATAGCCATTGGCAGGCAGGTATTCCCCCAGGGTTAAACCTTCATGCAGTCGTCCTTCGCGCCAATCCCGGGTGGCATCGCGATTAAAACGCACGATATCCCACAGCATGCGCCAATGGCCGGCGCTGAGAAAGTTCGAACGCTGGGAAAATAGTGTATTGAGATTATTACCGGCATACTCATACTTCTCCCGGTCACAGCGCACGCTGAAACCCATGACGGTAGGCTGGGACTCAATGCCCAGCTCATTGAGCAGGCAGATAAAATTTGGGTAGGTCCAGTCGTTATAAACAATAAATCCAGTATCGATGGCCAGTGTTCGTATCCCCTCCCGAATATCAATCGTCGCGGTATGACCGCCCAGGCGATCCTGCGACTCAAATAAAGTGATCTCGTGCTTGCGGCTCAATAGATAGGCCGCCGTCAGCCCGGCAATCCCACTGCCGACAATCGCGATACGCATCAATTCTTCCTTAAGGTACGAATCCTGCTTATTTTTGTTGTGCAAAAACGGAACCAAAGAGAACGGAAAAAGCCCAGAAAACGCAATGGCAGGCTCAGGCGATGGGGAAAATCAATAGTCGATGCTCCCCTGGCAAGGCCCTCTTCGATATATTTCGCCGCCCGCTCCGCGCTGATCAGGAAAGGCATGGAAAAGTCGTTTTCTGCGGTGAGGGGGGTCTCGACAAATCCGGGACGGATTAATACCACCTTGAGATTGGTGTGACAGACGTCCGCGCGCACTGAGGCCAGAAAGTAATCGAGTGCCGCTTTGGAACTGCCATAGGCCTCCGCCCTGGGAAACGGCACCACCGAGGATAAACTGCCAAGGGCCGCAAAAAGTGGCGATTGACTGATCGCTAACAAAGGCAAAGCACAGCGCAAGGTATTCACTACGCCAAAGAAATTAACATCGAATACCCGCCGGTACATGGCATTTTCAAGCTGCAAATCATCGTCGTACTCACAGGTGCCGGCACAGGCGATAACTGTATCCAAGTGATCGGTTAACGCCCTCAGTCGCTCCGAGATAGCCGCCATAGATTGATCATCGGCCACATCGCAATCGAGCACGTGAATACGCGCAGGAGCAATTTGCTGTAATTCCTCCAGCGCCTCGCGCCGGCGGCCACTGGCGATCACAACATTGTTATGCGCGACAAAACGCAGAACCAAAGCTCGTCCAATACCGGAGCTAGCCCCGGTTATCCATAGAGTCCTATCGCGAATTTCCCCCACCAATTAACCCTGCCCCATGCGCAATTTAATTTTGCGCACCAGAGAGCCCAAAAGTGGCACTTGTTCGTAGACCATCGCTCCCATGTCATAAAAGTCTTCGTGATAAAACACTTTGTCAGAAAAACGCACAAAACTGCAGCCCCGCAGACGCAGAGGTCGCCCCCCTTTTAATGATTGATGTGCATAGTGCATATACCACGGTAAACAGGCGCTATCACGAGTAATCGAAGCTTCTTCAAAACGAAAACGACACTGAGTGAGACCACGGCTCATACCGGAAAAATAAGACTTCAAGGCGGGCAGGCCCTCAATACGGTGCAGGGGGTCGCGAAATACAACTTTATCGCTATACATTTTTGACAAATTGGCGGGATCCCTCACAAGAAAATCTCGATAATAAGCTTGAATATCCTTTACTAGCGTTCGACTACTCATCTTCTCTTCCACGGTATTCCCCAGCGCAATCCCTCTGATTTACGTTAGTCTGTCGAAGACGGATCATAGAACTGAATTAAAAATTACCAATCCATTCGCCGCGAAGATACGTACAAGATATCGACATCACAGCAGAGAGCGCTAATATGGCGCATAGGCAAAGACACAACAGCAATGGAATTGCGGTGAAAGCTTCCCAGGATTACAAGGATGACTGGAGCAGGCTACTTACGCAGGTTGGCACTCAACGTGACCGACAGGCGTTCGAGCGCGTATTCCGACATTTTGCTCCGCTAATCAAGGGCTTTCACCACAGTCGCAGCACCCAGGCGCTCAATATCGAAACCGCCGATGAGTTGGTGCAGGAAGTGATGCTTAAGGTTTGGCATAAGGCCCCCCGCTTTGATCAGGGCAAAGCTTCTGCGAGCACCTGGATATTCACTATTATGCGCAATTGTCGAATTGATATGCTGCGCCGTAGCCAACGCCACCAAAATCGCGACAGCGATGTTGATGTAGCGGATATCTGGGATGAAAATCTGGAAAATCAGCCCTTACTTTTTTTACAACACAAGCGCAACGAGCGCGACATTGCCGACGGCCTCAGTGCCCTGCCTTCAGAGCAGAGCCATATTTTGGAGAAGGCCTATATGGAGGGAAAATCCCACAGCGAAATTTCAGAGGAACTGCGCCTGCCCCTGGGCACAGTGAAATCCCGCGTACGCCTGGCCATGAAGAAGTTACAAGCCAGATTTGTCAGGTAAATACCGAATGATTCGCCACCATCCGGATGAGAACCTACTGTTGGAATACGCCTCGGGCAGCCTCGCCCGCGGCCCCAGCCTCGTTGTAGCGGCCCATGTACAAATGTGTGCCGACTGCCGCTCCCATTTTCATACCCTGAATAATCTCGGTGGCTCCCTGCTTAATGGAAGCCCAGCGCAGCCTCTGCAGGCCAATGCCTTCGAGCGCCTGATGCAACGGATCAACCAGACCCCGGATAAAGTTGCTGAAAAGGGAGAAGACACCCCCATTGGCGAACAAATTGATCAGGATCCGGTTCTGGAGCATCTCCCTCGGGTCCTGTACCAACTATTAAACCGCAACCCAAATCGACATTGGAAAAGCCTGACCCGAAACCTGCAAATATGCCGGCTCAAGTCAGGGCAGAACGATTATGAAGTGGCTTTTCACCGTTTGCGCAGCGGCAGCGGCTTGCCGAAACACGACCACCGCGGACAGGAGTTTGCCCTGGTATTAAACGGCAGTTTTTCCGATCACAGAGGCATCTATGGACGGGGCGATTTTGTTTTGTGCGAACCGGGCCAAGTGCACAAACCCATAGCGACCCAGGATATGGACTGTCTGTGCTTTTCCGCCGTCGCCGCACCTGTAGCACTCACAGGGATTTCCGGGCTATTCCTCAACCCGCTAATTTCCTTCTGCCCAGGTTGAGGAACCTCTGAAAACCACAGGTACTATCAAAGTATTCAGAGATTCCTTAATCAGAGACTCCCGAACAAGGCGCCTTAATTAAGAGGCCGCCACTGTGGCCTGATCCCCGCTGCCACGAGCAAATCGGGCAAACAGTTCTTCCCAGCGTTCTTGTACCTGAGCAAATTTCTGCTCGCGCACATGCCCATAACCACGCACCTGCTGTGGAAGCTCCAATAACTCCTGCGCGTCAGCCAAATTATCTGCCGACAAACGGGCCGTTACCCAGTCTATCGCCTGAGCCACTTGGCGAGCCCAGTCGCGCTCGACACGCCGCTCCTTGGTGTAACCGAACACATCCATAAAGCTACCGCGCAATGCTTTGCCGCGTGCCAACAACGGCATTAAACGACCCATCCAGGGACCAAATTGCATCTTACGAACCCGTCCACTGGCATCGGGGCGCGCAAGCAGTGGCGGTGCCATATGGAATTTCAGGGTGTAATCACCGCTAAACGTTTCGCGCAGCTGACGTTGAAAATCTTCACTACCGTAGAGACGCGCCACCTCGTACTCGTCCTTATAAGCCATAGCCTTATACAGGCTATTGGCCGCGCTGCGAGTCAGTTCTCCTGTGGCACCCGGCAGGGCCAGCTCCGCCTGGTGTAAACGCCCAATCCGCTGGTTAAACTGGTGAGCATAAGCCGTATTTTGGTATTCCACGAGCTCCGCACCCAGACGCGAGATCAACTGCTCTACTGACTCCTGCGGCTCAATCATTTTGACCGGTTGCGCCGGTACCGCCAGCTTTTCAATGGCCCTCGGATCGGTCGCCAGCAGGCGACCCGCACGGAATGCGCGCAGATTATTTTCCACTGCGACGCCATTCAGCTGAATCGCCCGCTCCAGAGCCGCCTCACCGATTGGCAGAAGCCCTTGTTGGCAGGCGAAGCCCATGATCATCAAGTTACTGGCGACGCTATCGCCAAACAATGCCTGGGCATACTTGTTTGCATCGAAAGCAAAGTACTCAGCACACAGAGACTCGATACTCTGTTGGGTGGCATCCGCCGGGAACGCCAGTTCGTTATCGCGCACAAAGGCCGCGACCGGTACTTCGGCGGTATTCACCAGCGCACGCATTGTGCCCGTGGCAAACTTCGGGCGCTGGCCTGCGGCGGTCACCATATCGCAACCGAGCAGCAGCTCGGCAGCGCCATCGCGGATACGCGCAGTGGTGATAGCCTCTGGGCTCGCACCCACTTTTACGTGGGCCACCACCGCACCATTTTTCTGTGACAGCCCGGTGAAATACAAGGTGGTACTACCCTTATCCTCCAGGTGTGCAGCCATGCCCAGAAGTGCCGCCACGGTGAGCACACCGCTGCCGCCAATACCGGCCACCAGAATACTGAGAGGCTGTTCCAGCGCGGCCGTTGGTGCTGTGGGTAAATCAACGATGGCAGAATCCAAAGATTCCGCCAGAGACTGCACCGGCGGTTTTTTCAGGTCACCGCCCTCGACGGTGACAAAACTCGGACAGAAGCCATCGGCACAGCGCATATCCTTGTTGCAACTGGACTGGTTGATCTGGCGCTTGCGCCCATAGGGGGTTTCCAACGGTTCTACGGCTATACAGCTGGACTGCACACTGCAATCGCCACAACCCTCGCACACGCGCTGATTGATCAACAGCCGCTTGGGCGGATCCACCATCTGTTTTTTCTTGCGGCGGCGACGCTTTTCTGCCGCGCACACCTGCTCGTAAATTATTGCGGTAACACCGGGGGTTTCCCGCAAGCGGCGCTGCACGGCATCCAGTTCAGAGCGATCCAGTACCTCCACCTTTGCGGGTAACTGGGCGCGGTGCTCACGCCAGTGATCCGGGTTTTCACTGAGCAAGACCACCTGCCCAACCCCTTCAGCCAGTAACTGCGCCGCCAGACTGGGCGCATTCACCTCACCATCTGCGGGCTGGCCACCGGTCATAGCGACCGCATCGTTGAGTAGGATTTTGTAGGTGATATTGACCTTGCTGGCCACTGCCTGACGAATCGCCAGCAGACCGGAATGGTTATAGGTCCCGTCACCCATATTCTGGAATATATGCTCGGCATTGGAGAAGCGATGCAATCCCACCCAGTGCGCCCCCTCCCCCCCCATATGGGAATAGGTATCGGTACGCAGCCCCTTGCCCAGGGCCATAATATGGCAACCAATACCAGCACTACCCAGGCTGCCCTCCGGCAACTTGGTGGAGGTGTTGTGTGGGCAGCCGGCACAGAAAATTGGCTCGCGCGCCAGAAGCCCCTGGGCCCGTTGCGGTACATTACCGCCCAGTTTTTCCGCCAGCGGAATAAGCTTCTCGGCCAATTCCGTATCCGCCAGCCAGCGAGCGATTGCCTTGGCCACCTGATCCGGACCGAAGCCCCAGATCGCCGGCAGCAGATCGTCGCCATTGAGGTCCTTCTTGCCCACCACTTTCGGGCGTCGGCCGTCATCCCAGCCATACAAGAGGTTTTTCAGCTGGTCTTCCACCAGTGGGCGCTTTTCCTCCACCACCAGCAGTCGCTCCATACCATCGGCAAACCCACCGATCGCACGAGGTTCCAAGGGCCAGGACATCGCTACTTTGAAAATAGCAATGCCCGCCTGGCACAGGTCTTCCTCACCCAAATTCAGCAGCTGTAAAGCCTCGAGCAGATCACCGTGAGCCTTGCCCACCGTCACAATACCGAAGCGCTTGCGATCCGATTCATGGGTGGTCTTATCCAGGCGGTTCGCATAGGCGAAGGCCTGAGCCGCCGGCAAGCGCTCCTCCAGCATACGGCGCTCATATTCCAAGCGCTCCGCAGGCCAGTTGAGGTGCGGATCGTAATTCAGGCCGTAGGCGGGAATAGGAAAGTCCGCCGGAATTGTAAATTGCGGCAAGCCCGGCACCACCAGGGAAGCTCCAGCCTCCACCGTTTCGGTAATCGCTTTAAAACCTACCCAAAGACCGGAGAAACGCGACAGGGCAATACCGGCGAGCCCCAGGGTCAGGTACTCGTCGATGCTGGCGGGGAACAGCAGCGGCATCATGACCGACTCAAAAATCTGGTCGGTATTGTGGGAAAACATGGAGGATTCAGCGGTGTGGTCATCACCACACAGAGCCAGGACACCACCGAGTTTGGCGGTACCCTGGATATTGGCCTGACGAAATACATCTGCGGTGCGATCAACACCGTGGCCCTTACCGTACCAGATGGAGAAAACCCCATCACGGGTAGCCTGCTCGCGGTAGTGGTCTATAAGTTGGGTACCCCAGATATTGGTGGCCCCCAGGTCTTCATTGATACCGGGCTCAAAGTGGATATCGTGCCCCGCGAGCAGCTTTTTGTGTCGCCATAGGGCCTGATCGTAACCGCCGAGCGGGGAACCCCGGTAACCTGAAATGAAACCTGCGGTGTTCAGGCCCGCCAGTTCATCCATGCGTTTCTGCATCAGAGGCAGGCGTACCAGTGCATCAATACCAGTCAAAAAAACCCGGCCAGAATCGCGGGTAAACGCGGCTTTGAGAGAATACTCCGTATCAAAGCCCAGCTCCTGATCGCCTTCGACCATTGCCATGGGTACCACCTATTTATTCATTATTGCTTTTTTATGCCCGATCCAATCGGCAGTCACGGCGTCGAAATCATGTCAACACTGCGCGACCCCGCCGAAATCCAAATCGTGACTTATGCTTGGACGCTAAAATTAACACCGCCCGGCCAAGCAGGTCATACCAAAATAAGCCTGACTGGGGCATAATACGGACACAACTCGCTAAAGATCACAAGCTGCTAGCAACAATTCACTCAAAAAGCCGGTTTTTTAGGGATACTTCGAATAGAGACTGCGCGGGTGTACCCACTCTGGGTGCAAGCTGGCAAGTTCCCTTGCCTACTGTCTTCCTTATTCACTGGACGGTAAGTGGAATGTGACGAATAGCAGGTAGTTGGTCATCCAGTAGAAAACTGGGCAGCGGATATTTATAACAAAGAAGAGACGATTTCACAGCGCCCTAGAAAACAGGATGACTGCCTGAGACAAAATTAAACTGGAATGTTTTGATGTCGAGGGTGAGGTGAAGCAACCGGAGAACCCGGTATACGTTCAGAGAGAAGAGATACGGAAAAAACCATGGCCTATTTACTGGATGCCATCGATAAAAAGATCCTGGAAATTCTCCAGGAGGATGCCACTATCCCCAATATCGAGCTGGCAGAAAAAGTCTGCCTCTCCCCCTCCCCCTGCTCGCGCCGGGTCAAAAACCTCCATGAGCAGGGTTTTATCAAACGCGCCGTGACCCTATTGGAGCCTGAAAAAGTAGGTCTTCCAGTTAGTGTCTTTATCCAGGTCACCCTCAACCACCAGGTAAAGAAAGAGCTGCAGGATTTTGAATCCGTTATCGGCCAGTGGCCGGAGGTTATGGAATGTTACTTAATGACCGGTGACTTCGATTACTTGCTCCGCGTGGTTGTCCCAAACCTGCAAGCCTACCAGGAATTTCTCGATAAAAAGCTGACAGAGTTACCTGGCATTGATCATATTAAGAGTAGCTTTTCCCTAAAGCAGGTGCGTTACCGCACTGAATTGCCATTAGATCAGTTACTGGATAAGTAACCCCAGCAGGAAGAATATCCTCCCACGCCTCTAATAAACCATTAAGGCAAGCCTCCCGGATTTCAGCGCCTGAGTCATCCCCAGGCGCCCATAAAAAACACGTGGACCAGGGCCTCCTCTTATCTAACACGTCAATCCAGCCCACCCTCCTGTGACGTAGACTCCCAAATATCACCAACCACGAATAGGTGGCCGAGTATGACATCACCAAAAAAGACTAAAGGAAACTAGTTTAAGGCAGCAATCAAAAAAATCTTGCTGTCCGCTTCCATTGGCGGTCGCTTGGCTGGAGGTGGCTTGATTGGAGATGCCATGCTTTCAATAGACATCATGACCGCACACGAGATAGCACCCAAAAAATTTTTAGTCACAGCCTGACATTAACATTGTTCATATATTCACTATATGCAGGCTTTAAATCCTTAAGAACTCCATCGAATATTAAGCACCTTGAGCGTTTTTTTTCGCACAGCCCCCCCTGGATCACATCTCCTATTCTGAGTTTTAAACTTGCCACCGGAGTAGACGCATCCTTTTTATTGATATATCCACCCATCAGTGATACATATCGCCTGAGCATAGGTGCTGAACACTCACTGCCCCTATTAAGGGAACACACTTGGGGGATCGGATAAACTTAGCCGCTATCCGCTTCTTGGTCCTTATCAAACTTTACAAAGAGTGAAAAGTTAGAAAGAAACAATAAAGCCTATATAGCAAAGATGAAGCACTCACTAGAAAAACCTAAAGAAACCGTCCTCTTTCTTCATGGTGCACTTGCCGATGAAAGAATGTGGGAACCGCACTATCACATACTCTCAAATGAATACAGGGTTGTTTCTCTCACCCAAAGACATTTTGGTGTTAATAATAAAGGCTCGAGTGGAAATTTTGGCATTGAAACTCATGCCAATGATCTGATTAGTTTCTCAGCCACGCTTGGTGAGGACCCCATACATTTGATCGCTTGGTCTTACGGTGCTGACGTTGCCTTAAACGCAACGATAAAAGCACCCAAATTGTTCAACAGCTTATTTATTTATGAACCTGGATATCCCGGACATCTGAACACCAAGGAAATGGAAGAGTTTATGAAGGATGCCGAAGCCATGTTTGGCAAGGTATTCGAAGCGGTTACTAGCGGTGAGTTTGAGGAGGCTGTGGCGTTTCTTATTGATGGCTCCGGGAACAGCGCTGGCTATTTCTCTTCACAAGCACCAGCACTTCGTGCCCAGCAACTGGAAAATGCTCACACCCTTCCCTTACAACTCTCTCAAACTGAAAAGCCCTGCTTGGATAAAGAGCATCTGTCGAAAATCCAAATTTCCACTACGATTGGATACGGCAGTGAAACCAGAAAACTCTTTCAGATAGTATCCAAATCTGCTGCCAGTCACACTCCATCATCTAAACTTATGCAAGCAGCTTCAGAAAATCACATGTTGCCAATAGAAAATCCAGAAAAGTTTTGTCTGCTTATTAAAGAGCACCTTTCAAAGAATTAACACTCAGTCCTCACTAAAATAAAAAGGAGTGGCGAAGCCACCACTCCTTTTGTATCAACTCAAGCCTAATCTTTCTTACATATCCGCGCCTCGGAATACCAACTGCCTGCCTGACAAGTTGCCCCCTGCTCGCAATGCTGGTCAGTTCGGCAATAGCACTGGCCGTCTGCATTACACTGAGGGGTTAGGTAATTCTCGAGTGGGTCCTGCCCACTGACACGCTCCCAGAATGGATTGGTAAAGACATTCTCTGGATCTAACTCAGCCTTAGCATCAAGGAACTGAGACCACTTGGGGAACCGGGAGGGCATATTCTCGAATATTGCTACCGAGTTCTTACCCCAGTGTGGGCGGGCACCATACTTACGCAGAGACATCTGCTCGATTTCTAGGTTTACAAAGTAGTTTTTGGGCACTGCCTCACCGCGCTGACGCAAGGTATATTCAATACCGACAAAAGCGGTGTCGCGGCCTGCACTCATTCCCAAGTAACTCTCCGATGCCTTGCCAAAACGGAAGTAGATGCCATTTAGCGGGAAGCAGGTGCGCTCACTGTGGGCCATAATCTGGCGTACGTCGGCTATCCAGTTGGGCAGTTCCTCAAAAGGTATAGCCACTTCCTGAAGGGCAATGGGCAGTTTATCCCAAACACAATTGTTCGGCTCCTTACAGACAAAGTGCTGCATCAAATCCGCATGGCCCGTCGGCTTGATATACTTCTTCAAGCCCGAATTGACATCGCGGAAATAAGAACCTGTACGGGCCGTGTAGCGCAAAGATGCAGCAAAACATTGTAAAGCTGTACTATCAGCCTCGTGAAGACTGTCAAAGATCAGACCAAATAGATATTCAGAGAAATCAGAAACATCCGCCTGGGCGTTATACGCGTTGCCCCGGGTACTTAGGGGCACCTTATTATAGGTGGTAACGGTATAACGTCCCAACCCTGGAAACCAGGCAACATTGGCGGAGTGATTGTCCCGAGCCAGATCCAGAATGACGCTCTCCAGGTCGCTATCATCCCGCTGACCTTTTACCTTGGCACGCACCTTGTAACCGGGCTCGGCTTCAATAGTCACCTCAACCACAACACCCAACACTCCGAGGTTTACCCGTGCCGCATTGAGCATCTCCCCGGTAAGCACGCGCAGATCTCCTTTGCCATCGACGATCTTCATCTCGGTGACATAGTCGGAGATCATGTTGCTTTTCTGTGTGAAGGTAGAGCCGTGAGTACCACTACCGAGCATTCCACCAATCGAAAAAATCGCCAGCTCAGTAACCATAGGCACACTGAGTTCATGCTCACGCAAGTAGGCCGTCAGGTCGTTAAAGCGCATACCTGCCTGGACCGTTACTAGGCGGTTTTCCTTATCGAGACGAACTACCTGATCCATATTTTCCAGGGTGATTTGTACCTCACCATTACCGGCACAAGCTGCATCAATCTGGCTGTTAAAGCGCCTGGTCCCAGCCATGACCTTGCGCCCCTGCGCTGCCGCATCGCGTACGATCGCCTGGACTTCAGCAATCGTTGATGGGTCGTGAATAACCCCTGGAAAACAATCCTGGGTACCCTGATAGTTTTTTAAAACCTCTGGTACATCAATGGGCGGTGGCAACTGATCCGCCGAGGCTCCCGCAGCAATAAATAAACCTGCCGCACAAAGAAAATTGGTAGCCCGGCGCAACAAATGACTTCGCCCGGTTAGAAGTTGCTGGTACATGCCTTTGTTCCCCTGCTGTTTTATGACTAGAGCGTGTTTTACTAACTTGCTAAATACAAAGCTTTGGTATTTCCAGTGATTAAAAACTTAGCCAAACCTGGGGAGTAGCTCCCTATTGATAATCTCCTGCACATTGCGGCTATGGTCTGGTGCCTTACCACGCAGGAAATCCCCATACCCAGACCGGTAAGCTGTTGCCGGGCGGCGATTAATAGAAGGTACCCACAGGGCGTGATTGGTGGTGGCAAACTCCAGGGATTCACTGGCGAGAATACAGATCGGGCCCCTACTAAGGGCAGCAGCATCAAATATCCAGAATTCCTTGCCGTTAGAGTCGGCGCTGCTCGGATGGTTTCTGACTACGGCTGCAATCAGGTAGCCATCATTCTGAGCCGTGGAGCCGGGCCGGGCCATAAACTGAGGCGTGCGCATTACACAGTCCTCGGGGAATTGGTAGGCATCGGCAATTCGCATCTGCGTGCAATCCATATGTACCAGGGCGGATGGCTTGCTCTGCTCAGGCATGTCCCAATAACTGTAAAAACGCTCGGGATAATTTCGGTAGGCCCAGGAGACACGCATGGAGACTAAGTCCGGGCGGTAGCCTACTGCGGCCCAATATAGGTGCTCAAAAGTCTCCGGAAACTGGAAGTGGCCGCGATATGCTGGATCGTTCATATCCCACAGAAGGTTTTCATCACGAATAACCCGGTAATCCTCCCTGATCTCCCGTGCGAAGTTGGAGGTCACCTGTATCCGTGCCCGCACCAGGCCACCGACATCCACCGGGGCCACCGGGTAGCCGGACAACCATTTAGGCACCAGCCCCCCCTCCTGAAATATCTCATAACGGAACAGCTGTTCAGACTTATCCATAGCCCCCATATACTGGCCATAGAGGGTGATTTCACCCGCGCTATCGTCGTAGTTACAGACAATATCGGAGGTATCGAAGCCTAGCTCCAGGTAATCGGCAATAATGTCCTCGCGCCCCGGAACCATATCGGACTTGCGTAAAACCCAGCAGCGGGTGCTATGTTCCTGCGGCAACACAATACGCGTACCGAGGATACGGGTGGATTCCACCCTGGCCGCCGTTTCAAAGATAATGACATGGTTGCGGGTAACACCCAGAGAATGGGAACTGGCTGCAATATAGGCGTTGTTTCCCTGGCGATCACGAATATTCCAGCTTTTAAAAGTACCCTGTTGATCCCAAGCGATCAGGCGAATAAAGCCCGAACGCCCAGAATCCCCCATGTTGCCGCCATAATTAATGGTAATACACTCGCCGGTGTCTAAATCAAAGAAGGGGTGACCTGTGGTTCGAATCTGTGGAAACAGCCACTTATTAGGGGTGAGGTTATCAAGAAGTGGAGGCAAACTGGACTCCCACTCATCTACTTCGCCAATAGGCGTTATCATTTCCAGGGTAGTAGCATCGAACTCATAAGGCATCCCCCCTTCATAACTCATGGCAAAACGGTTATCTCCCATATAATTGGGAGCGGTGTTGCAGTAGTTCATGAAGCCTAGATTTGGGCTCGAATAAATAGTACCTCCCAGCAAATTAAACTTATCAAAGCCACTCAAGTCCTGCTCTTGCATAACTGCAGAGGCAGTTCTTATCATTTTTCGAGTATACGCCACGCTATCGCTGCTAGTCCTACCGCTAAAATCTAGCCGGGTGAGCGCGCCTTTTCCGTTAGGTGTCAAATGGTTAGAGGCAAGTGGAATTCCCTCGGCCATCAACAAGTGTCCAGTGACATCATCCGGCAAGCTGCCCTGAACCACTTTAAGTAATCCGGACGAATCCTCCAGGCTGCCATGCATAATAGATTTTGGGAAACTGGAATCCGCTGTACGATTACTTGCCTGAGCTGTCGAAGTGGTCATACCAGCCAACGGCAATGTAGAGAGGGCGCCTGCGGCTTTAAGAAGATCGCGACGTTTCATTATTTTCCTTTTAATAAAACCGGCCGACTACTTTACCTGACCTTTTGGTTAAGGATTTATAGGGCTGACTTATTAAGCCTGCCTCTGCCTTTTCGTATCTTTGGCGCCCACTACAAATTATTTTTCTTACTAATCAAGCAGAGTAAAGCATCAAAGATTGAAATACCGAAAAACCGGGTCGCAGTTAATTATATTAAACTGAAAAAATCAAGATCGAGATTATGACACTGTTAACCAGTCTTCCAGAGCAACAAACAACCCAGAAAGACCCAACAGTCAGACAAAAAAATACCGATAAAACATCCGTTAAGTGAAATTATCAGTATCTCAAGCTTAAAAATAAGGAATTCGGATCGCGCCCCCAATCAATCCAACTCCGAAAACATAAAACCAATGGAAAAAGCTATTTATCAGGAAGGCAGTATTATTACCAATCAAAGCAACAACATTGGATTTCAACGAAAATTTTTTCTGCTGCACGAACATTCAATTACACAGACAATATTTTCACATTACAATTGGTATATACTCGTTACCACAACAAGATAAAGGGCAGTCCAAGACGTAGTTCCAAAATAATAAGGCTCAGGCAATAGTCACAAAATCAACTTAAGCCTCTCACCATTCGAGTTATCGGAAAAACCTTCCCTATAATAAAAATCAATGATTCTTTGCCACTTCTTCTTCTCGGGTGTGCTAACCTCCAAACGAGGCCAGCCTTGCTCTCTGGAAAACTGGATCGCTTTCTTGAGTAAAGTTTTTCCGATCGACTGAGAACGGTATTCCGGCTCCACGTAAAATTCTTCAATTACCCCGTAATAGCCACCAGCATAAATCGCTGCCGACCTGGATATCGTAATGACACCTATAGGGTTACACTCGACTAAATATAGGAAGGCCGAAAAACCGCCAGCTTCAGATAATAACTGACTGGAAGCCGCTGCTAACTTATCCGTATCGATTTCTCGCTTATGCCCTACCAGGGCTACAAGCAACTTAGCCACCAATTGAGATACTTCAGTACTATGTTGTGACGTAGCCTGTAATATTTCACCATACATAGATTACCTCTACGCGCTTTCTTCATTTAGCAGTGTCTCCACGACAACCGTGAAGTTCCAGACGTGAAATGTGATCACATTTAAAATGTAGCAGCCCATATACCCACCTGCAAGGCATATTTTGAATAAGACTTACATGAAAAAATTATTTTCCGCAGTTACTACCAAGGAAATGGGGTCGAAAAATAGTGAGATATGATTATATAGGGCGTAAAAAAAAGGGAGGAGCAATAATCCAGGGAGACTCGAATAATTGTGTAAACTCTCTGCGGAATATGAAGATTACAAATGGGAGACACAGATCGCCGCTTAACTCGCTTCCACAAGAGGCACAACGCACATGATGTGCTTTTCAGGGTCCACACTGTGGGACTCTCCGCGGTGTCACAAATTATTTAGAGGTTCCCTAGAAAGCGCCCCTCCTTGGAGGGGAGCTTTCTAGTATCAAAGCGTTAAAATTAATCCCAGCGGTTAAATATCACGTGCATGCCGTGGTTATCATCACTCACAAAAACAAAATAGCCCGCATTGGTATGCCTTGAGGCGCATACTTTGGTGCCACCGGAGGTCTCTGCACACTCCATTTTATTGGCTTCAATCCCCATCGTCTCATAAGCACACTGCTCAGACTGGCCTGCCAGGTTTTGCACCAGGTCGCGGGTAGTTCTGGCCAGCACAAAACGATAATCCCCAAAGTAACGGTAATTGTAGGCATCCAGGTAATACGCCTGAGAATCCCAACCAGAGCCTAGTAGATCAGAGTAACACTGTGCAGGATTGGCCATCCACAACATATCCATGTCATTGGAGGCGTGAACTCCAGGCCAGTTTTGTTGATCATGCTTGGAAAGGACTACGTTGGTAGAATCAACGTAGTCCTTTACAACAACATAATCACCTTCATCACTTTCTATACGACAAATTGGTGCACCACCAATAAAATCATCACATTGCACGTCATCTAATGTAATTTGAGTGGTAGAAGTGATACAGCTAGAGACATAATTTTTTGCCCAGTTTTTCACTGCGGTAATGGCATACTCACGCTTATCTTCAATTTCATAATAGAAATCTGAAAAAATGCGATACACCTCACGGTCATTCGTATTGCTCTGAGTTGCAGCCTCGGAGCATTGGCTAAAATTCGGCAAATTAAACGTTGTGTTAGCCTGTGCAGGAAAAGCACAGGCGATTGTCAAGGCTACGACAGTTAATTTTGTAATGGCTTTCATTTGAAATCCTCCATGAATTTACTCTCTCAAAATCGCCGCGGATTCTAGCAAAGAGGTCCCCCCAAATGAAACAATTTTGTAATATCATGACAGAGTCATCCGCAGTAAAAAACAATTGATACCGCACTTTCAGATATCCGTCTATATAGCCGTGCATACAGAGTCTTACACTACTCGGGCCTTTTTGGCAAAAGAAATAAATAAAAAACCAATTTAGTGTTCATACATTCTCATTGACTATTTTATTAGCTTCTCAATCCGTTTTCTCTCACAGATGCTCGCTGCCAGATTAGCATCCAAAGGAGACGCCAAAGTTTGTCCGTATACAGCCTTAATAATATTGAAAGGCACTGAAATCTAAACCGTTTTGTATATGTAAGCTTTGTGCTTGTACACTTTAGGATAAAGTTTCTCAGCTTAATCCTCAAATATGGAGTCAAAATAGAAGCTCGCCCGATAAATATTCATCTTGGGCTCGAATAATAAGCACTATTACCCCGGAAAGAAAATTACACTAATTCCCCACGGTATAAACAGACCCTTAACGCTAATTAACTATTCCACAGTTCATGCATATTTCAGAATGCACCAATAAATTGGACACTAAACGGCAATCTATATTTTCAGCTGCTGCTCGGCTAACGCCTCCCCGAACCACGAAATCTATTAATCCCATCAAAGAAAAAAATCACTTAGGAAAAATCATTTTCAGCACAATGACACCACTAATAAATAATAGCCCTTGAATATGACTAGGAAATTTTTATTAGCGTCGCTTGACTGGCGGATTCGCGTCATACCAAGGCCGTACCAACCACTGAAGCACGGAGATTCAGCTCTCATTTACAATGCAGTGTACGAAAACATATGTGAAGCTATAGGCGCCCAGTATATGCCTATTTCGCAACAAGATCGGTAGCCAACTCCAGATTATAAATTACGGATAGACTATGGTTTTTTCGGCCGCCCTCCAGCTCATCCAACCCCTAACAAAACTCAGCGCTCTATTGGAATCTATTGAGCCAATTACTGTGGGTGATGCAATGACAAGATGCGAAGTTGGAGAGGGAGTATTAGGAGCGCTTTTCCGCGAGCAACCAAGACCAGAGGACTTATCGATACAAAGCGTCCTGGTGAAAGTTGTCAATGGAAAAGCTTGCAGATACGTTGGTATAACAAAGCAGGATCAATAGCGGACTCAGCACTAGTTTACTTACATGACGGCGGATTTATCCTTGGAGATGTGGAGTACCTGCTCTCTCGGTGGGATATTGCAAAACGCCAGAGTACCCCTCCATCCCTACTCCCTTTTGAAGACTACTATTCAGCACTAAATTGGCTATCTAAGAATGCCGAATCGCAGGGAGTCAATCCAAAACGGCTCACGGTAATCGGCGATAGTACAGGCGGCGGACGGCGGTAGCGCAGACCATATTAACCAGACAAATTCTGATCTATCCAATGTTCGACGACAGAAATAGTACTGAGGACTCCAATCTTATACCCTATGTGCTCTGGAGTAGCGTTGACAACCTTACCACATGACAGGCATACCTTAGAAATGCCGTGGGCAAAAGTAACATAAACCCTGTTGTAGCACCGGCATACTTACATAACGCTGAAGATTTGCAGTAGCGGAGCTGGATATATTCCGAGATGAAAACAGCCAGTACGGGCGCTTACTAATCAATGCCGATGTCAGTACCGAGTTTCACCTGTGTCCAGGTGTTATTCATGCCTGGGAATTACTCGCAGCAAAATTGTCTATCTCCATTAGAGTCATGAAAAATTGTATTCACGCTATCAAATCCTTTTGAGGCGTAAACCGAGTAATAGAGCATCGATACAGGCCTGTGATATAGCCTTTGCATTAACCGTATTTTATTGGTTTTTTATTATTGGAGCTTAGGGTTCACCGAGCTTGACAAATCATATTACCTGCATTCAACTCTGAAGTGCATCACCCTTTAGGTTGCTGCCTCAGCCGTATATTCTCCCAATATCTGACTAGGA
>NZ_CANMKV010000046.1 GCF_947498635.1 uncultured Microbulbifer sp. | reverse complement strand
TGGCTATCTCAGCCCTGAGGCGTTTGAGGAACAACTAGTCGCTTAGTGGTGTGTCCGTCGTTGGTGGGTAGGATCACATTGTTCCTATTTCAGTAGATACTTATTCCCAATTAATAAATTAGTAAATCCGGCCGGCGGGCATATAGGCGCTGGATGTTTTTTGGAACCTCAATAGCGAACTTTTCCATACTCAAAGATGTTTTTTATATGTCGGAATGGGTGCTCTACTTTTGCCCTAAAGAGCCTCTGAATTATTCAGAGTTTCCCTTTGTAACCAAAGAAATGTGCGACGGTGCTAGTAGCGATATCTACACTGCGAAAGTTCTGTGAATGCTCTGCGGATGGAACTTCTAAATAGTGAACAACGTGGTCACGGCTCTTTATTGCAATTTATCGGCACTTTGAATGAAGATTAAATCTGGGTGAGGCATGGCTGGTATTGATAAAAGCCAATTAGAACTATTTATCGCTGATACTCTCGATATGTCCCTCAAGGGTGACATGCTAACCATGGAGCACCTTATCTTTTGCCCGTCCAAGCGCCGTGATACGCGCAAACGGGTTTGTAAGAATGGCGCTAATTGGAAGCCGTAGTGCCGAGCACTAGCTGCTGCGCGACCATGTACGATAAAGTGGTACTTATGTATTGCATATGCCAGATGGTAGGGGATTGAAGCGAGGCCGCGAAGTCTCTCGACGAGTGACAATTGCGGCCTATAACTTTGTCTGAGTGGCCTTAAGAACTACAGCTCAGGGGAATACGTTTGCCGGATTCCGGTGGGGCACAGGCCCAGGTCTCGTGCTGTGGGTGTTCATCAAAAGGGGTTTGCAGTAATTGCCGCAGAGTGCGCAGGGGCTGATAATCCCCTCCTTCGGCGGCTTCGATAACCCTCTGTGCCAAATAGTTGCGCAGAATATATTTGGGGTTGGTCGCCAACATGGTGCGGTTGCGCGCGCGGGAGTCACTGTGTTCGCGCGCTAAGCGTCGATCGTAGTGCTCCAGCCAGTGCTCCAGAGCGTCCTGTTGTGCGGTGGCGATGCACTCGCGCAACGCTTGTGCCGGGCGCTCACCGCGGTAGTGGGCCAGGGCGCGGAAAAAGCGAGCGTAGTCCGCCTCACTCTGCTGTAACAGTTGCAGAAGCTCTGCGCACAGCGCTTGGTCGCCCTCCTCTTCCACAGCGAGCCCGAGCTTGGCGCGCATGCGCTCGGCATAGGCGTGGCTGACCTGTGGCTGGAATTGCTCAAGGCAATCGCGCAACGCCTCCACGCTGACAAAGCCGGAGAGGGCGTGGGCCAGGGCATTTAGATTCCACAACACCACACCGGGCTGCTGTTCGAAGGCGTAGCGGCCGGTGTGATCTGAGTGATTACAGATAAAGCTCGGGTCGTAGTCATCGAGAAAGGCGTAGGGGCCGTAGTCGAAGGTGTCGCCGATGATCGACATATTGTCGGTATTGAGCACCCCGTGGGCGAACCCCTCCGCCTGCCAACCGGCTACCAGCTCGGCGCTGCGCTGTGTGGTGAAGCGCAGCATGGCTTCTGCCTGCTCGCCGGCGCTGAGCCCATGGGTACCCGGGAGAAAGCGTCGGCAGATGTCGCCGATTAACTGCTGCTGGGCTTGCAGCTGCTTGGTGTAAAACAGGTATTCGAAGTGGCCGAAGCGCACATGACTCTCGGCCACACGGATCAGCATGGCGCCGCGCTCAATGTGTTCGCGGGTTACGGGCTCGTCACTACCGACAATGCTCAGAGCGCGGGTGGAGCGGATACCCAGGCCGTTGAGAGCCTCGCCGGCGAGGTATTCTCGAATGGTGGAGCGCAGTACTGCGCGGCCGTCGCCAAAGCGTGAGTAGGGGGTTTGTCCGGCACCTTTTAGGTGTAGTTCCCAGCGGCGCCCGGCGTTTTCAATTTCCCCCAGCAGCAGTGCGCGGCCGTCGCCCAGGTCCGGGTTGTAGACCCCGAACTGGTGCCCGGTGTACTTCATGGCGAAGGGGCGGCTGCCGTTGAACAACTTAGCCCCACAGCCCAGTTTGGCCCAGTCCGGATTGCTTGCCTCCGCGCTATCGATTCCGAGCAGCTGTATGACTGCCGGATTGATATCGATGAGCTGGGGGTGTGCAAAGGGGCTGGGGGCGATCTGGCGGCCAAAGGCGTCGCCCAAGTCGGCGTAGTGGTGACTGAGGGTAACTTCGCTGAGTTTCATAGATACAGAGTTTAGGTTGGAAATGGATGCGGGCCCGCTTTGCAGCGGCCCCGCGCAATCTGGGGAGAGGCGCTATACCGCCAAAAGGCGCAGTGGGTGGCTTTGTGACTGCCAGTGCTGCTCCTCCTGGTAGAGCAGCTCTTCGATGGCCGGGCTGCTATCCAGCCATGCCCGCTCAATTTGCAGGCGATAGGCATCTCCCTGGTCCGCTAGGTTGATCCCCTGCAAAGTGCGCTCTGTGCGGTCGCGATGAATAATGCAGGCTAGGCGTAGGCACAACAGTAAATCTGGGCTGGGGTGGAAACCGTAGTGCTCCTTTGGCGGTTTAATGCCACCTCGCTGATTGCGTACCAGATAGGCCAGGTGCTCTTGCTCGTCGCGGGAAAAACCGGCCATATCGGCGTGCTTAATCATATAGGCGCCGAGTTTGCGGAAGCTGCTGTGGGTAAGTGCCAGTCCCACTTCGTGTAACTGTATGGCCCAGCGCAGACGCTGTCGGCCCTCCTGCGAGTATTCGAGGCGCAGCTGATGCAGCAGTTTGAGGGCGGTATCGTTGACACGGCGCACTTGGTTTTGGTCGATCTGCCAGCGCTGTACCGCGGCCTCCACGGTATTGGCGCGGCGATCACCACCGTGCAGCCGGCCGGCCAGGTCGTGCACTATGCCCTCGCGGATGGCGTAGGGGGACACCTCCATGCGCTGAATATCCAGCTCGCAAAAGATGGCATGCAGGATCGCTAGGCCGGCGGCAAAGACCGGGCGCCGCTCTTCGTCGAGGCCGGGCAGGTTGAGGTCGGCAATATGCTCTACTTGTGAGACCTCACTGGCCAGCCGGTCGATGTCCTCGCGCAGGATTTCGGCTACCTCGCCGTCATTGAACACTCGCGCCACGGCTTTCACACTGCCGGAACAGCCAATCACCTCGGCCCCGGCCGCCATATGTTGCAGTTCCTGTAGCTCGGCGCGGGCGGCGCGCTGCGCGCGGGTGAAATGGTTGACGGTATTTTCGCTAATCAGACCATCGGCAAAGTAGCGCTTGCTAAAGGATACACAGCCCAAATCGAGGCTCTGCAATTGTTGCGGCGCTTCGCTGCCACGCACCAGCTCGGTGGAGCCGCCGCCAATATCAATGATGCAGCGCAGCCGCGGCGGTCCATCGGCGGCGGCCATTACCCCGCTGTAAATCAAGCGCGCCTCTTCAATGCCGCTGATGGTTTCCACCGGCACACCGAGAATCGATTCCGCCTCTTCGAGAAAGCCGTCGGCCTTGGCCGCGGCGGCGCGCAGGGTATTGGTACCGACGACGCGAATATGGTCAGCCGGTAGCTTTTGCAGTACAGGTTGGAAGCGAGTGAGTGCGGCCAGAGCGCGTTCGGATACTGCCGGGTCGAGGTTGTGGTCCGCATCCAACCCCTCCGCTAGGCGCACCATGGCGCGGTCGGTGTGCAGGCGCACCATGCGTTGTCCGCGAAACTCAGCCAATAACAGATGAAAACTGTTGGAGCCAAGGTCGAGCGCGGCGAAGCGTTCAATCGGCATTTGTGTCGGCATCCTGGCACCTGCTTAAATGAAAAGAGCAATCTGCTCTAGCACCCGCTGTCTCGGCAAAGAGTTAGCGACAATATCTCGGCTAGTGCCGCCAAAGTCCACAGGCGTAGAGAAATGCGCGAGTGTATTTTATTGGGAATCTTCAGACTTGGGTAAGTATACCTCTGTCACAGAGGTTTCGTCTTTCGGGGGATTTTATCCCGGTTGATCTTGTTATCATGCTGTAACTGGTAATTTTGCGAAATGGTTTTCCGATGCCGAGTGATATCCCCCTTTACCCCAAAGAATTAAGCTGGTTGTCTTTTAACGAGCGAGTGTTGCAGGAGGTGGAGGATAAGAGCGTACCAATTATTGAACGAGTGCATTTCCTGGGTATTTTCTCTAACAACCTGGACGAATTTTTTCGCGTACGTGTAGCCGATGTACGCAGGTTGACTGCATTTGCTATTGGTGAGGAACAAAAACAGCACTTTTCCAACCTGCTGGGGAAGATCAATAGCCGGGTACTACAGCTGCAAAAGCGCTATTCCAAAGCGTATTCCGAGGTTCTCTCTGAGCTCGGAAAGCACAATATTCATATTGTCCGGGAAACCCATCTCAATGAGCCGCAGCGCGCTTTCGTCGAGGAATACTTTCACCGTGAAGTGCTGCCTGAGTTGGAGCCCTTTTTTATCGATGACCGAAATTCGATGCCGCTGCTCAATGAAAAGAATATTTATTTCGCCATTACTCTGGAATTGGAAGGCAACCTGCGTAGATATGCGGCCATGGAAATTCCAACGGACACCCTGTCGCGCTTTGTGGAAATTCCGGCGCGAAGAGGCAAGCGGGAAAAGGTATATATTGTTCTCGATAATATTATCCGTGCATGCCTGATGGATGTTTTTCGTCACGTTTTACCTATCCTTTCTGCCCAGGCCTATATGTTCAAAATAAGCCGCGATTCCGAATTGGAATTGAGTGAAGAAGTGACTCAGAACATCGTCGATCGGGTGGAGCGCTCACTCAAACAGAGAAAATACGCTGATCCAGTGCGGCTGGCTTACGATGCCGAAATGCCCAAGGCACTGTTGGGCCTGGTGAAGAAAAAATTAAAAATGGGGCGTTACGACAGCTATACCCCAGGTGGGCGTTACCACAACTCCAAAGATCTGATGGGCTTTGCCTCGGATTCTCGCAGCCACCGCTACAAGCGGATGTCCCCGCTGCCCACCCTGCCGGTCAACGAGAGCATTTTTGCCCAACTGAAGTTGAGCGATCAACTCTTTTATTATCCCTACCATGATTTTCGTGCGATCACCAATTTCCTCGCTTCGGCTGCGATCGATCCGCAGGTGAGGGAAATTCGGATCAGCCTGTATCGAGTGGCAAAAAGCTCCCGGGTTGTGGCTGCGTTGATCAATGCGGTGAGAAATAATAAAAAAGTAATTGCGGTGGTTGAGTTGCGGGCGAGTTTTGATGAAATGGCCAATATCCACTGGTCTCATGAATTGAGTGAGGCCGGCGTACAGGTAGTTTATGGTATACCGGGACTAAAAGTGCATGCCAAACTGATTTCGGTGGTGCGACGGGAAGAGGGTAAAAACCGCTTTTATAGCCATCTGGGCACTGGCAATTTTAATGAGAACACCGCACGCGTATATTGCGATTTTAGCCTGTTAACCAATAACCAGGCGGTTGGCCGCGATATTTACAATGTGTTTGAGTTTATGCGTGCTCCCGATCGGCGGCCTGTTTACAGGAATATTATCGTTTCGCCATTTAATTTGCGTAAATCTCTGGAGGCGGCTATTGAGCGGGAAATAGAGGCCGCCAAAGAGGGGCGAGAGGCCGGGTTGTTTTTCAAATGTAATAACCTGGTAGACAGCCTGGTGATCGCCCAATTGTATCGAGCCAGTGCGGCCGGCGTAAAAATCAAACTGTTGATTCGCGGCATGTGCTCTCTCATTTGTGAAACACCGGGATTATCCGACAATATCCAGGCAATTAGCCTGGTGGATAAATATCTGGAGCACGCGCGGGTATATATATTCCACAATGGCGGCGAAGAACTGCTGTGGATATCATCGGCCGATTTGATGAAACGTAATCTGGACCAGCGGGTTGAAGTAACCTTCCCAGTATCCAACCCGGAGCATCACAAGACCATTCGGGAAGTTCTGGAGTTACAATGGAACGATAATCAGAAAGCCAGAGTACTCGATGCCGAACAGAGTAATACCCGCCTGGCCAACGCCGAGGGGAAAAACTGCCGCTCCCAGGATGCTATCTACACTTATCTGAAGCAGCTTGGTGAAAGTGAATAACCCCATTATTAAGAGATTAATGGTTTTTAAACACAGCAACGAGGTCGAGGTGCGCAGCTGGGTAGCAGGCAACAGGCAACAGGCAAGGATGCACCTCTTTCATTGTGTGGCGCACAGTTATCTCTCCTGACTGAACCCCACCAACTTGCCACGATTGAATGAAAAACGATAGCGCAACCCTATACGCAGCCGCTCGGCGCAGGGAGACTGAATAATCATACGCGGGTACTGAGGTGTGACGACCCAGGTCTGGAAATCATTGCCGGGGCCGCGGCCGATCAGCCAGTAATAATCCCCCCTTTTGCAGAAGGCGCGCGGTGCGCAGCGTTCACTACCCCACACATAGGCCAGCACGTCGTACTGCATAGGCACGTTGGTCTTTTCCTGAAAGGGTTCGCGCTCACTACCGGTAAAGGTATAGAGACTGTCAAAGGTAACCGGGCGAAACCCTTGTGCGGGGATGGCGCAACTGACCACTTGGGGTTTACCGGTGATACGGGCGTATGGGGGCGGTGCCTTTTCCTTGCCGACGATGGTCATTTCGCTGGGCAGATAACCGCAGCCGCTGGCAGTTAATAGAGCCAGGGCCGCGAGGGTTGCGGCCCATGCAAATATGCGCACTGATCACCTATTCGAATTGTTAGGGCCTCCTACCAATATAGCCATAGTTTGCGCGCTTATTTTTTCCGTGCGATGGCCGGGGCGCGACGGTGGAAACGCCATTTGCGCCGATAGGGGAAGGCGCTTTCCACATGTCCGGCGCGAATACGGTCCTGCAGGCGCCTCCAGTAACGGTAGTCGTAGAGATCACTGTGCAATCTTTCAAAAGCGGCGCGCGCGATGGGGTTGCCGGAGAAAAAAAGGCGGAACTCCTCCGGAAAAACATCCGCCTCATCCACGGTATACCAAGGTTTATCTGCCAGCTCCTGCTCGGGGGTTTGCGCCTCGGGGATCTTGCGGAAGTTACATTCCGTCAGTGCGCAAAGTTCGTCGTAATCATAGAAAACCACACGACCATGACGGGTCACACCAAAATTTTTGAGGAGCATATCACCGGGGAAGATATTGGCTGCGGCCAGTTGCTTGATGGCGTTGCCGTACTCTTCCATCGCCTCGCGGATTTCCGCATCGCTGGCATTCTGCAAGTAGAGGTTGAGCGGCTCCATGCGGCGCTCGACATAGAGGTGTTTGATAATCACCCATTTGTCGTTAATGATTAATTTGGATGGAGCCACTTCCTGTAATTCGCGCAACAGCTCCTCGCTAAAGCGATTACGATAGAAGATGAAGTTGGTGTACTCCTGGGTATCTGCCATGCGTCCAACCCGGTCAGAGCGGGATACAAATTTATATTTTTCCCGCACAATTTTTTCGGTGACGGTTTTAGGCCGATCGAAGCGGTCTTTAATAACCTTAAAAACTACCGGGTAGGAGGGCAGGGTAAACACACTCATGACCATGCCCTTGATACCGGGGGCAATGACAAACTGATCATTGCTCACCTTCATATGGGCGAGGATATGGCGGTAGAACTCCGTCTTGCCATGTTTGTGGAAACCGATGGAATTGTACAGCTCCGACTTTTCCTTGAGCGGCATAATGGTGGAGAGAAAGCGCACAAAACGCGAGGGGATCGGGGCATCCACCATAAAGTAGGAGCGGGTAAAACTGAAAATGATGCTGGCGGAATCATTGCTGTGTAGTAGGGTGTCAACAAAAATGCCGCCGCGGCCATTGTTCAGACAGGGCAGAATAATGGGCACCACTTCGCCATTGAATATCATGCGCCCAACCAGGTAAGCGGCTTTGTTGCGGTAGAAAACGGACTCCAGCATATCCACACGCAGCTGTTTTTCATTCTCCAGGTGTGCGAGGGGCTCTGCGCGCAGAGCCGCACAGATATTTTCAATATCTCGCTGCATGTTTTCCCAGGGCGCGGAAAAACTGAAGTCCTTGAGAATGTCCTCGATCATACATTCGAGGCCATCGCGACCACTGTAACTGATATAGATACTGTAATCGCGCAGCGGTTTATCTTCGGGTGCACGCGAGGGTTTGACGAAAATATTCTTATCGTGAATATCTGCGTGCTTGAACTGGCTGCAAAAGACCGAGTTGAAAAAGGTTTCGGCAATCTCGTAATTGCTGTGATTGGCGATCAACTGTGCATAGGTGGCGCGGGCATCGCGCCACAATTCCAGCTGGCCGGTGTCTTTACTGGTGACCGAGTGCACCAGTTTAAGTACTTGGTTGACCTTGATTTTATACAGGTCGATACGCTCTTTATTGGCGTGGTGAGCCGCCTGCCAGGCGGCTGTCTCAAAGCGCGCTTTGGCGCCTAGAGTGATGTTCTGGTAGTCTGCGAAATACGCATCAAAACCATTCAGGATGGTCTTAGCGATGCGGCGGGCGGTCGGTGAGTGATTGGTCATGCACTAGACTTGCTTTCAGAGTTTCAGGTTAAGCATTTGCCGGTAGGGCTGTTATTGGTGGTCGATGGGCATACCATATTCTACCCCCAAGGCGCTTGCCGATCTCCCCGCGGCAGGGAATAAGCGGATAATAGTAGCATGGTACGCCGGAGCACCCTTGAGCGATTGGATTAGTAGTTTTGTTTTTTTCTTTGCAGTGATCGATCCGGTGGGCACCCTGCCGGTATTTATCGCGGTCACCTCCCGCCACGCCGAATGGCAAAAGCGTAAAATCGCCTGGCTCGCCGTGTTGGTGGCCACCGGCATACTGTTGTTCTTTTTGCTGGTGGGGCAGTTTCTCCTGGAAGCGATCGGCGTACCCCTTTCTGCCTTCCAAGTGGCAGGTGGCGTCGTGCTGTTCCTGTTCGCCCTCACCATGATCTTTGGTGACAGTAAGCCGGAGCAGGAGATGGAAATTGTGCGAGAGGGGCACGAGACAGCGATCTTTCCGCTGGCTGTCCCCTCAATCGCTTCACCGGGGGCCATGTTGGCGGCGGTGGTACTCACCGACAATCACCGCTTTGATATGATGCACCAACTCAATACCGCTTCGGCGATGCTTGCGGTACTGGCCATTGTGATTGCGTTGTTGCTCACCGCCAATTGGATCTACCGCTTTATTGGCAATGCCGGGGCCAGTATCGTCAGCCGGGTCATGGGGCTGATACTCGCCTCCGTGGCCACCACTAATGTGTTGGTGGGAATTCAGCAGTTCTTTTCGATCTAGCCGCTTGTGGTGGGCTCACGCGATTATTCCCGTGGGCTCGTTTAAATGATCTTTTGGGATTTAGCAGGAACCTTGAAGTCATTGCCAATAGGGCTCTTCACAAACTCTACCTCCCACTCAGGTTTACCTTTCGGCGACGGCCATTTTGTTTTTTGTGACTTTCGTGAATATAAAGATTTTCCTTTATTGACACGCTGAAAACCCTCTTTAAGTCGCCGAAGAAATTTCCCAGATAGGAACATTTCGGCGGGTTGATCATCCCGCTGGTAGTGCCTACCCAGCATATCTAACCTTAAGTGAGAGGCTGTCATTTACTGCTTGGAGTGAACGCTTTATAACAACAGAGTTTTATCTCGCGCGCGCCCGAATTATGAAAGACAAAATAACAAGACTGCGGCTTCTGAATTTGCGGCGTGTTAAAGTTATATATTGGTACTTTCGTTTCGCTTTTTGTGCTCTTCTATTATTGTTTATCTGCGGTGTTTTCTTCCCGCAAAACCCCGTATGGGCACATACCCCCCTCGATGTCACGGCCAATGAGGCTGGCGATAAATTTACTGGCCTCCACGCCATATGGCATGACGAGCACGGCGAGAGTGGTCTTACCCAAGCGCTGCAAGCCTATGAACTGGGAGAGTTTCATACTCTGGAAACTGCGGGCTCCACCGGGCTTCAAGCCGGTGTCTTTTGGTCTCACTTCTCCCTGCACAACCGGGACAGCCAGCCGGTAACCTTGCATATTGAATACGTCGATCACCAACTTGTTGGACTACAGGCTTTTAGTCGGGAGAAGGGGAGTAGCGAGGCATTTCGCGAGATAAGCAACCTCTCAATTTATCAGCCCTTTGATAGACGCCAGGTGGCGCACAATCGCTTTGTCTTCCCGCTCACCATTGCACCAGGGGCCGCTGAGGCGCTGATGGTGAAATTCGATCCCGGTGAGTTGGGCGTGGTTTTCCCCAGTCTACGAATTTGGAGCCCTCAACCTCTACAACAAAACAGCAAGGGGGAAATCAGTCTGATGGCCTTCCTGTTTGGGGGCTACTTCCTGATGGCGATCTTTGCCCTGGTGGGGGCGATCGCCATTAACAATAAAATTTTGTATTTCTATTCTTTTTACTGTGCCAGCAAAATTTTAGTGTGGGGCACAGTATTGGGATATACCCACCAATATCTGATGAAAGGCAGCTTCCACTGGGGATATGCCACGCTCAGCGGCGCTGTAGCGATTATGGCGGGGCTTTTTTTCGCTCGCACCTTTCTAAAAACCCGTCGTCACACACCAAAACTCGATGCGCTGTTGCAACTTATGCTGCTCAATGTAGCGTTTTTAGTGGGGTGTGTTTTATTGGATTGGAAGGCCCTGTCCCAGATATCCATGATTATCGCGTTGCTGTGTTATCCGCTGGTGGTGCCTATCGCCCTGATACGCTGGCGTCAGGGGGAAAATGCCGCGGGGGTATTTGCCCTGGGCTGGGCGACCCTGGTGCTGGGACTGCTGGCACAGGCGATGCGCGACCTTGGCTATGTAGTGCACAATCCAGTCAATTATTACTGGCCACCGGTTGCTTCCTTTGTCGAGATGCTGGCGATCATGGTAGCGATTGGCCTGATGGTACAGCGCCTGCGCTTGCAAAAAGATCGGGCGGAAAAGAAATACCTGCAACAGCTGGAAATTTCCAAAACCGATCTGGAGTTGCTGGTGCAGTCGCGCACCAGAGAATTGGAGGCGGCCAAGGCCAGAGCGGAGCTGGAGGCGCGCACTGATCCCCTAACGGGTATTCACAACCGCCGTAGCTTCTTTGAGGAGTCCAACCTGCTGCTCAAGTTGGTCCAGCGCAAGGGGATTCCCCTGGGCATATTGATGTTGGATATCGACCGCTTTAAATCCATCAATGATATGCACGGTCACCTAATCGGTGATCAGGCCCTTTGCGCCACGGCCAGAGTGATTGCCCAGCATGTGCGCGAGGTGGATGTCTTTGGTCGTATCGGCGGCGAGGAGTTTGCACTGCTGGTCAGCGCCGATGGCCCTGGCACACTGGCCATTGCCAGGCGTATCCACCGGGATATCGCCAAGATTATGATCAAGTCTGCTCAGGGGCCGGTTCAGTTTACGGCGAGTATCGGTGTGGCCCAGTTACAGGGGGAGCGCGATGTATTGGAATTATTACAGCATGCCGACAGCGCTCTCTACCGGGCGAAAAGAGCGGGGCGCAATCGGGTCTTGCCCTATGTTACGGTGGACACAGATGCCTGAACGGGTTGCACTACTGCACGTAAGTGACGGCGTTGAGGACTCTTAGGCGCACACTTTCCGGTAGTGGGACCAGTCCAATATTCCCGGCCTCCGCTTGGGAGTTTTGACTCAGCATAAACACCAGCATTTGCCGCAAAGCTTGGGCTTTATCATCTTCCTGGTTGGCGTAGAGGAGCAGCCAGGAAAAACTGGTGATGGGGTAGGCGCTCTGGCCCTTGGGGTCCCACACCCAGGCGATCAGATTGGGGGCGCCGCTCACAGGCAGCTTGCTATTGGGAAACTCTACTTCCTCCAATGCTGCCATGCCGCTCTTGGCGCTGGCCTCAACATATTGACCCGCACGATTTTGCAGCACGGCCATGGGCAGGTTGACGATCTCGGCAAAGCCGTGTTCGACGTAACCGATGGCTCCCGGTATCGCCCTGACTTTGGCAGCTATCCCCTGATTGCCGGGAGCCTGCTGAAAGGTTGCTAGCTTGGGCCAGTTGGGAGTCCGGTCCAGCCCGATGGTTTCGCGAAATGCTTCGCTCATGGCACTGAGGTGACCCGAGAAAATATACGAGGTGCCGGAACTTTCCGAGCGGGTGATCACTGTAATATCGGTGCGTGGCAATTTCACACCGGGATTACTGGCGACGATGCTGGGGTCATTCCAGTGTCGCACCTTGCCCATAAAAATGCCTAAGTAGGCTTCCCGAGACAGCTTTAACTCCTCGATACCGGGCAGATTGAATACCAGTACCACCTCTCCGGCTGTGACGGGAAGTACCACGCCCCCCTCTTTGAGATGCTTGAGTTCATTGATCTCTATAGCCGCGTCAGAGGCGGCAAAATCTACGGTATGGCCGATAAAATCACGGATACCATCTCCGCTGCTACTCATCTCGTAAAAGATAAAAATATTGTTTTCCCGGTGCGTGAACTGGCGAAACCATTCGACATAAATGGGATAGGGGAAACTGGCGCCGCTGCCTCGTAAGTTGACGGGATTCTCCGGCACCTGGGCCTGGGTTGGCACACTAAAGAGCAGGATACTGGCCATTGCCGCCAGTAAGACTACAAGGGGGCGTAAGACCGTGGGGCACCTCGGTAACATGGGGAACCTCTACTAAAGAGCCGCCAGTATTCCTTTGGGAACCGGCGGCGTGCCACACAAAAAGGGCGGTAAATAAAAATTTTAGCAGGGCCGCCTGGATTGAGTGAAAGCGCGCCGACAGGAGATTTCCTAACGCCCCACCTCGCCGCCATCGTCCCGGTAGATTGCCAATACCGAAGGGCGCGGTGGCAGGTTCGGGTCATTGTCTGGCCAGCGGTGTAGGGGAGAGCTGAAAGTTGAATTACGCGCCTCGGCGGGATGTTGCACCGCTACAAATAGGGTTTTGCCATCGGGGGTGAATTCCGGACCGCAAACCTCAGCCCCTCGGGGGCAGCCAAAAAAGTGCTTGGGCGCCGCGCGTAGAGGGCCCTCGGTGGCCATGGCCCAGAGGCCGTCGTGAAAACCGAAGCGCTCGCAGCCGTCGGTGGCCACCCACATATTGCCGCGGGGATCGAAAGCGACATTGTCCGGATTGGCAAACCAGCCGTGGCTGGAGATGTTGTAGTGAGATTGCTGGCCATAGGCACCGCGCTCCGCGGGGTTTTCCGCATTGGGATTGCCGCCCAGAAGAAACTGCTGCCAGCGGAAGTGGTTACTGGTGTGATCCCGCTTACCCGTGCTGCCGGGGGGCACAATTTCCAGTACATGGCCAGCGGTGTTGCGGGGGCGGGGATTGGCTGCGTCTACAGCGTCTTTGCCACGTTTTTTATTCTTGGTCAGCATTACATAAGTGCAGTCGTTGTGGGGATTGGTTTCCACATCCTCCGGGCGGTCCATGGGGGTGGCGCCCATGAGCGCAGCCGCGCGACGTGCGTCGATTAAAACATCCGCCTGGTTGCGAAAGCCGTTTTCCCCAATCAATGGGCCCTGGCCAACGATCAGTGGCAGCCACTGCCCGCTGCCGTCCTCGCCAAAGCGCGCCGCGTAGAGGGTGCCCTCGGTCAGCAATTGGCGGTTGTGGGCGGTATCGTCCGGTTTGTAGATATCTTTGGAGACATAGCGGTAGACAAACTGGTGCTCGTCGTCATCGCCGCCATAGGCCACCACCGCCTGGCCCGGTTTGCATACCAGGGTGAAGCCCTCGTGTTCAAATCGGCCGAGGCTGGAGAGTTTGCGGGGGACAGACTGGGGATCGTAGGGATCGTATTCCACCATCCAGCCAAAGCGGTTGGGCTCATTGGGCTCATGCTGGATATCGAAGCGCCGGTCGTAATCGCCCAGGTTGCGGTTGTGCGGCGATATACCAAAGTCGCGATGATTGCGTGCCTCGCGAGGATCCTCGATGTCGTCGGGGGCCCCCTGAAAGGCACCGCCAAACCCCTCCTCGGCAATTAACACGGTACCCCAGGGGGTCTTGCCACCGGCACAGTTGCCGATGGTACCGAGCACTCGGGTACCGCTGGGATCTTCCGCGGTCTGCAGCCGCTTGTCCCCCGCTGCGGGACCGCGGATCTGCATCGCCGTCGACAAAGTAATACGGCGGTTGTAAGGGCTGTCCAGAATGACCTGCCAGCCCTTATCTCCGCGCGCAATTTCTACCACCGAATGGCCACAGGCGGCCTGTTCAATGGCGACATGTTCAGCGCTGACTCCCCGCGTGGCGCTATATTTATTGTTATAACCGGGGAACATCAGATGTGGCTGGGTGTATTCGTGGTTTACACACAGCAGGCCGCGGGTGCTGTTGTTACTTCGGTAGTGGAGGTCTCCGCGCTCCGCGGGGATATCCGCCGCCAAGGGCATAAAGGCGATAAAATCGTTGTTGTAGCCAAAACGGTGTAACTGGCTTTGCGCAGTGAGTGCTTGCGGGCGAAATTCCGCAGTGTTGTCATCAATAGGATCACCCCAGCGCAAAAGAATATCCGCGCTGTATTCCTGCGGCAGGTGGTGTTCGAAATCCAGGCTGTGGGGAATTTCCCGAAATGAAAGATTCACCGCAGTGGCCTTTTGCTTGGCGCCGCAGCCAGGAATTAACGTGGAGGCTGCCCCGACGGCAGTGGCACCTCCGAGGGTCTTGAGTAGCTGTCTGCGACCGGGATTTTTGGGGGAGTCTTTCATGGGTGCTGCTCCATTGCGGGAAACCTGAGAATACATTTCGAATGTTTTACATATCAGTGTGCACACATAGGGTGGAAATCACTGTAGATCATGTGGCGGTACCACCCGGTGAGCCATTCATTAGTAGGCAATCTTGCTACAGGTGAATGTTTCTCGACTTTGCTGCCAATTAATAAAGTATCACCGGCAGGAAAAATTGAGCGGAAAACTCCCAGGTTTTTCTGAAGGCTTGATGACAGCTTAAAAAAATCGTCATGCAAAGCTCATAGAGGCCCTCTAGTCTGCGCTCCAATAAATACGCCATCGATATCAATTGGAGCGGGACACGATGAAGAGTAAAACCATTGACGTTCGATGGCCCACCCCTCTGGTGACAGCACTCGCCTCAGTTATTTTTTACGTCAACATTGTTTATTGTGCCAATGCCCTCGCGCAGGAAAATCAATCCCGCGTTATGGAAACGGTAACCGTCACCGCCCAGGCTAGCAGCGCGCGCAGCGACCTGGGTCGTCAGCGGAATTCTAACAAAGTGGTGGCGGTACAAACCTCCGATGCCATCGGCGAACTGCCCGATGCCCTGCAGCGCATGCCGGGGGTCTTCATCGCCCGCGACCAGGGCGAGGGCCGTTTTGTGGGGGTGCGCGGACTAGATCCCAATCTGAACGCCGCCACGATTAACGGTGTGAGCTCCCTGCACCGGAAACCGCGCTGTAGCCTTGGATGTGATTCCCTCCGATTTACTCGCCAGTTTGGAGGTATTTAAAACCCTGATCCCCGGATATGAGCGCAGATTTCAGACGCAGGGCTGTATCAGTTAGAGCTTTTCCTGGATAGTCAATCCACAGAGTTTACCCTTAGTATTCAGGCACGGATTTCCGTTGACAGCCAAGTTGAAGGTTGTGTTGTGGATGACAAACGGCAAACCCTTTTTTTCGCCGAGGAGGACCGGGGGATTTGGTCGCTAAGTTTGGAAAAACAATCTGGCAATACGACACAGCCGCAGCTGCTTGCTGCCGTGGATAACAAAATACTAGCGGCTGACATAGAGGGCCTGTCCCTATATCTCACCGGTGATAGCGGTTACCTGATAGCCTCCAACCAGGGTAACGACAGCAATGCTGCGTTCTCTCGGGATGGTAAGGACTTTATCGGGCAGTTCCGGGTAGCGCTGAATATGCAGGCAGGAATTGATGGCAGTTCAGAGACTGATGGCCTGGAGGTAACCAGCGCGTACCTTGGACCGGATTATCCGGAGGGCCTCCTGGTTATTCAAGACGGCAGAAACCGACTGCCCAGTGCTACACAGAATTTTAAGCTGGTGGGCTGGGATTCAGTCAGGAAGTCACTGGACCACAATGCCATTGCCAAGTAATACATCAGCGACGTATTGAGCATGTAACCGATGGAAGGGAATCGTACAACGGGTAAATTTCTTATCAGGGTCGAAATTCCGGCTGTATGTTAGCGATTTATATCAGGGTTTCGCCGCTCTAATTGATGGGCCGCCAAACTGGCAAGTGCAATACCGATAAGATCGGCACCCAAATCCAGAAAGTCAAAAGTACGTGAAGGTAAAAATGCCTGGCTTGCCTCTTCAGTCAAAGCAAATATTAATACTCCTAGAGTCCCATAGTAGATTTTTAGCGCGTTCAACTTGAAGGTGCGAAACCTACTGGCCACAATAGCCAGAAAAGCGAGTAGGCCAAACAGAAAAATATGCCCGAACTTATCACCATATGGAATGGCCTTCACAAGATCAAAGCAAATGCTGTTGCTGGCTGTGTTTGCTAAATAAATTATCCACAGGATAAAAGAGAAAAAGGCGAGGGCTATTGTAAATAAGAATTTGTACATAGAGGAGAGGGGTATCTGGTTACTGTGTTAATCAATCTGATTTATAGAGAAAACCGGAAATGGAGAATCTATACTGGGATAATTTTCAAAAAATGTTGGGGTTTTAGGGCGCCCAATAGTAAATGTTTTTTTGGCATTTATTCTCTAAAATTAGACTCGACGTGCCGAGAAGCTAAGGTAGGGACCGTAGTCCCCAATTTATAGTTGTAGTGTTACTTTCTCGATTAATCGGCCATGCCGAGCATAGTAATACAATTGGTATATTCTGTTACTTTACTTTTTAAATTGGTGCGATATTACCAAATGTTGGTCTCTATTGGCTATGCATTCAACCTGAATTTAAAAGAAATATCCCCTGGAATTTAGGCCCTGTGTTATCGGGCCTAAGATGCGCCAGTTGTATGCAAATTGAGGCGTAATATTTTTTGGGCGTATAGGTCAAAGATACATCACTTACCTTCAATGCTTGACAGGAAATTATCTAAGGCGTGGTTAAACGCCTTAGGTCTCTCCCAAAACATCATATGCTTCCCCATATAAACGGCTGTTGCCGATGGGGTGTTGGCTTTAATCCACCTGTCCGCCACTTCCTTCATCTCTTGACGCACGATATAAAGTAGAGGCAACTTTCCTTCCTGTGAAATAAGGTCTCTACTGTAGTCCAAATAAAATCCTGTGGCATTATTAATGGAAGCAACACTGCTGGAAGTTTGACGGGCGATATTGGATACCCAAGCAACTTTTTCTGAGGTAGGGTTTTCGAGCATCCATTCACTAAATTCAGCAATTACCTTCTCTCGATTTTCAATAATACCCTCGGTAAACCCGCGTGAATAGCCATCTGAATCGTCGTTTAGGTACCACACCCATTCATCGCGCGTGGCCCCTGTAATATCTGGGCCCGTGTCGATCATGATCATTGCTTTGAGCTTATCAGTTCCGAACTGATTCAAGTAAGCCAGTTGTTCTGTAACACCATAGGACCAACCCGCTAGAATTATATTTTCCAAATCTAATTTATCAATCAGCCGGGCTAGATCCCGAGCATGCTGTTGGTAGGTATGCCCCTCAACAGGTTTTGAGGATTTCCCTTGGCCTCGCGGGTCATATGTCAGTGCCCGGTACTTTTTTGAGCCCTCAAAATGTGCAAGTTGATGCTCAAATACATCGGTCGACATCATCCAACCCGGGATAAAGATAATGGTTGCATCGCCCTCGCCGACCTGCTTGTAATGAATGGTAAGAGTTTCATCTATCTTAACCTCTTCGGCAGTCAGATTCCCGATTGATAGCGTAAGTACCACAACTATGTTTATCAGAAATTTTATTTTTTTCATGATCGATCCATATATATTTTTGATGATTGCTGCTCGATGTAGGGGAGTTAACTGCTTGATCAAGTAGTTTTACCGAGCTTATTTCCGTTAGACGTATA
This sequence comes from uncultured Microbulbifer sp., assembly GCF_947498635.1. Lineage (GTDB taxonomy): Bacteria > Pseudomonadota > Gammaproteobacteria > Pseudomonadales > Cellvibrionaceae > Microbulbifer > Microbulbifer echini. Next base: position 14,140 of record NZ_CANMKV010000046.1, on the reverse strand, counting down.
TGAAAATTCTTTTAAATATTTATAGGGCTGGGATGAAATTTTATCATCATATCCATTGCTAGGTATCATAATTTTTATTGACCACTACAGAGCATTTTTGGGGGTTTGATCGCCGCTAGGGACTCTACTTATCCATAATTTGGGTGAGGTCACCAAAAGTAGACCCAGTGATAACAATGCTATTGATTGATATTTGGATCCTTAAGTTTGCGCTGTTTGAAAAACTGTATTCGCTTTGGGTTCTGGAAAACTATCAATAATAACACTCCACCAATTTTTAGGAAGGATGGCGGTCAGGTCTGTGCCGAAATTTCATCCCAATTAAAGTCCAGTTGTAAGGGATATTTTTCCTGTGGGCATGTATCCAGTATCTATAAGTCTTTCATGGTCGATATTATGTTTCAGGATAAACGAAGCCGTAAAGTCGAGCTGAAATTTCTACGGCTTTACCTGTCGTGTTTATGGTTGGGAGGGTAGGCAACCGCAGCGCCGGTATAATCGTAAATAATTCAACTGGACCCACCCCAGGGGGATGGTTTTTCAAAGGTTGAAATATACAAATGCTCAACCTTATCTCTGGCCCATTGGGTTTTACGCAAAAATTTCAGTGATGATTTTATCGATGGGTCACTCTTAAAACAATTGATGTCAATCCTTTGGGCCAATCCGTCCCAGCCATAATGCTCTTGCAGCTTCGTTACAACTGTCTCTAGTGTGACACCATGCAATGGATTATTTGGTTGCTCATTACTCATGATGGAATATGCCATTATTACTTTAAGGGTTTGTCCTGTTTAATTAAACGGTAATCAGTTGTCGTATGAAGCGTGCTCGATTTTATCTGGGCTGAGGGGTGAAATTTAAAACTCATGACTTTTAATTCACTTTAATATTGCCATTTTTTGCCTGCATAAATACTGTATATGGCAATACAACAGTATCTGCTGCTACCGAAAATACGGCATCAACTGCGGCTAGGGGCACATTGTTTACCGTTGACCCTTTATTTATATGTTCACTTGGTTCGCTATTTAGCAGGCAGAAGGAGTATGAGGTGCCACTGTAAACTCTTGGAATACTCTCACAATAACTCCTATGTCCTTGATGGCTAATATCTACCTGATTGTTCTCGGGGTTCACTGTCTTTACGGTGGCACATGAAATACATAGCAATGCAGTGGGTACCAAATAAAACAATTCCTTCAAGATTTATTCCTTAAGTTTGTGTGTGATTATCTGTAGTTGAACTATGCGTTAGTTCATTTTCCCAAGGTGTAAATGGCACGATTTTATCGTGCTAGGATTTTTAGGCTGCGTAGGTGTTAATTAGTAGATAAAAAATGCTATCAACTGCCGTTACGACAAATAACACCATTAGTCCATAAAGTATCGAGGGTTTCCATGGGAGTTCAAACTGAAATCGTAACATAAGTGCCGGAATAATGAGGTATAATATTACCAGTACAAATAAAAGCTCCTGATTGATGCCCGCTATTCCTGTGACTATTCTGGCTAAGAAAATCAACATTGCTGGAATAAGTACAAAGGCAAAAGATGTAAATCCGTCTAACCCCCGATTTTTTCCTCGTTCAAAGAGTTTTAATAGAACGAAAACTATACCGCTTGCCAATAATGCTTGAATCATAAACTTTCTCAATTTTTATCTTATTCAATTGATCTGCTGAGGCTTGTAAGCTGTTTATTATTGTTGGTTCTGGAAGCGTAGAACAAAGTCATTCTCTCTGCTTCTCTAAAGGTCCCCATCCATTTATCGGCGTTATTCTTATAAGTGATTAGGGTTGTAAGTGTGTATTTACTTACTGCGGCTTCCTTGTATACTCTAAGGTGCTTCTGAATAAATTGTAAGCCAATTAGGTCGTATTCCGCTATCCAGCAAGATTGCGATGAGTCATGCATTAGGTCACCTCTGCTACGTAGTTTATCGCTTAAGAGAGTGTCCGTCGTTGGTGGGTAGGATTATTACAATCCTTGTCAGGATACCGAACAGCTTCAAGATAATCTTGAATCTGAAAGACGTTCTATCTTTTGAGGATGGCTTAATAAAATACAGGGAAGGTGACCTAAAGCTTTCAGTAGATCTGGTCATGATTTGGGAAAGTATGAAGGGAGGTGGGTGTTTGGAGAACGGCGCTAAGCGTATTTTTTAACGCCATCTACAGAAGTTTAAATACCTAATTCAGCACGCAAAGCAGCCATCTTTTGTGCATTCTCTTCTTTGGAAAGAGGTGTTCCTGGTTTTTCTTCCAGTTTTAATGGTTCTGGTGCGCTGAGTTTTTCTCCTTCCAAAACCCGCGCACAGAGTTTGCGGTAGTGTTCGGCAAATACCGGGTAGGCGATAGATTCGGGGTTATTGGCGAGGAAATGCCAATTGGATTCGCGCCCAGCGTGGTATACCACTGGGTGGCTCCACTTGTGATTGGTTTTGGGGCTTGGGGCGTTGCAGGCTTCTCGATAGGCGGCACGGGCTTCTGGAAGGCCATTTTCACCAGCGGCACAAAGCTGCAACATCTTGTGTACTGTGGGTAGATATTCGCTCTGCAAAATCGCGCGTTTCGCGCCCTGCATAATATCTTGCGGGGCGAAAGAGAGCAGAGCCTCCAGCCACAAACGCTTGGCGTGGTGCAAGGTTTCCGTATCCGGGAAGGCGGCACTGAACTGGTTGTGGTAATTCAGTTTAAAAAGTGCAAACACTTCGTTGATTACACGTTTTTTCTCGTTCAGCTGTTCCTGGCTTTGTCCGCTACCAGTTTGTGTCTGTGAGTATGTCGCCGATCGATCGGTCGCGGGTGCGCTGGTTTGCGCTGTTATTGGATTCTTGTGGTTTGCCATAAGAGTTTCCTATTGCCAACTTGTTGCGCTCCGCCCATTGGTGGCGGGCATGACGCACAAATACGGCGTCCCAGCTTTTGCGCGCGGCATTTTGTCCGCGCCAGTAAATAATAAATTCAGGCACGAGGGAGAGGGCGAAGTCCCGCTCGATTTCACACTGGTTTACCAGGTGGCTGAGACAATCACCGCCCGGTTGCCAATTGCGTGAGATCGGTTTAGCTACCGGGTTCTTTTCAATACCCTGGCAGTAATAGGCCCATTCTTCGCGGGCGTATTCAATAAATAATTCACCCCAGCGGGCACTGTGGCCGCCCCGCTCAGTCCACTTATAGATAAATTCAGGCAGCAGCTCGGCGGCAAAGCGCGGATTGATTGCCAGGCGCTGTAGCTGTTCCCAGGTGTGTTCACTGGGCTGCCAGTCACGCGCCATAGCGGTGGGTTTACGCTTTTCGATAAACGGGGTGTCCTGCTTTTCCCAGTCTTCCATGATCCAGTCATTGAATTCTAAGTCCCAGGAAATGGACTGCTTGCCGCTCGAGTGATGGTAATCGAGAAAGCGCTGTAATCCGCGGCTGACAAATGTGCTGGGCACGCCTTCGTCTGCCAGTTTGCGCAGGGTGTCGCTGTTCGGTTGCCAGCCCTCAGGCAGAGCCTGTTTTCGCTGGGCGGTAGCGCGAAAGGCTTCCCATTTACTCTTTACCTGGCGGAGGAACAAGGAGCCAAAGGAATGACGTGGTTCCGCACGTTCGCGCCAGTAGGTGACGAACTCCGGTAGTTGTTCGCGCACGAAATGCTCGGGGATACCCAGTTGGCTGATACGCGCCATGGTTTCGGCATCCGGTTGCCAGCCCGGTGCGATGGTATTGGCGCTGCGGCTGGACGGTGCATGCGCCTGTTGGACAGGCGGTGGTGTGGCGGCGGGGCGCTTGTATTCGCCGGGTAGGGCGAACTTCAGGATCTCGCTGCTGCCGAATGGAGCCGCGCCAAGCAATAGAGCTCCCTGGTTGCGTAGGCTAGTGGCCACACGCTGGATATCGGCCGCTTGCCAGAACGGCAGCAACAGATACAGCTGCTCCCCCTGCGCGGTGTACCAATCCCGCCCCCCATAAGGTTCCAGGGGTAGGAAAGGCGTCAAGTCGCCGAGTGCTGTGAGTAATACCGCTTCCTCCAGGCCAACAGTCGCGGCCAGAGACGGTGAGATACTCAGGGGTCTTTCAGGGAGCAGGGGGTGTTTCATGGCGCGATAATAACACTCCGAGGTGGGCCTTGCGCGGCCTTTGCACTCGAGTTTGGCTAGGCCTCCGAGGCAGCAATTGGGCCGCTAAGCTGAAGATTGGCGACGCTTGCGCAAATAAAGAAGAGATTGCTGCGCAGACTATTGCCTTACCCCAGCGGTAAGGTTGTAACTTTGTCGCTAGAAATGGTTTCTCGGGAGAGCATTATGGCGAATGAGCAGCAATCAAGGCAGACAGTATTCCGTTTAAGCGGCGTAAATTGTGCCGGCTGTGTGAACAAGATCGAGCGTGCCGTGCAGGGCGTGGCGGGGGTACAGGATGCCCGTGTCAACCTGGCCGATAAGACGCTCACCGTGCAGGGAGCGGTTGCGTCTCAGGCCTGTATCGAGGCGGTGCGCCAGGCGGGGTACGACGCCGAAGTGGCTATGAGCAGCGAGCGCCAGCGGCGTGAGGAGCAACGCGCCCAGGAGCAGCGTCACTATCATCAGCTTCTCTGGCGCTCCGCCATCGCACTGGGTGTGGGTCTACCGCTGATGGCCTGGGGGCTGATCACCGACAAGATGTCGGTGAATTCTCTAGCAGACCAGCTCGCCTGGGGTGCAATGGGACTTGTCACCCTGGCGATCCTGGTGTTTTGCGGTGGGCAGTTCTTCAGTGGTGCCTGGAAGGCGCTGCGTCACCACAGTGCCACCATGGATACCCTGGTGGCGCTGGGTACGGGCACGGCCTGGCTCTTCTCGATGTTGGTGGTATTGGTGCCGCACCTGTTACCGGAATCTGCGCGCCACGTGTACTTCGAGGCCAGCGCCATGATTATCGGCCTGATCAGCCTGGGCCAGGCGCTGGAAGTGCGCGCCCGTGGGCGCACCAGTGCGGCGGTGGAGAAACTGCTGGAGCTGCAGGATGCCTCGGCGCGGGTGCTGCGCGCTGGTAAAGAGGTAGACCTGCCGATAGATCAGGTGCAGACCGGGGACCAGTTGCGCGTGCGGCCCGGTGAAAAAATTCCCGTGGATGGCGTGGTCTTGGAGGGCTCCAGCCTGGTGGATGAATCCATGCTCACCGGCGAGCCGGTGCCGGTGAAGAAAGGTGAGGGGGATAACTTGGCCGCCGGCACCTTGAATAAAAACGGTAGCCTGCTGTTTCGCGCGGAAAAAGTCGGCGCCGACACCCGCCTTGCGCAAATTATCGAGATGGTTAAAAACGCCCAGGGCTCGCGGGTACCCATCGCGCGCCTGGCCGACCGGATCTCTGCAGTTTTTGTACCGGTTGTCATGATTATTGCCGTAGGAGCGGCACTGGTCTGGTTCAATCTGGGGCCTGAGCCCCGCGCGGCTCATATGCTGGTGGTGCTGACTTCGGTGCTGATTATCGCTTGTCCCTGTGCCCTGGGGCTGGCGACACCCATGTCGGTGATGGTGGGCGTGGGAAAAGGGGCGGAGTACGGCGTGCTGATCCGCAACGGCAAGGCGTTGCAGCAGTCTTGCAACCTGGACGTGTTGGTTGTGGATAAAACCGGCACCCTCACCGAGGGCTCGCCGCGTCTTACCGATATCGAAAGCGATGGAGACCGCGACCAGTTACTGCAACTGTTGGCGAGTCTGGAGCAGGGCTCCGAGCACCCGCTGGCTGAGGCAATCGTCACTGCCGCCCAGGAGAAAAAACTGGGCCTGCAGGCGCCGGGCGATTTTGAAGCCATTACTGCACATGGGGTAAGGGGCACGATTTCCGGCAAAAAAGTGCTGCTTGGCAACAGTAAGTTAATGCAACGGGAAAATATTGCCCTGGGGGACTGGCAGGCACGAGCTAATTCCCTGGCGGAAGCGGGGCGCACGGTGATGTATGGGGCTGTGGATGGTGAGCTGCAGGGTATTATCGCGGTGGCGGACCCTATCCGCAGCGATGCCGAGGCGGCGATCGCGCGTTTGCGTACACTGGGTCTGCGTATCGAGATGCTCACTGGTGATAACAGGGCCAGTGCTGAGGCCGTGGCCCGCCGCCTTAACATCGATAAGGTGCACGCGGAGTTATTGCCGGAAGATAAAGAGCAAATCGTTGCCGAGCTGCAAAAAAGCGGTGAGCGTGTGGGGATGGTGGGGGATGGTATCAACGATGCGCCGGCCTTGGCTCGCGCCGATGTGGGCTTTGCCATTGGTGCGGGCACCGATGTCGCTATCGAAAGTGCCGATGTCACTCTGATGCGTTCCTCCCTGCATGGCGTCGCCAATGCGGTGGAGTTATCGCGGGCAACATTGGGCAATATTAAACAGAATCTGTTCGGGGCCTTTATCTACAACACTCTGGGTATTCCCATTGCTGCAGGGGTTTTGTTTCCGATAACCGGCATGCTCCTGAGCCCCATTGTCGCCGGTGCCGCGATGGCGCTCTCCTCTCTCACCGTGGTGAGCAATGCCAATCGCCTACGCCTTTTTAAGCCTTCGGAGGTCCAATAATGGAAGCGGTCTTGGTAAATACAATCGGAGTATTGCTGATTGTTGCCATTATTTGGTGGTTTTGGTTGGGGCCCAGGCGCGGTGCGGTACAGGCTGTGGAGGCTAGTGAGAAATTGCAAATTCTGGTTAGAGGCGGCGTTTATGAGCCGGATCATATTCGCCTACCTGCCAATCAAACCGCCACTTTGCACTTTCGTCGCGAAGACCCGAGCCCCTGCTCCGAATGGGTGATTATCCCGGATCTGGGCATCAGTGCTGAGTTAGAACTCAATCAGGAAACTTCCGTAGAGATACCGGCTGCGAAACCGGGAAAGTATCCCTTTAGCTGCCAGATGCAGATGTACCGGGGCACTCTGATCTTGGAGTAGTTTGGTCGTAGTGTGCAGCGGCAGTTGTTCTTGGCGAGTCGCGAGGGGGCAGTGTCATATGCTGGTACTTGAGGGCAGCTGTAATAATTTCCCGCCGGGTCCGACCACTCTTTATCGGCATCCAGTTTTTCGCCACGCCACCTTTGTGAATCGTCATGCTTCCGGAAACTTTTCGGTAAGGGTGGCTTAAATTAACGGAAAGTGACGAGTGGCACTGCGCTGAAATTTTTATTCACGATATGGCCCGGAACAATGAATATCCGCTTACAAAAACTGATATCGGCCCTCTTGGGCCTTTCCTTTGCACTGATTGCTATCGCTATATTTTCTGGCCAGCAGGGCGGTTTAGCATCAATTTTTCGATTTTACGGTATTAGCCAAGCGTCTGATCTCACAGTAGCAGGGACTGCGTCAGCGACCATTTTCATGGTGGCAGCCGTATTGGCGCTACTTTCATTTTTACACCAAAAATGGATGCGTGTTTTGGCTTTATGGATGATTGTACTATCCGTAGTGCCTTTACTCAGCCTCTTCGGCAGTGCCCATTGGATAGAGAGCCTGGGCGGGTTTCCCGCGCTCGGTTCCGGGCAGGGTGTGATCAAATACTTTGCATTGGTCGCAATAGGTTTGACTCTACTTAGCCACAACACCCTTCAATCGCGACTATATATTTGGCTAAATTTTCTGCCGGTAGGTTTGGTTTTGCTGTGGATTGGTGGCATGAAGTTTACGGCTATAGAGGCTCAGGGTATTGAAGGCCTGGTTAGTAGCTCCCCTCTTATGGCCTGGCTTTATCGCTTTTTCGATATTCAGGAGACCTCCAATATTATTGGTGTTTATGACTTGGCCGCTTTGGTTGTGTTGGCCATCGGTATTCATATTCGCGCATTATTTTGGCCGGGGATATTACTTTGTAGTGCGGTTTTTTTGACTACACAGACCTTTCTGTTCAGCTACTCAGGGAGCTGGGTGAGTCTAGGACTGCTGTCCTCTAGTGGGATCTTTATTATAAAGGATCTTTGGTTTCTAGCTAATCTACTGATAATGATAGATATCCAGCGGCGGCTGGCTGGTACTTGATAGGATTGATTCCTAATAAATGCCAGAAAGAGTCACAAGACTAGCTTTTAAGATGCTGAAGGGAATACGGCAAATGTGCGTGTCGCTGGGAATTTGTTTTTCTTTTTTATGCTTTTTCTGGATGTTCTCATTTACTTAAAAAAACCACTTAAAGAGCCTCGGATTGATTCCTTAATCTCTCTTCGGGGCTTGAAGGCGACAGATATTAGGCGCAGCGCGCCTAGCCAGCTGCAAGAGCGGCACGCAGTAGCAGTGCTTTTAAGTCGCGCTCTACGCAGCTTTCAGGGTGATTCCTGCGCTACATTGTGACCTCCTGGAGGAGCTTAGTCACTCCTGCGAAGCCATGCCTCGATGGTGAGCAGGTCTAACAGTCCATGGCATCACGGGGTTATTCAGAGTCTCCTTAAGTTGCTTTCTCGCGGAACATCAAGGGGGTGCAAGCGCAAATAGTGCAATTAAGTTCTATCGATACACAGCATTTTCATAAAAAGATACTGATCCTATCTATGGTGATTTTTATTTTTCTGGAACGGTAATCGAGTTTTGGCCATTAATTTGAATGGCTGGGGATGAAAAAAATTAGGCGAACTATATCGCTGAAATTTTGCTATTGAGGCGTTTATACCACCCGTCTAGACGGTTGGTATAAGGAAAGCTCCCTTGAGAGTATCTTAAACAGAACTTCGTATTTGCGTATGGCGACAAAAATTCACATTATTTGCACAATAATAAAAATCTTTGGAACCGCATCTGTGGGTCACAGTCCATTAACCTGACAATAACGCCTTGTGAGTAATTTTCTAAAAATAGTAGTACTTGCTTTGTAGGGCTAAATAGGGAATTAAATATACCCAGGAAGGAAACCGTACATGCATAAATAATGGTTGTAGATATGATTTTACGAATGAAAAAATCGGCTTCATCTTTGAAAAAACCTGCATTAAATCAAACGCTACTGGCGATGCTTTTGGCTGGTATTAGTTCCAATGTAATGAGTCATGGCTATGTTGAAGAGTATGGTGGGGGGGTTGCATCTGCACGGGGAACTTTATGTAAATATCCTTTATCCACAACAGGTCAAAAGAATGTGGATTGCGGGGCTGTTCAATGGGAGCCGCAGAGTGTTGAAGGCCCGGAAGGATTTCCGCAAAGTGGTCCGGCGGATGGTAAGATAGCCAGTGCCGGTAGCAATGTGTGGTCGCCTTTAAATGAACAAACGGCTGACCGTTGGCTCAAAAATCCTATTACAGCGGGTAAACAAACTTTTAAGTGGCACTTTACGGCAAATCATGTTGCCCGTGACTGGAAATATTATATTACCAAACAGAACTGGAACCCGAATCAGCCATTAACCCGTGACTCATTTGATCTCAATCCATTCTGTGCTGTCGATGGGAATAACCAGAAGCCACCGATTGATATGCATCACGAATGTGTAGTTCCCGATCGAGAAGGCTATCAAGTGATTCTCGCAGTATGGGATGTAGCGGATACAGCCGCGGCCTTTTACAATGTTATTGACGTAGAGTTTGGTGGTGATGGTATCCCCGAATCAGACTGGAGTCAGGGTGGAACTATCAACCCAACACAAAATTTAAAAGTTGGGGATAAAGTTTCCACGCGTGTTTACAGTAGTAGCAGCGAAGAACCTACGTATTCGACCGTGTTGGAAATTGCTACGGATGAACAGGGCATGGCTAATAATTGGGCATATAATCTTGCGGCCAAAATCAACCAAGAGCAGACCAGTGTTCGCGCAGGTCAGCTTATTAATGAAGATCAATTTAGCCCAGTCTACGGCTCAAACCCAATATATTTGCAGAATGGAAGTGGTCTGGAGCGTGTTGAAATCAATTATGAGATCAATAGCCCGATACCTGACTACGATTTAGATGTGTCAGGGCTTGAAGATATGTACTCAATATCTGGAGAGCCACTTTCTTTACAGCTCGCTCTTACTGCAAAAGGTAACATCAGGGCCGATCTCAAGGTTTTGAATCATGCGCGAGAAACACTGGCTAATTATGAAGTCAATATGAGTGATGGTCAGAGATTGGATAAGACTTTGACACTCTCAAAATCTGAACCTGGACATCACATGTTGGTGATCGTAATAAAAGATATGGATGGCAACTTGATTGATCAAACCATGCAGGATTTCCACTTGATGGATGACGACGTAGCACCACCACCGTCAGGTAACTATGATTATGTATTTCCTGAAGGTTTAAAATCATATACTGCAGGAACAAAAGTGATGGCCAGTGATGGTAATATTTATCAGTGTAAACCTTTCCCCAACTCTGGTTACTGTGTGCAGTGGAGTCGAAGTGCAAACCAGTTTGAGCCGGGCAGAGGATCGAACTGGGATATGGCTTGGGATAAACTGTAGCCCCAAAAAATGAAACAAGGCCCCTTACTGGGGCCTTGTTGGCGTTTTAGCTATAAGAAGTCAGCAAGTTCTTGGTTTTTAATGCTTCCATTTTTTCAAAAAAATGAAAATCATAATAACTTTTTCGTATTCTTGGTTGGGAAATGTTTGTGGGGGCGTTGGGTCGAGTAAAAATAGGGGGTTATTATTCTTAAACTTCCCTAGTTGGCCAACTGCAGTCTCCTGTGCGTTTCATGAATTTCATTAAAGCTTGGAATTCTAGAGGGTTTGGAGAGATAGTCGTAGGCTGCCCGCATATGGCCAGCGCAGCGTCTTGCGGGTAGATTCCCGATGCCTGTACCTAAACCTGGGCATACGATTGAATTAATCTTTTCTTTGGGGTGTGCCTTATTAAATAGCTGTACTGAATTCAAAATGGCCCTGAAAGCATGGTAAGCATTTAATGTATTTGAGATATCTTCCGGTATGCGCATGGTGGGAGAAGAAATTAAGTAAGGCCAGTTTTTGTGGGACGTTGAAACAATGATTGCCGCCCCTATAGGCAGTTCACCGTGAAAATCAGATTTTATCCGTTTTTGCAAATTTTCTTCGGCTTCAAAGCCAAGAGTATTTCTAATTGGGAGGTCTAATCCCCCATCCATGATTCCAAAGCTGTTTGCTGGACTTACCATGGCATCGGCAGACTGTGAAAAGTAATCGCCCTCTATGATTTCGAAAATCTCAATATCATCGAATACTTGATGCCAGGCATCAGTTAACTCTTTTGCTTTATCAATGAGATATATCTTGCTTGGGAGCATTTTTACTGATTCCTATGTTTTCCTGCATTCAACTTTGAAGTGCATCAGTTAATCACTTGGAAAAGGACGGTCAGTCGAAGGTAATATCTGCCGCTTCTTCTCCGCCAAGAGATTAAGTGGTGACAGAAAGCGATAAACAACTGACCGGTAAGCAACGATGCCAGATTTAGGCATTAAAGAAAAGTGACTGGAGTCAGAGGTCAATCGTCAGGGAGGTTGGGGTTAGCCAAACTACGATTAGTAGAGCGCTGGCTCGTAATCGAGGTGGCTATGGCTACCGCTATAAACAAGCCCAACGGATGACTGAAGAGCGGTGTAGATAAGCGAGAATAACAACAAAGATGCTACCCAAGAACATTGCAGGGATAGAGAGCAAGCTGAAGCTGCAATGGAGCCCAAAGAAAATCTCTGGCAGGCTAGAACAGGAAGAAAGTCTGTCTCAGCCATGAAATCATTTACCTGCATGTCTGGGCTGATAAGCAGCGTGGTACCCTGTAGGAGAACTTGCGGCGCCGGGATAGACCCTACGACAAACGAGCAAATGGAAAATCAACTCGCGGGCACATCAAGAACGCCATCAGCATCGAGCAGCGCCCACCAGTTATCGATGATAAAACTCGCATCGGAGACGGGGAACTAGATACCGCTATAGGTAAAGGCCATAGCGGTGCCCTGGTTACCAGAGTAGATGGTAAGAGTAAATTTACTCTCTTTCAGAAGGTTGAGCGCAAAACGGCAGAGTTGGTCGCTAAACTTGAGCCGTATAAAGTCTTATTACACACCATTGCTATCTTAATGGAAAAGAATTTGCCCTGCACGTGAAGACTGGCGAGGTACTGGATTCAGCCGTCTATTTTGCGCATCCGTATACCTCTTGGGGGAGTGGCCTGAATGAGATCACTAATGGCTTGCTGCGCCAGTACTTTCCGAGAAATACGGACTTCAAGCTTGTGATTCAAAATGATGTCGAAGTTTTTATTGAGCGTTTACATAATCGTCTCAGAAAACGTTGGGCTATAAAATTCCAGGCAGATATTGGGAGAATATACGGCTTTCTCGGCAGCCTAAAGGGTAATGCACTTCAGAGTTGAGTGTAGGTTTATAGGTAAGATTAAATACTATTTTTATAGGTCAATACTTACAAAAGCTTTCTAATATAGCACTCTAGGTTCAGGGTATAGTGCTGGAATGGTTTGAAAAACCCCATTAGGAATAAGTGATGAATTGCTTCCGGTAAGGGTATGCTGTTATTCCAAAATCGATAGGGCTCCAATCTTAACAATCACTCGCCCCTTACAATTCAGCCCCACGGATAAATGACCGATAAATAGAAGCGCCAGACTTCAGGCTCTATGAGGTCCTCTGTAGTCAGCCTTATTGGGGGAGCTTCATTGGTGGCTTCAGAATGTTACCCCTTGGGGTGCTATAATTTGGATTAATTTCGAAGTTTCTAGAAATGTAGTTTACAGATTGCTCAGTGTGGTATATCGTAATTGCCATGGAACACCAAGATGCCGCCAAGAAACTCGCTGAGCTGGGTCATACCACCCGCTTAGCAATCTATCGCCTGCTGGTTAAAGCGGGACCAGATGGTCTTGCCGTAAGTGCTATTCAGGAACAGCTGGATATTCCGGGCTCTACATTGTCTCACCACATCAGTCGATTAGTTAGCTCTGGTTTGATGGTACAAAAACGCGAAGGAAGAGTGTTGCGTTGCGAAGCCTGTTTCCCCGAACTTATGGGCTTGGTGAATTACCTGATGGAAGAGTGTTGTATGACACCTGGCCAGGAATCGGTTAACTGTAACTAGTCTATTAATTTAATCTATATTTCGAATATTCCAGAAATATAGATATTTTGAGGTAAAGTCTTATGCTACCCAGGCATACGGGCAGCGAAATCCAACGGCGTTTGCAGAAAACTTCGCCCAGCAGCGAGCCTGCAAAAATTCTGATTCTGTATGGATCGCTTAGGCCCAATTCTTTTTCACGCTTACTGGCTAATCAAGTTGCCGAAATACTGCAGTACTTTGATGCCGAAGTGCGTTTGTTTGATCCCGCTGACCTTCCGCTCTACGACGGTGTCAATTTTGAGCACCCGAAGGTACATCAATTGCGAGAATGGTCGGCTTGGAGCCAGGGGCAGGTCTGGATCAGCCCGGAGATCCACGGGAATATATCTGCGGTTTTCAAAAACCAGATTGACTGGCTGCCACTGGATCAGAGCGCAACCCGAGCCACTCAGGGAAAAACCTTGGCAGTCATGCAGATATCCGGTGGCTCCCAGTCGTTCAATACAGTTAACAGTCTGCGCGTACTAGGGCGTTGGATGCGCATGTTCACGATTCCCAATCAATCCTCCATTGCCAAGGCGTGGCAGGAATTTGATGAGCTGGGGCGCCTAAAGGATTCCTCATTCCGGGATCGGGTTATCGATGTTTTGGAAGAGTTGGTTAAGACTACTATATTGCTGCGTGGGCAGAGTGATTATTTGACGGAACGTTTTAGTGAGGCTAAGGGTGAACAGCTGGTCGCAACTAAAGGAACGGTCAAAAATACAGTAGCATCATGTGGATTAGCGGGATCCCACAAAGTAGCTTAATTGGCTTCTGGAGAAAAATTTTGGGGTGATACTAATGAGCTTCTTGCTAGTAGGGTTATTTTCTCACCTTTTCACTAGGCAGAGTTATGCGGGCAATATAAGTTACTATTTTCCCGCCTAATTATTGTAGGTGAATAAAATAACTAATCGTTGTGAATGATTTTATAAGCGGTCGTGGTGGCTAGATTTTTATTTCCATTAAATATTCGATATGCCCGGTGTGTTCATCGACTTGTTCTTTAATCAGCTGAAATCCTTGAGATATGTAAAAGCGAAAGCTGGCTACGTGATCCTACCCACAAAAGACGGACACTCTCTTAAGCGATAAACTACGCAGCAGAGGTGCCCTATGACACGATCAAGT